>ONMV01000003.1 GCA_900319005.1 uncultured Bacteroidales bacterium
TAAGATCTTCGGTACCGTTACCACCCAGAACATCTCTGACGCTCTCAAAGCACAGGAGATCCTGATCGACAAGAAAGTGATCACCATCGCTGAGCCGATTAAGCAAGTAGGTGAGTACACGGCACAAGCTCGTCTCCATCGTGAGGTAAAAGCTGACATCAAGCTGAACGTAGTAGCTGAGTAAACTAATTCGTAATTTTTAATTTTTAATTTTTAATTGTTATGAAAGCTGGAATTCATCCTGATAACTACCGCGTAGTAGTTTTCAAAGATATGTCTGACGGTACTCAGTTCTTCAGCCGCTCTACAGCAGCTACCAAGGACACTATCGAAATCGACGGCGTACAGTATCCGCTGATCAAGCTTGAGATCTCGAACACGAGTCACCCGTTCTACACCGGTAAATCGAAACTGGTGGACACCGCAGGTCGCGTGGACAAATTTATGTCTCGCTACGGCAACCGCAACCGCAAGTAATACTTGTGAAAGATACGGGCGGGCAGTTTTGCTCGCCCGTATTGTTTTTTATAACAAAACTAGTCTGCTAGCCAACTAACCAACTATAAACAAAACAAACTAATAATCACTATGAATAACACACATCTCTGGCGCGCTTTAGGCCGCAATTTCATAATCTCCATCCTCCTTTTCGGAGCCCTTCTCGGTCTCCTTTGGCTCGTTGAGACCTATCTCCTCCCTTGTGGGGAGGCCGGGAGGGGTTTACTTCTTCGTTGGCACGATCCAGCTTGGGTAGTCGGTATTCCGGCTTCGATCATCGGCGTCGCATATATTCTCACTGTTCGCGACCCGCATAACTACACCGGATTTTTTGCCGGGGTGTTTATGTCGGTCTTGTTAGGTATTCAGTTTCTGCTGCAAAACCAATACGACAGCGCCTTCCTATATTTCTTCGTTTTCATCCCGTTCCAGCTGATGTCCATCTATAAATGGAGCCGAAATAAAGATGATGGAGGTGCCAGTTTCGAACCGAAATTTCTTGATACCCCTCGTCTTTTCTTGTCCGTAGCGCTGCTCTTTTTCATCACGGCAGGAGATCTTATAATTATGAACTATGTCAATCATGGTTCCTTAACTCCCTCCCTTGAGGGGAGGGTCTGGGTGGGGTTACTCCTCAACGGACTTCTCATCTCGTCCTCCTTCCTCGCCAATTACTGGCTCATCTATCGTAAGACAGACTCGTGGATTTATTGGTTCATCTACAGCATCGCGGGAATAGGCTTGTTTATCTTCCTTGGCAATGCTTTCTCCATCGTGCTCTTTACCTTCTTCATGGTCATCAACTCCATGGCAGGTATTGCGTGGATCAAAGCCACAAAACCCGAGAACATGGGATGGCTCAAGAAAATCGCAATCCGCAAATAAAAGATATTCATTATTCATTAATCATTATTCATTGATGCTCAAACGCAAAGCAGATACCGTATTAAAAGTCACAGAGCCGATGGCGCTCATGGACTTTCTGATCGCTAAGATGGGCGGCATGGCTCGCTCGTCCGTAAAACAATTACTGGGTCAACGACGCGTCAAAGTAGGAAACGCCGTTCAGACTCGGCATGATTTTGCCCTCAAACCCGGGGATGTTGTTACCGTCTCTTCCGGACGGGGTAACAGCCAGCTCACTCACCCCAAACTCAAGATCGTTTATGAGGACGACGACCTCATTGTGGTCAATAAGCAACCTGGGCTGCTGACAGTCGCTACTACTCCGGGGAGCAAAGAGACGACCGTCATGTCTATCCTTCGCGCGTATGTAAAGAAACAGAACGCGCGTGCGAACATATACGTCGTCCATCGTCTGGACCGAGAGACATCCGGTCTTCTCGTCTTCGCACGCTCCGAGGAGCTGCAACATTATATGCGCGAATACTGGCGTCAGCTCGTCACAGACCGCACATATATAGCGCTTGCCGAAGGCGTACTCGAACCCCGCGAAGGGAAAATAACCACATGGCTGACTGAGGATAAGCGAAACGCCGTAGTCTATTCCTCTCCCGTCGATGACGGTGGCGACATCGCCATCACTAACTATAAAACGCTTCGCGTCAGCCATCAGGCATCAGAGCAAGAATCCTTCGTACATCGTACATCGTCCCTTTGTACATCAATTTATTCCCTCGTAGAACTCCATTTGGAGACCGGAAGAACCAACCAGATCCGTGTACACCTCGCTTCCAAAGGTTGCCCTGTTGTGGGAGACCGTAAGTACGGACACGGCAATGAATCCAGCCCTATTGACCGCCTTTGCCTGCATGCCAAAGTGCTGGAGTTCATCCATCCCGTGACGGAGAAGAAAGTGCGCTTTGAGTCCCCTGTTCCTAAAGAGTTCAACCGCGTATTGCTATAATGCGCCAACTCTTATAACTCTTTCACCAATACCGACCGCACGAAATTAGGGAACTGCATCGGTTCTTTGTCCGTCAGCTGCGCACGCCATCTCTCATACAGTTCCATGTACCGCGGATGACTCTTGTCGCGGAGAATGGCGCTCGCAGCACGGCAGGCTTCGCGCCATTTGGTGCGCTGGTGCTGCTCGCTCTGCGTTAGCGGGTGCTCCTTATAATCACGCGGATCCTGCGCGTAGATCTCCTTCGCTCCATAACCCACCACATCGCCTGTAATCGGGTCTTTGACTGACTTGATTCGGGTGACTAAACGGTGAGCTTGTTTTTTCTTCTTGCTCAATGCGCCGGTGAAAAACTCAAAACCGGCTGTAGGTTTGTAATGTGCCATTATACTATTTTTTATTTTGGATGTTAAATTTTTGTTATGACCGTTTTGACCTTTTTGACCGTTTCACCTCCAAACGGTCAATACGGTCAATACGGTCATGTCATTTTTTTATTGCATCCGCCAAGTTTGGCGGATAAATCGTTATAGATTCTTGGATATTCTTAGTCATCTGTTATCCATTGCCGATGGTATTACCTATGCGGAAGCCAACTGTTTCCTATACACGCCATGACGAACCTTTTGTACAAGCCCCTTCCCTTGCCATTCTTCATTCCACCGGGTAGCGGTGCGATAAGACAAGCCTTGGCTCTTCGCTTCTGTGACTAAGTTTTGAACAGTATACTCCGCCGGAAGCAGACTCAGCAACACCTGTCTCTGGTCCAACACCTGCACCTGCGGCACCGACTCTTCCTCCACACCCTTGATCATCTTGTACGCCGCCGCCATATGCAGCATCAGCTTGTTCCCGATCATCTCCGCTATCCGGTAATCCTCATCCGAACAATGTAATCCGGTCTGTATTCTGTCAGTGAAACGGTCTGTACTCTGTATTCTCAGTGCGCTAAGTACCATCGCCATCCGCTCGATCTGAACCGCCATACGCAGTACCACGGAGTGGAAATTAGAGCCCAACAGCTGCATCAGCATCGGATACGCGTTCTCCAAGTGCTGTCCCAGACGCGCCCGTTGCTCGTCGCTCAGCCTGAACTCCACGGGCTTGCTGAAATAGAGCTGCTCGTACAGCCCGTACAACTGCTCCGCAGCCACGCGCATCACGCCGTTACTCCCGCGTCCCGGCTCCACATACTGATGGTTAAAAGCCTGTTGGTCATTCACAATCAAAGTCAGCAACCGCGAGAAATAACCGTTCTCGATACTCGGTACCAACGCTTTGTACTGGCTGAACGTACCCGTGAGCAGCACGGACAGCTGCGGACAAGCAATGACGGAAGAGTTGTTCGCACGGTTGCGGGTGATAGGTTCGTGTTCCGCCGCCTTACGCAGCGCAGTATTATAGTTCGCTACCGACGAACGCCATACATCGGTGATAACCGAACCTTCGCTCTCATGGATATAACCGCGTCCGTTCTGTTTCTCCAGTTGGCGGTAGAAACCCGGATAGGACGAGTCGCCGGCGATAACCAGCGGTTGCGCCTCATGCACTTTGCTCACTAACTCCAATGCGAGATTGGCGATACCCTTTCCGCAAGCCGCAGAACCCACAATAAAGCATTGCAAGTTCGGAAAATACTTCTTCCCCGTCAGTCCGTAGCGGAAATAGAGATTAGGCATACAGCTCCCCGCCGCAGTCAGCAGCGCGAGCAGCAGCATGTCTTTCTCCGCATCCGTCTGTGCGAGTGCCATTACCGGTTGGATGATTGCCGGCAGTGCCTCCGGCTCGATGTGTTTGGCGATGTGAAGATCCTGCTCCTCCTTCGCCGGAATAGATAGATTGTCAATCATAATTAGTAAGGTGTTAAAATGGTTAAACATTAAAGTCCTTAAAGACCCTCTCTATTATTAGGCGTTTTAGGCATAGCACCGCAGGTAAATGCGCCTTTCTCCCCTCTCGACCCTCTCACCAAGTAGCGACAGATCTTCCCCCTCTCACCCCTTGTAAAACAAGGGAAGAAAAAAAGCACTAAAAATCCTGTCGCTTTTTTCTTCGTCCTTTTTTCATTGCTTTTTCTTCGTTCCGTTCGCGGTACTTTAGTGCCGCGTTTTTGTCTTTTGTCTTTGTCCCCTTCGGCGGCATTCTTGCCGCCGTTGTATTCTTTGTATTCTTTGTATTCTTTGTATTGTGCCGACTGGTAGTCGGCGTTTCTTTCTTCTTTTACGCGGGATAGTATCCCGCCGTATATTCTCGGCAGTTACAGGCGTTTGCCAAACGCCGCTTTTTCTTCGTTCTGTTCTCCGCGGTATTCCGCGGAAAAGATTCTTTGTATGGTACCGACTGCCAGTCGGCGTTTTCTTTGTCCTCTCTCGCCTAAATCTGCCTATCCCTACCTATATTCGGCCTAAAGTGGCTTATTTATGCCTGATTATGCCGAAAAAAAGCACCCAAATCTTGCATATATCAAAAATTATATGTACCTTTGCAGCGCAAAACGAAAGTTTTGCCGTATCGAGCCCACGCAGAGGGGATATGTCTTTCGGGCGGGTGAGATACAGGACATATTGAAAAAGGCGTCTTAAGCGCTTTGTTTTGGCTTGTTGGAATCTCGCAAATTCACTACTTAGGCCCAAGACATTGCAGCACAAGATGCCCGTGGGTATGTAATTATCAATATACACGCATGGCGAGTATATTTTTTACATACGGCGTGGGCTACGTGTTGCTGTTTGGGTTTAAAGGCAATGCGAGAGCCTCAACAAGCGGAACAGCAATAATGCAGTCCCGCTTTTTTATTTATGTATATAAGCAGAACGGAGAAAGCCGAAAATCCGCTACAGAGTAGGCGATTTACTTAAAACGAAGAGGCGATGCTATAACAGCCTAAAAATGTATGAAAAACTACAAGTTCCTCACTTTGATTGTTGTCTTGGGGCTTACGTTCTCAAGCTGCAAAACGGCACTTAATGTTCCGTTGACTCAACCCAAGCAACAGCTTTTCGGGCAAGAGCGGATGGAGTTTATCGGCTTCAAGAACTTGCCGCCGAAGAACAAGACGCTGGAGAATTTCGGTATGCAGTTGGAGCGCGCGCACATCGCAGTTAACCGACAGGATTTCTACATGGGTGTCTATTCTTTCCAAGAATTAGAGGTCTATAAATCCTCCATGAGGTATGTGTCATTTGTGGACATCGAGAAAATCTCCTCCACTTACAACGACGGCATTAATGACAATCCCAGTTTGACCACATGGGGATGGTTTATGGCGGGTTTTACGGTCTTTACCTTACCGATGGTTTATGTGCCCATGATCGTTTGTGGTAACAAAGATTACTGCCAATTGTCAGTAAATCTCAAATGCAAACTGTATGTTTATGACACGGTGAAAAAAGAGATAGTCCTTACAACTCCGATCGACTATCAATGGGCAGAGACGTACAAAGGTCAGTACCTGCACAAAGACACCAACCGCGATGCCATCAACGACAGCAACCAGGCTCGCATCTACAACGAACTGCTGGACTATTACGCTCGCGCGTATAATTTTATTGAAACATTGAAATAACCACATTAACCTTTTAAAATATATATTGTTATGAAAAAGTCATTTTTACTGCTCGCTCTATTGAGCGCTTTCATGTTCACCAACGCAGAAGAGTACTGCGACATGGGATTCTGTTTCGAACTTGGTAAATTCAAACCATCACCTTTAAAAATCGAGAACATAGTAAGAGCCACCAAAGGCATGTTTACCGTCATGACAATTGAGGGAAATTGGCATCCAGAGTTGGTCTCTATGGAAGAAAAAGTTGAGTTTATTAAAAATAAATTGGACAAAGCGATGGCAGACCAGACTCGCAATACGATGGTATTCTACAAGATCGAATTCTCGGAAGAGGATGAGTATTTGGGTATGATCCCAGCACATTGCTTAACCGGTTTAGTAAAGATGGGTATGGGAGCAACGCAATATAAATTCTATCTGTTTGAGAAAGATAATATCCCATACTGTGTCGAGTTTTCCACTCCTGGCGGCAAGAAGGGTTTCGAGAAAGCATTCCGTACTATGATTGATTCATTCTATATGCCACAGTAAACCCACAATTCCTATTTATCTGCAAACCACTTTTTATTTGTGAGCCGGCGCAAGAAGCGTCGGCTTTTTTATCCCTAAAACTGCCTATTCCGGCATAAATCCATAAGTTCAAGTTGGAAGTGCAACGTTGAGTAGTTAGAAAAGTAGATAAAATAGCAATGTAAAATAAAAAACGTGGGCTGTGATTTGCACAGTCCACGGAAAATAAGTAATTTTGCATTGCCTATGTCAAAACAACTAAATTCGGAGCAAATGTACGAAATTTATTTAAACGGTTCGGTGATTGGGAAATGGATCTGATCGTGGACAGTTACAAGCACTGCATCCTCACTTTGGTGGAACGCAGTACGAACATGCTGCTGATGGAGAAACTGCCTCATGGACGCAAATCGGTGCCTGTCGCCCAAACCGTTATACGGCTGCTGATGCCCTACAGGCAGACGATTAGACTATTATACGAATAACGGACCTGAGTTTGCCGCACATGAGATGATTACGAAGCGCTTGCATATGAAAGGGAAAGAAGATGTAACCGTTTATTTACGGACGCTTACTCCTCCTGGCAGAAAGGATGTATCGAGAACACCAACAAACTGATTCGGAAATACATCCCCAAAGAAGCCAATTTTGCACGGTTTAGTGACGAGAGAGTTAGGAAAATACAATACAAATTAAACAGGAGACCAAGAGAAAAATTGCATTTTTACATGGAAGATTTTGAAGCATAAATTTGCATAATTCAAATTTTTATTGTAATTTTGCAAGCAGAAATCTTAATACCATATGATTATGAAAAAACAAATGTACGAACCGGATCCTATTTCATTACCTGCAGAGTTTCCACAGTCATTTAGGGATTTATTCCAGAACGAAGAGTACAAGCGACGACAAACTTTTATCGGTTATGGTAATCCATCTGCCAAAATCTTGATATTGGGAAAAGAAATTACTTGGAAACTTGGTTCCGGAGAGCATCTTCACTATTGCCAAATGAATTTTGAGCAATGGAGAAAGAATTTAGAAGCTAAAGACTATATTGTTGTTGAGTCAGAGGTGCTTTATCCGTCTGATGGAGTGACCACTAAAGCGTGGGAGAATTTTAATCCTATCTATCCACATTATTTGAAATACAATAAGAAAGCAGGCGGAAAAAAAGATGAAAATGGAAATATAGTACTTGCCACTTCAAATTATGGAGTTTCGGTGACGTGGCTAAATTATCAAAAGCTTATACAACAAATAATTGGATATAATAATGGTAATAAATCGCCAATTGATTTTTTCAGGTATGCTTTCATCTCAGAGCTAAATGAACTCACACGACCAAATAATAATGACAATACAAAAGATGACGACAAAAATATTGAGAACTCAATAGGAGAAAGATTCCCTTTATTGAACGAACCATTCTTTAAATCGTTTCCTATTATCATTTTTGCAGGTCGCCCTTATCCTACTAAGCTTTTTGAACCTTTATATGGCTTCAAACCCTCCGACTTTACAAAGAAACATAGATACGATGTGTACACGAAGGGAGATCAAATTTTCATATGGACAGAACAATTCTCCAACCACATTTCAACACAAATGATTGAAGATATTGCAAATGAGGTTAAAATAAAACAACGCAACATATACTGACAGGCGTTAATAAACGCTGTAAAAACCTAAGGAATTGCCCTGTGGTTTTCCTTTTATACTTACCGACGGTCTGCCAGAACCATACATTTTCATGCAGTTTGGAGCTAAAAAATATGCAATTTCTTGCAGTATTGAAAAATTTTTAGTACCTTTGCAGCGAATATGCTATTAGAAGACTACCGTTTTAGCGAAGATATGGCGTATGCGTCCCACCGGCTAATGGTTCGCAGCAAGGACATCGAGATCGGCGGCGTGTTGGGCGCGGCGCTGCTGTCTGCATTGTTAGTGGATACGGAGGAGGGCAACCGCCGCAGCATCGCCATCGACAGCGAAGCGGAGCAGCGGCAGTGGATAGCGCGTTACGAACGCGAGGTGCGGCGCGAGGGCTGGGGAATGCTGCCGGTAGAACTGCACCTGCTGAGCGAGGCGTACATAGTCATCGCTACCGGAGATACGGGGTTGGAGGACATCTGTCCGAACAGCCTGCTTCTTGATCTGGCGATGCAGCTGACCGTCCGCTATATGCGGTATCTGAGTACCGAGGCTTTCGGCGAACATATCTGGGAGTGCTGTCCGTGGGAGACACCTTTTGCGGCTTGGCTGCTGAACGCAGCGCAAGTGGAGACCCGCCGCCAACGGTTTCTGCAAACGGACTGGACCGACCCGGCGTTAGTCACCGCCTTGGCAGACGAGACGGACAAGAATAACGAACAGGAGCAACCGACCTTGGTGTTCGAAGGCGAAGCGACGGAAGATATCATGTACCGATACCTGAAGTGGGTCTGGACAACCTATCAGGCACAACTACGCGAGATACCGGGTTCGCAACCCCGTGCCCCCAAGCACCGCAACTATATAGTGGAGCAAGAGACCGACTGGCGATACGTCATGGACGACGTGAAGGCGCTGAGCGAAGACTCGCAGCGGCTCTTTGCACAATGGATGTGCGACTGGGAGCGGTTCGTCACCAAGCATCTCCGACCGCAACGGCCTGTACGCTTCTGGACCGAAGAAACGAGCGAAGAGCGGCAGCGCCAACTGACCCAATACCTGCGGATACAAGAGAAAGAGTGGGACTATTTCAAGTGCCTCTCCGCCGCCATCTATGCCCTCAGGCAGATGGGGTATGTGCGCCGCGGAGTCTCCATGACAGACATCACTCGATGGATGACCGAAGAGCTGACCAAGGACTATATCACAAAGAACAACCGCGACCAATTCCGCCGCGCTTGGAACGAACTGAGCCGGTATCACGAAGATGTGCGCCATTTCGTACAGGAACTACAGAATCTTTTAGAAGCCTGAAAGAGATTAACAACACTAAAACATATTAACCATGAGAAAGATTATTACCTTTGTACTTTGTACTTTGTACCTTTGTACCTTGTCTGCCGCTCCGCGGCGGGTACACACCATCGGCGATAGTACGATGTCCGATTACAAACCAGCCGCTACCCCCAAACGCGGATGGGGAATGTACTTGCAAGTCTTCTTTAATCAGGATTCGATCGAAGTCAATAACCGCGGAAAGTCCGGAGCATCCACCCGCACATTCTATGAAACGGAGAACCTGTGGCCGTCCGTAAAAAGACAGATGAAAGCTGGAGATTACCTCATCATCCAATTCGCGCATAATGACGAGAAATGCAAAGGAGAAGATGTGTACGTGCAGAACGCCAAACTGCGCGCAGAGGGCAAAGATACGCTCACCGACATGCGCGGTACCGAGCCCAACACAACCTATAAACAATACCTGCGTAAGTTCATTAACGAAGCACGCGAAATGGGCGTCAAACCGATTCTGATGTCCCCAATCTGTCGTGCGTACTTCAAGGACGGCAAGATCAATGAGGAAGGAAGACATAATTTAACGAGTGAGCGAATGAACGAGTTAAAGAATGAAGGAGACAAAGATTATGTCCGTTGTATGCGCGAAGTGGCAGAAGAGATGCAAGTACCGTTTCTGGACATGACCGAGCGGACGAGAGAGATGTACGAGAGCGAAGGTCAGGAGATCTGCATGAAACGCTATTTCAACTGCGGCGACAAGACGCACACCGGTCAGGAAGGCGGCATGCTGAACGCTCATCTGGCATATTTGCTCATTAAGAACAGTCCGGAGTTAGCCGAACTGCATCATTTGGTAGCCTTACCACCTATAGAGGTCAGCGTGGCTTACATCCGCAGTATCGAAGAGAAAGGGCGTAGAGAAGCCTTCAACGCACAAGGAATGCCCTATAAAACGACCATTAAGAACGCCAAGATGCACAACATGCAACTCTCCCGCAACCGTTATATGCCGTTAGGAGGCGTTTGGCCCGCAGGAGAGATAGATGAGGTAGCAAACCGCTACATCGAATACACCATCACAGCAGAGAAGAAGAAAGGCCTGGTTATCGAGTCCATTTATCTGCCCGTCAAGGCGATCGGAGGACCGGGAATGAACATCCATATCAACTATGGTTTCGGCGATGAGTTCCGCAATGTAACCACCATCTATGAGAACACCGCACTCCCAAAGAACCAGGAGATTTCCGTTTCGCTGAACTACCCCATCCTCGTTCCCGCCGGACAGACGATACATATCCGTATTCTCCCATGGTACGACTCGAACGGCAAAGGACAAAGCGGGAAATTCCTCCAATTAGGAGCAATGAAAATAACAGGAAAGAAACTGCTATAAGACGTCCGTAATGGTCACGTAAATGACCCGTAAATGACCCGTAAATGAATTGTTGAGAGTTTTGAGTTTAGTGTTTAGAGAAAATGGGGGTGTGCCATATTTTTGACACACCCCCATTTTTATATTGTGCATTAATGCACAAAATTAATAGCTTGTGCGCTGCGTAGCAGCGTAACTAATCTTCAATGCATAAGCGCGACGGAGCTCCTGTTTGATGTCAGCAATAACACCCATCTTGGTCTCCTTGTCGGCCTTGATGGAGACAGTCATCAAACCCTGGTCGGACTCTTTCATGGAGGAACGCTCGTTGATGATATACTCGCCAATCTCCTTCACCTCTGCAAACTGGTCGTTGAGCTGGATACGCGTCTCAGCACCGTACTGCTTGCGGAACTCAGCGGTCGGCGTACCGACGTAGATATAGCGCACAAGGGATTTGTTCTCCAGCTTGGTGAGCTCCGTTGCCTGCGGGTTCTTGAACTGCACCTTGTAGCTGACCTCTTTCATAGACGTAACGGACATGAAGAAGAAGAGCAGCATGAAGATAATATCAGGGAGAGACGACGTATTCAACGCCGGCATCTCGCGTTTTTCATTTCTACGTATCTTTGCCATAATCAGTTACCATAGTTTTTAGGCTCAGCCTCTGAAATCTTCTGAGGATAGATCTTCTGGATCCGTTTCTGCTGGTCCTCTTCAAGTTCAGCGTAAGCTTTGTGGAAATACTTCTGCGCGCATTCTTCACGCAATTCATTATAAGCCGCTACGAGTTCGTTCTGAACGTCGAGATACGCCTGATACTGGGTATCGACATCGTTTTGGACGGAGATAACGTGGTCCTTGGTGTAACGGATGACACCGAAGGGAGCGCCGAAATCTTCCTCTACGAGTTTAGGCAGAAAAGCGTTGTCGTTCTCGTTCTTGATGAACTCTTTGGCCTTTTCGCGGAGTTGCTTCACATCCATCAACTGGCCTTGTACCATCAATTGGTTAGCCGAGTTAATCTTGACTACCAAGAGGTTGCGCTTGTTGATATCCTTATCCTCCACTTTCTGGTCGGGCGGAATAGGCGCAGGCAGACGGCGAGCCAGTCCCTGGTTGACATCCATAGAGGTGGTCACCAGGAAGAAAATCAGCAACAGGAACGAAATATCCGCCATGGAGCTGGCGTTGATCTGTGGGACTTTCTTTGCCATGATAAATGTGAATTATTTCAGTCTTTTAGTGTGGACATAACCCCAGATCATCGTACCGATGGTAGCGATAACGAGGATGTAGCAGGCGTAGATAACGGCGTCGGACATCTGAGCCCAGAAGCCTTCGTTATCGGTACCCTCATAGCCGATAATGTTGATTTTCTCCGGGCTGCCGAGGAACCAGCATGCGCAAGCAAGCACAACAAATCCGCATACGACACCGAGCGTCATATAGGCTTTGCGGCGGTTATATTTCCAGTTATTGATGAAATCTACGATAACCACGCAGAGCGTGATCAGAACTACGAGCCCCAGAAGGATGTAGTTCCATACGAGGAAAGCATCGGTGAAACGAGGAATATCCAGGAAGTCACCGGCCACCTCTAAACTACCGTTCGAGCCGCCGAGGAAGAACATCGCGATGAACACGATGCCCAGCGCCAGAAGGCTCCAAAGGGTAATTTTCGGTAATAATTTATAGTCTTTCATATTTGCTCAGAATTTATAAGTCAATAGTTCACGCGTGTGCGCGTACCTTATTATTATTTTTTCTGGGCAGCGTCGTACTCTACTACGATATCGAGCAAGCTAATCGAGCTGTCCTCCATTTCATTCACCAGACCCTCCACGAGGCTGAGAATATAGTTATAGAACAACTGAAGAACAACGGCAATAATCAAACCGAGGAGGGTAGTCAACAGAGCGACCTTGATACCACCGGCAACGACAGTAGCCGAGATATCACCAACCTGCTGAATCTTATCGAAGGCCTCGATCATACCGATGATGGTACCCAAGAATCCGAGAGACGGAGCGATAGCGATGAAGAGGGTGATCCAGGAGAGGTTCTTCTCCAAGAGACCGAGTTGAACGCCACCATAGGAAGCAACGGTCTTCTCTACTACGTCAATACCCTCGTCATAACGGCTCAGACCCTGATAGAAGATCGAGGCAACCGGGCCACGTGTATTGCGGCAAACCTCCAGTGCTTTCTCAATGCCACCTTCTTTCAAAGCAGCCTCTACGTTAGCGAGCAGGGCTTTGGTGTTGGTTTTGCTGAGCGAGAGATAGATGATACGCTCGATGCAGAGAGCCAGACCGAAAACGAGGGTCACGAGGGTCAGCGCCATGAAGCCGGCACCACCTTCGATAAACTTGGTTTTGAGAGTCTTGTGAAGCGCTACAACGCCACCTGCCTCCTCAGCCGGAGCCTCTGCTACTTCCTCAGCTGCAGGAGCAGCCTCGTCTACTTGTTCAACAGCAGCCTCTTCAACAGCAGCTGCTTCTTCTTGTGCCATTACTACTGCGCTGCCAAATGTCAGCATCGCCAGCACTGTAAGGGTTGCAAATACTTTTTTCATGAGATAAAAATTTGTTAATTGATTTATTGTGTTTATTGTATTTCGGTTAATATTTGTCTCCACGGGGATTTCTTATAACGCTCTGCTCGAACGATTACTTCTTCGTAATCCCCACAAGCTGCCGCTGGCACCTTGTTCAAAGCTTTTGCATCTATCCGTGTCTGTAAGCAAACTTACTTACCCGGCTCGATGCAAAATCTTTGCGGAGAGACGGGGATTCGAACCCCGGAAACCCTTTTGGAGTTTACACGCTTTCCAGGCGTGCCTCTTCAACCACTCGAGCATCTCTCACTACAAATTATTGAAATACGCAAGTTTTTTTGCAATTATTTTTTATTTTATCACATTTTAATCGATATATTTGCATATATTAAAAAAAAATCGTACCTTTGCACCTCGAATAAAACGTATTTCGTACAATTGTAAATCGTACACCTCTTTATGTTTATTATCGGCATTGCGGGCGGTACCGGCTCGGGCAAAACAACGGTAGTCAAGAAACTCATAGAGCGCCTTCCGAAAGGCGAAGTAGTAGTAATCCCTCAAGATTCGTATTACAAAGACAGCAGCAATGTGCCTGTTGAGGAGCGCCAGAACATCAACTTTGACCATCCTGACGCATTTGATTGGGCATTATTAACCAAGCACATCGCTACCCTCAAAGAGGGCAAGTCCATCGAGCAGCCGATCTACTCCTATATTACCTGCACACGCTCGGAGGAAACTATTCATATCGAGCCTCGGGAGGTGATTGTAGTAGAAGGGATTATGGCGTTGCGTGAACCAAACATGCGCAAGCAGATGGATCTGAAGATATTCGTGGATGCCGATGCAGACGACCGTCTCATTCGCGTTATGAAACGCGACGTGTTGGAACGCGGACGTACCGCAGAGCAGGTAATCGAGCGATACCAACGGGTGCTCAAACCGATGCACGAGCAGTTTATTGAGCCTTGTAAGCGTTTCGCAGACGTGATCGTGCCGCAAGGCGGACATAACAATGCAGCGATCAACATGCTCGCGAAGTTCGTCAAGCAGCAGCTGGCGGATAAATAATCGACCATAAATGGTCGATGGAACATGTTTTTTCAGCTTTTTTGGACATACTTGAAAATCGGAACCTTCACCCTTGGTGGAGGTTATGCGATGTTACCCCTTATCCAGCGCGAAGTAGTGGATCGCAAGGGATGGATAGATGAGGACGAATACTTGAATATGATCGCCCTTGCTCAGGCAGCGCCCGGATTGATTGCAGTCAACTCTGCTATTTTTATAGGATGGCGCGTGGGCGGTTGGCGTGGTGTTTGCGGTGCCGTATTAGGGGCTGTACTTCCCTCTTTCCTCATTATACTGACTATCGCGATGATTTTTCAAGACTGGAAAGAGATTCCTGCCGTGGAAGCCGCTTTCAAAGGTATCCGGCCTGCGGTAGTTGCCCTCATTGCCGCCCCGCTCTTCAAACTGGCGAAGTCCGCGATGAAGGAAAAAGGAAAACAAACAAAAGAGAAAGGGCAGAATGCCATTTTTCTATTGATTTCTTTAGCCGCAGCTCTGCTGATCTGGCTCGGACACATTAATCCCGTTTGGGTTATACTGGCGACAATCATCATCACATTATGCTCTATTTGGCTCTCTTCATATCGTTCTTCAAAATAGGTTTGTTCGGTTTTGGCGGCGGATTGGCTATACTTTCTCTAATACAGATGGAAGTAGAGAAACACGGCTGGATGAACGAGCAGGAGTTTGTGGATATAGTTGCGGTGAGCCAAGTGACGCCGGGACCAATCGGCATCAACTGCGCTACGTATGTGGGATATACGGTTGGTGGTTTTTGGGGCAGCGTACTCAGTACATTTGCTATCGTGCTACCGAGTTTGATTATCATGCTGACTATCTGTAAGGTCTATTTCCGGCTACAGACAAAATATCAAGGAAACCCATATTTTGAGCAGACTCTCAAGATGTTACGTTTCACAGTAATCGGACTCATTGCTTCTGCCGCACTGATGCTTATCAAACCGACTACATTCATTGACCCGATCAGTTGGATCATTTTTACCTCTGTATGTATCTTCACCATTCTGCCGCAACTTTATAAAAACAAAGTGACTGAATTTTTCAGCCACCCTATTCTACTCATTCTTTTTGCCGGTTTGGCGGGTTTATTAGTCTATTCTCTCTAATTTAGCATGAGTTAGCAACAACGTCTTTGTCCCCTGCTTGTCAAAAGCAATTTCTATCTTGTCATTCTCCGTCAACTCATCCCTATAGACGCGTACCACAGTTCCCTGGCCAAACACGCGATGCATCACGCGGTCGTCTGTCTTCCAATCAGATGGTATATCTGTTGTAGCACCAGCGACAGGGGTCTTCGGAGTACTGGGATTGATTGGAAACCTCGGAATACTTGGGATACCAGGCATTGCCGAAACACTCGGAGCAGCCTGCCTTGCCTCGAAATAGGTTCGGTCTATATCTTTTAAGAATCTGCTCGGAGAGTTAAACATCATCTGCCCGTTCCTAAAACGCTGACGCGCATAAGTAAGATAACACCTCTCCATTGCGCGTGTGATAGCAACATACAGCAGCCGGCGTTCCTCCTCTATCTCGTTGGGTTTAATACAGAACTGCGAGGGAAAAAGGTTCTCCTCCATGCCTGCAATGAAGACGATTGGGAACTCCAGTCCTTTAGCAGCATGGACGGTCATGAGGGTCACACGCTCCGTCGTATCCTCCAGATTATCATCCTGATCGGTCTGCAGGCTCACTTCGCTCAAGAAATCCGTAATTGGCGTATGATCAATCCCCTCTTCCTGGCGCTGCGCAACAAACTCACGGATAGCATTGAGTAACTCCTGAACGTTCTGGGCACGGTCTATACCTTCAGGCGACAAGTCCACCGCTAATGCCGTCAAGACACCGGTAATTCGAAGAGTCTGCTCCGCGAACGTGTAAGCATCCGTCTCCTCGCTTAATTGACGCAAACTATCTATCAATGCTGCAAAATTGCGAAGTTTATTTTGGGTAGCCGTAGCTACATCCAATCCCGTATTCTCGGGATTACGCATCACTTCCAAATAAGCGCAACCATTGTCAATAGCGTTGGTCGCCACCTTTTTCATGGTCGTCTCGCCAATACCGCGTCCGGGAAAACCTACTATACGCAGCAGCGCCTCGTTATCACGCGGATTAACCGCCAAACGGAAATAGCATAAACAGTCCTTGATTTCCTTACGCTGATAGAAAGAAGTACCGCCATAAATACGATAAGGAATATTGAGCTTGCGCAACTCGTTCTCAAACGCACGACTTTGCGCATTCGTCCGATAGAGAACAGCTATATCGTCATAACCGTGCTGTCCCCGCGCCTTGCTGATGATAGTAGCAACACCGAGTGCTTCGGCGCGATCGTCCATATAAGCTTGCAAACGTAAAGGTTGACCTTGCTCCTTCTCAGAGAAAACAGTCTTTTCTATCTGATGTATATTCTTATGAATGAGCGAGTTAGCAGCATTCACTATATTTTGTGTAGAACGATAATTCTGCTCCAGTTTGAATAATCTGGCATTTGGATACTGGCGTTGGAAATTCAAAATATTCCGTATATCCGCGCCTCGAAAGGAATAGATACTCTGGGCATCATCACCCACAACGCATATGTTTTGTTGCGGTTCTGCCAGTCTGCTCACTAAGAGATATTGGACGTAGTTCGTATCCTGATACTCATCCACCAATATGTACCGAAACATGAGTTGCAGTTGCTCCCGTACATCTTCATGCTGGTCCATCAGCCGGAGCGTATTCAGCAGCAAGTCATCGAAATCCATAGCATTAGCAGCTCGAAGACGGGCTTGGTAAAGCTCATACACCGCTGTTATCTCATACATCCTCGCTTCCCTGTCAGCCTGCAACAACTCACGATTCATCCCGTACTGCGCCGGACTGATTAGATTATTCTTCGCCATGGAAATACGTCCTAAGACGGCAGTAGGTTTGTATATTTTCTCATCCAGTCCGCGCTCCTTGCAAATCGCTTTTAGGAGCGCTTTGCTATCCGTTGTATCGTAGATAGAAAAATCCCGGGTGTACCCCAAGCGTTCTGCATCCCTACGCAGCAGTTTTGCGCAGATACTATGGAAGGTACCCATCCATAAGTACCGCGCATCCGTACCCACCAACTTCTGGATGCGCTCCTTCATCTCTCGCGCAGCCTTATTGGTAAAGGTAAGCGCTAAGATATTTCCCGCCGGTACTCCTTGTTGTAATAAATACGCAATCCTATACGTCAGCACTCGAGTCTTACCAGACCCAGCGCCTGCAACGATAAGGGACGGACCCTCGGTGTACATAACCGCTTCACGCTGCATTTTATTTAGTGCGTCCAAAAAATGCATACTAATACCGACGAATAACTACCAGATGATGCGAATATTCACCTTGCTCAGCAGAGAAAATGCCGGTTTCATCGAGCTTTTCCACTTTCACTCGACCCGAACAATGAATCACTCGTTCGGGATCAATAACGATGCCGACATGACTGATTTTACCATCCTCATGGTCAAAGAAAACGAGATCTCCGGCTTTTGCCTCTTTGAGCGAATCAACCATTTCGCCCTGCTGAACCTGCTCAGACGCATTGCGCAAGAGGTTCTTGCCAAAAAGTCCCATGATTGTCTGTGTAAAACCGGAACAGTCCATCCCCATTGCATTCTTTCCTCCCCATAGGTAAGGGACATTCAAAAAGAAGCGAACAACTTGCAGCAGATTCTCCTGATTCATCTCCAAGGGTTGCACACACACCATACTCGGGTCAATGCGAAATCCTACTCCAAGCACCTCAAAGCGTCCTTCTTTATATTGAGCTAATTGCGTACCAGCCGTCAAAGGGATAGTTTGTCCATTATTCTCACTCACGGCATACGTCATTGGGAAAATAACCTTTGCCGAAGATGTGAGCGCCTCTGAATAGGTTTTATACTCATCATCCGACATGGGGGTTGTCATCTTCGCATCGACCCATCCTTCTTGTCCGTCCGACATCAATTTAATCCGATTCCATCGGGATTTTTGTTCCAAGATGGTGCATAATTCTCCGAAGAGCATCTGCGTACTCTGCTCGGCGCATTCAGAAGGTTCGGTCCGTACCGGAACGACACTATGTAAAGAAAGGGCTACCATACTTCCTGCGGATGGTCAGATTCTTTTTTCGGATAATCAATCGAATAATGGAGACCGCGACTCTCTTTACGTTCAATAGCCTGACGGGTAATGAGATAGCCGACGTTGATCATATTACGCAATTCGCATATTTCCTTGGTAGCCTTAACACGTTTGAAGAGGTCTTCCGTCTCTTCATAGAGCAAATCAAGACGTTCCCATGCACGGCGCAGACGTAAATTGGAGCGTACAATTCCCACATAAGTGGACATAATCTGCCCCACTTCCTTCACATCCTGCGCAATAAGAACTCGCTCCTCATTCGTCAATGTTCCTTCGTCATTCCATTCAGGAATTTGTTCGTTGAAATCGTAGTTTTCTATCACTGACAAGCTATGTTTAGCTGCTGCATCTGCGTAGACAACAGCCTCAATGAGAGAATTGGATGCCAACCGGTTTCCCCCATGCAGACCCGTACATGAGCACTCACCAACTGCATAGAGACGATGAATAGTACTCTGCCCGTCCAAATCCACCTTGATACCACCACACATATAATGGGCGCAAGGCGCAACAGGAATATAATCCTTAGTGATATCAATGCCTATACTGAGACACTTAGCATAAATATTCGGAAAATGATGCTTGGTTTCTTCAGAATCCTTATGCGTCACATCAAGGCACACATGATCGATAGCATGAATTTTCATCTCGTTATCAATCGCACGTGCTACAATGTCACGCGGAGCGAGAGAAAGACGCGGATCATATTTCTGCATAAACTCCTCGCCGTTGGGCAGACGCAAGATGCCTCCGTATCCACGCATAGCTTCGGTAATGAGGTATGCCGGATGCGTCTCTTTGGGATTAAACAGACTCGTCGGATGGAATTGAACAAACTCCATATCTTTTACTACACCTTTAGCACGATAGACCATCGCTATACCATCACCTGTAGCTATCTCGGGGTTCGTCGTAGTTGCATAAACTGCACCAGTACCACCCGTTGCCATCAGCGTGATTCGACTGAGATATGTATCTATCTTCTGTGTATCGGGATTAAGGATGTATGCTCCGTAACACTCTATATCCGGCGTGCGACGCGTCACGCGTACGCCCAAATGGTGCTGGGTAATAATCTCTACTGCGAAATGGTTTTCCAATACTTCAATATACGGGTTTCGCCGCACAGCTTCCATGAGTCCGCGCTGAATCTCAGCACCCGTATCATCCGCATGGTGTAGAATACGGAATTCCGAGTGTCCTCCTTCACGATGGAGATCAAACGAACCATCATCTTTTTTATCGAAATTGACACCCCAATTAACCAACTCCTCTATCCCCCTGGGGGCATTACGTACGACCTGTTCAACAGCAGCCGGATCACTCAACCAATCCCCCGCGACCATCGTGTCGTGGATATGCTTATTGAAATCATCGACCAACAGATTCGTGACAGAGGCAATGCCACCTTGAGCTTTAGTGGTATTCGCTTCCTCCAATGTTGTTTTACAACACAATGCGATGCGATATTTACCGGATTGCGCTACTTTGAGCGCAAAACTCATGCCGGCTACACCACCACCAATAATCAAAAAATCAAATTTATTAACCATATTTTTTCTATCGTGCCTTACATAAGGCAAAGACACTAAATTTTGCTCCTCTAAAACGCTTCATTGCTTTCAAGCAACTCCGCATTGTTTCACCGGTAGTAACCAAATCATCGACCACCAGTATATGCTTATGATAAAACTGCTCAGGATGATTCACCGCAAAGGCGTTATTTACATTCTGTTTGCGTTCATCTCCGCGTTGCAGTGCCTGCTTAGGCGTATTTCGTTCCCTGGTAACATGAGTTGTATCTATCGGTATTCCTGTTACCTCGCTGATTCCTCTGGAAATATATTCAGATTGGTTATACCCCCTTTCGCGCAGTCGTATTGGATGCAGCGGAACAGGCACAATTATATCGATTCCATCGAAGAAATCCGCATACTGCATCTCCAGAGCTGCCATTCGCCCGAATTGATAACCTATCATCGGTTGATCGGCATACTTCATCTTATGGATAGCTTGTTGGACAGGATGATCTTTCTCATAAAAAAGAAATGCCGCTCCTCGCACCAGATGCATGGCTTTCCGTGCCGCTACGGAATCATACACATCTCCGATCAATGCCTGCTCCATACTATTCCCACGAAGCTCCGCCTGCTCCGTTCGAGGCAAAGAGCGGAAACATACTTCGCATAGTCCATCACTATAGCCCCCGCACATTGGGCATGTACGGGGGTATAGGATCGAATATAAATTAGAGAGTAACACCGTTTTTGAAGATAGCTATCTCGTGATAACCATTCTTCTCGTTGTTGGTCTTGGCTCCATTAGCGACCTCAATGACGTAGTCCGCAAAACGTTTTGCCACTTCGTCCATCGGTTCGCCTTCAGCAATAACACCGGCATTGAAATCTATCCAGTTGGGTTTGTTCTTATACAAATTCGAATTGGTAGAAATCTTCATCGTCGGTACATAAGTTCCGAAAGGCGTACCACGGCCGGTAGTAAAGAGCACCATATGGCATCCGCAAGAAGCGAGAGCTGTGGAAGCGACGAGGTCGTTACCCGGTGCGGAAAGGAGGTTCAATCCTTTCACCTGCAGCCGCTCGCCATAAGTCATCACACCGCGCACAAGGGATTTACCACATTTCTGGGTACATCCGAGGGCTTTATCCTCAAGCGTCGAGATTCCTCCGGCTTTGTTACCCGGACTCGGGTTCTCGCCCACCGGTTCACCGTGGGACAGGAAGTAATCCTTGAAATCATTGATAAGACTGACAGTCTGATCAAAGAGTCCTTTGTTCGCACAACGATCCATAAGAATCGTCTCTGCGCCGAACATTTCCGGCACTTCGGTCAGCACAGTCGTACCGCCTTGTGCAACAAGCCAATCACTCAAACATCCTAGCAGAGGGTTAGCAGTGATACCACTGAAACCATCCGAACCACCACATTTGAGACCAACGCGCAGTTCACTCAGAGGTACCGCTACGCGTTCGTCTTTCTGGGTCTTGGCATACAAATCGCGCAGGATTGGCATGCAATACTCTACTTCATCGCCTTGGATCTTTTGAGTAACAACAAACTTAACGCGGTCTTCATCAATCTCGCCACAGAACTCCTTGAACACGTCCGGCTGATTATTCTCGCATCCAAGGGACACAACGAGTATAGCACCTGCATTCGGATGATGAATCATGTCACGCAGGATCTTCTTCGTGTTCTCGTGGTCGTCGCCCAGCTGCGAACAGCCGTAGTTATGCGGGAAAGCGAAGATATTGTCCGCTCCTGTCTCCTGACGCAGACGCTCGGCACATTTCTGGATGATACCGTTCACGCAACCCACGGTCGGAATGATCCACACTTCGTTGCGGATTCCCACCTGGCCGTCTTTGCGGCGGTAGCCCATAAAAGTCCTGGATTCATCGGGAATATTCAGCACTACCTCTTTCGGATGATACTCATAAGAAAGCAGTCCGGCGAGGTTCGTTTTGATGTTGTTCTCGTTCATCCAAGAACCGGCTTTCTTCGCCTCTTTGGCATGCCCGATCGGGAAACCATACTTGATCACGTTCTCGCCCTCAGCGAGGTCTGTTATGGCAATCTTGTGTCCGGCAGGCACGTCCTCAAGGACTGTGATCTGCTTGCCGTCCACTTCAATAACCGCTCCGGCGGTTTGCGGTTGTATTGCTACCACCACATTATCCGCCGGATTGATTTTTAGAATATTTGTCATAAATTCCTTTGTACTTGGTACTTAGTCACTTGGTTACTTAGAACAAACTTTTGATCTTTGCAATCACATCATCCACCTTATCAGCAGCGAGCATGAGCTGGACGGTCTTGAGCATGCCGACAGACTCGATGGAGTTGAGGTACAGCTCTACCATGTCGGTCAGACCCGGGATCTTGTTGAGGTCCTCTTTGGACTCTTTCCAGATGATGTCGGTTGCGCCAAGCACACCTTCCGCCACCTTGCGGGTGTCGCCGGTAGCCCAGAGTTCTTTCAAGAGGTCCATGATCTCCTGTGCATCGTTCGGCTGGATAGGTGCGCCGTCATCACGCACACCGCCTTTGTAGTATTCGATGATAGCAGCCAAACCGAGAACCAAGCCTTTCGGCAGTTCGCCCTTGCGCTCCAAGTACACCTTCAGACCCGGCAGGTCACGTGTCTCGAATTTCGGGAACGAGTTCAGCATGATGGAGGTTACCTGGTGATCCACATACGGATTGTTGAAACGCTCCAGCACGGACTCGCCGTAAGCCTTCAGTTCCTCCTTCGGCAGGTTGAGGGTCTCCAGAAGTTCGTCGAACATCACCATGTGGATGTACTTGCCGAGTACGTCGTGGTTGCAAGCGTCGCGGACGATGTTCACGCCGGAGAGGTAAGAAACAGGCGAAAGGACGGTGTGCGGGCCGTTGAGCAGCGTCACTTTGCGCTCGTGATACGGTTTCTCGCTCTCCGCGATGAGCACGTTCAAACCGGCTTTGTTAGCCGGGAACTCAGCCTCTAACTCCTCAATACTCATGTTCTCCGGTTTCTCGATTACCCAGAGGTGGAAGATCTCAGCCTGCACAACGAGGTTGTCGTTGTAGCCCACTTTCTCCTGTATCTCGGCGATGTCTTTGCGCGGGAAGCCCGGCACGATACGGTCCACGAGGGTAGCGCAGACGTAGTTGTATTTCTCAAACCAATCTTTGAAGCCCTCATAGTCTGATCCGAAATCGTCTTTCCACAACTCGATGTACTTGCGGATGCAGTCTTTGAGGTGGTGTCCGTTCAGGAAAATCAGCTCGCAGGGCATGAAGATAAGTCCCTTGGTCGGATCGCCGTTGAAGGTCTTGTAGCGGCGGAAGAGAAGTTGCACCAGTTTGCCCGGATAGGAAGAAGCCGGAGCGTCGGTGAACTTGCAGGAATCATCAAAGGTAATACCCGCCTCAGTCGTGTTGGAGATAACGAAACGGATCTCCGGCTGCTCAGCGAGCGCCATGAATGCCCAGTTCTGAGTGTACGGGTTCAGCGCGCGGCTAATCACGTCGATACGCTCCAGACTGTTCACAGCCTTGCCGTCCAAACGCCCCTGGAGGTTCACGTGATAGAGACAGTCCTGACCGTTAAGCCATTCTACCATACCTTTGTCGATCGGCTGAACAACTGCTACGGAACCATTGAAGTTCGTCTTCGCGTTCATGTTCCAAACAATCCAGTCCACAAATGCGCGGAGGAAGTTACCCTCGCCAAACTGAATAATTTTCTCGGGAGCGACACTCTTCGGTGCGGTCCACTTGTTAAGTGCTTTTTTTGCCATAGAATTTTGATTTTATTAAATGAAATGATTAATTGTCCACACTTTGCGCTGCAAAGTTACTAAAAAAAAATAACATACGCAAGCGTATGCTATTCTTTAATCGGAATTTCTGCAATTATGTCAATTTTTCCACATCAATCTTGTTCTTTCTTCTCAAGATCATACCTGAAGCCAAGATATATTTTCCACCCCATAGTAGGTCCGCAAACCATCGAAGCATCAAAGTCCGCTCCATAAGGATTGAAGCTATCCACAATAGGATTCTCTTGTTTGAAATTCGTCATATTCTCTGCGCCCACATATAAACTACAAGTTCTCCAATACTTAGTAACTTGCGCCATAAGCTGGGGATACCAAGTGAACGGACGATCAAAACCATCGGGCATACGGCTTACTCCGTTAAACTGCGCCGTAACGTCAAACTGCCATTTTTTCAATGGAGTCTGGTAACTTGTAGTGATTACTCCTTTATATCTATTCGTAAGTGCTTTGGAACGTAAACGTGCTATTCCATCGGCACAAATCGTAGTCTGCTCCACATCGGTATAGCGAAAAGCAGCCGTCCACGTCCAACCGCGCAGCACCTCAATCGAGGCTTCAATCTGCGCACTATGTGCAAAAGACTTTGCGCCCGAAAGGTCAGTCTGATTATAGATATGCACAGCATGCTTGTCCTGATCCATATCAACGATTAGCGAATTGAGGAAATGGGTGTAATAATACTCCATAGATAACTGCAACTCCTTACTCCCCATCGGGATATAGAATGTAGTAGAAATACCCGTATTTACTGCACGTTCCTGCCGGATATTATCAATCAAGGTAAGTTTCCTACTGGATGGCAAGATAAACGCATTGTCGGCTATCGCATTCGGGCTACGATATCCCATCCCCACACTTCCTCGGAGTGTCCACCACTCAAAAGGTGTATAACGGATATTCATACGCGGTGTAACAAAGAACCCATATCGCGTGGAATAATCCGCCCGCACTCCTGCCACAAGAGAAAGAAACTCGTCATATTTGAGATTATACTCTGCAAAAAAACCGGGCACCACCTCATTTCTATCCAATAGGAAGTTATCCTCCAATTGTTGGTTAAAGGGCAAATGAAGATATTCACCAAATCGGTCGTAGTTCACAGAAAGACCTGTGCTCAGACGATGGTCATTATCAACGTCTCCACTGCCCTCAAAATTGAGTTGGCAGATCGCATTCACATAGAGGTTGAGTTGGTTGGCTTTCCATTTGCGCAATCCATATAAATTATCCATGTTATGATAACTGACAGCTGTTATGACTGCCACAGAAGAACCACTTTCATCATCGAACACATACCCATTCTTAATATATCCGTCGACACGCCACGTATTCAGGTTGATACGATAAGGATTAGCAATCGTGTCTGTCATCTGCCCTCCCCGACGACGATCATACAACCCGCGCACAAAAGCTTGAAACGTATAATGTCCCTGCTTATAAAACCAGCGATTGGCAAGGTTTGCATTTTGCATCTTAGGCATGTCTGCAAATGAATCATGATTACCATCCATAGTCATAAAACTACCGCCATAGTGCGCCAAAATGCCAGTATAGAGATGCTCTTTAAGTTGCCATCCTCCCATGATATTCGCTTCGGTCATTGATTCGCTATTCACCATCAGGTTGAGGCTGAGCGGATTCTGGATGTTGGGTTTAAGCAACTCCACATTGATTTGACCGGACGTGGCCTCATAGCCGTTAATCACAGAGGAAGTACCTTTGCTAACTTGAATACTACTCATCCACGGACCCGGTATATACTCCAGTCCGAAATTCTGCGCCAATCCACGCACACCGGGTGTATTCTCTTGTAATAATTGCACATATGTGCCATTCAAACCGAGCAAACGAATCTGTTTGGCTCCCGTCGCAGCATCGGAATACGCTACATCAACCGAAGCATTCGTCTCAAATGCTTCGCTGAGGTTGCAGCACGCTGCGCGGCAAAGTTCTTCGGAGTTAATTTTCTCTGTATCAAAGGCTTCCGTACGACTTTTCACCTTCCCCTTCTTGCGTTGAACTACTGTGACTTCTTCAAGTTTAAAATCACTTGCTTCCTGCGCAAATAGAGGTAGGCAGGAGAAAAATAATATTGCAAATAATAACCTTTTCACTTCTTTACTTCCTCATCCGCCTGCATTACTTTAGCCGGTTTGTCTATACGATCAAAGGCCGTAAGCAAGGTCTCCACATCCGTTTTACGATTATCAAAAGTGACCGTAACGGTTTTCGTTTTCAAATCGCAAACGATATCCTTCACTCCTTTTTCCCATGCGATATTCTTCATGATCTTATCGCAGCAACCTTGGCAATGCAGGTCGCAAGCCAGAACCACTTTTTCCTTATACGACTTTTTATTAGGTGTTCCGTTCGTACGCTCTGCGTGTAGTCCATAGAGCGGGAAAAGGGTAATTACCAACACTAAAAGAATCTTATTCATACTCATTTTTTAAAATCGGGTGCAAAATTACTGCTTTTTAGGAAATTGTGCAATACCTAATAATGGGGATTTTTCGGTTCTAATCTCCAATAAATGGTATTTTCTTGCAGAAATCAGCCCACATTGAACTGACTTCCTCCTATAAATTCACGCAAAATAGAGGTTTTTGGAATATAGGAAGCCTCCAGTCCTTCAAAAAAGCTAAGGTAGAAGAGCAATCGTTCGGCTATCTTATATTCTTCCGAGGAGGCAGGTACGGTTTGCAAAGCCGTCTCCACAGTATATCTAATCGCAGGCATTTCATACATCATAGATGTATCGAACCGTGCATTTGCTTCCTTTCGAAAGGGTTCAATCCATTTCTTTTCTCCCTCTCGAACCGACGGCCATGCCGCAATTGTCATTTGCGCACTCTTACCACGCGTACGAAAATCTCTACTGATACGTCTAAGTAAACGATGAACATATGTTGGAATCCATTTCTCACCATCCAGCGAAACCGGACTCATAGGCGCCGCATATATCTTAAACTTACAGGACGCATCTATGTGTTCAGTCAATATAGGATTCAAGGCATGAATTCCCTCAATAACCATAATTGTATCGGGCTCCAATTGCAAAGTATCCCCTAAATATTCTCTTCTCTCCTCTGCAAAATTAAATGTTGGCAGAGCTATTTCACGACCAGCAATAAGCGCCTTCAAATCCTCCTCTAACTGCCTGATATCCAATGCATAGATCGATTCATAATCTTTCGTTCCATCTTCTTTTCGCGGCGTAAGAGTACCATCCACATACCAATTATCCAATGACAATGCGACAGGCTGTTTTCCTTGCGCAAGCAACTCCAGACAAAGACGGTGACTCGAAGTGGTTTTACCGCTTGAAGACGGTCCAGCCAGAAGAACCACTCGCACCTCAGGACGCTTA
This sequence comes from uncultured Bacteroidales bacterium, assembly GCA_900319005.1. Classification (GTDB taxonomy): domain Bacteria; phylum Bacteroidota; class Bacteroidia; order Bacteroidales; family Paludibacteraceae; genus Colicola. The sequence continues at coordinate 27,278 of ONMV01000003.1, forward strand.
CAAATCTGACGTACAATACGGGCCAATTGCGCTGCATGGTACTGCTCTCCCCAAGCTACCAATTCGGCAGCGCGATGCGATTCAATCATCTCGTTGATATACGCTACCCGGCGTTTAGATTTTTCTATCATATCGGATCTATATCTATAATTAGCTTCACATTTTTATTCGATGAAATCGACAAAATACGGTCAATTGCCTCCTTCAATCTTCTTTTTGCCTCCTCTATATTTGCCGAACTCTCAATGCGCAATGTCAATTCACGGAGTGTATATGCCTGAATGCGTTCTACAGATGGAATGATCACTCCAGAAACACGATCTCCAAAAATACGTAGCAGATAGGCCTGCAGTTGGGTAGTTACCATATGCACCCGAAGTGCATTATGATCCTTCATTTGCAAACGAATTACCCGATAAAATGGAGGATAATTAAACATTTTACGTTCCTCTATTTGGTGATTATACAATGCCTCATAGGCATGTTTTTGCACCATCCCAAGTACCATATTATGGGTATCGAAAGTCTGAATCCACACCTCGCCTTTCTTTCCCTTTCGACCGGCTCTACCCGCGACTTGCTCCAACATCTGATATGCTCGTTCGTACGCTCTAAAGTCCGGTTGGTTAAAAAGCGGATCGGCATTCAACACAGCCACCAAACGTACATCATCGAAATGCAGCCCTTTAGTAATCATCTGCGTTCCAACGAGGATATCGCATTCATGACGAGCGAAGGCATTAATGATTTCTTCATACGAATTCTTGTTTCTCGTGGTATCGAGATCCATGCGCAGCACGCGCGCTTCAGGAAATAATTTTTGTATCTCATCTTCAATGCGCTCAGTACCTATTCCAAACGCCTTGAGTTCTCCTCCACATTGCGGACAGACAGCCGGAACGGGAGCATGATACCCACAATAATGACACCGCAGCTCATTGTCACGTTTATGCAAGGTCATCGGGACATCACATTGCACACAACGAGGCGGTTGTCCACACGCCATACACTGGATTTGCGGCGCATAGCCTCGACGATTTTGGAAGAGGATAACTTGCTTTTTATCCGCCAGACATTGGCGAATCCTATCTACCAGTGGGTCACTAAAATGACCATACATCTCCTTCCGATCATACTGACGACTAAGATCAATTAGTTTAATATCAGGCAGCTCCGCCCCACCAAAACGCTCAGTAAGCGAAACCAAACCATATATACCTTTCTGTGCCAAATAATACGATTCTATAGAAGGAGTGGCTGTTCCTAAAAGAACTTTAGCGCCATGCTCCTTCGCTAACACAATAGCTGCAGCCCGAGCATGATAACGGGGATTAGGTTCCACCTGCTTATAACTGGGATCATGCTCTTCATCCACAATGACCAAACCCAGATTAGAAACAGGAAGAAAGATTGCACTTCGAGTCCCGAGCACCACAAAGTTAGTTGAGGTTTGGGATTTATAATTGGAAATTTGATTGTATCGCTTTTCACGCTCCGCATCTGTAAAGCGGCTATGATAAACAATAAGCCGATCACCAAAGATCAGTTGCAGACGCGAAGTCAGTTGCGTAGTTAAAGCAATTTCCGGCACAAGATACAACACATTCTTTCCTGCTTTGAGCTGCGCCTCTATCAAATGTATATATATATCCGTCTTACCACTGGACGTAACACCATGCAGCAGAACAATATCTTTTCCATTATTCCAAAAAGTTCCGATGGATTCGACACTTTTCGATTGTGCGGAAGATAAATCATGCATTGATTCTATCGGGCCATCATACGGAATCGATAACACTCTACGACGCTTAGGGGGATTGGTCAGGCGTTTATCCAATCCTCCGGGCAATGCAGCTGCCATCACCTCTCCTAAGGCACACATATAATAACCACTCATCCACTTCCACAACGCCAATTGCTCCGGTGAAATCATAGGAGCAGAATCAAGCATCGCTATCACCGGGCGTATTTTTTGTACAAAGGCGTCTTCTACCGGTTGCGTATGCGCACGAAGCACCACACCTCGCACTTCTTTTTTCATTAATGGCACAAGCACGCGCGTACCTGCAGCGGGTAAAGGCAAATCATCCGGAACGCTATAGGTATAGCAATCCCGGATGGCTAAAGGTAATATGACATCAACAAGCCTCACTTGCTATTGCCTTGTTATAGCATTCGCGGCAGAGGGGTTCATAACTATCGGTCTCACCCAGCAAAACACGCTTATCAGAAGCCACTAAACGATGGCTGACATACGCCAAGTCTCCGCATTGAACACAAATAGCATGAGTTTTATACACATCATCCGCGATAGCCATGAGAGCCGGCATCGGACCAAACGGAACACCGCGGAAATCCATATCCAGCCCAGCACATATGACGCGTATACCGCGATCTGCCAATTGTTTGCAGACATCTACAATTCCCATATCAAAGAACTGCGCTTCGTCAATTCCCACCACGTCAATATCATCCACCATCAAAAGGATGTTTTGGCTGCTATCAACAGGTGTGGACTGAATGACATTGCGATCATGGCTTACCACATCCTCATCACTGTAACGAACATCAATAGCGGGTTTATAAATCTCCACGCGCAATTTGGCAAACTTTGCGCGTTTCATTCTGCGAATCAGTTCTTCAGTCTTACCACTGAACATTGATCCACATACTACTTCAATGGAACCTCGTCTCAAAGACGGTCCTTTTCTGTCTCGCTCTGAAAACATATCTGTAGGTAAATTATTTATCACACTTTTTGCGACTGCAAAGGTACAACTATTTTTTGGAATACGCAAGAAAAATGCAAAAATCTTTTCAATTTTATCAGAACAGGGTTGAGTAAACCTAACGAACGATGCGTAGTGTTTAAGATGAGATAAGGGTAAGATAAGGAGTAAAGTCTAGGATTCTCTCGTGATTGAACTGTGATAGACCGGTGATTGACGCATAAAGATAGGCAAAAAGAGGAGTTTAGTGCTTTTTTTGAGCAAAGATTTGCATATGTCCGAAAAAAGTAGTACCTTTGCAGGCGCAAAGGTTTTTAATCGAATACCGAAGGTGAGAAAAAACATTTGGCAATAATGGTAAAGGTTTGAGAATGGTTATAAATGATCCAAAAATAGAGAATCCGGTGCTTAAGATGGTTGGCGAGACAGCCGACCAATTGGACTTGGAGTGCTACGTAATAGGCGGTTGGGTGCGAGATCTGATTCTTCATCGTCCTTCCGACGACATAGACATCGTGGTAGTAGGTTCGGGTATCACATTAGCAGAGGCGGTAGCCAAAAAAATAGGCAAGAAAGCACATCTGTCGGTATTCAAAACGTACGGGACGGCTCAGGTGAAGCGAGGAGACTTGGAATTGGAGTTTGTAGGGGCGCGGCGCGAGAGTTATACACGAGACAGCCGAAATCCGATAGTGGAAGACGGGACATTGGAAGAAGATCAGAACCGGCGTGATTTTACAATCAATGCCATGGCAATATGTCTTAACAATTCCCATTATGGCGAGTTGCTGGATCCTTTCGATGGAATCGGCGATTTAGCGCGCTGTCTCATCCGCACGCCTTTAAATCCGGATATCACATTCAGCGATGATCCGCTTAGGATGATGCGCGCCATCCGTTTTGCTACCCAATTGGGATTTAATTTAGACGGTGAAACATTCGATGCCATAAAGCGTAACAAGGAACGTATCGGCATTATCACAAAGGAGCGTATTGCAGAGGAGTTGAATAAAATAATGTTGAGTCGCAGACCTTCGGAAGGATGGCTTTTACTCGATAAAACCGGTCTCCTTCCACTCATTTTCCCCGAATTAGCGGCATTGAAAGGGATTGATGTAAAAGAAGGGCATGGACATAAAGACGTATTCTTTCACACGTTGAAAGTGCTGGACAATGTAGCGGAGTTAACGAGTGAACGAATGAACGATTTAACGAATGAACGAAAGGATAAAGTCCTTTGGCTTCGTTGGGCGGCGTTGTTACACGATATCGGCAAACCGCGCAGCAAACAGTGGGATCCGCAAGTGGGATGGACATTCCGGAACCACAACTATCTTGGTGCCAAAATGGTTCCGAAGATATTCGCAAAGATGAAGCTACCGCTGAACGAAAAGATGGAGTATGTGCGGAAGATGGTGGACTTACACATGCGTCCTATCAATTTGATAGAAGACACGGTAACAGACAGTGCAGTCAGAAGATTACTGTTTGAGGCCGGCGATGATATTGATGACTTGATGCTACTTTGCGATGCAGACATCACAAGCCGCAATGAGGAGAAAAAAGCCCGATTCCATCGGAACTATCAGTTGGTAAGAGAGAAGATGGTAGAGTTGGAAGAGCGCGACCGAATCCGCAATTTCCAACCGCCTGTAGACGGAATGGAAATTATGGAACTATTCCACCTCGAACCCTGTTCTCTTGTAGGAGAACTGAAAGCCGCCATCAAAGAGGCTATACTGGATGGCATCATTCCGAATGACCATGATGCGGCAAAAGCATTTGTACTTGAATTATGGCAGAAGAAAACGAAATAAATTTGGCCGCCGTGGAATACGGTGAAGAGAACATTATCCATTTGGATGACATGGAACATATCCGTCGTCGTCCGGGTATGTATATCGGTAAGTTGGGTGACGGCAGTCATTCGGATGACGGAATTTACGTGCTCATCAAAGAGAGTATTGACAACTCTATTGACGAGTTCCGCATGGGCGAAGGCAAAGTGATAGAAGTGGAAGTCGCTGACGGTCGTGTACGCGTGCGCGATTACGGACGCGGAATACCATTAGGTAAATTAGTAGAAGTGGTTAGCGTGCTGAATACCGGTGGTAAATACGACAGCAAGGCCTTCAAGAAATCCGTGGGTCTGAACGGTGTGGGTACGAAAGCGGTCAACGCACTGTCTTCGTTCTTTGCGGTTGAGTCCTACCGCGAGGGAAAAATGCGCCGTGCCGAGTTTGCACAAGGCAAGTTAACCTCCGATACCGGGATTTTGGATTATAACGGTTCCGAGAAGCGCGGAACAATCATTGAGTTTGTGCCGGATAACAGCAAAGGGCTGTTTGAGAACTATCGTTTCCGCGACGATTACATAGAGGAGTTGCTGCGCAATTACGCATACCTTAACACCGGTCTGACGCTGGTATATAACGGTAAAAAATTCGTTTCGAAGAATGGTCTGCTGGATCTTTTGACGGAAAACATGACGGTAAATCCCCTCTACCCGATTATTCATATCAAGGGAGAAGATATTGAGATTGCTTTGACCCATACCGATCAAAACGGCGATGAATATTACTCATTCGTTAATGGTCAGCACACTATCCAAGGCGGAACACACCAGGCAGCATATCGTGAAGCGATAGGTAGAACCATCAAGGAGTTCTTTAACAAGAACCAGGAATTGGCCGATATCCGAAATGGCGTTGTTGGGGCGATCGCGATCAATGTAGAAGAGCCTGTCTTCGAGAGCCAGACGAAAGTGAAGTTAGGCTCGAAAGATATGAGCCCGACAGGTGGCGTGAGCGTGAATAAGTTTGTCAATGACTTCGTGAAACAGCAACTGGACAACTACTTGCACAAAAATCCACAGACAGTGGATGTAATGCTGCAGAAGATTCAGGACAGCGAGAAAGAGCGCAAGGCGATTGCTGGCGTAACCAAAGCTGCACGAGAGAGAGCAAAGAAGAATCTGGTTAATAATCCCAAGTTGCGCGATTGCCAGATTCACCTGAACGATTCCAAGCCTGTAAAGAGTGCTAAAGATGCAGATGATGATTTGCGTTTGGAGAGTTGTATCTTTATCACGGAGGGTCTTTCAGCATCTGGTTCAATTACCAAAAGCCGCGATGTCCGCACACAAGCTGTGTTCTCACTACGCGGAAAACCTCTCAACAGTTACGGACTCAGCAAATCGGTTGTTTATGAAAACGAAGAGTTCAACTGCTTGCAGTCGGCGCTGAATATAGAAGACGGATTAGATGAACTGCGATACAACAAAGTGATTATTGCCACCGATGCCGATGTAGATGGTATGCACATCCGACTTCTGATGCTGACATTCTTTCTTCAATTCTTCCCGGACTTGGTTAAGAAAGGACATGTCTATATTCTACAGACCCCACTTTTCCGTGTGAAGGACAAGAATCAGGTTATCTACTGTTACTCCGAAGAAGAACGCCAGAACGCTTTGGCGAAAATCAAAAATCCGGAGATTACCCGATTCAAAGGTTTGGGAGAGATTTCTCCCGATGAATTCAAGGGTTTTATCGGTTCAGGCATTCGTTTAGACCAAGTGACGCTGCGCAAAGAAGATGCAGTGAATGAGTTATTGGCATATTATATGGGCAAGAACACGTCCGAACGTCAACAGTTCATCATCGATAATCTGGTGATAGAAGAAGATCGTGTTGAAAATGACGAATTGACAGAATGAAAGCCCTTATTATATTTATAGTGATGGCGGTTATGATCTTAACACTTATTGAGATCAACGAACGCATTAAGAAAAGGAAGAACATGGGGCAACCGGCTTCTCCAGACTCCGAGGACTGCGCAGAAACGGCCTGTACGGATTGCAGCCTGATGGATATATGTGAGAAAGAGGAAAAGAAAACAGGACGCAAGCAATAACGGATTAATACCATGGATACACTTATTTCTATTATCGGCGGAGCGAATGTGGACTTAATAGCCACCTTGAACGATGCGTTCATCGCAGCAGACTCTAATCCCGGACACATAGATGCCGGTTATGGAGGTGTGGCGCGTAATATTGCCCATAACCTATCCTTATTAGGAGCCCGTACGCAGCTACTGACCATTTTCGGAGGAGACTTATTCGGAGGATTGCTGCATGACTACTGCAAGCAGCAAGGCATTGATATCCACTTATCCGAACGCGAACAGTCTTTGAGGAGCGGAATCTATCTATGCCTGAATAACCATGGGGGAGAGATGATTGCTGCGGTAGCAGATACGGAAGCCATTCGGGCTATCACACCTGAATGGTTAGCTAAACGAAGCGGAGAGATCAATATGGCGGAGTATGTAGTTGCAGATACAAACATCCCGGAAGATGCCATCCGATGGTTGATGGAGAACGTAACCGCACCGCTTTTCATAGACGGAGTAAGTTCAACCAAAGCACATCGTGTTGTGAATGCGCTTAAAAAGTGTAAGTTGCCTTACCTACACACTCTCAAATTAAACCTCAAGGAGGCATTGGCAGTGACCAACACCACTACACAAGCCGAAGCGGCACAATCATTGCTGAACTTAGGAGTAGCACATGTCTATATCACGATGGGTGCAGAGGGTGTCTATTGCCGCAATGCAGCAGAAGAATGGCTCTTTCCTGCACTACCCGGTGAGATAGTAAACACGACAGGTGCCGGCGATGCTTTTCTCGCAGGAGTAGTGTACGCACATGCCAAAGGAATCGATTTTCCGCAAACGGCGCAGTACGGTCTAATGGCGGCACGCGCCACACTGATGAGTTCAAAAGCCGTTAATCCGGATATTGCAAATATATTATTATAAGATAAAATGATGAATAAATATTTATCTATCTCGCCGGAAGTGGCGAAAGCATTAGAAGAGGGCAAGCCGGTAGTTGCATTAGAATCTACTATCATCAGTCATGGAATGCCGTATCCACAGAATGTAGAGACGGCACTTCGAGTAGAACAAACGATCCGTGATAATGGAGCTATTCCAGCTACTATCGCAATCATCGGAGGCAAATTGAAAGCAGGTTGTACCCCCGATGAAATCGAGTATTTAGGGAAGAAAGGCCAATCCGTTATCAAAGCTTCGCGTCGCGATCTACCGGTATTGATTGCTCGGGGGGAAGACGGCGCCACGACCGTTACGACGACCATGATAATTGCCGCGATGGCAGGTATACATGTTTTTGCAACGGGCGGTATAGGAGGTGTTCACCGCGGAGCCCAACAGACTTTCGATATATCCGCAGACTTAGAGGAATTGGCACAGACACCTGTAATGGTAATCTGCGCCGGAGCCAAATCGATTCTGGATCTTGGATTAACTTTAGAGTATCTTGAGACGAAAGGAGTACCGGTTATCGGCTACGGAACAGAAGAGTTACCGGCATTCTACACTCGTCACAGCGGTTTTGGTGTAGATTATCGGATAGATACGCCGGAAGAACTTGCAGCCGCTTTCAAAGCTAAATTAGAGTGCGGTCTGAAAGGCGGTATGCTGGTTACGAACCCTATCCCGGAGCAGTTCTCCATGCCGGCTGATGTGATTAACGCGGCTATAGAACAGGCACTTGCAGAAGCCAATAAAAAAGGCATACACGGAAAACAATGTACACCTTTCTTATTAGCCAAAGTAAAAGACTTAACGGGAGGTGACAGCTTGGCGGCAAATATCCAACTCGTACTCAATAATGCACGTTTGGCAGCCCTCACAGCAACTGCTATGACCCGAATCAATCTTTAGTTTTTCTCGATAGCCTCGGCAATGGAGTTGGCGATAAAGGCCATCTCCTCTGCCGGCAGGTTAAGTTTCGGATTGGTAAACAGCATATCTTTCTCCGAATTCATCGGAACCAAATGGATATGGACATGATTCACCTCCATACCCAAAACAGCTACCCCTACCCGCTTACAACCAGTTGCCGCTTTAATACCTTTAGCAACACGTTTGGCAAAATGCATGAGGCTTTCGTACTGCTCATCCGTGAGGTCAAACAAATAATCGCTCTCCGGCTCAGGAAGTTTAGGAATAACAAGCGTATGTCCTTTTACAAGCGGATTAATATCCAAGAAGGCATAGTTTTTCTCATCCTCCGCAACTTTATAGCTCGGAATCTCACCCTTAATGATTTTAGTAAAGATTGTCATTTCCTTTACAAATTAGTCATTTACGATATACCCATTAGAGACTAATCTCAAGGATTTCGTACTCCATGAGTCCGGCAGGTACTTGCACTTGTGCAATCTCACCCACTTTCTTACCCATTAAACCTTTAGCGATCGGAGTAGTAACAGAGATCTTACCTTCCAGAGAGTTAGCCTCACCCTCGGTAACAAGTTGATATGTTTTCTCCTTTCCTGTTTTGATAACACGAACGCGCACTTTTGTCAAGATCTGGACCTCATCCGTTTTAATATCTTTGGTATCCAGCACGCGCGCCTCCATCAATTTTGCTTTGATGTGTGCAATCTTGCTTTCCAGAACACCTTGTTCTTCTTTTGCGGCATCATACTCCGCATTTTCACTCAAGTCGCCTTTCTCGCGCGCTTCCGCAATAGCGGCAATCACACGCGGGCGCTCTACAGTCTCCAACTGTTGGAGCTCTTCTTTCAATTTCTGTAGACCTTCTTCGGTCATGTACGTTACTGCCATAATATATTAGTATTTTCTATTCAAAATCTCAGACGCAATGATTGCCTTGCGTACTTGCTCCATATCCGACAAATCCGGAAGTGTATTTTTATTGTCTTCAATCATAAAAAAATAAGGCCTTTGCCTCTTTTTGTTTAAAAACGAAAGGAAACTTCACAGCCTCCTTTCGCCATTAAACCTAAACCTTAACTATGAAAATTTATTTGTTTTCGATACAAAAGTACTACAATTATTTCATATGACCAAATTTTTTAACAAAAAAATGCATATTTTATCATTTTTTACACCAATTCGCCTTTTAAAGTAGCAGCAGATGCCTCTAAAACACGAATTTTAACTATATCTCCTATCTTCTGATCAGTACGCGGGAATACTACTGTTTTGTACTGTCCGGTACGTCCATACATGTCGTCATGGCTTCTTTTGGAGAAACCCTCAACGAGTACTTCCACCACATTTCCCACCTCTCGTTGGTTAGACTCAAGGGAGAGTTGTGTTTGGAGGGCAATAATTTCGTTGAGTCGTCTCACTTTTTCTTCCTCGGGTATATTATCCGGCAGATGCTTTTGGGCATACGTTCCCGGTCTCTCGGAGTATTTGAACATAAATGCGCTATCAAACCCCACCTCTCGCATGAGACTGAGCGTCTGCGCGTGATCTTCGAGCGTTTCATCATGGAAACCGCAGAATATATCTGTGCTGATGGCAGCATCAGGTAAGATACGACGAATCGCGGCAATACGCTCCAGATACCACTCACGGGTATATTTGCGGTTCATGAGTTTGAGGATGTGATTGGACCCCGACTGTACTGCCAAATGGATGAACTTACAAAGGTTATCATGCCGACTGATCACTTCGAGCGTCTTATCTGACATATCTTTGGGATGGCTGGTGGTGAAACGGATACGCATATCCGGCACGGCTTCTGCAACTATTTCCAAGAGGTCTGCAAAGTCAATAGATTTACCCTCATCACCCGGGGTATAGCGATAGGAATTGACATTCTGACCAAGGAGAGTCACCTCTTTATAACCACGTGCGTGGAGATCACGCACTTCGCTAAGTATCGATTCCACATCACGACTACGTTCACGTCCTCGTGTATAAGGGACCACGCAATAGGAACAGAAATTATTACAACCTCGCATAATGGAAACGAAGCCGCTGATGGATCGTCCAATGCGGGCAGGAATAATTTGGCGATACGTCTCAGTCGTGTTGAGTTCCACATTCATCGCTTTATTCCCCTGCTCACATTGCGCCAGGAGGTTTGGAATATCCAAATATGCATCAGGTCCGGCTACAAAATCAACGCCGAAAGTATCAATCAGTTCCTGCCCCATGCGCTCAGCCATACAACCGATGACTCCGATAATCGCTCGGCGATTATCAATTTGAAATTTGTGATTTGAGATTTGAGATTTATGATTTCGCAAGAGTGCTTTCAGTTCACGCAGCCGCGAACCTACCTTCTGCTCCGCATTATCGCGGATGGAGCAGGTGTTCAGAATAATAACATCTGCATTCTCCCAAGTATCGGTCATTTCCGCCTCAGTTGTTTGCATAATAGCGGCCACTACCTCGCTATCAGCGACGTTCATTTGGCACCCATAAGTCTCAATATAGAATTTTTTGGTCATTTTCGTTAAAAAAAGTGCAATAAATTTGCGTATATCAATTTTTTGTTGTACCTTTGCACCCGCTTTTGGAAAAAAGCGTTCGGGAAGTGGCGCAGCCCGGTAGCGCAACGGTCTGGGGGACCGGAGGTCGCGTGTTCGAATCACGTCTTCCCGACAAAGATGGTTTAACGACCATCTTTTTTTATTTTACAAGCGGAAGGTTCACTTCTGCAACAGGGAGGACGTCAATTCCGATGAGAACAGCCTGCATATGCGCATCTTTACGGACAAGACCGATCCACCAATCCGCTTCGTCCATATCGGCAAATCCGCTTACACGCAAAGCACAACCTTCTCCCAGAATCGGCATTTTCTGCAACTCGAAATCGCGGATAAGGAACTGTGAGAAGTTAAACAACGCTACTTCGTACAGCAGCTCATTAAGTGCTTGCTCATCCGCCTGCTTCATTCGCAGTAAAACGACGCTTGCTTGTTTGCGATCGTTGCTCCATTGTTGGGTTTGTTCTTCTTGCTCAGGTTGCTCTTGCGTAACCTGACCACGTTTATCAGCCAAGGTAGCGGTAGAACCGCCTTTCTTACTCTCCATACCCTGCCCCATCATTGCGAGCATATCTTTCGCCATGGCACCAATCTCCGTTTCACCATATGCTTCCACAATATGCTGCAATTCCTTCACGAAAGCATCTTGTTTTTCCGTACGAGCCACAGACACCGCATTAAGGAATAGGAAGCGCGGCATAAGCTCACTCTGCGGGAAGTTCGTTTCCGCATATTGCTTGTTAGACTTCACCTCTTTGAAGCGACCATGCGTATAAGCCACATAAGTTGCCTCATAAAGCGAATCCTGCTCCGCCAACATACGTCGCATGCGGGCAATATACTCAGGATTGTTACGCAAAGCGCGTAACTGTTGTTCCTCATAGATTGTCGCCAATGACGGGTGACCTGCGAATCGCTCCTCCAGTTCGCGTAAGATCTCCGCAGCAAGCTGCTCGTCCTCTACTTTATCGCGATAGATATAATAGAGATCCACCATTGCTTGTCGCAATAGACTGTCGCTCACCTCCATTTGCTGCGGTGTACGCGGAATCTGCTGGAGATAATATTCCGGTTTATGGATGTCGGTTTCGTATGCCTGCTGCGGTTGTTTGATAGAATCGGAAGCTAACATAACTGAATCCGTTTCCTCATTGTAGGTCTCTTCATCGAAAGCGACTGACACTTGTTTATTCTGTCTGCGCCAGTTATCTTCGAGCGCGCGACTTCCCCATCTGCGGCGCCATTCCTGCTGCCCCTGCTTAATCAGTTGCTGGTTGTAGAAATACCACTCGCCCTTTTGGAAAGCTCCTGCCCCTAACATATTAGCCGTATTGACACTGCGCGGTTTCATACCATCGCGCGCTATTTCACGAGCCTCATCTGCCTGTTTGGTAGAATCCGCTTTCTCAGAGGCAATGAGATCGGCAATTATTTTATCTACTATAACGCGTTGTTCTTGTTCAGACTTTGTACTCAACCGCTGAAGCGAATCTTGCAATTGCATCTGAGTATATGCGAGAATGAGCTCATCCAGCACCTCGGAGCGCTTTCTGATACGAATATAGGTAGGATTATCGGCAGTGAGTATGTTTATCGCTTCCCGATAGCAGGGTTGCGCTTGCGGATACGCGCGTACCTCATAATATAAATCACCCGCGCGCACGAGGACATCCGCTTTCGATGACCCGGCTTGCGTAGCTTCCGCAATGGCTTTCTCATACATATCGAGTGCTTTCGCTGTATCGCGGTTGGCGAGGTAAATATTACCCATAGCACCATATATCTGGTCGAGTTTATCTTTGTACTTTGACTGTTTGGTCATCGTACGCAGTTTCTTTATGGAGTTTTTTCCGCCCAGTTCCGCCATACGAATACGGGCATTGAAATCCATCTCAATCGGCGGTGCCATCCGCACAACCGATTTGTATGCACTAATAGCTTCGTTTCGTTTTCCCTCCATCTCGTATAACTGACCTAATACATAGGAGAATCGCGGACGATAGATCTTTCGTTTCTCGGAAGGAATAGCCAGTTTGACAAAGGGAATAGCAGCGTGGTATTGCTTGCCTTTGAGCAGCACATCCGCTTTAACGGCGGAATAGAGTTTTGCATGTTTCTTGCTTAGTGCATCTATCTGCACACGCTGCAGCATATCTTCCGCTTCATATTGCCATCCCATCTCAGCATACGCACGCGCAATCCATAACTGGCTTTGCGCAATCATATCTGCATCATTCTGATAATGATTGATGATATACTTGAAGGTGCTTACAGCACCTAAGAAATTTCCTTTATGAAACTCCGCCTCGCCCAATCGAATCCAAGCAAGACGCATATTGGCATTGAACTCCTCGGATTTCAGCCATTCTTTATATTTGGGGTCAGAGGATTTCTTGGGGTTGCGTTTCGGTTTAGCTTTTATTGAATGTAACTTGATACATTTGCGGCATTTCTCTATGGTCTTATCCATCTGGGAAGAGGCAGCTTCTGCTGCTTTATGATTGGATACGGGATAGAGATTAAGCACCTGACTATAGTCATCCGTATTGGCATCACGGATGGCTTTTAAACCCTCATCATAAGCTATATTGCCATTGTAGAGGATATTATATTTGACTTTTGTTTGATGGAACGAACGAGTCGCCCATGTGTTTTTCTGGGTTGAACAGGAAGAAATGGACAAATGCAAACTGAAAATCGAAAGGACCATTAACCCTCTCAAAACACTTCTATATATCTCTCTTGTATTTTTCACTTTTAACCTTTCACTTTAAACGAGTCCTTTAACATGACTCTGCGCTGCAATAAACTCTTTGAGATAAAATGGCTCGTAATACGCCAAATCCTTACCTTCCAGTTTCTTGTTCCCTTTTTCTGCTAACATTCCCACGTACTGCGCTTCGGGGACAATATCAGGAACAAAATGCCAATTATGCTTCGTAAACACTTCTGCACATTTCTCCGCGCCGTCACCGAAATAATAAACATCTGCTTCTCCTGAATATAAACTATCTTCGTTCTCCACTACAACGGCCTTAGTCTCCCCATCTATCATCGTATAGATTTCCATCCTCCTTGCATCAATCATCGGTATCATGAAAGCATCCTTGACACCTGATGCTACTTTAAGCACTTCGAGCGTAGATACGGCAATCAGTGGAATTTCCAGACCATAGCATAATCCCTTCGCAGTACTGGCTCCGATTCGCAAACCGGTATAACTACCGGGACCTTCACTCAATGCGACAGCATTTACGGTCAGGTTTTCCTTACGAGCGAACTGGAGTAATTCCTCTATATACAAAGGCAGCAACTGCGAATGGTTACCTCCTTTGAAGGATATACATTGTTTGATCGGCTCGCCATCCTTGCAGATAGCGGCCGAACAAACAGAAGTACTTGTTTCAATACAAAATATCGTCATATGCGTATCAGAACAAACGTGAGTCCTTATTCTGGCGTTTCTTCGGGAAGTTGAAATGGTAAGCCAGTTTCACACCTACATCGAAGAATCCCAATCCTGTAACGAAGGTTTTCGTAGCCGGATTAACCTTAATCTCAGCTCCCTGCATATCCGATGGAGGGGTAACTACAGAGATAAGCGGATTGAGGTTCGCCTGGTCATTCTTGTAACTATTATACACACTATATCCGGCATAAGCTCCCAAGCCAAGCGAGTTACCGCTCTTCAGAATCCACTCGTAACCGATCTCAGCACTGAGCATGATATTGATGGTGAACTTGTTTCCATAATCAGAACCTTTTTCCTGCTTGTCAGCCAAAGCGCCGAGGAACGCATTGTTCGGTACATCGACACCGGTCTCTTGGATATAAGCATTGATATAAGTGTTCTCATTATTCGAGATGTTCTGCTTATACGGTGTATAAAGCGGCATCATGAATCTCGGACCGAAATTGAAGAACAGACCATTCTCATGCAAGAGGGTGAACATCAACGGTATTTCCAGTTGCAATTGTCCATCATGCTCTTTTACCTCGTCGGCCTTGATGGTATAATTGATATTATAGGAACCTGAAGCCACATTCGGCAAGAACGAATTGACACCTGTCTTCATGCTACTCTGCGAATAACCGATACCGACACCGGTAAGGATACCCATATCCACAGGGCGACCATCCTTCGTCCAATAATGGGCATATTGCAGGTCAAGCACCACATCTCCACCAACATTCCATTTGCCCTTCTCCGAGCTATGCAAAAGAGAAGATACACCGCCACGAAGTCCGATTGTGAAACGGTCATATCCACCGATAAAGCTTTGTTTCGATTTCACAGAGTCACCTTTAATCTGCTCATAAACCACAACCGTTTTGGGTTTCTCAACAGGAGCGGGTTCCGGAGTGGGTTCCGGTTCCGGAGCAGGCTCAACAACAGGAGCGGGTTCAACAACAGGAGCCGGCTCTTCCGCAGGTTTGTCCTCTTTAACAGGTTCCTCTACCGGTTTTGGTTCCTCTACGGGTTTTGGTTCCTCTACGGGTTTACCGGATTCGAATGCTTCTCTTTCTTCTTTCTGTGCCTCAACAGCTTCTTTAGCCGCTTCGGATGCTCTTCCGTTCACAGGGATAAGACAATCCTCGCACATCCAGGAATAGATATTCATTAACAGTACACCATCAGGGAAGCGTTTGGTACCCAACTGACGTACGGTATGTACTTTATCCCATACCCAAGTAGAAGGCGTTTCACCGGTGCAGTATTTCTGGCACTCACGTTTAATCATAACCGAGTCGCCGATAGCCACTTTAAACTCGTGTTTCGGAGCGGGTTGCGCAGCCTGCTGTGCCGACAATGTCGACACAACAGATGCACTTATCAGGGTGGCTGCAATCAAAATTGATTTAATAGTTTTCATTGTGCTACCTCCTATTCTTATTTAACAATATAACGTAATGTTGATTTTATGCCTTCGCCGGTCACTTCTACGAGGTAGAATCCATGCTCAGCTGCAGCCTTTATTGTGAAGTTATCCTCCCCATGAACCGTATAGGAACTATGCAGCATACCTTCGGTCGTATAGATACGTACGCGAGTCTCTTTCTCCGGATCGAGGTTAACGAGACGAATCTCTTCTCCCGGACGAACGAGAGACGGCATCAATGCCGGAGCTGCATTATTGGAGGGAACACATACGATTTTCTTCGTATAACCATACTGTTTATCGCAGACGTCATCGCCTGTTTCAACCTCTATCTCAGCCCAATAAACACCTACAAGAGGTTCTGCCGGGTTATCGTTGGTAAGATAATAACCGATACCCGCTGGTTGCTTATTGGTTTCCTCGATATCATCGGCACGATACCACTTCACTTCCGGTGCTACTCCTAAAGCTCCGAGAGAATCGAGTGCCCATCCTGTTGTCTCATTAATAGAGAAACGGTTAATCATCAACAGACGGTTATTGTATGCTGCAACAGCTTCCAACTCATAGATAGCAGGAGTCTTGAGTTGCAGATCCAAGGTGTAATAGATACTATCACATTTACCATCTGCCGTCTTCAAGGTTCCCTTATATTTGTCGGATTTTGTATATGTAATACCGGTTACAGGCCATTTATATTCATTACATCTGTCAGCAACAGTAGTATCTTTCTCCTCTGCAGTAAGGATTGTCAGATCCAAATAGATGATACTATCGCACTTACCGTCAGCCGTCTCGGTAGTGTAATCATACTTACCGGTTTCTGTATAGGTACCGATTTCTTTGGTTACGCCCTTTTCGACTGTGGTCCAAGTGTAAGAACAGAGTTTCTGAATCTTGAGTGTATCCTCGCTCATAACCGGACCGGTCACATTAATAAGAAGTGCTACAAGGCTATCGCATCCGTGAGGAGTAATACCGACTTTCAACGTATCCGACATTACCGGACCTTCTTTGCAGTCCTCTGCTGTATAGGTCTTATCACCCCATTGGATAGGACGACAACTGGTCGAATCATCGATAAAAGTAACCGGATTATAATAGAGATCCTCAACTGTAACAGTATCCTCATTACATTCCGTTACCACGCGATAGCGAAGTACTATTCCTTCATACGGAAGCGGCGTCTTTGGAATCGTGTCAAACTCCGTATTGGCTTCATTAATACTCCACTCCCAAATGATACTTTTTACCGTCTTGACAGTGTCATCTTGATTATGCTGTTTCTCAAATTGATCCAGCAACCATTCTGTTGCCTCATTCATATTGAGCACTTGATCCTTCTTCGCAACCACCATATTTGCCGGAATAGGCAAGAGATTTAGCTCTTTACGCTCAACTACTCTAACGGTCCAGATAGAATCCCACTCAGCCGCAACGGAATCATTAATAAAGGGGAAACTATCTTTCTTGAAGACAGTACTTTCATCATCAAAATCTACAACCCATTTAGGCCACTTAGTACCAGGGAAGGGGTTGAATATCGAATCACCATTGCAGGCTACCAATGTGGTATCCGCTATTACTTTTCCACGTTCACGCGCTGCAACCACTTCTGCCCAGATATGTACATCCGATTCAGAAGTGAACTCAATCAGCGGGTTAGAATCACCTATAAGCAACTTACGATCAATATTACGCCAAACGTCTTCGTTGGCTCTGAGGGTATAATTGATGGTGCGCTGTTGCTCTTTCGGCGTATTGATATCAAGGTGTACCGTAGCGGCTGCCTTTGCTTCCGCATCGCTCCAGTTGGTCACATGCAGACGCAGTTCGCATGTATCCGGAATACGGTCAATTCCATCTTTGAGATCAACGAGATACCAATTTAATTTATTCATTGGGTTTACATTACCATGCTCCCAATCGAAGAGCATCGGGTTATTGATTGCATCACCCTTGGTCTGCATAACGCCATCGATACGGAAATGCAGCGGTTCGGTAGTATGGATGCGCACTTGAACTGCATTATGGGTAGCAGTATCAAGATAGTGACGAATCATACTATCCACTACTGTCAGTTTCTGATCCGAGAGATCAATCGTTTTGCCGGTAGCTTTACTGATTGCTTTAGCCGCCAGTTCTCTCCAAGTCTTAGTAACACTACGTCCCGCCGCTACAGAACGTTCGCGAACAGGAATGTCATAGGTAAGTGTATCCTGGAAGGTAGCCGTTCCGGTGATTTTTGCAGCATTCTCATTACTCATATTCTCAAATGTAGCACGGCTGTTCTCCATCAATGCATAATTTCTGAAGAGACTCGGTACACAAGCGCGATACCAAACCGTAGTATCAGCCGGAATATAATAATCTACATCCGGAACAACCAGTTTCGCTTTCTGCTGATTGGGATCCGCAGCAGCCTCGGCATAATCCTCGAGTCTGGTAGAGAAGGTCAAAGGCTGATCTGTCTCCACGCTTACATATATATCGTTATCAGCCAAACCATAAACTACGTATGCAGGGAGTGAACGGGAAACAGAAGCACCTGCTTTGACAGTACGTTTTGCCTTGTCTGCATATATATCAAACAAGTTATCACCGTCACAACTATCAAAGATACCTACCTTGATGGTTGCGGATTTCGAACCAAGGTTTTTGCTTTTAACAATCACTCTCTTTCCATACAAGGATTTATCCTTTTTGATTTTAGTGATATTGATGCGATACCAGCGAACAGAGTTAGCGGGTTGGTCAATCTTGTCTCCAAAAGCGACACGGACAGCATCCTTGCACTCACCTCCATCATAAGGATTGATGAGCGTAGTGGATATTGCAATCTTTCCGTTAGCAATAACGCGGATGAGCACACTATCATTCTTGACATACTGGTCTCTATTCATCGGAGCTACCACTTCGCTGACGTTTCCGCCGTCTTTGATTGTCCAGCTCTTATTGGGCATGGATTGGGTAACAGGCATATGGAAAGCATAATCCACGCGCACTTTCGTATCCACACCAGCCAAGTTGGTAATAGTTGCTTGTGGCACATAGGAAGTCTCCGCCAAAATATTCAGCTGCTCTTTGCTGACATAATACCATGCGGTATCTTTCTCCTGGATATAGGTCTCTTCCCATTTCAAAGGAATGAACTCAATACCCGCTTCCTCAATCGGGTCAAACGGAGCAGGTTCAACCAGTTCAGCCTGAAGATGGAGTGCCGTTGAGCCTTTAACGCGGACATAAATAACGCTATCTGTTGCTTGTGTCCGGAACCAACTGTTCTCCTTGATTGCAGAACGAGTCTCGTTAGCCTTGAGCGTTGCGGTTCTCGAAATCGGGTTCTCATCACCGGAGCAGTTATAAGCCAGCCATCCGCTCAACGAACAATTTACATTATCCTTGTTAGTAACCGAGATCTTCACATCCTTGTTCGAGCTAAATACTCCTCCCTCTCTGAGGTCTATTTCATACCACAGATCATCTCCGGCATTCTGGTCATTACCGATAGTCCAGTTGAAGGGCAGTGCCGCTTCACAGGCGCTACCGGCGGGTTTCTCTTTCATGAGCATCTCCAGCGCAAAGGGTTGGTTAGCCACAATGCGGACATATACCACCGGTTGCTGGATACCATTGAAGGTACTTCTTTTGATACTGTCCACTTTATAAGAACCACCTGCCGGTATGGAGAGAGTACGTTTCTCTGTCGGCAATTCATTCGGACAATCAATAGCCATTTCAGCCTGGATGGTCAATTTTCCATCACCGCGGTTATAGATATAGAAAATCGGGAACTGTTTGGTATTTCTGAGTGTATCCGTCGGAACGGCATACCAAATCGTCTCGTTGGGCTGGGTGTACTCAAATCCTTTCCACTCGAAGGGTTTTGCATTTTCGCAGGCGTAGTCAGGCTCATGCGTTTCGGCATCTTCGGTAGTCAACCAGAACTTGATCGTCTCCGAAGTCTCGATACCGAACCATACGGTATCCTTCATCATAGAATATGAAGTCCAATTGATGGTATGGGTCAGCTCCTTACCGTTCGCAGCGATCGTGCGGGTGATCTCTTGCTCATCACCCTTAGTAGGACAATCGAATGCGAAAGAAGCTTTCACTTTAGCCGCCTCGGTTCCTTGGTTCAGGACATGAGCAATCAGGTTCTTACCTGCCTCACGAGCATCGCCCGTATAAACAGCATACCATTGCGTAGTACGCGCTTCCTGCACATGACCGGTTTCCCAATTGAAGTCAATATTGGTTTTACATGCCTTACCTTCACGGATATGTTTGAATCGGCTGGTGAACCGCACATCACCCTCCACCGTAGTGAGGAGGTAGATATAAGGAACATCTTCCAATCCTTCGAGCATGTTCTTCTTATAAACGACTACCGCTTCTTCACCCGGAGCGATCTCATATTCAGCATTGTTGGTACCATACGCCGGTTTCTCGAAGGCCATTTTAACGAGCACCCTAGCAGGAGTAGAACCTACATTGCGATAGGTAAATTCGGGTTCGTACCTCGCCGTATCACGCATCTCGTCCACGCTGAAACGATAGAGCGTCGTAGATTGAGGCATATGCTCAATCATATCGGTCTCCACATGCATGTCCGTGAACGGATCATTCTCTTTGATAATGGCATTTTCCTCAATCTGTTCAGGTTGGTCAATCAACTCCACCTTCATGCTGATGGGCTGATTATTCTCAATACTGAAATAGATATCCGAGGGCTGCACGGATTTCACCATACTCTGCGGTATAGTATCATACATCGTTTCGCCGGCAGCGAGGGTGAAGGTGCGTTTGGTCAAACCGGACGAGGGACAATCGAGCGACTGACCGGCAATGAGCGTCAGTTCGTCGTTACCCTTGTTGGTAATAGTGATCTTTGCATCCTTGCGATCCGCCTCTTTGACCGGGTAAATATCCAGACGCCACCATGCGGCATAACCTGCCGTTTGGGTCATCTCGGTATTCCAACGAAGCGAACGAGCATCTTTACAGGTCTCGTCCAAGTCCGTAGATTCGAACACCTTGGCGCTCAGCTTGATAGTCCCATCTGACTTCAATGTCAGATAGATCACATCCTGCATACGAATCAGCATAGATGCGTTCTCGGTGTAGGTTTTGTACTGGTGCGGAAGAATGGTGTAATCTTTCTTTTCCTGATTACCCATCACAATCGCACTCATGCTTACGTCAACCGACTCATCACGGCTTGGATTGGTCACATACAAGGTCAAGGACGGATTCTCCTCCTCCTTGAGCGGACTCAAATCAACACGATACCATAAAGCCGGTGATCCGGGAGTACCATAATGGGTTACTCCTTCATCCCAATTAAAATCAATGGCTTCTGCTTTCGATGAACCGTTACCTGCCATCACAAAGACAGTCATCATGGAAGCCAACAACAAAAAGAATAACTTTTTCATAAATGGTTGATTGATTAATATTAATATTTATTTTGTTTGTTGTCCCAACAGGGTATATTTGCGATTATCAATAATGATAAATAATTGTCCGTCCTGCATACGTTTGTATGGTTTTTCCGGCGAGCCGGATACATCATCCAATCCTTGTTCGGGTTCTTTCTCCAGCACAGAGAGTTGGATAATGCGGGTACAGGTATTCGATTGTTTTTTCTCTAATATTCTATCGCCAAACTCATAGATGGTGGTGCCGGTGGTTTTATAGCGATACCCTTTCCCTATCTCCGTTGCCAACACATAAGCGGTATCATACTCCATAACCGGAACGGTGAACGACAGATTCACATCCATTGTCTGCAAACGCATGGTGTTCATTGTATCTACCGGCACCCAAAGCAAATCGGTAAAGGCCGTATCTTTGCCATAAGTCCGTTCGTTCACCTTGATTGTCTTACCCATACAAGTCGATTTGGTTAGGGGTTCTGCCGGATCGGTAAATTCCGGATTGTTTACCATACGCACCCGTCCTACGATATCTTTCGCATGTTTTACATGCAACCATAGTGTCCGTTTAGCATTACGGGCATCCACCAGCGAAGCCGAATCGAGCATATGCACATGCAGCGAGTCAGACAAAGTGAACCGATCGATCTCCTCACCCGTACAACTATCCAGGGTCAACCATATCTCTCCCGCCAAGTTCTTTTTTTGCTTCCAATGAATCATCGCTTTGCCGGATTTAGGAATGAGTTTATAATCTTTCATGCAATACACATTCTCCTGCGCCTCACACACATAGGTCATTCCCGGACGCCACTCCATCGGATCATCGCATGTGGACTCCGGACCTTTATTATACGGATAGCAATAGACACGTCCGGATCCGTTCTTAGCATTGGGATAAACGCGCATATGAGGTGTGAGCGTTGATATTGATCCGGCGAACTTGTCACCCATTGCATTGATCTTGTCATAGATATACTGGGCATCCACATCACGCATCATGTTTTGCCCAACAGTCATCGTATGGATCGGTGTCCATCCGGTACAGAACGCATAGATCTCCATCGTGACGGAACAATCGGCAAACCAATAAGCAGAAATGCCCTGGGTCAGATCACTCATGGTAGCGGTGTACCATGTTGTATCCCTGATGACCGTATCGAGCGGGAAAGCAAACTCATGACTCTCCTGATGGCAATCGCAATAGTAATAGGGAGCATGAATCCGAACGCGGTCCTGCTCGCATTGCTCACGGGTGCGATCGTCCATCGTCTCAGCAAACAAGGTCGCCCCCATCATGAGGAATATGTATAAGAGTTGCTTTTTCATATGCACTATTCAATGTCGGTAGTCAGATGCGTTTAACGCATTTTTATACCTAAGATATTGTATTTCTCTCCGCGACGCATGATGACCACATGTCCGTTCTCGATGCGCTTTACCGGAGTACGCTCCGCTTCTATGCTCTCCACATCCATCGGATAGGAATTATTATACATCTCGCCGCATCGGAACAAAATTTGCACAGCCAGTTTGCCGGCTTCGATCCATTGCGGCCGGTTGCCCGGTTCAAGAGGCATATAGGTAGTAGTATGGGCATTGCGCACACTCCAAACAATGCGGTCTATCGGGGTCAGTCCGTTGATATAATGATTACGGAGGTTCGATTCGGCACGCGCCAAGTCCACCAATGTACGGTCATGCTCCGTCTCCAAAATCGCGCCCTCCATATAATCCCACTCCGCAGGTGACTGATAGGTATAGGGCAGATAACGGCGAACGAGTTCATCGCTGATACGCTCCTCGTGCTCTTTATTGAATCCACGGCAGAAATATGCGGTATCATACCTCTCATTATGATCCAGGATGCTGATATGAAGCATGACAACGGAATCGCAACCGAAGCGATTCACTGTATGCTCTTCATAATCGCCGGACTGATCATAAGTATTCCCCATATCGGATTTATAGGGTTCGTACTGCGAAATAGACAATCTTGTAACGGATGAATAATGCACCGTAAACACCATCGTCTTGATTGTGCGATTACCATCTGCCTTTACAATCGTATCATTGAAAGAGCAGGAAGCGGTATATTTTTTCCCTTCATAGAGGATACTATCACAATCCGTCAGATTCAGCGTCTCGTACGCCGTTTCCAATATAGTCAGATGAAGCGTAATGAGGGAATCGCAGCCGGCTGCATTAACCGCCGTATGGGTATAATCCCCCGATACCGAATAGGTCTCACCCCATGGCGCCTTGTATGGCTCATACTGCGAAACGGTTATTTCGGACCGGGAAGAATGATGAATATGCACATCTATGAAATTGATCTGACGATCGCCCGTCGGCAAGACCGTTGTATCAACGAGACAAATACCCTCCGCGGTATATTTTACATTTTTATACACCAGACTGTCACAACCCGTCATCGGAATTGTATCATACAGTGTATAATGAACGGTCAGATGCAGCGTATAGGTATATTCACATCCGCTCGGTTCATCAAAAGAAAGCGTATAATCACCGCTTTTCGTATAGGTCTGTCCCTCCCAAGCAATGCTATCCCATACCTCTGCTACCATTTCGGTACTCTCCGAGCAAACGAACGGCTCCACCAGAATGACGGCACTCTCATGGGCCTTAATCTCCATAATAGCAGCTTTCTCCGTTTTCGTAAGTTCCCATTGCCATACCGTTTTGCAATCAGAGAAAATAACCGACGGCGTCAATTCCTTATCCGCTACCATCGCCGTGGGAATAGGTCCGAAAGCCGAAGAGGGGGTATAGGTCACCGTCGCGGGCAGATGATCCGGCTCGATACGGATAAAATTGCTACCGCTCTGTACCGACAACGAAGTCATTACCGATACACGCGTAGCCTTATCAACCGTTGTAGCGGCAGGCACCAGCGCAAAAACAGAAGCGGCATATAGCAACATAATCCCCATCACAAGGATACTTAAAAATCTATGTAACAGATTGCTCTTCACCTCAACGATATTCAACATTTTTTATATATGCACACGCGCTAAATACACACGCACATGCGAAAAAGGGCCGCAAAGATACAAAAAATATTCGAAACTACCAAATATTCAAGGCTTCTTTGGCAGTTTTTCTACAAATTCAGTTTAATTTTCTCATTATTCCCCTGCAATGTATATTTTCCGGCGAGAAGATTAAGTATATACGGATTGGCAGGATCCGCCTCCCATGAATCAACAGATTCTCCCTTTTCATTCATAATCACAATCGTCTGCGCCTCACTCACGCTGACAACCACATGCGATTCCTCACAGCTCACCGCAATAGTGGAAGCAGGGTAAACAGGATCGGCATCGGGAGCAGCATCGGATTTCAGTCTCATCTGCCATTGATACATAGACTGGGTATGATTAAAGCGGGCGTATATATTTCCATCTTCGGCTACTTTTTCCGCCCAAGAGGCAATGGTCTCCGCAGGGATAGTTACACTTTTCTTAGATGCAGTCAGTTTATGATAGAATAGCAGATTAGACGCCGTCGATGATAAAGAAATATTACAATCAGTAGCAATAAACACATCGCATGCAGCACTGGTGGAAGCCCCCTTTTTGGTAAAGGTAAGCGTCATATCTCCTCCCACATAGCGGGGATAATCGAGCAGATAATTACCTCCGGTGCTATTACGTGAAACAAGGAAAGCGGTGTCCAAAGAATGGATCACATTCTTCGTGTTGGCAACGCACGAAGCTTGTTCCCATAGGGAAGGAGTGATAGTCGTTGCTTCGGTACATTCAAAGCGAATATAGAGGTAATGCTCGTTCGTACGCTTCCATAAAGCCGTCATCTCTGCACCGCTGATACCAAACCCATGTCCGTTAAGCGATTTATCAAACGGGCATGTCCGGAGGATATGTTCGTCCGCAAAATCCGGATCATTGGCAATATACATAGTGAACTTATGCCGGGTAGGTGTAGAGAACAACACCGGTTTCTTCTCATCATTCCATGAATCCGGAATAGCGAAAAGAGCCGTCTCATTGGCATTAAGCGGATAAGTACGGTCATAACGCAGAAGGGTTGCTTTGCCTCGAGGCGGGGATTGGGGCACTTTCTCAATTGTGATTACACCTTGTTCCTCGCTATAGAATTTAGCGAAATACATACCTGCTTCGTTGGGATACTCTTCATCATGGACATAATGATAGAGCTGGTTGGCGGTAATCTTAAAGGATCCGCCGGGTTCTATTACTTCGTAATTGATAATCTCCGGATTGGTATTATCGGTAGGATCGAAATCACAGGTATTTCCCACAGCTAACTGGCAGGGCTTGGTACCATCCCATTTATAGACAATCGTATCTTCCTGCCATTGTACATAAGGCACAATGACATGACGTTTCTTATCATTGGGTTTGACATTAACGGTATCGCCCAAATGCATGAATTTCGCATTATCCACGCAACTGCTGAAAAGATCATCCGGTGCCATAGAGATGATACCGGCACTATTATACGTAACCTTGACATATACCTCCAAGTTTTCGCTGATACCCATCTTGAGCAGATAGTCGCGGTAATTCTTACCAAGAGACAGATAATAGACGAACGTACCATTATCCAAAGTTTTGGAATCCAGTTTTGGAGAATGCGGCATATCGAGTTGGATTCCGCTACCTCCGCTGGTTTTACAGAACAGGCTACACAAGATACTATCTTCGTAAAAACCGGGGGTACAGGTAAAATCCATCTCTACATGCGGCGCAGGATCATCCTTGCCATTCTTCGGTGCAAACGTCACTGTCAGAGGCAGATCGAAGGTCCATGCAGAATACCAAACAGACGTACCACTTTTGATAGTAGCTGTATAATCCTTTCCCATAGGGATAGCATCCTGACAAGAGGATCCCGGGTTCCCAGCGTGCGCAGGCACGCACATTCCGATAAGGAACGCGCATGCGCACCATATAGCACTTAATCGTTTCATAGGCATTTCCTTTCTTTGTTCCTGTTAGAACACATCGGTTCGACGTGCGGGCGCATTATTTCCCGGTCCGGGAGGCAACTCTGGAGATGTGCCGGACGCTTTCATCAACACGGACGTATCCAATAGTAATACGTCTGTCATAGGTACAATATACTGTTTCTTTTCCATAATTCTAATGATTTTTTTCGTCATTACGTCATCACGTGATTACGTTATTACGTCATTACGACTGTTATTCTACCAATTGTCCGTCAATGCTGTACATCTCGCCATTGCGGATGATAAATACCTTATCCTCGACAATCACTTTGCGGATAGCATCGCCGTTTTGGATTGTTGCTTCCTCTATTCCGGTTGCCACTTGAGGTTGGCGCGCCACGACACGCAATCCGTAATGCGTATTGGTACCCTTATTCAGAGGAGCGATATATCCTCCGTAACTCAGATTCCAGATAGCCTCGTTATCATAGGTAAGATAGAGCATTGTCTCATCATTCGGCTGGTCAGCAATGAAGAGTTCATACTCGCCGTCTTTCTGAACGCTTATACCGAGCGGATAATCAGCGGTATTATCGAAGCCGGCTATTGTATTGATACACATCTTACTGTCATAACGGGCAATCCACATCTGAGGAACCATATCGCTGATACCCATTTTCACCAAGTCTTGACCTACGATATAGGTATCTTCCTCTTTATCCTGATCCATACGAACGATGATACGGTCGGACACATCGGCATCGCTCGAAGCCAACATCAATTCGTATCTCGTCATCGGAGCACTCCATTCTTCCGAGCGGCGTGGAGCCAGAGAAGGATTATAGGCATCGTCATGAGCTGCATAAGCTACTACTGATGTATTGGTTTCAATTGCCTGCACGAAAATCGGCTGGCCTACTACCAAATTGTTCTCGTTCATATTTACCACCGAATATGTTCTCGTCTCCGCGTTATAAACCTGACCTACATTCAATACATTGGTGGAATAATTCTTCACGTTTGCATTAATATACGCATGATAGGTAGCTGGGTTAGCAATACCATTCCAGTTTGCATCTTTATTGTTTCCGGTTCCTAATGTAAATGCATATACAGCCAACGTATTGGTTATGAGTTTCGTACCGCTCTTACGCTCAAAACGGATGGTCTGCGCATCAGAGGTAAGATAGATCATATAGGCGCGTCCGGGATACATAATATGCTTTGACGCATCATCGTCTTCTACATACTTCCAGCAATCATTGCTATGTCCCTCTGCAGCACGGCGCTCTCCATCATAATAGAGGAGGTCAAAGGTAGTACCCATTTTTTGGCGAATAGGTTCAGCACTGCCGTTAATAATATAAACACCATTATTTTCCGCATAAGCCCTCACATCTACCTGCCAAGGAACAGCTACGGCATACCAAGTCTTTGCTTTGAATCCGCCCGGTTGCGAGAAGTCGAATAGTGCACGAGTTGCTGTTACCGTTCCCTCGCCGGTAATCTCACCGGACGAAGACGGAGTACCTTCCAGAATCAAGTCGTCGGTGGTAAGAGTCACATTCTGGGGCACATTCAGTTTGCCTTCTACACGGACCGTAGTAGTGGTAAGAGTAGTATTCTCTTTGATTGGCTCTTCCGCAGTAATAACAAGATCATCAATACGCTCATATTGCGCCGTATAGACGTTAACATCGCTGTTCACCTCATGAATTTCCGGACTCCATCCGGTAAATTGGTATTTACGATTCTCTGCGTCAGTATAGGTCGGCGTTTCATTATAAATCGAATATGCAGGTGTCTCTCCCCAATAAGAAGTAGTGTTATACAAAGGCGATCCGTCATAGTTCAACCAAGTGATGGTATAAGGACGAAGTGTCTGATCAAACTGCGCGGTATAGGTAGCATCTGCTGTTACTTCAGTAATCGCAGGCTCCCATCCGCTGAACGTGTACGAGTATTGTGCCGTAGCCGTCCTGGTCGGTGTTGTGCCGTTGTATTCAGGCGTAGCACCATACTTGACATTCTCATCCGTCTCTACAGCATTACCATTGCCGTCAAGCCATGTAATAGTAAAGGTATTTCTATTATAATAGATATTAACAATAGTAGAACCGTTACCGGCGATGGTGCCTTGTTCAAATGACTGTGCGGTAAAGCCTGTGTAGGATTTAGCCGCAGCAGCAGTAGCAGTAGCCGTTGTACCTGTTTTGTCTTCAGACTCATATTCAGTATATTCATTATTGTCTAAATTCTGCTGCCAGTGCTTAACGGTGTAGCTGATGTCATTGCGCGCTACAAAGTTCGCTGTAATCGTCTTATCCGCCGCCGTAGCATGAATGTGAATCGGGTTGCTGCTTGCGTTGTATCCGGTAGCCGCAGTTACTCCAGTCGGCAAGGTCCAACCGCTGAACGAGTAGCCCGCATCCGGAGTAGCAGTGATGTCTCCGGATGCTGTTTCGCAACCGATGTTGCTTACCGATGCCGGACTAACCGAGCCGTGTTCTCCAGCTGATACATTTACAGTGTATTTTTCCTCTGTTTTACTATAGTGTGCAAAATAGGTAGCATCAGCAGAAACCGCAGGCAATGATGCCAGTTTATCACCGCCATCGGTCGTAGACCAGCCATCGAAGGTGTAGGAATATTGAGCATCCGAAGCTTTAGTCGGCTCAGTTCCGCAATAAACCGGAGTTATTCCCAATTCAAATAAATTAGGCGTGGAGGTTAGTGTTGTAGATCCGTTTTTCCATGTGATGGTTGCACCATCACCCACCTTGTATGTGTATTTCGGATAGTTGGCATTCTGATTATTAAGCGTAATAATCTGCTTGGGAGACACCACATAACCGGAAAGACCGTACGTTACATTACTGGTACCACCAAAATAGCCTCCGTAAATCTTATAGTCTTCTGCCAATGCTTTGGTGTTGGTCATATAGATTTTATTCGCCGTTCCGTTAATCCAGAACTTACCGCCATTGACCGTACATTTCGGAGTCGCACTAGCTGGATCATATGCCGTTGCACCTGATTGTGTTGCACCTGCAGGTACAAAGATTCCATATGCTTCTGTTTTCTTGGAGGTAACATTGAATTCTCCACCGTTAATAGTCGCGGTACCGGCATAAGCATAATTACCGCGATAATAGCCGGAAGAAGTACTTGTAATTTTCGCAGATCCAAGATATACATACACGCCATATGCCGGTTTATCAGATGTTGTTTCTACATTAAATGTACCGGCATTAACCTCCACTTCTCCGTCATAGCATAGTCCGGTCTTGGCGTTAGGAGCCTCACCACCTCCAGCCATCACACCATAAGCCGTGGTGGTAGCCGTTACGTTAAACTCAGGACTATGCTGTGCCGTCTCGTTAATGGTAGTTTTTCCAGCATATACACGTACACCATATGCAGTGGTAGATTTTGGTGTAACATTAAAGGTACCTCCGTCAATCAAAGTTGTACCATGTGATTTCACGCCATCTGCCGTAGTCGTTCCATTCGTACTTACATTGAATTCACCACCATGAATAATCAGATTACCGTAGTTATATTTTGAGAATGTATTCGGCATGGTATTCGCCGAGATATAATTACGTCCGGCATATGCACCGGTTGCAGTAGTTGTGGCCGCTTCCACATTGAAAGTTCCAGCATTGATGGTCATTGTCGCGGAACTATAGTAATCACCCGCATAGTCTCCAGACGTAATCACACGGGCGGCAGGAACGCTCACAATTGCGCCAATAGCACCGGTTGTGCCGGTCGTGGACACATTATAAGTTCCGCCGTTGATAGTAACATTGCTATTGGAGGTTAAACCAGTAGTTGCATTGGCTTGGTCTGCATTGGCATATACACCGTACGAATTAGCGTATGCTTTTACTGTGAATTCTGGAGAATTGTTGATAACAGTATTTCCATCCAATGCATATACACCGAACGCATAATAGCCATTAGCAGCAGTAGTTGAGTTGGCAGCAGTCACATCAAATGTTCCACCATTGATAGTAGTTGTACCGTACGTCCACACACCTATGCAGTTTTTACCCTTCGTCTGCACGGAGGTTGCTACTGTAAAGTCACCGTCGTTGATGGTTAATTCGCCTTTTGAGACATACCTATTCGCCTGTACGTCGCGTTTCACATACGCTCCTATCGCATTAAGCGTTGTAGTAGTTACGTTGAAAGTACCGCTATTAACAGTTGCACGACCGATGCTACTATAGTCTCCAGGATAATATCCATCTGCTGTGCTCGTTATAACACGACCGGAAGCATTCACATAGAGTCCGTATGCATCGGACGTTACAGCATCCACGTCAAATGTACCGCCGCCGATTGTCAGGTCACCTTGACAAGGCAATCCTGTCTTTTCTCCGGGTTGGGTTATATCAGCGACAGCGCCATACGCATTCGTAGTAGTTGCTTTTACTGTAAACTTAGGATTTCCGCTGGTCGTTCCGATACCATCCATTACACGGAAGCCATACGCAGCAGAAGTTTTTGCCGTAGCCGTAAAATCACCACCGTTCACATGTGTGGTTCCGTAAGAACGAATCGCTTCAGCGTTTGCACCGGAACCGGTTGTAACATCAAACGTACCATCGTTAATAGTCAAGGTCGGACGATACCATTCTGCTACCGTATTTGTTCCTGTCTCGAAACGATATGTACGTCCAACATAAGCTCCCCATGCCTCTTTGGTCGTCGAATGCACGTAGAACTCACCACCATTAACCGTAACGGTGGGTACACTGGAATAGATACCGGGATAATTACCGCTTGCCGTACTTGTAATGTTGCGGATATTACAGTCCATGTGAATACCATAAGAAGGCGTCGAAGTGGTTGCCGTGACGTTGAACACGCCACCGTTAACAATCACGTTGGGATTATATGGACGTCCGGTTTTATCATCCGGTTGTGCACCATTAGCATAGATACCCTTTGCTGTTGTAGTAGCATTTATATTAAAGGTACCGCTATTGATCGTTGTTGTGCCATCTTGGACTAACAATCCATAACCGGTTGTTGATTTCGGAGTCACATTGACCGTCGCATTAGCAATCGTAGTCGTACCGCGTGATTGAATACCATAAGCGGTGGTTGTACCATTTGTTACAACAGTGATGGTTCCACCTGTAATATTAGCAACAGCACGATAAGTTTCTGAAATAGTATTCGGCGTGGTTTTTGCCATAATGTACACACCATTAACAAAGACACCGGTGGCTGTATTTGTTGTGGAAGTGGCATTGATTGTACCGCCCTTTAAGTTAAGCGTTCCGAAATATTTGTTGGTTGTGGCCTCTACATATAGAGCACACGCGCTGGTCGTTTGGGCAACCGCTTCAATCGTAGCTCCGGAATTAATATTCCATGTTCCATAGCCATATATTCCATAAGGCGAACTAATCTGTGTCGTTTCCGAGTGAACCGTTCCTCCATTGATGGTGATGGTTCCTCCAGAGGATGTAGAAGCTTCGACGTATATACCCCACGGATTGTGCGCTGCAAACGCCTCTATTCTACCGCCATTCATAGTAAATGTCATGCCAGTCTTTACAATGAGACCACACGATTGTGTAGTAGTAATAGAATTGGCTTTATCATATGCTTTGGTATTGACAGCAGATATTGTACCCGCATTCAAAATCAAACTTCCTGCGGTCAAATTGACGCAGTAGCGACGGGCATTGTCATCCACCGTCAATTGGATACGTCCCAATTTGTCCTCCGAGTTATCCGTTATGGTAAACGTCGAACCGGAGGCATCTATCTTCAGCATACTGGAAATAGATCCCGGAAGTATATGACCATTCAAATCCAAAGTACAAGTAGTGTTCTTTGCAGAATATGTCAAGCCAGCTGTTATAGTAGGAATATCCTTCAAGAGAGTGATGGTGGTATTCTTCTTTCCATTTGCCACCGTAAATGCCTCATTGATGAAATAGAAATCACGTGTCTCAATCGCATCCATTACGCGTACTCGCGGTTCTGCGAGACCCCATGCGCCGTTGTCATACTCATAATAACGCTTTACGTTCTGCTCGTTATAATCGAAGAAGAACGGCTCTTCGCGCTCCACGAGCAACCAGTCGTTGTTATACCAGATATAGTCACCTTCTTCTACGACATAGGCCTTCTCTTCGCCGGCATATTTAGTAGCCGGATGCCAGTTACATCCCTCGAAACAGATATAGTAATTAGTCGGGTTAGCCACATCATGCCATGCATCCGAGCGAGTTAACCGCACATCCGTCAACCGCATACAGACTATTATCCGAGCCGCCATAGACGCCTTCCGTTTCCGTCCGGAGCAATTGGAGCCATTCGCTCGATGGATAGGTATAGCGAATATCGCTTGCCGGCGTCTCGTTGAGTGTCTGGATTGCATTAAAGATATTGCCGCAAGTAGCATCTTGCGCTACGTTGCACCATTTCATACCTGCTGTCAGACCGGTCTTATCCGGAGCATAGAGTGCATCAACGGTAGAAGTCGTTCCGTCTGTTCCGCTTACCGCTCCACTACTGATATAAGTGAAGTCATACGTATGGTTGGCTTTCTCGTTTTTTGCCGAAGCCGCAAACCATCGACCGTTCACATTATGGAAGGTAGTAGAAGCAATGGATTTAGTATAAGAACCATCTTCGTTGCAGAGGTTAGCCTGAGCGATTGCAACATTTTCGTTCGTAGAAACCCCGGTACACATTACGATATTCCCATTGCTGCCTACAGAACTAAACGAAATAGATCCAGCTCCGTTTCCCATAATATTCGCGCCTCCATCGGTGGCATAAATTTTACCGGTTACATTTAACGTACCGTCAACAATCAATTTCGCATCATCCAATAAATCCTTGGACTTTCCTGTTCCCCTATTCTTATGACTTGTCAAAATAGTCATGGAATAAAAATATCTTCCGTTGCAGTACATTCCCCAATTGTCCACATCGAATATGTATGTGTTGGAAGATAGGGTTAATGAGGCTCCTTTTTTTACCTCAACAACCGCTCCGGGTTGAACCACCATCGGCTTAGATAAGGTCATATTACACCCAGCCGCTAAAACAATCTGCATATTGCTTGAAAGCGGTAGGTTATAACTGCTTGAATTGACCGTGGTAATTCCGCAATCTACATTCAATGCGTCCAATTGAGCCGTTCCTCTCATTTCATAGTTGACCAAATCCGTCGTAGGGTCATACCATTTACATACCGACGAGGAGGCATCTTTCAATTGGAATAATGTATTACTCGTACCGATCAGTGAAAATGTTCCTTCATTCTTGCCGCCACCACCATAAACGTTGGTGTAGTTACTCAATTTAGCACCGTAATGATACGTAGTTGGGACCTCTACATTTTGTATGGTGTAACTCTGAAATGGGAAAAATTTCCACGAAGACGCATTACCTGCTATTGTTGAACAAGCCGTACCTCCGCGCCAGTCTCCGACTGCAAAATCTTCCCAAATAACAGACCCGCTATTTGCCGTAATGGAGCCTACTCCGACTGTATTGTTACCTTGGTCCATATCTTGCCCTTTGATAAATCCCC
This sequence comes from uncultured Bacteroidales bacterium, assembly GCA_900319005.1. GTDB lineage: Bacteria > Bacteroidota > Bacteroidia > Bacteroidales > Paludibacteraceae > Colicola. Next base: position 61,197 of record ONMV01000003.1, read on the forward strand.
AGCAGTAAATAGTACCATTCAACTCAATATGTCCGCCGGCACTCATATCTAATACGCCACACGCTCCAATAGGATAAGCCGATGGATTTCCTCCGCAATAAGAAACCAATTGACCTCCCACACATAACACACCACCGGACATGACGTTAATACTAACACCTTCTCTTGTAATCAGTTTTTTGTAAATAGAAAGGGCTGTCGTCAAACCGGATGTGTTATATGCAATATCTTTCGGTTTTGTTTGAACCTCGTTGGCGCTACTATACGGTATCAATAATGTAGCCCCTGCTTTGATGGTATACGTACCATTATCAAACGGCATTAGGTCGGAGCCATCTACAACCGTTTCATCCGCTACCGGTACAATCGTTCCGCTACCGCCGGCAGCAATCGTTGCCGCCTTCAAACCATAATACTGCGTTTCACTACCCTTGAGAATAAATTTACCCAAGGTTGTTGGTACAAAACGAGCTCCCATCTTAATGGTCTCGGATTTGGTAAACGCGGCCTCATATGGGCTTGCGATAGACAAGTCTTCAACGAACTCGCCCGCACTATTCAATTTGTACCATCCGGCAAAGGCATAACCGCTTGCCGGGTTGGCTGTCAGCGTTACGCCGGTTACATTGCTTTTTACTACATTAGCAGACGACACCGTCTCTGCGGAGCCACCGTTCACAGCAATCGTATAGGTTCCGTTAGCAGGTGCCTCGAAAGTTATGTTCACCTTTGCTTTCTCTACGAAATGCGCATAGAGAGTTTGGGTGGATGATTCATCGGTCACATCAAATGCCACGCCCTTAGGATTAGCATTAACCGCACCATCGGACGAGGACGCACTCGATGTCCAGCCCAGGAAAGTATAGCCATCTGCCGGAGTAGCATAGGCATACAAGGTTCCCGTATGCTGACCACCTTCGTTTCCTCCGCAACTAAAAGAAGCTGAAGCGGAACCGCTCGTGGCGCTACCACTCGTTGAGGCATAAACAGTACCGCTACCTGTTCCTTTATTAACGTTCAACGTAGCAGTATGCGTACTATGACTTCCCCACACATTGCCAACCCCAAGCGTCAGCAGCATAATTACCATCGCCGTATAGCGGAAGAGGTTTAGGTTTGCCCCGCTAACACAGCGAATGATGTTCATTGATTTAAATAAAGTTTTCATATCTTTTTGTATCTTAAATGTTTTCTATATTATTTGTTGTAATCGTCATATATCGGCGAGTTAAATCCCACCGGATTCATGGGCTTCGCTTTCGGTTTAGCTTGCAACTCTGCCAATGATTGATTAATCAGCTCTAACTGCATAGCCGTCTCCTCGTTGATTGCACGCTGCATCTCATTGACATCATTCTGGTCGTGCATCACTTCCTCAATATACAAATTCAAGCGCTCAATCTTTTCATTCAACAACTCTACTTTCGCCTCTGTAGCTGTTAATGCTACCAACGCCTGACGCATTGCCACGAACGCACGCGTGATTTGCACACTCATCTTTACTGCAATCTCACTCCGCAATAATGATGCCAACATCACCACGCCATGCTCTGTGAAAGCGTAGGGTAACTTACGAACACCTCCCCAATTTGAGGTCACAATTTGTGACTTCAAGTCTGCAACATCCTCATTTACAGAAACTTTCATCCATTCTTGATGAGTTAGTTGAAACATAAAGTCCTCGGGAAAACGCTCTTTGTTACGTTTCACCGCCTGGTTGAGCACTTTTGTCTCCACCTGGTACAACGCCGCCAAGTCACGGTCCAGAATCACCTTCTGTCCGCGGATCTCGTATATCTTACGCTGTATGACTGCTATATCTTTCATATCTTTTTTGTACTTTAAATTTCGTTATATTTAGATCGGTCAAGATTGGCCGATAGGGGTTTTATATCTTTTATTCTTATCCTCAATATTACACGTTCTTATCCTCAATATTACACGTGCAGGTGCTAATGCAAGGGAGCTTTGCACTTTGAGTGTGCAAAGTTATTGCTTTTTTTATAAATAAAAAAAAAAATCAAAAGAAAAACGCCAAAAATCTGCTTTTTGCTATACAAAAGTGACAAAAGTACAGAGTAATGTTCGCAGAAATGACGTAATAACGGGATTATGGAATATTTTGGTTCAAAATGGGTCCACATAAAAAATGAGACAGCAGGGAAATAGCTTTTTTAAAAAGGCTGAAAGACAGAGGCGTAGATAGTGTATTGCTGTTGCAAGGGAGCCAAATGGAAAAAAGAGACATACGGAAAGAAGTTGCAGGGGTACTTATCTTTGTCGCAGATTTCGTTTTTTCGAAATCACGTAATCCCGAGATCAGAAGATCACGAGATCACGAAAAATTTTTAACCCATTAAACTAAACATTATGCTTAAAAACCTAAACTTAATGGAGGGACAGGAAAACCTCCGCATCGTTAAACATCTTGACATGCAGAAACTTCCTGAGAGTGTACAACAGATGCTTTCGCTGGCTTCTACGCCGGAGGAGCAGGACATTATCCTCATGGCAACGCTTGCGGCGGCGAGTGCGTGCGTGCCGAAGATGTATTTTACGTATGGTCCGACGGGCAAGAAGTACTACGCTAACCTGCAATGTTTCATCTTGGCTGCCGCAGCTTCCGGCAAAGGTATCGCCAATCAGGTCTTAGAGATGGTACGCGTGATTGATGAGCAGTATCCGATGTTGATTGCGGGCGACAGTACTTTAGCGGCATTTTACAAAGCGTTGGAGGAACAAGGCGGCTGCGGATACATGCACGAATCCGAAGGCTCGGTGATCACGGACATCTGGAAGAACGCGGCAGCGAACTACAACACCGCCCTCCGTAAGGCGGCGGAACATGAGCCAATCTCGCGGAACCGCGTCAAAGGCGCTTCGGAAATCAAGAACCCGCGGTTGAGTATGCTGCTGACCGGCACTTTCGGGCAGTACAAAGCGCTGGTGCCGAATGTGGAGAACGGTTATTTCAGCCGCTTGCTGACGGTGGTGATCCGCGGCACGAACCCGTTTGACAAACGTTATGTCTCGTCCAAAGGCGGACAGAGCGCGGTTCCGAAGATCGTCGGACAGCGGTTACTGCGCGTGTACGAATCATTATTGTGCGGCGACGAGCGGGAATGGAGTCTGACAGAGGCACAGAAAGAGCGTCTGGGCGAGCACCTCGAAACGGAGTACGGAACGCTCATCTCGCTCCTCGGCGATAACTTCCACTCGGCGGTAGTGCGTATGGCGGTACAGATAGAGCGGATAGCGATGGTGCTAAGCGCGATGAGAGGGGGAGAAAACAATCGACCATGCATGGTCGATACACTCTATTGTAGCGACCAAGATTATGAGACGGCGGAGATCATCGGGAATAAGATGCTAATGCATATGGCTGCGGCTTACCGGATGATAGATGGAGATGCGCAAGAGTGCGTACCGGAGATCAAGCCGATAGACCAGAGGAAGGTGGTTTTTGAACAACTGAAGGCTGAGTATGCTTTGGGAGAACTCATCCAAGAGGCTAAAAGTCAGGGAGTATCGCGGAGTAGCGCAATCCGATGGAATAACGAATGGATAGAAAATGGTATGGTTACTAAGGAGAATCATGGTATTTACAGAAAAGTGGCATGAGACTTTGAAACTTTGGAACTTTGACGAAACTTTATAAACACATTATATACAGCATATTATAAGCGAAAGTATCAAAGTTCCAAAGTTTCATAACGAAAATTATTGTCGGATGACATCCGACCTAATGGACGACGTACAGGAGGATGTTAGGTGGATGTTAGGTAGTCGTACCGATGATATCGAACAAATATCAAACAAATATCAAACTTATTTCTAAATTATAACTAACGATTCTAAGTATTATGGCACAAGCAGAATTAAGCGTAGGCATTGATTTGCTGCGCGGTAAATTGAAACGCGACTCGGAAGTGGTGACACGCCTGAAAGGATACCGAGCAGATGACGGGACTTTGATCAAATATGGTCCTCAGGAGATTTATTTTAAGGAGAAACGCGATTACAAGCATCATCCCCGGCAAGGAGCTGAGGAGGCACAAGCACAGAAATGGACTGCAGCCTGTCGGAGTGCGAGTGTGATTATCAAAGATAAATCGCACCCGAGATACGGGGAGTTACGCGCACGATGGAATGCGCAGTTGAAAGGAAAGCCGGATTCGTTATTGAATCCCAAGCGTGTGACGATGTTTCCGAATTTTGTGCGGGTTATTCTACTTCGGGAGCTTGAAAACGGAAATACCCCATAGACTCAAGCGCAATGACTTCGTCTCGCACATCCGGTGTGTAGCGCCCATGTTCGCGCATGGCGCGCCGGAACTGCGAGGCGTTGTTGCGTTCGGTGTAATCGAGTTTGAGATGCTCGCTGAGCCACTGGCGCATATCCTTGTCGGAGCATTTGCGGCGGATATAACCGAGTTGGCGCATGGCATAGACGGCGGCAGTCAGATCGCGGAAATGAGCAGGATGCTGCTCCGCTAATTGCAGATGGTAAAGGAGATGGTTCTGTGCTTCTTCCGGCACATCATCCGCCCAGAAACGGATATCCTTTTTGGGCAGGAGTCGCTCGGAGAGGAAACGGTTCCACTCCTTTTGCCATTGGAGCCAATCTTTCTGCTCGGAGGCAGATAAAAGCTCGATTTCATCGGACAAAAACGCCCAGTCGGTTTCCTGCGAGAAGATATACTTTCGGTCGGCAGAAGTGATTTTAGCGCCGGGCATCTCCTGCTTCATCGCCACATATTCGTCGGAGAGCCAGAGGAGGTAACGCTCCATGATGTCGGCGGCTTTCTCGCCTTCGAAAAAGAAGGTCGGTCTTTCCGTCTCGTCCGGCATATCCGCCAGCTGGATGACCGTCTGGAAATCGGTCCAGTCGGTTTGGAGTAATCGCTGGCGGCGTGTCTCCACGCGTGCGGCATCTATGAGCCATTGTCCGAAAGGCATTTTCCAAGGCATCGCCTCCCATATATGTTTCCCGAAAGACTCCAAGACCAGACAGCGCATATAGTTCGCCAGCAGTTCCATCGCGAGGGAGAGAAGGCGTTTATTGGGGCAGAGCTCAACGAGACCGTTCGGTACGCCGATAAACTGGACGTAATTGTCGCGGAGTTGGTATATTTCCGCAGAGAGATAGCCCCAGTCCTCGCGTCTCACCTCGCGGTCGTAACGGAGGAAGAATTGTGCCTGTTCCTCCTCCGTGTCCAGCGCTATTGCGCGCACATCGCCTTCGTCCGTATCGACGAGGAGGGCTGCCAAAATAGCCGCCGCGAGGAATCCGCGCAGCTCGATGGGGTCGCTATCTGCGGCCGTATAGAAGAGCGTGTGATTCTCGTAGCGCGTACGCGAGTCAATAGTATAGTTATCTAATAGGTGCATGGGCGTGGGTTAGAGGACTTCTCGTAATGACGGGATTACGACAAATTATTTCTGTTCAAATTTTCTTGTTCCGGTGCAGTTAGGATAGTCGCTACAGCTCCAGAACGGCTTGCCGGAGTTAAGGCCTTTCTTCGCCATCCTTTTGAGCATCGGTTTTCCACAAACGGGACATTGCGGGGCGTCCTCGGAGAGGCTGTCGGCAGTGCGTTGTTTGAGGCGTTCGGCAGTAAGCGCTTCGGTAAACCCACCCTCTTCCGTGAAGGACGATAATTGTCTCTCAATCTGCTTGTTGAGCATGGTCGTTAGGCGGTTGCAGAACACCAAAATGCATCGAGCCGCCTGCATGGAATCGGTTGTCTTGAGCCAGGGGTCGAACTTATGCTTTTGCGCGAGAATATGTCGCGAACTCTGATATTGAACATCGTCCTTGTACTCGGGCATGTCTAATGGGAGAGTGGCGATAGAGACATATTCAGGCGATTGATTCGACCACGGTAATTGGTCCGCCTGAAGAAGCCAGTTGATATAATCATTCGCCAGTTCAGAGAGGCTGGCACGCGCGACGTCAGTCAGTTTCATCTCCGTCTCACGGGAGGTATAGTGGCGCGAATTACCCTCTGCGATATTGGCGGTACAGGAACGTGCGGCTTGCGTCATCTGGTCGAATTGCCGTCCGCAAGGATCGTTCTGCAGATTGAGAAAGGTCTTGCAGAAGTCCTGGGTAGCAAGTTGGATGACATTCGCAAAGATCCATGTATCGAGCCAATAATATCCGGCAGTACCTATTTTCATATAAGATTAATTTTGAGGGTTAATATTATTTTTCGGGATGACGTAATGACGGGATAACGGAATTACGGAGGTTTTTTCGAGATGACGTTATTACGTCATTACGTAATTACGAATAGAGATATCTTTTTACCAAGACGATGATGAAGGAGAGGGCGAGGATGATATGCGGCCAATCGACGAGGACGTGTCCCCAAAAGAACTCGCCGGACATAACGAGACACCAGATAAGAAGGACAGCCGCATAAGGCAAAGCCCAATACTTGCGCCAATGCCAGAAGATAGCCGGCAGGATATTGAAAGGGATGATGAGCCAGTTCCAATCGGTACACGGGAGTGTGGAAAACAGAATCAGATGAGTCATCACCGCACCTATCGCCGTGTACAAAGCTAACAAGGCATAATCCACCGCCTTCCAAGGCGCGAACGACAATAAAAGCAGCAACATACTTACCAGAAGCGGTGTACACCATGTGCCTTCGTTACTACTTTTAGCTTCTAAGAGAACGGACGGCTCATTCTCTAACACCTGCTTACCATTGTCAAAAGTAGCTTGCTGCCATACCTCCACCAGGTCGGTAGGCACTATCAGCTTTTTCTCACAAGGACATATTTTATCGCCCTCTACACCTACCAGAAAATAGGATATAAATTCAATCCAAGGAACATTCGTAGCGAACGATGTAGCTAACTCGCGCATCGTATGGTCCGTATATTTTTTGCTCCACGGCGCATAATGGATAGCGTTACGTCCGATAGCCCTGTGTATCACATGCACTACCGATTTGGCACAGCCCCGGCTATAATAATCATACGGAAGACTCAACCCTTCCTCCGCCATCTTGTCCATCACCCTCCATAGTTGCTGTTCCTGCTCAGGAGAAAGGTTGATGGCATATTCTTTCACTCCCCGCCCCGTCTCACGATAGAAACCCAAGAACTGATCGGTTGGTATAGCAAACATACCCATCTTGAGGTCGCCACGCAGAAAAGTCCATACCTTATCCTGCACACTCTCGCTCTCATAAGAGTAAATATAATCCAAGTTGAAAGCCGGACACTGCAGATGCAAAGCAGCATGTCCCAAGGCGGAATAAAGCACATCTTCCGGATCGCAGACCACAAGACTGACGGTTACAAAATCCTCTGCCGTTCTGTCGATGGTATCGTTAAATCCCTGCATGGCATTGCGCTCAGCGACAGTCATCGCAGGGTCTTGGGCGGAGACTGATGCTGCAAACAAGAGCAACGACAGGATGATATGAATCTTTTTCAACATAGTTTTATTTTTTCGGGATGACGATGGGTTTCGTGATGACCTAATTACGTATACGAGATGACGATAATTCGCCACAAAAGTACAACTTTTTTTTTGATTGTGCAAGAGATGATACCAAAAAAGCGCCCAACGGACGCTTTTTTGGTATTTAGAACACCGGCGTGCGGCGTTTGGGTGCACCGGGACCGAGAGGTGGTATCGGAATAACGGGATCCGGATCCGGAGTCGGACTACCATCCAAGATACAACTGCTCAGATTGATTTGTGATACCTCCATGAGAGGAGTGATATATAGTTTCTTAGCTGCAAGAGCACGATTAATTACATTTTTCTTTTCCATAAAGCTAATAATTTTTTATAGTGGACTAGTATACTGGTATTCTAGTCAACTAGTATTTTTTCATTATTTAACCATTTGACCATCTATAGTATAGACCTTCTCACCACGGATGATAAATACTTTATCATTGATGAGCACTTTCTCGATCTTTCCTTGTGCATCAACGACTGCTTCGTCAATACCGGTAGGTGTCTTACGTGCGCTGATGCGCAGACCGTAGTTGGCGGTAGTGCCTTTCTCCAGTTGGAGCACATAATCGCTCTCCGAGAGGTTCCAGATAGCTTCGCCTTCGTAGGTCAAATAGAGCGTAGCGTCGCCGCGTTCCTGCGAAGCAGAGAGGACGTAACCGCCCGTTTGCGGAGCAGAGATATGGAGCGGGTATTCGACGCTCTCACCTTGCAGCGCAAGGGTGTTCTTACAGAGTTTCGCATCATAGCGGTTGATCCACATCTGTGCGTTCAAAGCGCTGACGCTCATCTTCGCGAGGTCTTTGCCGATGACATACGTATCTGCTTTCTCCTCTGCCGTCTGAACAATCATACGGTCGTTCAACTTACCAGCGAGCGAGAGTTCTACCACGAAGCGGTTGTTTGCAGTAGTCTCTTGCAGTGCACGGCGGTATGGAGCAGGAGCAGCTGCAATATCGGCAGTTACGTTATAATTCGGAGTCTCAACTTGCACAAATACCGGTTGGCCTACAATCATGTTGGTAGTAGAGCCGATTATATACGCATCATTGCCATTGTATTTCAATACATCCGTAGCACCTGTGCTCAAATCTGCATGGTACAAAGCGGGGTTGGCAATGGCATTCCAGTTGGATTGCGCACCTTCGCCCGTTGTTGTTGTAACAGATACCTCGGTATTCCAAATCGTCGTCTCACCTGCTTTCTTATAGAACTGAACGGCTGTTTGCGCGGAGCGGAACCAGATCATATAGAGTTTACCCGGCTGCATGTCGTGACCATTTTGATGCAAGAAGTGCCAGTAGTCATTTCTGCCGCCTTCACGATTTGCCGACGCATAGACTTCGGCGTCAAACTCAAGGACATAGAGGCTGTTTGCAGCGAACGCATTACCGTTCTTATCACGAATGCCGCTGAGTGCTACCGTCCAAGGCACAGCTACGGCGTACCATGTCTGTGCAGCAAAGTTCTTTTCCAAACGGAAGATGGCTTCACCGGTTAAAGTCAAGTTATCTGCGCCCTTCAATTCAGAAGAGTTGATACCATTAGAGGTAATAACAAGATCATTCTTCTTAACATCGGCACTTGCAAGATCTGTGCTGCCGCCTGCACCCAAGATAAGATCCGTAGGCAGGACAGGGGTCTTGCTGAAATGTGCATAGAAGGCTGCATCACCGCTTACCGTAGCCGGCAGAGAAACCACTGCACCGCCTTGAGTTGCAGACCATCCGTCAAAGGTATAACTATAGTCAGCATCTGCATTCTTGGTCGGAGTAGCGCTATTATACTCGATAGTTGCGCCATACGGTTGCTCATAATCCACTTCGATATCCGCAGTACCAGCTTCGTTCTTCCAAGAGATGGTGTATTTGCGCGGTGTCTCGTTGAAATATGCGTAATAGGTTGCAGGGACTGTAGCCTTCGGCGTCATACCGTTCTTGTAGATATTAAGGGTATCACCTTCATTATCTTTTGTATACCATCCGTAGAACGTATAGGTCGTGGATTCGGAAGCCTCTCTGGTCGGAGTAGCGCCGACATAAGTAGTAGCCGCATTTACCTTGTGCTCACTTGTTCCCAGATCACCACCATTCCAATTCTTCCATGTGATTGTTACTTTATCATCACCTTTATAACGGAAGTCAGCTACGATGGTAATATCCTCTGTGAGAGTGAAGGCAGCATGCGTAGTTGTCATCTTCGCATCTCCCGTCAAATCACTCCATCCTTGGAATTCATATTGCTCTTCATCATACGATACAGTAACATTATTCACGGTCGTATTGTAATCAAATGTACCTGCGCCTGTGAACGTACATGCGCCTGAAGGATTGGCTTTCAGGGTAACGGTGTAGCGGTTGGTTACAGGAGTGAAGGCTGCCTTATAAGTAGCAGCACCTCTTACGGTCTCGATCTGCGGAGTCCAAGCGAAGGTGTACGTTTCGGCAGCTGTAGCAGGTTTAGTCGGCGTAGCGGAACAGACAGGAGTCTCGCCATAAGCGTATTCATGACGCTCGATCTCGCTGTTATCTTCGTCGAGGAAAATAACCGTATAAGTTACAGCTTCCTCGCGATAGACAGCCGTATAAGACTTCGCGCTGGTAGCCGAAACTTCTTCCAGAGCCGGTGCCCAATGATCGAATACATAGGTGAACTCACCTGAAGCCGATGCAGGTTTGCCGGCAGGATCAGCCGGAGGTGTCGGAAGCGCACCTACAGCCACCATATATGGAGTCTCGTCTGTTGGTTTGAGTTTGGTAGTACCATTATAGTCAAAGAAAGTAATAGCATACTCCGTAGGCGGATTCTCATGCCATATAGCGCGATAGGTAGCATCGCCTGTAACGGCGGCAATAGCCGGGCTCCACTCCAGGGTATGACCTACCTTCGTCGGCACGTTCTCGCATACAGGCACCTCATTATGCGTAAGGAACTGACGCTCGATCTCTACACCACCTTCGTTTTGGAAGATGATAGTGTACATACGAGGCTTCTGAGTATAAGTTGCCGTATAAGTCACATCGCTTGTAACGGGGCCGAGAGCAGGTGTCCAACCTGCGAAGTCGTAAGTGTAGTCTATCGTTGCCTCACGCGTCGGGTTTGGTCCGAGGAACTCAGCCATCGTACCATAGGTAACACTGTAACTATCCTCCAGTACCTCCGTTGCACCGATAGTTTGGATGATATCTCCATTCCAGTTCTTCCAAGTGATAGTATAGCGTTTTTCAATCCACGCATATTCATCCTCATCCCAATAATAATAGGTATCATTATTCGGGTGGATACAATGGTAGAGGTTATCCTTTTTCTCTACTTCCCACCATTGGCAAGCATCCGGCATCAAGATAAAGAGTCGTCCTGCGCCATCCGCATCGGAATAGGTATGGTCGGCATTGCCCTCTATTACTTTATATTCATCCTCGGTATCTTTGTTATATGTAACTTTAGTCGCTACAACAGCCACGTACTCTTGCGGCTTTGCGTAGTAGATATCAACTCCTCCTCGATTCTCTTTCATGAAACAGCCATCCTGAATCATCGTGGACCATTTGTCATTTTGGTAACAGTATGCCAAGTCGGCTATCGCTTCGTCCGTATTGACATATTGAGGATCGGCTATTCCATTCTTCAGACGAGCGGGATAGAACGTAAGGCTCTCGTATGTTTTAACTCCTTTCACATTATAAACAGTCCGCGTACCGGCATTGACAGCATCATCATTGAAAATGAACGTACCAGCGTCTTCATTAGAGGAGAAGATATTTGCGCCACTTGCTGAAGTATAAACAAATCCTGTAGCAGTAGCGAAAGTACCGTGCACATTGATGGCAGCATCAGCCGGCTTGGTTTGTTCTGCACGCTTGTTTGGACGACCCTTCCATGAGGGCGAGTAACGCACCACCTTGGTGTAAGCTGTGCTACTTTGCATATTCAAACCATCATATTCGTTGCAATAAGCATATTTCCCCCATTGATCAGCATCATACACATATACAGCACCGGTATATGACACTGGGGCATCTCCCACCTTGCCACCTTCAACCCATGCGTCGTATGCTTCTTTTTCTTCCTCTTCCATTGCCACAGTAACCGTAGCCTCTTTATCTACCTCAACTTCCGCTCCAGGCAGCAGACAAGTATTCTGCTGGAAGTCCATTGTGCCGGAAAGGAGGTGGATCTTAAAGTTACAAGTAAGCGGCAAGTCAAACTTTGCAGAATTCAAACGAATAGGCACTGTACCATATGTAAGCAAATTGATATCACCCATATCCAACAGCATCGAGCCGATGTGTGCGGCGCTATTGATATCATATACCTGTATATCATTCTCCACGTCATACCACTTGCGCACCCATGTATTCTCTGCATCGGCGTTCTCATCCATCAGGAAAATTGCCACATCGCGGTCTGTATTTGATCTGCTTACACCTACGATTCCGATATCAGTAGCCGCCATGGATACACTCATGCCCATAAGACCTTCTGAAACTGCAGCAGAGGTGGAAAGTAACGAACCCGGGTGATATTTCACCGGAGATTCTACATTCTGAATAAAATACTGCGTAACCGGGAAAATTTTATACCCACTATCATCGCTTTTCACCTGATTCCAAAGAGCCTCCGAGACTTCATCTTGTTTTACCATACCGGTAATACGGACAGAGGTCATTGCGCCCTTCCAATCTCCCATCTGGAACATCTCACGCACCTTAGCGCCACGACGGGCATCGGTCTCTCCTTTTCCTGTCATAAAGCCCCACGCACGTAATTCAGAACCATCCTGCAAGGTCATATGGCTTCCATCTTCCATCACCAGACGACCATAAGAACCAACCGGTTGGCTGGTATAAGCTTCGTTGCTGGCGTATTGCGAACAGGTCAATTCAATATCTCCAAACACATCCATGTTCACACCCTTGGCAAAGGTCAGACGGCGGAACTCGCTCGGCTGGATAGAAACATACGGGGTTTCTGTTCTCTGATCGTTAAACACAATACGCGGTGCTGTCAGGTTTATCTCTTTCTCTTGAGTATCACTCATCGGGACTACGATAGTTGCATTAGCCGGCAAAGTATAGTAACCGGCGGGCAACGTATAGTTATTGGTCATGAAGATGACGATATTCTCTACACTCGGATTATTGTTCGCGTAAGCAATAGCATCTTCCAATTTAGTATAGGAAGTGGTACCAATACGGCAAACACCTACGCCGTTAGCCAAAGCAGATTCGCTTGTTCCCAAGAAATAGCGATAACCCTCGTTATATTCTACACCGGCACTTACCAGCATACCTGTCTTTCCAGCACTCAAGCCAACGGTATCTCCTACATTTTTGAAGAAACCGGCTGTGAAATTGATGCTACCATACAGCGGTTTACCGAACTTACCGCTCACCACATTCAAAGTTCCGCCTGTTTGCTGTGCGGAATAAGAACCATCACTTGTAATCGCAGCTAATTTTTGAGTAGTAACAGTTCCTCCCGACACAAGCAAACCACATGATGCACCATTCAGCGTACCTTTCTTGACATCTGCTGTACCTCCGGCAACTTCTACTGCGTTTGTTCCATTAAATGTACCGCCTTCTATAATCAGCGTACCATAAGAAGTCAATCCGCCATTTATGATTCCCTCTGTTGTAATAAGAGTACCATTATTCGTTGCATCATCGGATATTGTAGCACCATTCTGCTCAACGGTACCATTAGAACCAATAATCAGAGAGCCAAATGTACCACCCTCTAAAGTGGTTGTTCCTCCATTCACGGTGAGCGAAGTAGCTGAACCACCAAACTTACTATATGCGACAGTCACATTACCGCTTGAAACGGTGATTGCCTGCGCGACATTACCATTCAAATCCAAGGTGAAATTCTTCCCCGAGAAATTGAGGTCAATATTAACCGGCTTGTTCAGCTTTAGAATAGGATTGGCATAAGCGCTAATATCCATTGCAAGGATTTCTGCCAAAGCTCCACTAACAGGACTCTCATCGTCTTTACCATCCATCCAGAAAGCCTCTGGGCGAGCAGGATCCAACGCCCCTACCGATAGATTCACATTCAGAACAGAAGGATTATCGCCCGCCATAGAGATAGTCATTGTTGTATTTTTCGCTCCTGCTCCTGTGTTCTTATAGGTATAAGTAACTGGAATAACAATTCTCGTCTTTTGCGCCGAAACTTGTTCTCTGGACGCCAAAGCCGCAGCTAAATCGTAAGACCATTCGTCGCTTCCGTTATTGGTAAAGGTAAAATCAGCAAAATCCGCCTCGTCCAACGAAGCAGTATCTCCGTTTACTTCGACAGTAACTGTTAGATGGGCTTGCTCGTTCTCCACCGCTTCCAAACCAGCACTGGTAGCCACCGAATTTCCCAAGAGATACTTGTTAAACACCGCATAGATGTTATTATATCTATTCTTTTTTACAGACTGTGCCGCAGCTAACGCACCAGCCATTTTAACAGCATACTGTGGATCAGAGTTGTCGCCCGGAAACAACGCACTATTCTCAGCAGACGGCAGCACCTTAAAACAAGGAGTTCGAAGTGGAATCGATTTTTCCTCATCTATCACATTCACCCAAGCATCCTCTTCTGCTGACCATTCTTCTTTATATACCAATTCGCCCATCGGGTCTGCAGGGCTCATGGAACTTGTCATGCGGGTAACATACTGGTTTTCATCTCCGACAATCTGCCACTCCGCAAGATACGAACCATCTGCAGGCTCCGCCTCTGCATGGAAATACACAAAGGATGTCATATAAATCTGCGAACCGGTTCCCATCTCAACAGGTGTTTCCATTCCTTCCATGGCAACCATCGTTCCACCAAGAACTTGTGCGGTTGGTGCAGGACCAGAGTATGTTTCTGCACCTTCTATTTCATTCCAATCCTCAACGCTACCCATATACATGAGTCCCTGCATAGCTTGAGAGGAATTATTCCAATCGATGTCAGAGTTAGCAGCCCAATTTAATTGCTTTGCAAGATTAACTTCCATCGGTCTGCCAGTAATATCTAACCATGTCAATTTAACATTACCGGAACCCGTTGATGATGGATCCTTTTGTGCTTTAAGCGAAGCATAATAAATTGTTCCATCATCTTCTGCCCACGCTGCGTTCACGCTCATCCCGAGCACTAACAGCAGCATTACAATTCTTTCAACTAATTTTTTCATCTCTTTTATATCTTTATTTTTAATGTTAGCTAATTTATTTTTAGGTCTTATAAGGTCATCAAAATTGAGAATCCTAACTGCTTTTGTGCACCAAAGCGTTGCGGATATATGTGCGCGAGCGCAAACGGCGCGTAAAAGCGCCGCAAAGTTACAACATTTTTTCTAAATACACAACTTTTATAAAATAAAAGAAATGAAAATCTTAAAATCGTAACATCAATTTTACATCTAGATTGTAATTTTCGATATTTAAGAACTGATTTAGAATAATTTCAATTGACGATCATTGAAGATGGCATACCCGACTTCGCAGTTGATGCACTCATGATGCTGGCAGTAGTTCTGATAGAGATGCAGAAGTGCCTGTGTATCAGCAGCATTGCGCACCGCCTGTCCCAACACGCGCCACTGACGGATGATGGTGTTGTTCTCCGGCGCAATGAGTTCCATCAACGACATCGCCTGCTCCGCTTCCAAAGGGTTATTCCTATGCAGCGCATAAGCGTACTTATACGGAATGACGGTATTAATGAGCAAGATATCTATACTGCTGCCGCCCATCTTATCCACCGCAAAGAGTTGATGCAAGGAGTTCAAATCATCTGTATCAAGTATCTTACTGAGTAAGTTCTCCGATTGATAAAGCAACTGCGCAAACTGCCTGATGCGCAGTTCGGGACTATTCTGCGGACGGAGACGGGCATGTTTCCAGATCGTGCTGTCCATCGGCGTGAGATTGAACTTAATCCGCAGAAAATCATACTCTTTCTGCATCGTCTGTTCATCTATTAATCCGGCTTGCCCCATCAGCAAAGCCGTCAGTTGGAAGAGACTATTACGATGTTTCTGGAGGTAAGAAAGGGGCGTATTGATTGCCAGTTGCTCGAAAGGAAGACTATTGGTATGGAAGCCGAAATTACGCGCAAGGGATATATACAAGGCATGCTCCCAACTGCCTTTAGTGATCTCCAGAAGTCGCACGATCGAAGCCCGTTTACATTCCAAACGCTTACGCAGTAAGGTCTTGCGCCATCCATCGGTCAGCAATGCCGGGTCATGGAGGAGTTGTTCAGCGCATCCGATTCGCGCGACCGCACTATCCATCTGCTGCGCCGCCGCAAAGAGTCCGCTCAGATAATCCGTGTCTCCGGGATACTGCAACTCGCATTGTGGCACCAATTCGCCACGCGTGTTATAAACAGGCTTATCCGCCGTCCGGACCACATGCAAGATCACATTATCATACGCCTTATCCAAATGATGATGATGTTTGATCCAATCGGATGAGGAGACATGGATCTCGATATTCCCTACCCATTCCTTATCGTCTATGAGCACTCGCGCATGGCTGTAATCAGGTCCTGCGTCACGATTATGCTCCCCCACGGAGAGGATCTCCACCTTCCGTCCATCGGTTGTCTGCTGCGCCATACCTGCCCATAGACAATGCTCCCATATGTAATGCAATACTATCTCCGGCATTCCAATAGAATCGGCAAATGGTCCGAGAAACCATCCTGATACCGATACCCGTTAAATGTTCGCTTGGGTTTGAGACCCATAAATTTATCATCCTGCTCCATAATCCATTCCGCATCAAAGATGCGCACATCGCTGATACTATCCATCGCAGGGGAGGTATAGAACTGGTCCAGACAGGTCCATTGCCCATGCCATTTATGGGTTCCTTTCTCCCCATTCATCCTGTTAGTCAGACCCACCAGATCATCCTTGGGCGCGCTGTTCATATCTCCCATCACTACTATCTTTGCCTCGGGCTGAAGGGCAAAGACAGAATCCACCGCCAGCTGCAGGGTCTTTTTCGCTATTTGCCGCTTCCATTCCGTCTCAGCGGCACCTCCACGCTGACTGGGCAGATGGCAGACAAAAAAATGGACAGTATCGCGTTTATCCACCCGCGCAGAGACATAGAGTATATCGCGCGTTGTCTCATATCTGCCAAGATTGGCAGATTGCAGAGCCACGCTGATAGCCCGCGTCCGGATGGTATCTATCCGCGCTTTCTTATAGATGAGCGCTACATCTATACCTCGTCTATCGGGGCTCTCATAATGCACAAAAGCATACTCATTGCGCCGCAGCGTATAGCACAAGCGCTTGAGACATGCAGCGTTCTCCACCTCCTGCAATCCGACCACATCTACCCCATCCCACTCGCCCATAACGGTCAGCACACGGGCTATATTCTCCGTCTTGCGTTTATATCGCGTGAAAGTCCAATGCCGCTCGCCGGAAGGCGTCCACTCCTCATCCTCTGTCGGCACTCCCGCCACACTGTCATGCGCCGGATGAAAGAGGTTCTCCACATTATAATTGACCACCCGCAATGGTTCGGCGTACAGCTCAGATAGTCCCCAGCAGACTAACGAGACACACACGAGAGAGAAGCGGAACGGGAGCATCACGGAGGCAATTCGAGGTTAAGACAGCATCATCTGCGCTTTTTTGAGCGCCGCTATGAAAGCATCCACATCGGTTTTATCGTTATATAATCCGAACGACACCCTCACCGTTCCGGGTACGCCCAGATGGTCTATCAGCGGCTCGGCACAATGATGTCCGGTACGCACCGCTACTCCTTGCTGATCCAGCAGCGTGCCTATATCGAAGGGATGAATTAAAGTCGATAGTTGACCATTATATACATTGAAGCTGATGACCCCGGCTTTGGGCTGGTTGGCGGCATAGATATGCACGTCTGGGATAGCGGATAGCTGTGCTTCGCAGTACTGCGTCAGTTCGCGCTCATGGGATTCGAGTGCCTTCCAACCGATGGATTGCATGTATTCAACAGCTTTATGGAGCGCGTAAGATCCCACGAAATTAGGGGTACCGGCTTCGAACTTATAAGGCAGTTCATTATAGGTTGTCCCCTCCCATCGCACATGCTCAATCATCTCTCCTCCACCTTCGTGCGGCGGCAGTTTCTCCAACCATTCGCGCTTGCCATACAGCACGCCGATACCTGTGGGACCATACATCTTATGTCCGGAGAACGCGAGAAAATCGCAGTCGAGCGCTTGCACATCCACTTGCATATGCGGCACACTTTGTGCGCCATCAATACATACGGGGATATGCTTCTCATGCGCCAGACAGATGATCTCTTCTACGGGCTGAATAATACCCAACACATTGCTCACATGCGCCACGCTAACGAGCTTCGTTCTCTCGTTCAGCATACCCTTAAACGCCTCTAAATCAAGCGTAAGGTCCTCCCGTAAAGGAATATGCCGCAGCACGGTTTTTTTGCGCGCACAGAGCATCTGCCATGGTACGATATTCGAGTGATGCTCCAGCCCGCTGACGATGATCTCATCGCCTTCTCCAACAAAAGCTTCTCCATAGGAAAATGCGAGTGCGTTGAGGCTGTCCGTCGTGCCCTTGGTAAACACAATCTCATCGCTGCTACGGGCATTGATGAACGCCGCTACCGCTTTGCGCGCCTCCTCATGGTGAGCCGTTGCCACCTGACTCAAATGATGCACCCCACGATGGATATTACTGTTCCACGTGCTATACGCCTCAATAATTGCCTCCACCACCTGACGCGGTTTCTGGCTTGTAGCAGCATTATCCAGATACACCAACGGACGGCCGTGTACCTGCTCTTTCAATATCGCAAAATCAGATCTGTTCATGGTTTATAATAACTCTCTTCCAATATCTTTTGTGCGTCACCCTCTGCCATCAACTCCTGCAGCGTGACCTCTTTATTATGCTCCATATAACTCTCTGCAATTCGCCATCCGAGCCAAATACCCAACCGTCCCGGCGCATCTTGCGAGACCTCCGAGGTAAACGGACCATCGTTCAGATACCCCGTCAGAATCAGACTCTCGGTCTTGAAGAGATCCCGTTTATCCATCACTAAATGCCAGATAGCCTGCTCGTTACGCACGCACCACTCCCATTGCTCCTTCGTCCAACCCATCACTTCATATCCGGGCAAGGTATCGAAGATCCGAGAAGTGAGATACATCACTTTGCCGCGGTAAAGCATCTGGTCCAAGAGTCGGCTTTTGGCACTCGTATAGGGTAGGGTACGGAATAAAAACGCACTCACTACATCCACAGGAATACACTCCTTACGCATCGTTTGTTTCTGATAGTCATACACGACACGATTGTAATACTCATAATCGCTGCCGAGGTACATATCCCCACCTACACCGATGAGGTCGTCCCCGAAATAAATAGGGGTCTGAAAGCCCGAAACGAACAGATACATTGCCGGTATCTCCGTCTCTGGATAGAGATAAGCGATGCGCGAAAAGGCCAGGCTAAGCGATTTCTCCAGATCCTGCACATCGGCAAACAATTCCTGCTCACGCTGATTAGTCGCTTTGAACCCATACAGCGTGTCATTCAGGAAAGCCGGTAACTGCTGCTCAAGATACAAAGTATCCTCCGATGGAATACCCAATATATCTTCCACCCACAAGGGCATAAACACCGGATACTCCTCATACAACACACGTATATCCTGCGCTATGGTCGCCTCATGCACATTCAACAGGGCATTATCAAACCGCACCAACTCGATCCGCTGCGGCTCCAAATCCTTCGGGAAATACGTCCGTCCCTTATGGCAAGCCGTCAGCATAAGAACAGCGCTTAACAACAAAATATGAAATTTGAAATTTGAAATCATAAGCTTAAAATTACTCCGTCTTTGATCTCAATAATGCGGTCGGCAATACCTGCCAACTCTTTATCATGCGTCACAAGCAGAATCGTTTGCCCGTATTCTTCGCGCAGATGTAACAACAGTTCGCTCAACTCCTTCTTATTCTTCTCGTCAAGGCTTCCGGTCGGTTCATCCGCCAAGATGATATCAGGGCTCATCATCAATGCCCGCGCTGCAGCTACACGCTGTTTCTCACCGCCTGACAGCTCGTTGGGCTTATGGTGCATGCGGTCGGACAGACCCAGATCGCGCAATAACTTCTGCGCCCTCGGCATGTATTCCGATTCTTTCTCCCGCGCAATCATCGCCGGGATACAAACGTTCTCCAAAGCCGTGAACTCAGGCAATAACTGATGAAACTGAAAGATAAAACCGATATGCCTGTTGCGGAACGACGCCAACTCGCGGTCCTTCATCGCAAACACATCCGTGCCGTCTATGAGTACCTGACCCTTGGTGGGACGATCCAAAGTACCGATAATCTGGAGTAGGGTAGTCTTACCTGCACCGGATTTACCGACGATAGCTACTATCTCACCCTGTTCCACACTTAGATTAACACCCTTCAGCACTTCCAGTTCACCGAAAGACTTACATATATTCTTAATCTCTATCATAACCAATAAGCAGTTGTCTGTCTCCATTCTCCTGCGGAATAATCTTCACCCATATCGTGTCATCCGGCAAAAGGGCATCGATCATCTCCGGCCACTCAATAAAACAGTAATTACCCGAATAGAGGTAATCTTCCGCTCCAAAATCAAGCGCCTCACGGATATCCTTCAACCGATAGCAGTCAAAATGATAGACCTCACCCTTGTAAGGTTGTTCCACGTCATACACATTGACAATCGCAAACGTAGGACTATTCACCACATCGGACGTACCCATCTCTTCACATAGATGTTTAATGAAGGTGGTCTTACCCGCGCCCATCTGCCCGTCAAAAGCAAAAACCCGATGCGGCTCACTCGCTTTCAAAATCTCCAGCGGACTCACTTTCTCTCCCAGTGCGTTAAGAAGAACCAATCGCTCTTCTTCGTCATTCTGATGCCTGTCGGCTGTCGGCAGACAACTTTTTACCCCTTTTTTTATCGTATAAGTTATCATATTCTTGCTTTTCATTCAATTCTCAGAGACTTATTTTAGCCTTAATTTGCTCATAAATAGCTGATCCTCTGCGTTTTCCAAGCAAATCAATCCACTCGTCAATTGTAGCTGCTCCAGCGCGTTTCACAGAACCGAAATGTGCGAGTATTTTCTGCTTAGTTGCTTCTCCAACTCCCTGAATATCATCGAGTTGGCTATGTATCTGCGCCTTACTTCGCTTTGCTTTGTGATACGAAATGGCAAAACGATGCACTTCATCTTGTATATTCGTCAGGAGTCGGAACACTTCGCTGGTAACAGGCATCGAAATCTCCTTCGGCGGAAAACCATAGAGAAGGGTCTGCGTACGGTGTTTGTCATTTTTCTTCAGACCGGCTATCGGAATATGTAATCCCAATTGGTCTTCTACTGCTTCACGGATCGCGTGCATCTGTCCGATACCTCCATCCGCAATAATGAGGTCCGGCATTTGTTCGTTGGAATCGAGAAGATGTTGGTATCTCCGTCGTACCACTTCACGCATACTGGCATAATCATCCGCTCCATCTACCGTCTTGATCTCAAAACGCTTGTAATCGCTTTTACTGGGTTTCGCCATTCGATAAACGACACAACCGGCAACAGGATTAGTACCTTGTATATTCGAATTATCAAAACAGTCAATCCATCGGGGAAGGGTAGGGAGCCCTATCATCTTCTGCAATTCCGCGAGGATTCGCACGCCACGCTGCTCCGGATTCAGTTTATCCTCCTGTTTCAAACGATCTAACATATACTGACGTACATTCTGCATCGCCAGATCAAGGAGTTTTTTCTTATCACCACTGACAGCTATATACACATGCAGCGAATCATCAAAAACCTCCGGAATGAACGGAACAATTACATCTTTGGTCTCGCTCTCTAACCGGCTTCGCAATTCCATCATGCCCATCGCTAAAAGCTCCTCTTTCTCTTCCTCCATTTTACGGCGATACTCGATAGTCTGACCTTGCACGATAGAACCGCTATGCACATGCAGCATGGAGATATACACTTTATCGTCCTGTTCATCATAACCGAATACATCCACATCTTTTGCCGATGAATTCGTGATAATTGTCTTACTCTTGAACTGCTCCAATAACTCTAACTTACGCTTTATTTCTGCCGCCTCCTCAAATTTAAGTTCTGCCGATTTCATCAGCATTTCTTCCTCCAACTGGCGCCCAATCTCATGCGCATCTCCTTTGATGAGTTTGCGGGCTTGCTCTATCCATTCTCCATACTGTGCCTTCCCTTTTCCCTCACAAATTCCGCAACAATTCTTAAGATGATACTTCAAACAGACACGCGTCTTCATTTTCTCAATGGAATCGGGAGAAATTGGCATATTACACGTTCGGATAGGATAGAGTTTATGAATCAAGTCCAACACCATATCGACAGTATATCCAAAACTATAGGGTCCATAGTATTCTCCTATCTTTTTATTGATCGTACGTGTCTTAAAGATACGAGGGTAGGGTTCTTTCGTTATGCAGATAGAGGGATAGCTTTTCCCATCCTTAAGCAGGATATTATAGTGCGGCTGATACTGCTTGATCAGGTTATTCTCCAAGAGAAAAGCGTCCTGTTCATTATCGACTACTACATAACGGATGTCAGCTATATGCGCTACCAACTGGCGGGTTTTGGAGGATTGATGATCTTTGTTAAAATAACTATTTACACGACGATGCAGGTTCTTCGCTTTCCCTACGTAGATAATCTGCCCTTCGCCATCAAAGTATTGGTACACACCAGGACTCTCCGGTATGCGCTTCAACAAAAGGGCTATATGATCACTCTTCCCCTTCACCGCTAACTCTCAATTATCAACTATCAATTATCAATTGTCAATTGCTTTACTCATCCACTTCCATCCCGAAGAGGAAAGATATATCTTCCGCCTTGCCTTGCAGACAATCACGCCCATGCAAGCCCTCCAACTCAATAATACAATTCACATAAACCTTCTTTACACCCAGCTTTTTCACCAGACTGATTGCCGCATCCATCGAACCGCCGGTTGCTAATATATCATCATGGATAAGCACCACATCATCCGGAGAAAGAGCATCCTTATGAACCTGAATGGTATCCTCTCCATATTCTTTCATATACGTAACCGAAACAGTCTCAGCCGGTAATTTATTAGGTTTACGGATAGGTACAAACCCCACACCAAGCTCCATAGCTACAGCCGGTGCCAAAATAAAACCGCGAGACTCAATACCAACCACTTTCGTTATTCCGAGCCCCTTATATCTTTTAACAATCTCATCCCTCATCCATCGCAAACCCTCCGGATTATCAAGGACGGTGGTAATATCCTTAAACTGAATACCCTTGATCGGAAAATCAGGCACATTACGAACTAATGCTTTTACTTCTTCTGCATTCATAAATATATTTTCAATTTAATTATTCTCTCCTACTGTTCCACGTGAAACATTATACATAGTTTGCAAAGCAAACTAAAATATCACTATCTTCCCATCAAAACCAGCAAAACGCTAACATCATTCGGACTAACACCAGGTATACGTTGCGCTTCTCCAATAGATTTAGGACGGATACGACTTAGTTTCTGACGGGCCTCCGTACTAAGACTTTGCACTTCATTAAAATTAAAGGTGTCAGGTATACGTATCTGGTCCAAACGCTGCAGTTTTGCTGCTTCGTTTTGTTCTCGTTTGATATATCCGGCGTATTTAATCTGGATCTCGCAACTCTCTACATACTCGTCCGGCATAGCGTCAATTTTCGCATTGAGTTCGTGGATCACTTCCGACAATCCTTTGATACTAACCTGAGGGCGCAAGACTAAATCACTAATTTTACATCCTTCATGTAGAGGTGTACTGCCTATGGATACCAACCAATCATCGATAGTTCCTTTACGGACCGTTTGGGTATGCATAAAATCGATGAAATCGGCGCATACTGATTGCTTGCGGCTAAACAAATCATAGCGATAGCGATCGGCTAATCCCAAGTCATAACTGCGTTTAGTGAGTCGCTCGTCTGCATTATCCTGTCGCAGCAAGATACGATATTCCGCACGAGAGGTGAACATCCGATACGGCTCATCCACTCCCTTATTAACTAGATCATCTATCAATACGCCGATATAACTCTCGTCTCTACCCATCGTAAAGGGGACTCCTCCATGCACATTTATATGTGCATTTACTCCCGCTACGAGACCTTGACCCGCCGCTTCTTCATAACCGGTAGTACCATTGATTTGTCCTGCAAAAAAGAGATTCTTGACCATTTTTGTCTCGAGCGTATGATGCAACTGAGTAGGATCAAAGAAATCATATTCAATCGCATATCCCGGACGATAAAGCACTACATCCTCTAATCCCTCTATCGTACGCAAGCCAGCCAACTGGACCTGCCAAGGCAGACTGCTGGAGAATCCGTTCACGTAATATTCATTACTATCCACACCTTCCGGTTCCAAAAAGATCTGATGCGCTTCTTTATCTGCGAAAGTAACAATCTTTGTTTCTATACTGGGGCAATAACGAGGTCCAATACTCTTAATTTGTCCGTTGAAAAGGGGAGAATCTGCCAATCCGGCACGTAGTGCTTCATGCGTTTGAGGATTGGTATAAGTAATCCAACAAGGCATCTGTTTTAACTCTCGATGCACATTATCCAGATAACTGAACTGATGCCAATCATTATCTCCATCCTGTCGAACCAAACGATCAAAATGGATGGAGCGCGCATCAATACGGGCCGGTGTACCTGTCTTCATTCGGTCAGCCTTAAAGCCCAATTCGACCAATTGTTCTGTCAATCCATAAGAAGCAGGCTCGGAAGTGCGTCCTCCCGGGATCTGAGTCTTGCCGCAATGCATCAACCCATTAAGGAATGTACCATTCGTTAAGACTACAGCTTGCGCCTCCATCTCAACTCCTAACATAGTACGTACACCGCAGACCTTATTATCTTTGATAATAAGACTAACCGCTATATCCTGCCAAAGATAGAGATTATCGGTAAGAGACAGAACTTTCACCCATTCTTCTATGAAGCGTTTTCTATCGCTCTGACTGCGAGGACTCCACATCGCAGGACCTTTGCTCTGATTCAGGAGACGGAACTGGATAGCACTACGATCCGTAACGATGCCCATTTGTCCGCCAAGCGCATCAATCTCCCGAACAATCTGTCCCTTAGCTATTCCTCCTACAGCAGGATTACAACTCATCTGCGCTATCTTATTCATATCCATAGTAATAAGCAGGGTCTTACTACCCATACGGGCAGCAGCGCTCGCAGCTTCACAGCCGGCATGTCCGGCTCCTACCACTATGACATCGTATCTAAAATCCATTTTTATCTTTACTTTTTACTTTCTTCTATTCCATACTAACGACGGGCTATGACTTCCGCGTGTTGCCACACGGGCAGTGGGTTGAAAGGCATTCTCCAGATGAGAACGATAGGTGACTTTCATCGTCTCGGGATCAACTACAATACCGATGATGTCGAACCGCAGTGACTTGGTAGAACGGTTATATCGCATATACGCATTCCCGGCAGTGATCATACGTCTTTTCTTGTTTTCATCGACATATTCTTCAGGGCGGATATCACCAAACATAGTTGTTCTCGCCTTTACCTCCACAAAAACTATTTCCTTTTTATTCTCAGCTATCAGGTCAATCTCCCAATGCCCTAAGCGCCAGTTATGCTCAATAACTTTATAGCCCTTTTTCGAAAGCATCGAAGCGGCTTCTTCTTCGCCTTTTATACCTATCGGATCCGTTACAAACATACTAATTCAATTGTTCCATACGTGCTGCATCCAGACGCAACAGGATAAATAACAACATTGTGAATCCCCATAACGAACTACCTCCATAACTAAAGAATGGAAGCGGAATACCTATAACCGGCAAAAGACCCAATACCATTCCCACATTGATAGTGAGGTGGAAAAGGAAGATACTGGCTACGGAATAGGCATAAATCCGCGTAGATACATTACGCTGCCTTTCTGCTATGAAAATGAGACGCAGGATAAAGCTTAGATATAGCAATAAAACTCCGATGGAACCGACAAAACCCCATTCTTCACCTACCGTACAGAAGATAAAATCCGTATCCTGTTCCGGTACAAACTGCAACTTCGTCTGTGTCCCGTTCAGGTATCCTTTTCCAAAGAATCGCCCTGAACCGATTGCTATACGTGCCTGATTGACATTATAGCCTGCTCCGGCTGGGTCTTCCTTCATTCCCAACAGCACTTCGATACGGATTCGCTGGTGAGGTTGCAGCACTTTTTGAAACACAAAATCACATGCATGGGTATATCCGATACAGAAGAGCGTGAATAACGCCACAAGAACCAGCATCAACTTACGCCAATAGATACCAATTACAATCGAATAAACGACCAATGCAATCACTATTCCCATTGATATCCAATCAAAAGGCATAGGAATCCATATATTGATTATCAAAAAGATACCATATAAGAGAACCACACTTCCTATTAGAATCAACGCCTGATAGCGCATCCAATGCTCCTTACAAATAAAATAAATCTCTACCGCGGTGAGCAACAACATACAGGATAAAATACCCACACTACCGGAACCTAAAGGTAAGGCGACAGCGCCAAAACGAATACTGACGATAAACAGCGCTACAGCAGCTACACCCATCCATAACACATATCCGCTCATGCCCTGACGATAGAAAACAAGCAGGAACGCTGCAAAAACGAGTGCAGAACCGGTCTCTTTCTGCAAAATCATAATGATTAATGCCGGTACACCGATGAGCGCAAAAGGTACGATGAGATCGCGCCAAGTTCGTATTTTATATTCATACCTGCCCATATATTTGGCTACAGCGAGAGCTACTATACACTTCGCGAACTCGGCAGGTTGCAAACTAACCGGACCAAGGGAAATCCATGACATCGAACCCTTGATATCATGTGCAAGGAAAGGAGTCGCCAATAAGAGCAGTAACATGGCGCCATACGCCAGATATGCCAGCACATCATAGGTCTTATAATCAATAAGCAAGAGTACCATCCCTATAAACAGGGAACCCATCATCCATGTAAACTGCTTACCGGCTCGGTTGGAGAAATCAAAAATACTGGTTTGGTCAAAAGTATAACTGGCACCATAGATATTCAACCAGCCGAAAACGGCCAGCAATACAAACATACCAATCGTAAGCCAATCGACATGCTGCCATATATTACCAGTTCTTGACGCTCTCATTGAGTACAGTACTTCCTATTCGTTTACGTAAATCTTTTCTTTTCACCTCGCCTGTGAGATATTGCTCTATCATCATTGTAGCTATCGGGCAAGCCCAGGTAGCACCGAATCCGGCATTCTCTACCACTACCGCTACCGCTATCTTGGGATCCTCCACCGGGGCGAAACCGATAAAGATAGCATGATCGCGTCCATGGGGGTTTTGCACCGTTCCGGTTTTACCTGCCATATGCAGACTATCCACTGCATAATGACGTCCCGTTCCATATACCATCACGCGGTTCATTCCCTCTTTCACCACCTCAAAATGCTGCTTCTTAATATCAAGATTATGCCGATGAATCCGCATGGAATCGTTCTTATTAAGGTGGGGAGAGATATAATATCCTTCGTTAGCTATAGTAGCTGCCTGATTAGCCAGTTGAAGCGGCGTAACGAGTATCTCTCCCTGCCCGATACTGAGCGAACGGATGGTGATTGCTTTCCATCCTGTTTTACCGTAGAATTTATCGTACAGCTTGGTACTCGGTATACTTCCGGCAGACTGCTCGCTCAGATCCGTATCGTCAAAACGATGACCAAGACCGAAACTCATAACCGCTTCCCGCCATTTCTCGTAGGGTTTATGAATATCGCGTTCTTTCCCGTCTTTCTGCAACAGATCACGAAAAGCGCACCAGAAATAGGGGTTACAACTCTGCTCAATAGCTCGATCCAGCGCAACGGGAGAACCATGATGGTGGGTACACTTGATTGGCGTACTTCCCGGACCGGAACAGGGATAGAGGGTATTAGGCGTAATAGCACCCTGCTCAAGACATACCAGCGACTGAATGGTCTTAAAAGTAGAACCGGGAGGATACATCGCTTGGGTAGCACGGTTCATGAGCGGTTTGGTCGGATCTTGAAGCAACGCATTATAGTTCTTACTCCGCTCTTTTCCCACCAGTTTCATAGGATTCCATCCGGGGTTGGATGCCATAGCGAGGATCTCGCCCGTCTTCGGTTCTATCGCTACGGCACTGCCTATCTTACCTGCCAATAGTTCTTCCGCCAATAACTGCAAACGGATATCCAAGGTCACATACAGATCCGTTCCCGCTACCGCTGTCCGATCGAGCTCTCCGTTCTGATAACTGCCCTGAATACGACCTCTCACGTCTCGCATAAGCACTTCCACTCCTTTTTCTCCGCGTAACTGCTTCTCATAAGTGCGCTCCAGACCGTCACGACCCGAATAATCACCACGAGTATAATAGGAATCACGGTCTATATCATTCTGATTGACTTCACCGACACTGCCTAATACATGCTCAGCTGCATTGTACGTGTAATCACGCAAGGTTCGTTTCTGGATTTTAATGCCGGGAAAGAGGAATAATTCTTCCTGCAAGGTCGCTATATCCTCTTTTTTCAACTGGCCCATAAACACCTGGGGTGTCCAACGCGAATATCCGCGGTTCTTACGGCGATCCTTGATCTCTGCTATACGCTCATCAAATTCCGAACGGTTGATTTTCAAACAGTTACAGAAAGCCGTAGTATCCCATTCCTTCCCCATCTCACGCATGGTCATGGTGATTTCATAGATTGGTTGGTTAAAAACGAGCAGTTCCCCGTTACGATCATAAATCAATCCTCGCGAAGGGTAGATGGTCTGCCTAACCAAGGCGTTATTGTCCGCCTGATCCTTGGTCGATTGGTCTATAATCTGCAAAAAAAACAAACGTATTATATACACCAAAACAACCACAACGGCAATGCCGCTGATGACATATCGGCGTCTATAATGGGGATCGTTTATCATCTGTATTTGAGCATATTATACCCTATTATTAGCGAAATAGTGATGATACTGCTCACAAGGGTCTCAAGCATCACAAATCCTATATGTGACCAACTCCATGACGCCAAAAGGAAAACTGCCATATGATGCACCAACACCAGCACAACCACATACTTGGCGAAGGATTCCATGCCGACGGCGCGCAAACTGATTTGTTCGTTCAAACGGTCTTTGTCATTCACAATCAGACCCAATAAATAAGGACGGATAAACATCAGCAGGATACATGCCGCCGTATGAACACCCATCGAATTACAGAAGACGTCCATCACCAAACCGACGGCTGCACCGATAATCATATCTGCGTTATGGGACAAGGTGATCGGCATCATCAGCAGACAGATAACATAGATATAGGGATGACAAACACCCCACAACTGAAGTTGGTTGAAGAGCAGCACTTGCAAGAGCATTACAAGAACGTATCGTCCTATCTGTTTAGTCCAATCCATCGGTCAATTCCTCCAATTCCTTCTGGTGCGCATTTTGCACTACCTCCACATATTTCAATCGCTTGAAGTTCGTCTGTAAGCGAACACGAATCGTATAGTAGGAGTCTCCGTCCTTCACTACGCTGTTTTCCACGATTCCAACGGGAATTCCTTCCGGGAAAACAGGGCTCAGACCACTGGTCACTATCGTATCACCGGGGTTCACTACCATGTGCGTCGATATATCCTGAAGTTGTGCAAAACGGCAGTCTTTTCCATCCCAATGCAAGGTGCCTAAATAATCATTCTTCGCAAAGCGGCAGCTGAGGTTTGAATGCGTATTGATAATCGGCATGACTACACTATAGTTCTGCCCCACAGTACGCACTATTCCGACTACTCCCTCGCTGTTACGCACCCCCTGACCGCGACAAATACCATCTCTGCTACCTCGATTGATGGTCATATAGTTATTTAATTCCGTGGTAGTCATCTGAACTACTTTTGCCGAAGCATAGTGCATCATAGCCGTGTTGGCAGCCGAATCCAGCGCACTGAGCTTATTCCGCAATGCCACATTCTCTTCTGCCAGCAACTCGTTCTGGCTGCGCAAACTGAAATAGCCGCAAATATCACTGACTACTTCATGCTGCCAAGCTACTACCTTGTTTGCCGTACTGAATACACTACTGCGAGGATACGCGTTATTAAAAGTAATAAGCATAAACGCAGCAACTTCCAAGGCAATAAACACGAGGAAGTTGCTATAACGAAGCAGTATTTTCAGCAAATTCTGCATTTTCCACTATGCTTTTAGCGCAGCAGGAAGCCGAAGTTATTCACATTTTTGAGCGCAACACCTGTTCCCCGTGCAACTGAGTGCAGCGGATCGTCAGCTACGTGGAACGGAATAGTGATCTTATCCGTCAGACGGCGTGCCAGACCGTGCAGCAACGCACCACCACCGGTCAGGTAGATACCTCGTTTCACAATATCCGAGTACAACTCAGGAGGTGTGGACTCCAAAGCCTGAAGGATAGCGCCCTCTATCTTCGAGATACTCTTCTCCAGACAGTGGGAGATTTCCTGATAACTTACCGGAACAGACATCGGCAGCGCCGTCACTTTGTTAGGACCTACCACGATGAAATCTTCAGGCGCATCCTCCAACTCCGGTAGAGCAGAACCGACCTGAATCTTAATACGCTCAGCCGTCGGTTCGTCGATACGGAGGTTGTGCATACGGCCCATGTATTCGATGATATCCTGGTTGAAGTCGTCACCTGCAATCTTAATGGACTTATTACTTACGATACCGCCAAGAGAAATGACCGCAATCTCAGTCGTACCACCACCTATATCTACGATCATACATCCTTCAGGGCTCTCAACGTCAATACCGATACCGATAGCTGCAGCCATCGGCTCGTAAATCATATAGACGTCACGACCTCCTGCATGCTCCGAACTGTCGCGAACGGCACGAATCTCCACCTCGGTCGAACCCGAAGGAATACATACAACCATACGGATTGATGGGGAGAATAAACGAGCCTGCTTCGGAATCATCTTGATCATTCCGCGAATCATCATCTCGCAAGCATAGAAATCGGCGATCACACCATCCCGCAAAGGACGAACGGTACGAATCATACTACCACCCTTACCAATCATCTGTTGTGCCTTGCGGCCGACGGCAACCATCTTGTTGTCCGCCATAGAAATAGCTACTACAGAAGGCTCATCCACCACGATCTTGTCATCACACATAATGATCGTGTTAGCCGTTCCAAGGTCGATAGCAATCTCTTGAGTAAAAGAAAAAAGTCCCATGTTTATGATATATTATTTAAATTATTCTCGCCTTCATATTTATCTACTCACTCCATACAAATAGCAAGTTCTCAGCTCCACATTGTTCTGCATTTTACGAAAAATCGCGCAAAATTACAAAAAAAAAATCATATATGCAAGCGCGTGCGAATTTTTTTGAAAGAAAAATGATTGCTACCCTTCGCAAAGGATAGCGAACCATTTTAACGTTTCACAATAAAAAAA
Organism: uncultured Bacteroidales bacterium; assembly: GCA_900319005.1. Taxonomy (GTDB): domain Bacteria; phylum Bacteroidota; class Bacteroidia; order Bacteroidales; family Paludibacteraceae; genus Colicola. The sequence continues at coordinate 92,309 of ONMV01000003.1, forward strand.
TAGCTACTTCTCCCGATTTCATCGGATGTTTTTAAAGTAAAATATACGCTGATTTATACTCAGATACCTTGTTCTTTCGCCCATCGGAAAAGCTCCATCGGCAGGTGGCAATAACCGTCCGCCAGTATCTCTATGCCGTCGTTGGCGATCAGATACAACAATTCGAATCTGGCAAAAAAAGCAAAGCGGCTCTCCCGCTAACCCTTCCTAAAGACGTGCATTTCCAGAGCAAACCTTTCTCATTGCTTACTACCAAAGAACTCTATGAGATCCTTAAAGCACGTTTTACCGTTTTTGTGGCCGAGCAGCATATTCACTACGTGGACGAGGATAACATCGACTACCTCGCTACCCATTTCTCGCTCCGCCAAAAAGGGCTTGTGATCGCATATGCGCGCATGTTTCCTTATAAGGAGAAAGGCGTCTATACCATCGGGCGCATGTTAACCCTCGAACGCGGACAAGGCTTTGCCAAATACCTCATGGAGCAGATAGTGAGCGAGGCCCGCGCGCGACAAGCGAACACACTCCGCCTGCTCGCACAAGTTCAAGCAGCGCCTTTCTATGAGCACCTCAGTTTTCATACCGTCGGAGACATCTTCAACGAGGCTGAAATACCACACGTTCTCATGGAAATGACACTCGATTAGATTATTTTATACTTAAAATTTGCATATATGCAAAATTTTTTGTACCTTTGCGCTCGAATTTGAAAGGGGGTAGAAAAACAAAAAACATCTACCCGAAGATAGATGCTTTTGCGCTCCCTCTAGGACTTGAACCTAGGACCCCCTGATTAACAGTCAGATGCTCTAACCGACTGAGCTAAGGAAGCTTGCTTTTTCGAAAGCGGGTGCAAAAGTACTGCTTTTTTCTGACATGTGCAAATTTTTTGGCAAAAAAATGTCATTTAGGGTTCACTTTTTTGAAAAACGAGCCATTTTAAGGGCTAAAATCATATAAAAATGAAAAAAATATTAGGTTTAGGTAACGCATTAACCGACATCCTCTTGCAGGTCAGTGAGGACGATCTGCGCGAACTCGGCTTTCCGAAAGGGAGTATGAATCTGATCTCAAGAGAACAGGCTGAGCAAATCCAATATCGTTTTCTTTCTGTACGAAAACGTATGGTTGCAGGCGGTTCTGCCTCGAACACGATCAACTGTATCGCTTCGTTGGGCGGCAAAGCGGCTTTCATCGGCAAGATCGGAAATGATGAAGTTGGGGATTTCTACCGCGAGGACATGATTAAGAACGGTGTCAAACCCATTCTTTTGCTCTCGCAGACATCTATGTCCGGTTTCTCTATCGTCTTGGTTACACCCGATGGTGAGCGCACTTTCGCTACCTATCTGGGAGCTGCAGCAGAGCTTTGCGCAGATGATATACAGAAAGATGCCTTTACCGGCTACGACATCTTCCATATAGAGGGTTACCTTGTTCAGAACCATGAATTGCTCGAGAAAGCTATCCGACTTGCGAAAGAATCGGGATGTATGGTCTCGCTGGATCTGGCATCGTATAACGTCATCAATGAGAATCATGCCTTCCTCAAAGATCTGGTGAAACAATATGTAGATATCGTTTTTGCCAACGAGGATGAGTCGTTCGCTTATACCCATCTCAATCCCGAGGAATCCGTACAAATGATCGCAGAGCAATGCGACATCGCCGTAGTGAAAGTCGGTAAAAACGGTTCGTATGTACAGCAGGGAAGCAAGCGTCATCATATAGGCGCTATCACTACTTCTTGCACCGACTCCACCGGAGCTGGAGATTATTTCGCAGGAGGATTCCTTCATGCCCTCGCAGACGGCTTTGATATCCGTCGATGCGCCGAGATAGGTACTATCGCTGCCGGACGTGTTGTAGAGGTCGTGGGTACCAAACTACCGGAAGAACAATGGGAAGAGATTCGCCGTATATGCGCGCTCTACCGCGGGTTCATGCAAAAATATGATAAGGAGTAGTTGAATGTGTAATGTTGAAAGTTATGAAATATATTTTAAGACCTTTTTACTGGATTTACCAATATTTGATTGCTTGGCCAATATTAGTTTTACTGACGGCTTTCACGGCACTCTTTACCATCTGCACAGTGCGTTGGCGCAATGCCGAGTGGGTGCATAAAGAGCAACAGTTCTGGTCTCGCTCTTTCTTCTGGCTTATGTTTCTGCCGGTTTCGGTGGACGGAGAAGAACATATCCAACCTGGTCAGAGTTACGTCTTCGTTTCCAACCATCAGTCGATGTTCGATGTGTGGCTCGTGTATGGTTGGTTGCCGGTTATCTTCAAATGGCTGATGAAAGCAGAGTTACGCAAAGTGCCGTTCATCGGTTCAGGCTGTAAAGCAGCAGGACACATCTTCGTCGAACGTCGCAATGCAAAAGCAGCTCTGGCAAGCCTCAAAGAAGTGGAGAAACAGCTGACTAACGGTGTTTGCACTGTCATCTTCCCTGAAGGAACACGATCGCTGAATGGGGAGGTGGGTAAGTTCAAACGTGGTGCTTTCCAGATAGCTTGGGACCTTGGGTTGCCTGTTATACCGCTCTCTTTGGACGGGTGTTATGAAGTGTTGCCGAAAGGTAAACCGTTCGTTCATCGTCATCCCGTGCACATGCACATAGGAGAACCCATCGACCTCAAGCAGTTTGCAGATTCTAACGAAGCCATCGAAGCAGTTAGAAATGCCGTCATCGCAGGACGAAGGGAAAATCGTTAAACCGTTAATTTGTTAAATCGTTAAACTGATAATACTATGTATTCCGATCCTAAAGATTGTCTCTATTGTACCAATAATGAGACGCTTCATAATCTCATGATTGAGATTGCCCACCTGCGTGTATCGCGCGCATTCCTTTTTAAAGAGCAGACTTATCACGGTCGTTGTTTGGTAGCGTATGACAAGCATGTCAATGACCTCAACGAACTGGACGATGAGCAACGTAATCTCTTCATGGCTGATGTAGCGGATGTAACACGAGCTATGCAGAAACTGTTCCAACCGGAGAAAATCAACTACGGTGCTTATTCCGATAAATTGAGCCACCTGCATTTCCATCTGGCTCCTAAATACATTGATGGACCGGATTATGGAGGTACATTCCAGATGAATCCCGGTAAGGTTTATCTCTCCGATACAGAGTACGCAGAGATGGTAGAAGCCCTCAGAGCAGAATTAAAAATTAAAAATTAAGAATTGCTTTTTCGCGAGATTATAGGACAGGAGGCGACGAAATCGCAACTTCGTCGGGCTGTGCGTGAGGGACGGATTCCTCATGCGCAGTTGTTCGCCGGTATATCCGGTATCGGCAAACTGCAATTAGCTTTGGCGTACGCACAATACCTCAACTGTCCGCATCGTACTGAAGAAGATAGTTGCGGTGTTTGTCCTACGTGTCTTCAGTTTGAGAAACTGCAACACCCGGACTTGCATTTCGTTTTTCCCATCGTGGGGTCTGATGAGACCTGTGACAATTTTCTGGAGCCTTGGAGAGAAATCATTCTTTCCCAGCACTATTTTGATTTGGAAGATTGGCATAAAGCCTTAGGCGTAGAGAGCAAACAAAGCATGATCTATGAGAAAGAGAGCGGAGAGATCCTCCGCAAACTCTCGCTCAAACCGTACGGTAACGGCTATAAGGTCATGATTATCTGGCAGCCGGAGAAAATGAATACCACAACCGCCAATAAACTGCTCAAACTGCTGGAAGAACCGCCCGCTCAAACGGTCTTTCTTTTAGTCTCTGAACACCCCGAGCTGTTATTGGCTACTATCCAATCCCGTGTACAGACGATTCGTGTACCGCGGTTGGAGACAGAGACTATCGCCGAGACTTTGGTTCAAAAAGGAATGGACTCCGTGAAAGCGAACGATATAGCTCGGATAGCTAACGGCAGTTATTTAGCAGCCCTCAAAAAGTCCGATGAATCCGAAGAGAATCAGCAGGAACTGCATGATTTCATAGCGCTCTTTCGAGACGCTTATACCGTTGGAGTTCTGAAAGACCCTGCTAAAAAATACGAATCGCTCAAACGACTCAAACAATGGAGTCTCGACATGGCGGACAGCAAAGTGGGACGAGAGAAACAAAAACATTTCCTTCAGTATGCACAGCAACAAGTACGCGAAAATTACATCCGTAATGTGGGAAAGCCGGAACTCAATTACCAGATGGAGGACGAACGGAATTTCTCCGTTAAATTCGCTCCATTCATTCACGATGGTAATGTAGAAGCTATTATGAACCAACTGGATTTGGCGGAACGACAAATAGAACAAAACGGCAATGCAAAAATCATTTTCTTTGACCTTTGCCTGCAAATGATAGTGTTAATTAAAAAACCAAAGATATGAAAAAATACACCACCGGAAACGGTCATAGCGAACTGGAAGCCGCAGCTACCAAGCGTAACTCAGCGCATATGTTACCTGTGAGCGACTGGCTCTCAGACCTGCCGGAAAATACGCAACTGACTGACCTTATAGAAGTGCAATTCAAAAACACCCGTAAGGGCTATTACCATAATACTCAGGGACTTCCGTTAGAAAAAGGAGTAAAGGTAGTAGTAGAAGCTAACCCGGGATACGATGTGGGGGAAGTGGTTCTTACCGGCAAACTCGTTGAACTGCAAATCAAGAAAAATAAGATTGATGCCTCCCGTTATGAGATTCGTCAGGTGATTCGTATTGCTACTGAAGAAGACTTGGATCGCGCCAAACAGGCTCACTCACGCGAACAAGAGACCATGATCAAAGCACGTCAGATTGCCAAATCGCTCGGCTTGGAGATGAAAGTGGGAGACGTAGAATACCAGGGAGATGGATCCAAAGCTATCTTCTTCTATATCGCGGACGGACGCGTGGACTTCCGTCAACTCATCAAAGTATATGCGGAGACCTTCCGTATCCGCGTAGAGATGAAGCAGATTGGAGCACGCCAAGAAGCGGGACGTATCGGAGGAACAGGTCCGTGCGGACGGGAACTGTGTTGCTCCACATGGATGATCAATTTCTCCTCTGTCGGAACAGGAGCAGCACGGTTACAGAATATATCGCCTAATCCCCAGAAATTAGCCGGAATGTGCGCTAAATTAAAGTGCTGTCTAAACTATGAAGTACCTGTATATGAGGATGCTGCCAAGTTATTACCATCCCGTCATACTGAACTGGAAACGAAAGACGCTACCTGGTATTTCTTTGCTTCTGATCCATTAGCAGGAACTGTCACCTATTCATCAGACCCTCATACAGCAGGCAATCTGACCACTCTCTCTGCAGCCCGCGCACATGAGATTATTGCTATGAACCGAAACGGCGAGAAACCAGATACATTAGAAGGAACACGTGCCGTCTCTACAGAGATAGGATACCAAACAGGGCATGGAGACGTAACGCGTTTCGATAAGAAAAAACATCATCATGATCACCATGACCGACGTGATCGTAGAGATAGGAGAGAGAGAAGATGAAATTAAAAATCAAAAATTTCAAAATAAAGAGTATCATCGGTCCTTTGTGGATTGGTCTTTGTACAGCCTTTTTTCTGATTAATTGCCGCAGAGACATCGTTCATAGCCAATTTGTATCTATTCCATCGGAGAAATGGCAGATTGACAGCGTAGCGCATTTTGAGTACGCTATCACGGATACAGATAATGATTACCGAATGCTCGTTTATGTAAGACATACGGAGCGATACCCGTATCAGAACATGTGGCTGTTTGTCGGAGATAGTTTGCATAGGGATACGATTGAGTTCTATCTTGCTGATGACCGCGGAAAATGGTTAGGAAACAAACATCACGGCTTTATTGAAATGCCGGTATTATTAGAGGAAAACTATCACTTTGCTGATACAGGAAAATATTTCCTGACTGTTCAACATGGTATGCGTGACAGCATCCTGCGCGGCGTGACCGATATAGGATTGGAGATTATTAAAAATGGGAAAGAATAAGCTCAAGAAATTCGCAGAGATGGAGACATTCTCCAATGTTTTCCAATGCGGCGCACGTGAAATGCTGCCGTCTAACCAAGTGCACGAAATGGCAGGACATTGGCGCGAACTGTTTTTTCATAATGACCATCCTATCGTACTCGAGTTAGGATGCGGAAGAGGTGAATACACCGTCGGTTTGGCGCAGAAATATCCGGAGAAAAACTTCATCGGCGTAGATATAAAAGGAGCGCGTATGTGGGCGGGAGCAAAAGAAGCCGAACTGAGCGGACTGAAGAATGCTGCCTTCCTGAGAACGAACATAGAGATTATCACTTCATTCTTCGCAAAAGATGAAGTGGATGAGATATGGATCACTTTCTGCGATCCGCAGATGAAGAAAGCTACGAAGCGGCTGACCTCTACGTATTTCATGCAGCGATACCAACAAATCGTTAAGCCGGAAGGTATTATTCATCTGAAAACAGACAGTCCTTTCCTCTATACCTATACAACCGAAATGCTGCGGCTCAATCCGTATCCTGTATTAGCAAGCACGGATGATCTATACGGCTCCAAAACAGAAGAAATCGCTGCATTCGAGGATGCTAAAGCATTACAGACGCATTATGAGAAACAATGGTTAGACCGCGGATTAAGCATCAAATATATTGAATGGCAATTAAATCCGCTTACCCGATGGGAGGAACCGACCATAGAAATCGAAAAAGACAGTTATCGTTCGTACGGACGCAATTATAACAGTGAAAGAAAGGAGAATCATGGCTAAGATCGTTGTTTTTACAGGAGCAGGAGTAAGCGCTGAGAGTGGTTTGGGTACTTTCCGAGACAGTGATGGACTTTGGGAACATTACCGTGTGGAAGATGTATGCACACATGAAGCATGGTTAACCAATCCCCAACTATGCGTTAAGTTCTATAACGACCGGCGTCGAGATACCTTAGCGGCGCAACCTAATGCGGCACACATAGCGATCGCTAAACTGCAACAGGTCTTCCCCGATACAGAGATTATTACGCAGAATATCGATGATTTGCATGAACGGGCAGGGGCAAAGAACGTGGTTCATCTGCATGGAGAAATCACCAAACTGCGTTCCTCCAAAAACGAAACAGCTACCGTTCCTTTGGAGGGTTGGGAGCAACATTATGGTGATAAACACCCGGATGGCTCATTATTACGCCCCTATATCGTCTTCTTCGGAGAAGGAGTACCTTACTTCGACAAAGCATGCCAGATTGCTTCAACAGCGGATATCATGATTGTGGTAGGAACAAGCCTTAATGTGTATCCTGCGGCTTCGCTGCTCCATTATACGAAACCGGGTATCCCCGTCTATTTCGTTGATCCGGGTCAACCCGAGTTCGGCGCTTGGGCAGATCATATCACCCATATCAAGAAAAAAGCTACTGAAGGAGTACCTGAATTAGTGGAAAAATTGATCGCTGCCAAGTGAGAATTTTTAAGCAAATACTAACATGGCTCGCTATCATGGCGGCTCTTACCTTTCTCGCAATGGGTCTTTGGCAGACTGTATGCGGAGGAAGTCAAAGCACAGAGAGCCTTAAATGGCTGCAATTCATGCAGACTACTGCTACTTTCCTGCTTCCACCAATCTTGTGCGCTTGGTTATGGGATAGCGGGCATAAGCCTTTCACATGGCTGAAGATGGATAAAAAAGTAAGTTGGCAGGACGCAGTTTTGGCGGTTGGTATCATGATATGCGCTATTCCGTGCATCAATTTATTAGCGGACCTCAATAGCCATGTTCAGTTACCGGACAGTTTAGCGTCCATTGAAAAACAACTGAAACAAATGGAAGAAGCCGCTGCGGCTTTGACAGAACGATTCCTGCAAGCGGAAAATATAGGTATATTGTTTATTAATATCGCGCTGATGGCCTTTCTGCCGGCTCTATCCGAAGAACTCTCCTTCCGGGGTACTCTACAGCAGATTTTAGGAAACAAACACGCTGCTATTTGGATTACAGCCTTTCTTTTTTCTGCGATACATATGCAGTTCTACGGCTTTGTACCTCGCATGTTAATGGGTGCTACATTCGGTTATATCTTCCTTTGGACTGGCAGTCTATGGGTTCCTGTTCTGATGCATTTCACTAATAACGGATTAGCAGTAATTGTTTATTACCTGTTCGGACAAAATAATAGCGCCGATACCATCGGTACCGGCACTACATGGTGGTTAGGCGTAATAAGCCTGATGATTACATCTCTGGGTCTACTAATATTCTACCGCAGAACTCACACACGATAATTTTCTTACGTGTACGGATATCCAACTGACGCTGTGCAGGGATTTTTGCGTGGCAACCACCGCACGAATCACGCTCTACTTTAACAACTGCCAAACCGTTACGTGCATTCTTACGGATACGGTTGAAAGCAGTCAACAGACGCTCGTCTATCTTCTTGGACAGATCGGCTGCTTTGAGCATCAAAGCTTCTGTCTCCGTCTTGGTCTCTCCCAGAATCTGATCCAATTCAGAACGTTTCTGATTCAAATCCACTGTACGCTCCTCAATCGTCTTGGTTGTATTGGCTTTTTCTGCAATACGCGCCTCGAGTTCAGCGGTATAGTGTTTGATCTTACGTTGAGATGCTTCAATCTCCAATTCCTGATACTCTATCTCCTTATTGAGATTATCGAACTCACGGTTGTTACGAACGCTGTTCTGCTGCTCTTTGTAACGGGAGATAGAAGCGTTAGCATTCTCCGTACGTACACGATGGTCGGAAATCTGGGTCTCGCACTCCTTGATATCATTCTCGATATTCGTCAGACGAGTCTTCAATCCTTCCACTTCGTCAGCTACATCTTTCACTTCCTGCGGTAATTCACCCGCGAGGGTACGCAAGCTGTCAATTTTCGAATCCACTTGCTGCAATTCATAGAGGGCACGAAGCTTATCCTCTACGGTTAATTCTTTTGTTCTTGCCATAATTGTATTGGTGTTTTATCTGTTTTACTAACTATACATTGTACTCCTAAAGAAGATAAAATATCGCGGAAGATCTCCCGTGCATGTCGTTCGGAATACCAGTGATCAATATCTATGAGGCCTATACGACCATCCGCATCTTGAAACTCATGATACTTACAATCGGCTGTAAGATAGACATCCGCTCCTTTTTCTATAGCAGTCTCTATAAACTCTGCTCCGCTACCCCCGCACAACGCAACGCATTGAATCGTATCTTTCTTCGCGCGTGTGTAGCGCACGTACGTACATTGTAATATATCGCGCACATAGGCGATAAAATCGGTATAAGCTATAGGATCAGCCAACTTACCGATGATACCTAAACCCGATTCAGTAAGAATTTCGTAATCGCTAATATCTAATTTATCCGCCAAACGGGTGTTAATACCTCCGGAAACGCAATCCAAACTGGTATGCGCAGAGTATATAGCAATATCATGCTTAATTGCCATCTCTACGATTCGTGCTTGCGGCGTTTGACCGCATACTTGTTTAAGCCCGTGAAAAAGAAGGGGATGATGAGAGATAATAAGTTGACAATTGGATACAACAGCTTCAGTGACCACATCTTCAGTGATGTCTGTGGTCAAGAGGACGGACTGTATATCTCGTCCTGTGTCACCTACCTGCATTCCCGAGTTATCCCAGGATTCCTGGGCACTCCGTGGCGCTACAGATTCTATGCTATCAATGATTGCTCGTAAGAGCACTTATTTCGTTTCCTCGGCTGCCGGTTCGTCTTCCTTAATAGAGAAGTCGGTAATCCCGGCATTAATGAGGATATTATACCATTGGATGAGTTTGCGGATATCCGATGGATAAACGCGGTCGCGATCCCAGTTAGGCAGCACTTCGTCAAACCATGCCTGCAACTCTGCATTGCTGGCTTTTTTAGGATCCATAGATACAGCTTTGAGTCCTTCTTTCTTACCGGCATTTGTGAGTACGTCGCTTAATGCAATATCATCTGCATCAGTAAACATTGATACATCGCTCAGCGCTACAATCTTATCACGCGCATAAGTAGGCATACGTTTACCATCTACCAGACTTTCCACAATCAGCATGTTATTGCCGCGACTTACCAATTTATACAAACCGGGTTTACCGGTAATTGCAAGGATTTCTCTTAACATTGTATTCAATTTTTTTACCAAATCGGCTGCAAAGGTACAACAATTTTTTTAATTATGCAAATTTATATGCGTTTTTATGACATCTCAAGCATTCTTTGTATCGAAGATAAAGCTTTTTCGGCTGTTTCTTTCGGTACAATCATCTCGGGTGATTCGTTTTTCAGACATGCATACACTTTCTCTAAAGTATTCATCCGCATGTATTCACATTCGTTACATGAACAACCCACACCTTCCGTTACTTCCGGCGGAACCGGAATAAACTCTTTGTCCGGGCAAGCACGCTGCATCTCGAAGAGAATACCGCTTTCTGTAGCAATAATAAAGCGTTTGGCGGATGATTGAATCGTGTGCTCAAGCAATGCTTTAGTTGAACCAATAACGTCGCTCTGAGCCAAAATAGGCGCTTTACACTCCGGGTGAGCTAACACTTCTACTCCGGGGTTTTCAGCTTTGAGTTGGAGAAGCGCTTCCAGAGAGAAACGGCTGTGTACATGACACGCTCCATTCCAAAGAAGCATATGACGCCCTGTAACGGAATTGATATAGGATCCTAAATTATGATCCGGTCCAAAGATAATCTTCGCGTCCTTGGGCAGTTGATCCACTATCTTCTTCGCATTCGATGAAGTAACGACTACATCCGTGAGGGCTTTGACGTCCGCTGAGGTGTTGACGTAAGAAACTACGAGAACCTCACCCCGACCCTCTCCACAAGAGAGGGAGTTTATTTTGTGTTGTTCTATGAATTGTTTCAAGTCTTCGGCTTTGCAACTATCTGCCAACGAACAACCGGCATTCATATCAGGAATGAGCACTTTCTTGTCCGGACAGAGAATCTTCATCGTCTCACCCATAAAATGCACCCCACACATTACTAATATATCCGCGTGTACACGCGTAGCCTGTTGGGCTAAGGCTAATGAATCTCCGATGAAATCGGCTATTTCTTGTATTTCCGGCCGCGTATAATAATGTGCGAAGATTACCGCATTTTTTTCTTTACACAGAGCGCGTATTTTCTCTTTCATTTTATAAATATCTATTAATACTTTAAAAATCTATGAATATTATATACTGTTTATACTGTTGATAAATTACTAAGAATGCTCGATTTCAACGGATTAAAACATTTTATAAATTTATTGAGATTGTTAGTTTATTTTATAATTGCAACGTGGAACATCTTATTTACTACCTCTTCTATTATTTGTTAATAATATGTTTATAACCATTTTTTTAATCTGAATATCAGCAGAATAAGTACTACGGACATCACCATCAGACCTAACGCAAATGCATAACCATATTGCCAATGCAATTCAGGCATAAAATCAAAGTTCATACCATATAAACTACCGATCAGGGTAGGCGGCAGGAAGATGATATTGATGACCGTGAAAATCTTTATAATCTTGTTCTGTTCGATGTTTACCAAGCCGAGGAAGGTATCTTGGAGGTAGTCCAAACGGTCAAAACCGAAACGGGTGTAATCAAACAGTGAATTGATATCCTTAATAATCATCGTCAGACGGGTACTAAGTTCTTCCGGGAAGAAATCGCACTTGAGAATATTTGAAATAACTCGCTGTTTATCCATGATGTTCTGTCGGATGATGGTCACTTTTTCTTGCAAGTCCTTAATTTGAACCAGCAAATCTTCATCTACGTGATCGCTTTCAGCGTTGATTTGTTGCGAGAGTTCGGTAATCATATCCGTCGTATCCTCTATCAAGTCCGCATCCTTCTCCACTCGTGTTTCAAACAATGCTACCAATACGTGATAGCCCGTCGGAAAATTACGGGTGTTCACGAATACTTTCTTAAAGGTCTCGTTGAATGTATCCAGTTCATTATCGCGGATGGAGACAAGTATTCCGTTCTTCAAGATAAAGTTCACCGGCTCCATTTCGAAGTTATTTTTCAGGAAGTTGGAGTTCGCCACAATTGAGTCATCCGTTTGAATATAACGACTCGAGAGCTCGATCTCTTCCATCTCTTCATCTTCCTGAATATCGATTTTCAAGAATCCCTCCAAGGTATCCTCCGTCTTATCGGATACATCGAGCAGATCGATCCAAATAATATCTTTCTTATCGAGTTCTTTCAAAGAAGAGATAGTACGAGCTACCTTTATTTTCTCCTTATCTTTATAGAATATCTTGATTTCAGACATAAAGCAATTTACGATTTAACGATTTACAATGTATAATTGATTTACGATTTAACCAACTGGTTATTTATCAATTTAGTCAGTTCGATGAACTCATCGACGGATAGTTGTTCGGGTCTTCGGGTAAGAAACCATTCTAAACGCTCTTCCTTTTCTCCATTCCCTTCAGGAGAGGGTTGGGGTGAGATTTCTATTAATCCTCGTAATGAGTTCCGCATCTGTTTTCGCCGCTGGTTAAATGCTGTTTTTACGACTGTTTTGAAGAGTTCTTCATCACAGTCGAGTTGTCGTCGCTTATTGCGAGTCATGCGGATCACAGCAGACTTCACTTTAGGAGGCGGGTTGAACACATGTTCATGCACCGTAAAAAGGTATTCTATATCATAATAGGCTTGTAATAATACACTCAATATACCATACGCTTTCTTACCCGGCTTAGATGCAATACGTTCGGCTACTTCTTTTTGAATCATACCCGAACATACAGGAATACGGTCTTTGTATTCCAAAACTTTGAAGAAAATCTGGCTGGATATATTGTATGGATAATTGCCGATGACGTTAAACTCACCATCAGGATAGATGATATTGAGGTCTAATTTCAGAAAATCTCCCTGTATCAGATGCAATTCCGGATACCATTCTTTGAGATATGCCACACTCTCGCGGTCGATCTCTATCGCCGTGAGTTGGATATTAGGATCTTTGAGGAGAAACTGGGTTAATACACCCATTCCGGGACCTATTTCGAGTACGCGTATTTTTTCCTTTGTACTTTGTACTTCGTCACTTTGTCCCTTATAGGCGGTTTCAGCAATATTCCGGGCGACTGTCAAGTCCGTCAAGAAGTGCTGCCCAAGAAATTTTTTGGCATGTACTTGTTGCATTTGCAGGGTGATAATCGTCCATAATTGTTTGTAATTTTCGTTAATTTAGTAGTTTACATTATTATCGTAAACCTTTTGCGGCTGCAAAAGTACAATAATTTTTTGAATTGACCAAATATTTTACAAAAAATCTTTTTTATAGTTTTATTTTTATCAAAAAATCCCGCATATATCATCATATGCAGGATCTTTTTTGTAATAAAGAAGTCTCTTACCATCTACCTCCACCGCCGGGACCTCCTCCGCCACCGGTGTACGAACTGAGCGAGACGGACGAACCGCCCGTAGCTGTTGCCGGATAGAAACCGTCACCGTCGAAGATCTCTGTTCCTGAAGCAGTAACTCCTGATTTGAGCGTTGGTGTGGAAGCTCCGGAAACAATCAGATTGCTACCACCGCTATTCGGGGTCTTGAACGCAAACACATCACTTCCGACTGTCAGCGCGTACCAAGTGTTCTTGCTCCACGACGAAGCTTTGTAACAACTCTGCGTGAGACTTGCGCCGCTCTCCAAACCGCCGATAGCCACTAATGTGCCGCCCTGTACGTACAGTTTCTTCTGCTCCTCGCTGTTGGCGTCGATTGCTACTTCAGGCGAAGAAGCACCGATGGCATAGACCAGACCGCCTTTGAGATAGACATTGCCGTTAGCGTCGATACCGTCGTTATTGGTCGAACGCGAATAGACGAGTCCGCCGTTGATGGTGAGGTCTGAAGCGGCATTGATACCGTCGTCGTACGCATTGACCACCACTTCGCCGTCGTTGATGACGAACGTGCTCTTACTCTCGATACCCTCGGCATTGCGTCCCGATGTGCTGACGGAGATCTTACCGCCGCTGATGACGATACCGCCTGCGTACGTAGAAGTCACATACCATCCGCTGCCCGACTCGGTCTTGGTGCCGGCTTTGATACCCTTCGGCGAAGAGTAATACTTGCTGTCGATATTATCGGTATTACCGGTATAGTTGGTGTTCTCGGTTGTGCCGTTGTTGTAATAGAGTGCGCCGGTGGTCTTGATTGCCATCGTGCCGCCGGTGAAGGTCAGCAGGCTGTCGCACTTGAGACCCTTACCGCCGGAACCGGTACTCGTCAGGTTCAGCGTACCGCCGCTGATGGTGATATTCGCATCGCTGCTGATACAAGCCGCTGCCTTGGTCTCCAAGTCCTCCGTGTCCCACATTCCGATGCCGGAAGTGCTAATCGTGATGTTGCCGCCGCTGATGGCGATGTTGCCCTCGGATTTGATACCTTTGCAAGCCACACCGGTGATGTTCATCGTCAGCGTGCCGCCGGTGATATAGATGTTGCCGGAGTCTTCATCCTCGTGATCCACGGTCTCGCCTGTCGAACCGACGGTCGTGTCCTCGATGTCACATTGCAGACCATCGTCGGCTACATTATTGATTGTGATCGTACCGCTCTCCATGAGGAAGAACTGCTCGCAGTTGATACCGTCGCCTACCGCCGAGAGAACATGGATAGTGGAGTTCTTAATACTGAAATACTCGCCGGTCTTGATACCGTGCTTCACGTTACCCGTCACGTTGAGCGTACCTTTCTGCGCGAACTCCGCATGACCTTTGATATAGAGACATCCTTTCTGCTTGCCGCCCGCAGCATCCACCAGCGTGTTTGTCGTACCGTTGAGCGGTTTCACTTTGATACGCTTGCTGTTTTGGATGTGCACCGCTGCTCCGGAATAAACAGCTGATATATTGGTCAAGTTAAGGTTATTCAGCTCGACAGTTGCTTTGAACTCTCCTTCGTTATAGAACCCGCCGTCGGACGAAGCACCGGAGAGCGTATAGGTGATCTCTTCTGCCACGTTGGCACTCTGGAGAATGCTCACGTGCGCGCCCGATTGTGCGATAGTAAGGAGACGCGCGATGTTACCCGCTACCTTGATATCTGCTCTCGCATCGTTATACGCCACCGTCACGGTGTTGTCCGTCACAGCTGTCTCATCAATGTACATACTGTCTATCTCACTCAGGTTGAACACTTTGCCCATAACGGTCAAGGTCGAACCGTTCTCGTACGGCATCTGAGCAGTTTGTGCCGCCGGGAACTGATACAAGACATTGCCCACCTGGACGTTCAGTGTCTGGGCTGTCAGCAGACCGCTAATCGCTAATCCGCTAACCATTAATCCTATCATCTTTTTCATTGCAGTACAATTGTTTGAGAGTTTTTACCATTTGTAATCACGTAGCTGCCCTTACCGAGCACTCCTGCTGCTTGAGGCAGACTGTTGTAATGTCCGATTTTGACACCCAAGATCGAATAGACCTCAATCGGTTCATTCGCATCCAAGATATTGTCCAATCGTTGGGCCATTTGTCCCTCTTCGGTCATGAACTGCATACACTGCAAGTCCGTCAGCGTGAAGTTCACTGTGCCTTCGGCGTTCGTCACCGTCAGGCTGTTGTCATTGACTTTCAGCGTCATGTCGGTTACTGACAGCGCTGTCGTGTCATTGTTCTGGTTCACAAATACCAAATAGGCATACTCACCTGCCTGCGCCATCCCGGTGCATACAAGCCATGCCAACATCATTCCAATCTTTCTCATTGTTACCTCCTTTTTTAGAGTTAAAAAAACGCTGCAAAATTACTACTTTTCGCGCACATACGCATTAACTATTTATGGGAAAATATATACCAAAAGTAAGATTTTTTTAAAAAAGGTTTGTATATGTCAAAAAAAAGCAGTACTTTTGTACCCGAAATGATGCTTTTTATGGAAGAAGGACGTGTTTTTGAAGAGATGTACCGGACGATTGATCGCGACGAAATGGCGGTGTTGCGGGATGTGAATCGTTTTCCGGTGTATGGCAAGGATGTGATCTCGCCTTGTATGATGGTGTGTATCAATCATTCCGGTGTAGCGCGGGCTTTGTATGACATGCAGGAAGTGGTGTTCCGACCCAATGAGATAGCCGTCGTCATGCCGAATCATATCTTGCGACCTCTCGAAAGCACCCCCGATTATAATGTAACCATTTTGGTTCATTCCCCCTCGCTATGCGAGGAACTGAAGACGAAGCGTCTGACCCACGATTATCATAAGTTCCACCGCCAACCGACGTGCCAGCTGACGGACGAGGAGATGAGCCAATACATGCGGGCAGTGGACTTGTTGGAGCATATATGCCACACCTCCACGCAACGTTATCCGCTTCGCCACGAGATGCTTATCCAACTGACGAATGTGATGGCGGAGATGCACAATGCTTTTCGTCGCGAGATGGACGAGAAGATACGGAAAGAGGATAATAAATACGCGCTTTTCAATGCGTTCTGCGATGCCTTGGCGCGATATTACCGCGAGGAGCATGAGGTGGCTTTCTATGCCGAAAAAGCGCATCTGACGACGCGCCATTTCTCGGTGATAATCAAAGAGGTAGTGGGATTTTCAGCCAGTGATTATATTGAGCAGTATTTGGTTACTCAGGCGAAGAGTTTGCTTGCTTCTCGTCCGGATTTGTCCGTGCAGCAGATCAGCGATCATCTCGGTTATGCGGATTCATCCTCTTTTTGCCGTTTCTTCAAACGTCATACCGACATAGCACCGAACGATTTCCGCCGGCAGGGTTAATGGCAGAACATAAAGCCGAGGTAGATCCGCGGTCCTGTAGGCATACACAGTTCGCGTTGATGGAAAGCTAACATCCAATCGAGTCGGAAAGTGAGGTGTACTTTTTGGGTCATGCAATAATCGCATCCCACGAACGGTGCTACATAGAAGAATGATTGTTTATGGAAGGTACTATTGGCGTCTCTCTCCCAACTATTCTGATCCCCGTCGAGGATGTATAGACCTTTCATCGAGCCTCCTCCGATTGTGCCGCCTATATACGGCCATACTTTATTCAATCTCCAGCAGCAATCCACTAAGGCACCTCCGCAACCGATGCGGACATAACTGCCGTTCCGAAGCACATTGTGACAATCGGTAGCGCCGCTTGGCATGGAGCTCACGAAACCTTCGAATCCTACACGCAGCAGTTTCCAAAGATGAACACGAGCTACTCCGCCGATACCGAAAGTAGCACCTTGCGGGCTGGTGGAACGACCGTCCGCCGTTTGAGGTGCGTTTGCGTCGCGGCCGAACAGATAGCCGGTATGTACCATCATTCCGCCGGAGAAACCCTGAAAGACTTTTTTCTTCTCCGTTCCGTCGTTCGTTTGCGCGCAGAGGGCGGTGGTTAATAAAAGAGCTATTATAAGAAACTTAGTTCGCATATGATTCAAAATTAGTTATCAATCGATGTGGATGGGTATCCGCAATTCCGAGATGGTGCCATTCATATCTAAGGCGAGGGTAAAATGATGCATGTTGAGTCGAGAGGAGAGACAGAGCGTACCTTTTTGTGCGGTGGGCAGCAGTGTTTCGAGGGACGCGTCTAACCACTTACGGAGGCTGTCGGGGTGAATAGTGAGTGTGTTCACCCAAGGGGTGAGTTGAATATGTACCTTCAACCCGTTGTTTGTCAGTTCGTTCTCATGTGCATGCAGCCAATCGTAGATGAGTATAGCGAGCGGAGAGACCTCTTCCGAAGACCGCGCTGTATGCAGTATGAATCCGATACCTCGGATAGCTTCCAATGGTTGTTTGGCGGACCAGCCGAGTTTGCGTCTCAGTGCGTTGAGGTGTACATCGACGGTTCCGGTATCGTATTGAAAGCGTGTTCCCCAGACATGCTCTCTTATCTCTGCGCGCGGGCAGATACGATTGGCATGGGCGGAGAGATAATCCAGCAAACCGTATTCGAGTGCAGTCAGATGGATTTCTTGTCCTTCCTTGCGTACTGTGCGTTGTTCGCGGTCAATCTCTATCGTATCGATGATGGTGATGTACATAGATTATAGTTTGCAAATTAGCCAAGTGACGCCCAGACCGAAGAAAGCGTAATTCTGGGGGAGGGAAATAGCCGGATCGGAGTTATATATATTGAAGCCTGCGTACGCGTCCAACTGCACGCGCGGATGAACGGCGTACGTGATTCCAAAATCCATGTTGATATAGTAGTGGGTGTATTTTTTGTCCAGGCTGAAATTATACGCATCTGGGTCAAAGAGGTTAAACGATTCCACAAATAGCCCCAAGTGGTCAGTAGGTTCAAAATTGATGCTGAGCGAGGCGAATATATCCGGCGCAGGAGCCCAATCATTCCATTGTACACCGACATCGTAACCCAATGATAACCATTCTGTTATCTCATTCTCAAAGAGCAAGTCCACCGAACCGGATACGGGCATCATCTCCGCCAGCAGTTTGGAGATAGGCAGACCGATATTACAGAGCAGTGCGGTGCGTGGAATCCATGGCTGATCGAGTTTGCCTCCCCGATGATCGCATATGAGAATCTTCGTACCGATTAACAGAGGCGAGGGTGTATATAAATGCTCGTCGGGAGATAGCGGGTCCGAATCCGGATGGTCATTGATGAACATGGAGCCGGTATATTCCATGCGCAGCTCGACGCGCTTATGCAGCCCGAAACGGAAGAGGGTAGAGGGTAAGGTCAGAAAGTGAGCATTAAAAGCGTGCAACACCTCAAACCCCGTTTCCCATTGAATCAGCCCTTTGCTCAGCACTTCGGAACCGGTTCCTTCACCGGGGCGGTCGGCACTCAACCAGATCTCGTTCTCAGAGGAGTTATGATGCTCATTGACGTGCTTAAAAGTCCATACGCTATCGGGCAGGACATTTGCCTGCAAACTTATCGCCCAAAGAAGACCTATAACCAGTATCCGTATCCGCATATGATTCAAAATCCGCTGCAAATTTACAACAATTTTTGCACATATGCAAATTTATGCCCCAAATATTTGCATATATCAAAAAAATGTAGTACCTTTGCGGCGCAAAGGTGTACGAAATGGTTCAACTGACGAAAAAAATAGCAGAATTATGGCGATCTAATCAGGTGGTGAGATATGCGATATGCGGCGGAGGAAACATGGTTTTTGATTGGGTACTCTATTTCCTGCTTTATAATTTCGTCGTAGGCCATGAGATAGTTAAATTATCAATTATCAATTATCAATTATCAATTACGCCTCATATCGCAACGCTTTGTATTGTATTTCCAATCACGCTGTTGTCTGGCTTTGCGTTGCAGAAATATATAACATTTACTGATAGAGGAAGAACGAAGGAGAAAGGAGTAAAGCAATTAGGACGGTACATCCTCATCGTAGCTGTAAATCTGGCGATCAATTATTTCGGATTGAAACTATGTGTGGAGCATATGGGATGGTATCCCACGCCCAGTAAGATGCTCATCACCATCGTTACGGTTATTATCAGTTATTTGGGACAGAAATACTACACGTTTCGGGTAGAAAAGGAAAAAAATGAAACATAATATAAACCCTTAAACATTTTAATCCTATGTTGTACACACTATGCTCCAAATTGCACACGGAGGTGTCAAACTTGCCGTTCAAGGTATCTGATTCGTTCATCGAAGAGAATCAAGTAGTAGCCGTTCTGTCGGGTGGAACCGAAGCGGACTTCGTTGAATTGGTACGGGAGAAGAAGATTGACCTCAAGCGTCCGATTTATTTGATGGTAAGCGGTTTCAGCAACTCTCTGCCTGCTTCTCTTGAGATTCTCAGTTTTATCCGTCAGCGTAATGGTTTGGCAAAGATCATGCAACACCCCAAGGATACGGTTTTTCCGGAACTGAGTGAGACGGAATCGCTCACTCGTACCCCGCTTGAGAAAGTGTTGCATAATGATAAGAGAGTGCGTTTGGGTGTAGTGGGCAAGCCCTCCGATTGGCTCATCGCTTCGCAGGTGGATTATAAAGAGGTGCTGGAGAAAATGAACTGCGAGCTGGTGGATATACCGTTTGAAGAGTTATCGAGTCTGGGTGAAGTAGATCCGGGCATGAAGGGCGCTGAGGCGATCCATGAACGCTTGCGTTCGATGGTATTGAAGCATAAATTGGATGGAATAACAGTACGGTGTTTCGATCTGTTTACTACCTGTAAGAATACCGGTTGTATAGCCGTTTCCAAACTGAACGACGAGGGTATTCCTGCGGGTTGTGAGGCAGATATACCTGTTTTGCTGACGATGATGGTTTGCAAGAAACTGACCGGCGAGACCGGATGGATGGGCAGTCCTGCGCGCATTCAATCAGACGGACAGATCCTGATGGCAAAATGTACGATTGCTCTTGGCATGACGGAGAAACATGAGTTCACCACGCATTTCGAGTCGGGTTTGGGTGTAGCTATCCATGGTGAAGTGCCGGCAGGTCCTTATACGCTGGTTAAGCTCAGTCATGATATGAAACGCCTTCTTGCGGTAAACGTACAAGTGACCCGTTGTCAATATGAGCAGAACATGTGCCGCACGCAGATATGGATTCAATCGACCCCGATCGTGAGCCAATACTTGCTCTCATCGCCGCTGTCCGACCACCATGTGCTCATCAAAGGACACCATGCTGCTAAATTTTGGAGACCCTAAGCAATGCAAGGTAATTCGTTATTAACATTCACCCCGTCTCATGAGGTGCTATACCAGGCTCAGAAACTGCGTTTGGGTGTGGTAGGCAAGCCTTCGGATTGGCTGATTGCTTCAACGGTCAACTATGCCGATGTGTTGGAGCTGATGAATATTGAGATAGTGGATATCCCGATTGAGCAGGTTACTTCGTTGGGCGAGGTGGATCCGGGAATGAAGGGCGCTGAGGCGATCTATCATCGTCTCAAAGAGATCGTTGAGCAATACGATCTGCAGGGCGTGACGTTGCGCTGTTTTGACCTCCTGAAAACGGTTAAGAACACAGGCTGTATCGCGCTCTCCAAACTGAACGACGAGGGTATTCCGGCGGCTTGCGAAGGAGATATACCGACGCTGCTGACGATGATGATTGTGAAACGGATCACGGGTGAGTTATGCTTCCAAGTCAATCCGGCACGTGTGCAAGCGGATGGTAAGATGCTGTTCGCGCATTGTACGTTGCCTTTAGGAATGACCGAGAAACATGAATACACCACGCATTTCGAGTCGGGTATCGGGGTCGCTATTCATGGCGATCTGCCTACGGGCGATTACACACTCCTCAAGATGAGCGGAGACATGCAGCGGATGATAGCGGTTGATGTGACTTTGGAGCGATGCCAGTTTGAGTCTCATCTATGCCGCACGCAGGTTTGGGTGCAGGCAACACCCGAGGTGAGCAACTATTTCATGACCAACCCAATCGCGAACCACCATGTGCTGATTAGAGGGCATCATGCAAAAGAATTTAGAAACTAGTCTACTAGTCCGCTAGTTCACTGGTCAACTAGATATTTTATTAAACAACAATAAAACATTTTTACAACTATGGTTTCTTACAAAGAATTAGGCCTTGTGAACACCCGTGAGATGTTCGCCAAGGCAATCAAGGGAGGCTATGCAATCCCGGCATTCAACTTCAACAACATGGAGCAACTTCAGGCTATCATCAAAGCTTCGGCAGAGACCAAGAGCCCGGTTATTCTTCAGGTTTCCAAAGGTGCGCGTAACTACGCTAACCAGACCCTGCTTCGTTACATGGCTCAAGGAGCCGTTGAGTACGCTAAAGAGCTCGGTTGGGAGCATCCGCAGATCTGCTTGCACCTCGACCACGGAGACAGCTTCGAACTCTGCAAATCCTGCGTGGACTTCGGTTTCTCCAGCGTTATGATCGACGCTTCTTCTCTGCCTTATGAGGAGAATATCGCCCTCACCAAGAAAGTAGTGGACTACGCTCACCAGTACGATGTAACCGTTGAGGCTGAGCTTGGTGTACTCGCAGGTGTAGAGGATGAGGTTTCGTCGGCTGTCAGTCACTATACCAAGCCGGAAGAGGTAGTTGATTTCGCTACCCGTACAGGTTGCGACTCACTCGCTATCTCCATCGGTACCAGCCACGGAGCATACAAGTTCACTCCGGAGCAGTGCACCCGTGACCCGAAGACCGGCCGTCTCGTTCCGCCGCCATTGGCATTCGACGTGCTCGACGCTGTCATGGAGCAGCTTCCGGGCTTCCCGATCGTTCTCCACGGCTCGTCTTCCGTTCCGCAGGAGTATGTAGATATGATCAACAAGTACGGCGGCAAGCTGCCTGACGCAGTAGGTATTCCTGAGGAGCAACTCCGCAAGGCTGCCAAGTCTGCTGTCTGCAAGATCAATATCGACTCTGACTCCCGTCTGGCTTTCACCGCTGCAGTTCGTAAGGTATTCGCTGAGAAACCGGCTGAGTTCGATCCGCGTAAGTACTGCGGTCCTGCACGCGACCTGATGACAGAGCTCTACAAGCACAAAATCATTAACGTCCTCGGTTCGGACGGCAAAGCAGAATAAGAATTGACGATTGGACGATTGACGAGGTACGAGTTATTGACGATTGAATAAATTGTTCGATTGTTCGCCGCATGGTCAATCGTAAATAAACCGCAAAGCGGAAACTCGTACATCAATCGTAAATCGTAAATCGTAAAATCGTAAATCTTATGGCACTTCCATTTATGACAGCCGAAGAGGCTGCCGAATTGATACAACATGGTGACGTCTTGGGCATGGGTGGTTTTACCGCCACCGGTGTGCCCAAGGCAGTTCCTTTTGCTTTGGCGCAACGTGCTGAACGCCTCCATGCCGAGGGCAAACCTTTCCGCGTAGGACTGGAGACAGGTGCGTCAATGGGTGACAGCTGTGACGGTGCTTTGGCACGTGCGCACGCTGTAGAGTTCCGTACGCCCTATCAGTCCAACAAATCCATGCGTGAGGAGATCAATGCCGAGGGTACGCACTATTTCGATATGCACCTGTCCCACATGGCGCAGGACCTGCGTTACGGCTTCCTCCCTAAACCCAACTGGGCTATCATCGAGGCTTCCTATGTAGGCGAAGACGGTACCATTGTGCCGGCTGCAGGAGTAGGCATCATGCCTACTATCTGCCGCATGGCGGACAAGATCATCGTTGAGCTTAATGAGATGTTCCCTGCCACCATGCGTGGCATGCACGACCTCTACGAGCCGCTTGATCCTCCTTGCCGTCGCGAGATACCTATCTACAAACCCTCCGACCGCTGCGGCTCCGACCATATCAAGGTCGATCCCGCCAAGATTGCGGCTGTCGTGAAGACCAACCGTCCGAACGAGATTGCTGCTTTCACGCCGGTAGATGCTACAACCGCCAAGATAGGCGAGAACGTAGCCCTTTTCCTTGAGGCGGAGATGAAAGCCGGACGTATCCCTGCGTCCTTCCTGCCCATCCAGAGCGGAGTAGGCAACGTTGCTAACGCCGTGCTCGGCGAGCTCGGCAAGAACCCGCATATCCCGCCCTTTGAGATGTATTCGGAGGTGATTCAGGACTCCGTCGTGGACCTCATCAAAGCCGGTCACTGCAAGTTCGCTTCCGGCTGCTCCCTGCGTCTCGTGGAGAGCAAGATGGCGGAGGTGCTGGCGGATCTCGATTTCTACCGCGACAAGCTCTTGCTCCGTCCGCAGGAGACATCGAACAGCCCGGAGGTGGCACGTCGTTTGGGTATCATTGCCATTAACACGGCGTTGGAGGCGGATATCTACGGTAACATCAACTCCACCCATGTCACGGGAACGAAGATGATGAACGGTATCGGCGGTTCGGGCGACTTCGCGCGCAACGCGTACCTTAGTATATTTACGACCGCCTCGACGGCAAAGAACGGTGCTATCTCGTCTATCGTGCCGATGGTCACCCACCTCGACCATTCCGAGCACTCCGTGAAGGTCATCGTCACCGAGCAGGGTGTAGCGGACCTTCGCGGCAAGAGCCCGCGCCAGCGTGCCGAAGAGGTGATCAACAACTGCGTCGCTCCCGAGTACAAGGAGATGCTGCGTGACTACCTCAAGTACGCCAAGCACGGCCAGACACCGCATAACCTCTCTCTCGCATTTGCCATGCACGAGGAGTTCCTCAAATCTGGCGACATGCGCAACACCAAATGGGAGAACTACCTCAGGTAATTTGGCGGTAGCCTTCCGTCTGACGCTCGGCATACATGCCGGCTCACTTCAAAAAAACGTCCTTCGGGGCGTTTTTTTATTGTATGCCTTCTCCTTCGCCGGCTTCTTTCTTTATAGCGCGGTGTGTCAAAACGAATGGATGCGCATACGGATAATGCGCTGTAGCAACGGCTATTCGCATGTGTAAAATTTAACGCAAGGTGAAAATATTGACTGAGAAAATTGACTCTGCGTAAATTTTTGTATCAAAAACTTTGCACTGCGTCAATTTTTGCGCGTGCATCTTGTGTGTACGCGTAATTTTTCGTAACTTTGCCCTCGGAGAATTGTTTTTAAGACAAAATTAACACTATAATACAATGAAGAAACGAATTTTAAACGTAATGATGTATCTGCTGGCAGCCGTCCTGTGGATGCCGGCGTATGCAGACGGAGACCTACAGACCGAGGCTCCGCGGGGTATCTTCTCGGTAGGAGAGAACACCTACGTGCAGTTCAAAGACATAAACGAGTCCCGGTTGATGCAATGGGCGAGCCTTCCTGCGGAGGACACCTACGGCTGGCGCGTGCTGACCAGCGCGGAATGGAGTTATCTGTTGGTAACCCGCGATGACGCAAGCCATTTTAACGGGGATCTTAACGCGCTTGGAAAGGTGGATGGTCAAAACGGATTGATTATTCTTCCGGACGGCTGGGTGCAGCCTGAGGGTGTGCCGGTATTTATCTGCGTGCATGATGGTATCACCTTTGATAAGAATCAATACACTGCTGAGCAGTGGGAGATCATGAAGGCTTCGGGTGCGGCTTTCCTGCCCTGCGAGGGATATGGACATGATAATAACCCTAAAGTACAACAGGATGGCACTCCTGATGTAGTAGAAAATGACGTCGACCATGGTGCTTATTGGGCATCGGATGAGTATTCCGACAATACTGCCGAAGCCCATTGTATGCGTTTTACTGCACCGGAGTATGGAACCGGGGAAATTCATGATTTTAACCACCAAGAAAAAGTCGCCTATTACTCCGTTCGTCAAGCGCGGACGGTGGTTGTATTGGATGAGATGGACGAGACGGATGCTTTTCTGGCTAAACTGCCGGAGGCACGCAAACGGAATTTTGCATTGGTACGCCGTACCTTGGGAAAAGACGGTACGTTCTATACCCTCTGCCTGCCTTTCGATGTACCGAATATAGAGGAATCGCCTTTGGCGGGCGCGAAAGTGTTCACCTTCGCCGGCGGTACCGTGAGCGGAGAAATAGGCTATGAGCAGCTGAATCTGGATTTGGTGCCTTATACCGATTCCCGTCTCCATATGGGCGTGCCGTATTTATTGCGTTGGGAAAATACCGGGGAGAGAATGACTTTCCTGCGTTTCGATGATGTAGAAAACTGGGCTGATGAAGACGTTTCAGAAGCGCCGTCCGACCCGGGTAATGGGACTATCAAGTTCCATGGCCTCTATCCCCGGAAACGTATTCCGGGCTATAACGAAACCGTGGGTATTCCCCACTATAATTTCTTCCTGGGGGCAAACAACACGCTCTATTGGCCGGATGATGACCAATATCGTAATTCCAAGATGAAAGGCTTCCGCGCATATTTCTATCTGGACGGCGGCGGTCCGAACGGGCACGAGTTCAATAACCAGTCTCAGTCCCAAGTAGCCGCCAGATACCGCAATATGCCTGCCGTTTGGCGCATACAGAATACGGCTACCGGCGTTGAGAATGTACAAAGAGACCATGTACCATGTACAAAGGTCATCAAGAACGGCGTCCTCCTCATCCGCCATGGTGAGAAGGAATATAACATCCTCGGTGAAATAATCAAATAGGCAAATGTAAAAATGAATAAATGTGCAAATATGAAAATGCGTAAATACATAGCTCCCTCCGTGGAGATGCAGCCGGTACAGGCGGTTGGACTGATATTAAGTACCAGCATTGATACCAGTATTGAGGGGGGCGATCAGGAGACAGCACAGGCACCCCGGAGACGGGTATTCTGAAAAAGAAATAAACCATTAAAAGCAATTATGCGATGAGAGCAAAAATCCATCCCTTCAGCAAGCATTTGATGATCACTTTGCTTGCATTGACCGTTTTCATGCTTGTTCCTTTGCGAGCGCAAGCGGGAAACGAGTATTTACAGAAGTTTGACAACTACTCCATCATGAGTATGGGTAATGGCGTATTGCGGTTCACCATCCCGTTGTGGATCTACGGTGAGGGGGACGATAACACCTATTATCTGAACCCCCAAACAGCCAACAACAACAACACGAACAACTCCTATGTATGGTTCAGTGAGCAGCCCGGGCAGGGACGCGGTTCGGCGAATGTACACCGTATCGCCTCTTTCGGTGCTACCCGTAACCCTAATTACACGGGGCGTTTTTCGGGAGGAAGCGGTACTGCCTACCTGCTGGTAGATACCGGTACCTGCGTCGTAACCAACACCTATAATTCGGTTCCTCTGACCCTTCAGGCCCACGATAAATCCCACTGGATAATCGGTGATAATGATGAGAGCAGCGCAGCCAATTGGATCTATGTCACGCGTAAGAACTCTTCCTATGGCAAGCATCATGTCTATATCCAGTTTGACTGGTATATCCCCGTGGAGCTGCAGAACAAGAAGTTCTACGTCGGTCTGAATGTCCGCGATTACTACGTCAAGAACAACAATCTCCATAATGCGTACTGGTGGCAATGGGAGACTTATTTCGACGGCGGCGATATACCGCAGAGTCCACAGCTCTTCGATCCGTTCTTCTACAGCATGGCGGGAAGTGACATCAATACCTTAGGCAAGGCGGGCGTGCAGTATATGACCTTCCAAGACCCTATCTCGTATCATACCTCTCTAAACCCATCAAAGGAGGTAGCTCAGGCAGAGCGGAGCGAGAAGATTCTGGTGGACATGCAGGACTCCGTACAGGACCATTTCTATGCGGATTTCAATGTGTGGATCAACAAGGACGGCGGTGTCAAACAGCGTCTCAAAACCAACTCGGTCATGATTCCCGCTTACCACAAGATATATGATTTCGAAGCGGAGGAAGTGAAGGATGCGCAGAACAGCGTGACGGGTGATGTGCAGCTGAGCTGGCACACGCTTTATCCGAATGACCAGGACATCTTGGAGGCGGATATGTACGAGGTGCAACGTGCCACCCAAGAGGATTTCTCGGACGCCCGGTCCATAGGGGTGGTGCCTTATGTCACCGGCGAGAACAACTACTCCTTTACCGATAACGCTGAGGATGTGCTGCAGCTCTTCCGTGACGACAGTCTCTATACGGTTTCCCATAACAGCAAGATCTCGGTGTCGCAAAAAGAGATAGAGATAGAGAATAACAACGGCTTCAGGGCGCGCATCAACGCCACACTCCAATCGGATGTGAACATCTCGGGAGCACCGCTCTACTACCGCGTACGCCGTGCATCTGCCGCTACCTGGGGATGGAATGAGTCCGGCTACATGGCTACCGCCTCTGTGATAAAGAGCAACTACCTCTCGCCGCTGGATACGATTCAGAATGCCTATACCTTGGATCCGGATTTTGAAAACAACCGTAAGGTGCATTTCTATCTAAAAATAGCCAATCCGGAGATAGAATCGGTGGTGCCCGCTATCGATGAGGTGACCCTTAGTATGGATGTGGATGTGTCTTCGGTAATGGGTGTACCCGTTCCCGTTATCATCCACCATACCTCGTCTATCAGCGGCTATAGCTTTGAAATCAAACAGGAATACAATGAAATTCAAACGCTTATTACGCCACAGAAATCATATAACGACTTGTCTTTTGAGGCGCTGAGCGGATCTACTATTTGGGTAAAAGCCATCAATGGGTCCGGTCAAAGCACCTCATTCTCTTTCGTTGTGCCTGCTACCGGAATCAATGCGTACGTTCAGTCGTTATCCGTTTCGTGGATGCCCGGTGTGATGAGGTATGAGTACAAGCCTACCGGGAACCAATATAATCTGATTACCGAAGAGGAACTGAAAACGCGTGTCTTTTCCCAAGTCAATGAGAGCGACATACGCGCCCGATTATATCCCTCCCTGCACTCAAAGGTGCAGGCAATGACATCCGGCGAACGTTGTGTATGGGATCGTAATGCGGACTTGGTGCTGACACGTACGGTGGTGGAAAACGGTCTGGTACAGGAGTTTCGTGTGCCCAAGGATAGCATCATCCGGCAACCCGACGGCACTTATCTGGCGCACATGACGGATGTGGCGAACATGAGTTGTGTGCATTTCCTCTACGATGTGCGTATCGACCAGAGTAACTCTCTGCTGCAGGTTCAGAAGAACGAGCAGCTGGAACCGATTGCTATCACGGGTCCGGACCTCTATACCAACGCCTCGGCACAAATCGCCTCATTCCAAGCCACCGACGGTACCGACAAAAGGGGCGTCATCCTAACCTGGCAACCTACCGCCGGTTCGGTAGATCACTATATCCTCGAACGCCGCATACAAGGTTCGGAGGCACCTTTCGACACGATCGCTATTCTGGAGACAGAGGGTTATTTCGACGAGGCGAACGGTTCGCACCCGGTCGTACCCGGTCAGCGCTACGAGTATCGCGTCTCAACCTCTTTCACCTGTAATGGCACGACGACGGTTCATACAGCCTCCACGGAAGGTCGTCGTTCGCCCTACGGCTTGATAGCCGGTAGGGTGCAATACGAGGATGGAAGCGGTTGCTATGGTACCACCGTCACGCTCTCACGAGACGGCGCGGAGGACATCAAGATGCTGACAGACGAACGCGGTGCGTTCCGCTTCGACAGCCTGCTTTACGGTACCTCGACGACCTATTCGATTGTGCCTACCTCCCAGACGGCGCAGTTCGTCTTCAACAATACTTCTTCTCCGACGGCTACCGTCACCCTCTCCGCTGAGAACAACGTGGTGGAGAACCTCAATTTTGATAATATCTCCTCGGTTCGTTTCTCGGGAAGGGTGCTCTATAAACTGTCCTCGGTGCCGGTACGGGATGCCAATATCCTGCTGAACGGAAAGATGGTCAAGAAATCCGGTGATGCGGTGAAGACCGACATGTCCGGTAATTTCTCTATCTCTGTACCGAAAAACTCCGCCTTTACCTTGCAGATCGTTAAGAAGGGTCATACGTTTGAAGGAGACGGCTTTGTCCGTATCGACGGCGACAGTCTCTTGACCCTCTCCAAGGCGCTGGACGGCGTACGTATATGGGATCAGACCAAGGTACGGCTCGCCGGTAGGGTGGTCGGCGGTATCGACCAGGCTTCCTTACCGCTCGGACAAGGGCTGAGCCGTAATAATATCGGTGATAACCTGCAGTTAGTACTCGAACTCGAGGGCGATAATGTTGCTTATATCGTGCGTGACCCCGAAGATCTGACCCGTGACACCTTGGAATACACGATCGGTGCCACCCGGATCCATTACCAGCATAAGCGTATCGTCATCAATCCCGACCCGGTTACCGGCGAGTACGAGGCGGATTTGTTCCCTACCAAGTACAAGGTGGTACAAGCTACGGCGCAGGGTTACGCTACGCTCTTCTCGCAAGGGAAAACCAGCGAGACGATTGACCTGAGCAATACGGAACCCGGTATCTTCTCCATTACCTATCGTACGCCGATAGAGGTGACCTATAAACAATCACTTTACGGCAAAGAGTATGATTATTACGGTCTTAAGTCGTGGACAGCGGAGGCTCTCAATGGGGAGGAGATGAAAGTGGATCTGGTGTTGCAAGAAGCGGACGGAAGTTACAGCTACCTCTTTGGTGCTCCGGTCTTTACGGCGGGGCAGTACCAGTTCCGCGTGTCTGCCCATGAGGATTACTATTATAATAATGACCGCACGCGCGTACCCGACCGTGTTTACCTGAAAGGAGGAAACCTTAAGATTTACAACGGCATGCGTGAAACAACGGATATCCAATCCGCGCCGCTGGATGCCAACGGTTCCGCTCTGGTGAACGTGATTTTCGACCAGGTGACCTATGTCCAGACCGGAGAGAATGCGTTGCATTCGCTGGATTTCTCGGTGGAGAGCGAAGGAGAGTATGTTACCTCCAATCCGCTGCAGGCGTATGTCTTAGGGGCGGTGGAGAAAGCATCGGATTTCATGCAGCGCGATACAGCTTCGACAGGTATAACGCTACTCGATATACTTCGTGACCCTCCCGGAAGTGGCTCGTATGCTTACCTCGAGAAGGGTACTTCCTATCACGTCAAATACAAAGAACCTTCTAATTTCCGTGTGGGACTGAACCTCTTCGTTAAATGGGGAAATAACAGCCAGTATTTCGTAGGTACATACGCAGGCTCTCCGGCAGCAGGTGCTACAGCAGGCGTACTCAGTACAGTTGAGAAATCCACCGATTGGAATTTCCCGCTTACGGTACAATGGTATGGATATAATCAAGCGGACTACGAGTTTAAGACCACCGAACGGATTCAGACCGGTACCGGTCCCTTCCAGGTTGGCACCAACGGGGATGTCTATATCGGTGTGACCAACGGTGTGATGACCTCCAAAGCCGACGCTTTCCGCGTGGTGGACTCCATCTCTTTCGAGCAGATAAAAGCGAAAATCGACAACAAGAGTTACCGCATCGTTCAGCAGGGTGTGGACGCCACCGGCAAACCCTGGTATCTGATGCGAACCGAGGATGTGCTGATTAAGAAATTTATCCAATCCTCCTTCGCTTATACCCATCAGTATATAGTCGGTACAATCATTCCGGATCTGCTCTACCATCGTAACAGTCTTCTATTGACCGGCACCCGAGAGGAAGCGGTGACCCAAGCTATAGCCAAAGACCGGCCGGTTTATTGGAGTAAGGTGCATCCGGACTCCCTCGGATTCGGTGAAGAAGGATACTACGAGATCATCACGCCGGACGGGTTGAACTGGATGATCTTCGACCAAGTACAGTTGGACAACAAAGCCGTGGATAATTGGATCGGAGTTCTTGCTACCAACGAGGCGGAGAAAGTGTTAGCTATGACCAAAACACCGCTTGCCACCCATTCTATCAACGGCGGTCTGACGCAGACATACTCCGAGTCGTATTCGTATGTAGATACCCGTTCTGCTTATTTCGCTTGGCCGTGGAATCACCAGACAGGTGAAGGAGTAACGAGCCAGAGTAACATATTTGGAAACGGCTTTGGTCCTTTGGCAATTGCGCGTCTGAAGGATTTGTTCAACGGGTCTAAAGGATTGCAATTACTGATAAAACACCTGAATGCCGCCGATAAAGGTGCCTCTCCTTCGCAGTACGTACGAGCGGAGGTGGGTGGTGTGAAATTCGATCTGGACTGCAAGCCTATCTTAGAGACCGGATTTAACCTCCTGCCGGAGAATGGTGAGAGCGTTGGCTCGAGCAAGACCACCGGCTACGTACTGTCCCTCAATCCGTTGGAGCATCTGACGTTCAATGTGTATAAATCGCTGACGGATGATTTCAATGCGCAATCGAAAGAGACGCGTTATGAGGCACACGACTTCAATAGTGATAATAAGAACAAATACCTCTTTGGCTCACTGATGTACTCCACTATAGGTGGCGCTACCAGGTGTCCTTGGGAGGCGGCGGACTCGACCTATTTCTACAATCCGGGTACACCGCTTAGTGCTGCCACTCAGAAGATAGAGAACCCGCAAATGGTTATTAACCGTCATGAGATCAGCAATGTGCCGCATGATCAAGCCGCTAAGTTCAAGCTGACGATGTGGAACGAAACCGATGAGGTCGTGGGGCTTGCCAGCGGTCCGAATGTGTTCATGACCCTCAAGATGGATGATGCCACCAATATCAAGGGCGCCAAGATAAGTATCGATGGTGTACCTCTATCCGATGGACGCGAGTTCCGCTTCCAAGGCAATACTCCGATCATCAAGACCATCGAGGTACGTGCCGGAGATGATTATGATTATGAAGACATTTGTCTTATCCTGCAATCGGAATGTACTCCTACGATCACCTATCAGAAAGTGTGCTTCTCCGTCCATTACATGCCGGTTAGTTGCGACGTGAATATCTCTTCTCCATCAGATAAATGGATCATGAACACACTCTCTCCGCGTGACGAGAACGGCTATTACATGCCGGTATCTATTGACGGCTTTGATGTGAACTACGACGGTTTTGACCATATCGAACTGCAATACAAACTAACGACCCAGTCCAATGACGCATGGGTGAACCTTTGTTCCTATTATGCGGAGGATAGTCTCTATCAACAGGCTTCGGGATCGAAAGCAATGATCGAGGGTGGCCGCATCGAGAACTTCCGTTTCTACGGCGAGCGGGATCCGATGGAGCAGCAGTACGATCTCCGTGCAGTATCCTTCTGCCGTCACGGTTCGGGTTATGTAACCAAGTCTTCGCCTGTCCTGACCGGTATCAAAGACACCCGTCCGCCACGCGTCTTCGGCGAACCCGAACCCGCGAACGCGATACTCGGGGTAGGCGACAACCTCAAGCTGCGGTTCAACGAACCGATAGCCGGTAATTATCTGGACGAGGACAATAACTTCCAGTTGGCAGGATATACCAACGAATCGGGTATTGCGGCCGGTACATCACTCCATTTTGGCGGTAGCCTAGATTCGTACGCCGAGTCCAAAGTGTTGCGGTCGTTCCTGGATAAATCGTTTACGATTGACATGATGGTTCGTTTGAATGATCCGAGTCAGACAGCCTGGCTTCTTGAATTGCGATCCGAGAAGGGAAGCATTCATCTGGTATATGGCAATAATCACTTGATGTTGTTGATCAATGGGTTACAGGCTACTCATTCCTTGCCTTTACCCGAGCCCCCGACTGCATTTACGCGCTTTGTGACCGAATATGACCATACCACCCGAGCTGTGCGTTTCTTTGTCGGAACGCAGGATATAACCAATCCGAATACGCCTCCTCTCATAGATTTCGTCAAGATATCGACGATTAATGCACCTATTGTTATCGGTCGGAATCTGAATGGAAACATAATGGAGGTACGCCTCTGGTCCAAAGCGCTGAGTGCGGATGAGGTAGCAGAGACCCACATGCGTCGGCTGACCGGCTACGAGCGCGAACTGATTGCGTACTATCCGATGGATGAGGGTACGGGTGATGTCCTGATGGACAAAGCTACCGGTGCGACGCTGTACACGCATGGAACGTCCTGGGAGCATCAGACGGGTATATCGCTCCGTGTTCCGGAGAATGAACGGATACCCCTTGACGGTAACCTCATGAGCCGCTCCGACATTCAGGATGAGACCCTTACCTTCTGGTTTAAGACCACTGGCACAGGTACGCTCTTCTCCGCCGGAAGGACGGATAACAAGCATGGTTTTGAACTGATGGTGACGAGCGGAGGCCTGACCCTTTACTCGGACAGCACTTCGTGGCCGATGGCAGGATCCTATTCGGATGATGCATGGCATCACATAGCCATGGCGGTCAATAGAACCTATAATAATGTGGCGGTGTATATAGACGGTATCCTGAAGCAGACCTTCGCTGCCCGCAAATTAGGTCCGATTAGTGGCGCCATGTATTTTGGAGGTAGGAATTTTGCCGGTAATATAGACGAGTTCGCGATCTTTGAGCAGGCGCTGCCGAAGTCCCTCCTGGAGTCCATCTCCATGATCTCTCCGGTAGGTAACGAGATGGGTCTGATGGCTTATCTGCCTTTCAATAAGATGAAGGAGAACAGCAATGGCATCTACGAGCAGATCTTCTCCGTCAATGACCAGCGTGTATTCAAGACCACGGACGGCACGATCGTTGACAAACAGGTACCGCTCGTCCTGAATAATACGGTTTCGCCGATCGAAACCTATGCTGACAAATCGACCTCGGCACCGGTGCATAACATGGGCAAGCTGACCAAGCTCAATTTCGATTGGGCGTTTAACGGCGACGAACTCATGATCAATCTGAATATGCTGGATCGTGAGATTAACAAGCGTGCTATCTATGTCACCGTCCGCAATGTGGAGGACTTGAACGGTAACCCCATGGTTTCTCCCGTTACTTGGACGGCCTATGTGGATAAGAACGCGCTCAAATGGGAGGAAAAAAACATCAAGATGCACGCCATCTACGGCGAGGATACCGACGGAGTGGAGTATGTCACCCGCGTACTCAACCATTCCGGCAAACTGCATCCGTACACCATCGAGTCCTTGCCCGATTGGCTCACTGTTAACGCTGCATATGGTTCGATCAACCCCACGGAGGAACTCTATCTCACCTTCACCGCCAATACCGACATGGCGCCCGGAGTATATGAGGACATCGTCTATGTCACCGACGAGAACGGACTATCCGAGCCTATGCGCGTGGAACTGACCATCGAGGCGGTAGCGCCCTACGAGGCCATCGACGAGCACAAGTATCCGCTTAACATGTCCGTTTGCGCACAAGTCAAACTGAACGACACTGAATATGACACCGACCCCAACGACATCGTCTATGCCTTCTACCAGAACGAGTGCGTCGGTATGGATCATGTGTCCTTCAACGAATCGACTCATAAATCGAAAGTCTTCCTGACGGTCTATGGCGTGGATGAGATGAACCGCAAGCCAATACGCTTCCAGCTCTGGCAGGCTTCGACCGGCAGAGTCTTTGACCTGACCACCAACCGCAATGTCATCTTCGCACACGGCTTCGTCTATAACTGCGGCGATACCGACCCGCTGATTCTGACCACCTACGGCAGCGAGATGCAGGCTATTGAACTGGAGCCGGGATGGAACTGGATATCCGTCAACTTGGATCTGACCTCCTCCGGCGGCAAACTCGCCAACTGTATCACCGCCAACGAACCCTGGACGGAAGGCGACCAGATTAAGAACCCCCATTCCCGTCTGTTCAGCACCTACAGCGAGACCTCCGGTACCTTCGTCGGCACGCTGAACGCGCTCCATTACTCGAATATGTACATGGTTTATTCCCAGACGGGTAACACCATGCGCATCTCCGGAGACACGCTCGCAGAAGACTCCATGAAGATCAAAGTCCGCGGAGACGGCCAATGGAGCCTGATGCCGTGTCTCTTCAACCGCACGACGCCTATCTCCGAGGCACTGGCAAGCTACTTCCAATACGCCAAACCGGGCGACCTCATCAAGGCGCACAACCGCTTTGCCACCTTCTCCGAGGACAAGCGATGGGAAGGTAACCTGACCGCCCTCCGGCCAGGCGAAGGATACCTCTTCCGCCGTCTGGGATTAGGCACCGTAGAGATACCGTTCTATCACCAGACGACCTCGCATGCACCTAAGAAAGCACCGGGAGAGAAGCCCAAGGCGTTCACCAACGCCTATGCGGCCGCCAACATGACCATGATCGCGAAGATACAAGGAGAGCATGTACAAGGGACGAAGGTGATGGTATATGCAGGCGACGAACTAGCCGGCGTAGCTGAACCGATAGATTCAATCTATTTCATCACCATCCAGAGCGACCAAGCCGGAGAACCGCTCCGCTTCGAGACCGTGGACGGCACACCGCTGAGGGTTCAGACGGGAAATGACCAAATGGTAAATGGTCAAATGGTAAATGTTCCTGATTCCCACCACGGAACGCTCAAAGCACCGGTGCTCCTGATTCCGGCGGATGCAAGCCGGCCGTATAAGGTGATTGAAAACGACCATGTAGTAATAATTCAAAACAATGAAAAATATGATGTTACGGGCAAAAAACTTTAGTACATTCGTTCTCTGCACCCTGCTGCTTCTGGCAGCGGGATGCAAGAAGAACGACAGCAACAGCGACGAACCCGCTACCTTGGGAGCCAACGTAGCTAGACCCACATGGACGGCGACGGAGAACTATGACTACCCCTCCTCCATGACGGCGGTGGTGAAAATCGATCTGGCGGCGCAGTACCCTGCTTCCGCCAAGGATTTCGCCCTGCATGACGATGATTTGTTAGCGGCATTCTCCTCCGACGGAGAGTGTCTCGGCGTGACGAGCTGTCAGGACGGGCTCTTCTTCCTCTATGTCGCCGGTACGGAAGGTGCTGTCACCCTCCGGTACTACTCCGCTTACTACAAGAACATCTTCGAGGCGGCGGATGCCTTTACATTCCGGACCGATGCCATGACCGGAACGGTAGCCAAGCCCTTTGCTCCGGTATTCAAAGTAGCGGAATAAAATGATAACAATGATTATTCTTTTCGTGCTGATGCTGTTCGTACTGTGGCTTGGGTCACGATACGGAGGCTTGGGTCTGGGGGCCATCTCCGGTCTGGGACTGGCTGTGATGGTGTTTGCCTTCGGGCTCAAACCCGGTACGCCGCCGACGGATGTGATCTATATCATCATCGCGGCGATTACCTGTGCCGGTATCATGCAGGCTGCAGGCGGAATGGACTGGTTGGTGCAGTTGACGGAGCGTTTGCTACGCAAGCACCCTAACCGTATCACGTTTCTCGCCCCGCTGGCTACTTTCACGCTCACCGTCCTTTGCGGGACAGGGCACGTGGTGTATATGATGATGCCTATTATCTGCGACATCGCGCTGCGCAAGGGTATTCGTCCGGAGCGTCCGTGTGCCGTGGCGAGTGTGGCGGCGCAAGTAGGTATCACTTGTTCGCCTATCGCCGCCGCCGTCGTGGCTTTTGTAGCGATCAGCAATGCCAACGGTTTTGACATCACGATCCCGCAGGTCCTGATGATTAATATACCCGCGTGTCTCTGCGGACTGATGGCGGCTGCCGCTTGTTCCTACAAACGCGGCAAGGATCTGGACAAGGACCCCGAGTTCCAGGCGAAGATAGCCGATCCCGTGCAGCGGGCGTATATCTACGGCGAGTCCTCTTCGACCTTGGACAAACCGGTGACGAAGACAGCCAAGGCCTCGGTATTCATTTTCCTCGGCGCGCTGGTATGCATCATCGCTTTTGCCGCATTCCCGGACCTCTTGCCGGACTACGAGACGGTCAAGGCGGTGCAAGGCGCGCAGAGCATAGAGGTGACGGAAGGAATCACTATTTCCGCCACTCACCTTGCCGAAGAGGGTATTCTTATTGACTCCATTACCGAGATAGTGGATGAGGACCTGAAAATGAACCTCGTTATTCAGATTCTGATGATTTCTGCTGCGGCGCTGATGGTGATTTTCTGCAAGGCGAACCCCAAGAAAGCCGTCTCGGAAGCCGTATGGCAGGCGGGTATGACCGCCGTTGTGGCTATCTTTGGTATAGCATGGATGGCGGATACCTATTTTACGAATTTCATGCCCCAGATACAGTCATTGCTTGAGTCCGTGGTGGCCCAATACCCGTGGTCCATTGCTTTGGTGTTCTTCGTCGTCTCGGTGCTGATCAACTCGCAGGGCGCGGTCATTGTAGCGATGCTGCCGCTCGCTTACTCGCTCGGTATCCCAGGACCCGTGCTACTCGGCGTGCTGCCATCCGTCTATGGTTATTTCTTTATCCCGAACTATCCTTCGGATATAGCGACCGTCAATTTCGACCGCTCCGGCACAACGAAGATAGGCAAGTATCTGCTCAACCATTCCTTCATGATGCCCGGTCTCGTCTCCGTAGGTGTCTCCACCATCGTTGCGTACCTCCTTACCCGGCTTATCTTCTAAGTACGCCGACAGTACATGAAGTCCGGCGACATGCGGAATACGAAGTGGGAGAATTACATGCGTTGACAGGCTTTGATAGTCTAAAATGATAAAAAACGTCCATTCGGGCGTTTTTTATTATAATCCCAACAATTTTCCCAAGTCATAAATTTGCATATTTCAGTTAAAAGCAGTACCTTTGCAGCGTTTTGGAGGTGAAACGACACATATTATGGTGGATTGCGGCGGCTTGTCTTCTTTCTTGTACTTCGCCGGACGCGGAATCTTGCTATCGCTCTGGGCGGGCATTGCGGGAGTCTGGGCGGCCGGTTGAAGCGATGGAAGCGTTCATCTCGGCGGCACGGTGCAACACCCGCGCGTACGCTATTCAGGGACGGGCTTATAGTAATATGGCTACTATGTGTCGCATGGGGGAGCGACATGAGTTGGCATATGATCTTTATGAGCAATCAGCCGGTCTTTTTGCCAAAGCCGCGGACACGACAGCATATGCGTTTGCGCTAAACAACATGGCGTGGGAACAAGCGGTAACGGGACATAAAGAGGCGGCTATGCAGCTGACTGATTCGGCGTTTGCGTTCTGTTCGAATGATATAGTTCGCCTGAAAATATCTGAGAGCAGGGCAGCGGCATGTCTATATGCCGAGGAGTATGATTCGGTATTGTATTATACACAAAAAATGCCGTTGAATTCGGTATATTTTGATATGTTGCGTGCGCAGGCTTTCACCTTCATTGGGGACAATGATTCGGCTGTGTATTACGCGCAGCGGGTTGTGCAAAAGACAAATAATCCGAGATATTTAGACGATGCTTATTATATATTGACGCATTGTGACAGCATGGCTGCCGCGGATGATATACGGGGTCTCGCAGCTGCGCGCAGCGATATACAGCAAAATCTGGAACGCAATAATCCCGATTGGATTATAGCAATGCAAATGGCGGAAAAGGCACTGAGGGATTCAAAAACTTCGATGCAGCGTAAAATATGTGTTTGGGGAGTAATTTTCGGGATTGTCTTGTCTGGTGCTATACTGGCTTGGTGGTTTTGGTATCGCCGTAAACGAATCAACTCTATAGAGCAGCAGTGTCGAAAACTGAAGAAAAGTGCGAACCTGCGGGAAGACCTGCATTGGAATGAATATGCACAGTTCTGCGCTGTGTGCAATGCAAGACTGAACGGCATCGTTGATAAACTGGAGCAAAAAGGCTTGTCGGAGCGGGAAATACGTATTAGTGTGTTAATTCTAATCGGTTTTTCTTATGCGGAGATAGCGGAAATCCTCTTCCGCGCGGAAAGTGGAATAGGCAAAGACAAATATATTATTGCAAAACGACTTGGCGTCAGCGTCAAGGAACTGCATAGAACATTACAAACCATAACTTGCGAAAGATATGCGTAGAGTATTACTTATCATCCTCTGGATTGCCGGTATCGGCAGTTTGTATGCGGCCAACTCGATTGATATTCCACTGATGGTGTCCAGGGTGGAGTATAGCTATGCGGATGGTCCGAAGGGGAGTATCCCTGATCCGCCAGACCCTAACCAAATCCGAGCTACATTAACCGGCAATACCTTACGCATCGAAAAGGATGCGGATATGAATTCATATGTAGTTATCCGTGAGTCCCAAAAAGAAATAATGAACGAAGCGTATTATAATTTGAGTAGCGGTACAATCGTCTATCCGATAACTCGTCCCGGACAGTACGTCATCCGGATCAGTAGCCCGAAAAAGGATTATATAGGGTGTCTGCAAGTCCATGAAATATATGTATGCGATAGTAACGGGCAGCGGTTGGACCACTTCCCTGATTCGTCAAGTGGAATGCCCAATGGTTTTTCTTTTATTAGATTGGAAACGTCTTTAGGAACAACTACCTCCAAATTTTATAGAATTCCGTAAGGAGTAATAATCCCAAGATTTTTCCAAATTTAGGAATTTGTCCGGTCCGATTAATAGCAGTACTTTTGCACTGTCAAACGATGAAGTTTGGCGGTGCAATTTGTTTAATTAAAACTATTAGGACAATGAAAAAGGAACTGTTATTGATTTTTACAATCTTGCTCTTTATGACGGGGTGTACTGGTCACCATTTTGATGATGTATCACTACAAACCATTCCAAAAGTGAAGATTGAGTGTGCCGTGGCGTATGATTTGTTGCAAAAAGAAGACGAGCCTTGTTTGTTGGAGGTAACCGATTCTATGCATATGGTATATCGGGACGAAAAGGCCAAAATCAAATTGCGCGGGAATAGTACGGCTGAATGTCCAAAGCGTCCGTTTACGCTCAAACTGAGTCAGAACCATGCCTTGTGTGGCATGCCGGAAGCCAAGAAATGGGTACTGCTCGCCAATTACTATGATAGTACCATGTTGCGCAATGCTTTGGCTTTTAGAATGTCAGAACAAACTAACTTGGAATGGACACCCCATTCCCGTTTTGTGGAGCTGTTCTATAACGAAATATATCAAGGTATCTATCAGTTATGCGAAAAAGTAGAAGTCGGTTCGCATCGGGTGAAAATAGAGCAAGACGGTTGGCTGATTGAAGTGGATGCCCGGGTAACGGAAAAAGATTCCTACTTCTGGACACGGAATATGGAAAATCCTTTCCGGATTGAATATCCGGACAAGAACCTATCCGAACAGAGGATAGAACAACTGCATGCCTTTTTTCAGCAGGCGGAAGATGCCTTGTTCGGGGATAATTTTATGGATTCTATAGACGGATGGCGTAAGTATCTGGACGAGGATTCATGGATAGACTGGTTGCTGATCAATGAGATAGCAAAAAATATTGATGCCGTATTCTATAGTAGTTGCTATATGCATAGCGGCACAGATGGACGAATAGTGATGGGGCCTGTATGGGATTTTGATTTAGGTTATGGTAATACCACGAATAATGGTTGTGATTCGCCTGTAGGCTGGCATGTCCGCACTTCATTGTGGTACAGACGGTTGTTTGAGGATGACCTTTTTGCGCAAAAAGTGCGGAGACGTTTTCAATTCTTCTACGGTAATAGAAACAATTACTATTCTTTTGTTCGCCGCCAGGCAGTTTCGTTGCGCCCGCATGTGGATAGGAATGTATCGTACGAGGAGAACATTGATGAATTGCTCTTGTGGTTGGAGCAGCGTTTGGACTGGTTGAACACGAATCTGTAATAACTTGTGCTGACAGCGAAAAATGTTGTGAAAAAGGAAAAAGCGACCCTCACATCTCGCTTTTTCTCTTTTTCTCTTGCATATTTGCAAAAAAATATGTACCTTTGCACCCCCAAATGACTAAATCGTAAATATTTTTCATGTATCCACAACAAGTAATAGATGCCTTGCGACATGTGCGGTATCCCGGAACGGGCAAGGATTTGATAGAGAGCGGAATGCTGGAGGACGATATTCGTATCTCGGGTTTTGAGGTGTCTTTTTCGTTGATTTTTCCGAAGGATAACGACCCGTTCATGAAATCGGTGCTCAAAGCCTCTGAAGTAGCACTCAAGACTTATATTGATCCGAATATAGCAGCTAAAATACACACTAAATTTATTAAATCGTCAATCAATCGTACCTCGTCAATCGTCCAATCGTCAATCAAGGCGAAGCACCTCATCGCTATCCATAGCGGAAAGGGCGGAGTAGGAAAGAGTACTGTGACGGCGAACTTAGCGGTTGCTTTGGCTCAACAGGGTTACTCGGTGGGATTGCTGGATGCGGATATACATGGTCCTTCGATGCCGAAGAT
The DNA here is from genome assembly GCA_900319005.1 of uncultured Bacteroidales bacterium. Taxonomy (GTDB): domain Bacteria; phylum Bacteroidota; class Bacteroidia; order Bacteroidales; family Paludibacteraceae; genus Colicola. The sequence goes on from ONMV01000003.1 coordinate 133,852, forward strand.
GTTCCGTTGCGAGGACGCGCGGCCGTACTCGGTGGAGGAAGAGGGACGCACCCTCATCGAACCCATTGAGCAGTACGGCGTGAAGATGCTCTCTATCGGATTCTTCGTTAATCCCGAGAGTGCGGTTATCTGGCGTGGAGGCATGGCTTCGAACGCTATCAAACAGCTCATTGAGGATGCTCATTGGGGTGAATTGGATTATTTCCTGATTGATCTTCCTCCCGGAACGAGCGATATTCACCTGACGCTTATCTCCGAGTTGCAGCTCACGGGTGTGATTGTCGTCACGACGCCACAACCGGTAGCACTTGTAGATGCCCGCAAAGGTGTGGAGATGTTCCGCAACGAAAAAGTGAACGTGCCTATCCTCGGTCTTATCGAGAACATGGCTTGGTTCACCCCTTCCGAACTGCCGGAAAACAAGTATTATATATTCGGTAAAGACGGCGGAAAGAAGCTCGCCGAGGAACTGAACATCCCGCTTTTGGGTCAGATTCCGTTGGTACAATCGATTCGTGAAGGCGGCGATGAAGGTACGCCTATCGCCCTGCAAGCCGGACATCCGGCAGCCATAGAGTTTGACAAAATGGCTAGTCAACTAGTAGACTAGTAAACTAGTAAACGAAATGACCAGAACCGCCGAACTCGGGACAGCTCCTGTACACCAGCTCCTTTGGAAATACGCCTTGCCTGCCATCATTGCGATGACGGCTACTTCGCTGTATAACATCGTTGATAGTATCTATATCGGTCATGGATGCGGTGCGTTGGCGTTAGGTGCATTGACTGTGGCGAAGCCGTTCATGGATATCTGTGCGGCGTTTGGCAGCCTTGTGGGAGTGGGCGCATCGTCACTTCTGGCGATTTATCTTGGCGAGAAAGACTATGACCGTGCCAACCGTGTCTTGGGCAACGTCATTGTGATGAATATCATCCTCTCGTCCATAGTCATGGCAGTGGGGCTGGTATGGCTGGACCCTATTCTAATGGCTTTCGGTGCGAGCGAGGACACCTTATTATACGCGCACGAGTACATGGAGATCATCCTTTACGGAAACATCCTCACGCATATCTATTTCGGTCTGAATGCCATGTTGCGTTCGGCGGGTCATCCGCGTTTCTCGATGGCGGCAACGATTGTGGCGGTGACGGTGAATATCATCCTTGATCCGATTTTCATTTTCGGTTTGGATATGGGTGTCCGCGGAGCCGCGTTAGCGACGGTTATCAGTCAGGCGGTAGCGGTAGTTTGGCAGTTGACGAAATTCATGGATAAAGGCGAATTAGTACGGTTTCATCGGGGTATTTGGCGTCTCAACAAGCACATCACTTTCCGTGCTTTGGCGATCGGAATGTCACCCTTCTTGTATAATATCGCCCATTGTTTTGTAGTCATCATCATCAATAACCAATTGAAGGCTTTCGGCGGTGATATGGCGATTGCTTCGTATGGAGTAATCAACCGTCTGACGTTTGTCTTTGCGATGATTGTCATGGGGCTTAACCAAGGAATGCAGCCTATAGCCGGTTATAACTACGGTGCGAAGCATTACGACCGGATGTTGAAATCTTTCTATCTCACCTGTCTTTATGCTACCGGCGTGATGGAGATTGTTTTCATCCTTGGTGAATGTTTCCCGGAGTTGATCACGAAGATGTTCACGCATGATCCATTGTTGATTGATCTGACCGTCCGTCCGATGCGTATCATCTGCTCTACCATGCTCATCATCGGATTCCAGATGGTGACGGGTAACCTCTTTACCTCAATCGGCAAAGCCGGCAAGGCTATTTTTCTGAGTCTTACCCGTCAAGTGATCTATTTGATTCCGTTGGCGTTGATATTACCAAGGGTGTTTATGGATCCTTTGGATGGTGTATGGTGGTCTATTCCTGTGAGTGACACACTCTCTGCCGTCACAGCGGTTATAGTGCTGCTTGCTTCCCGTCGAAACCTGCATATGGGCGCTACAACTGACCTGCTTCCACCAGCGTGATTACGCGTTCGATGATACGGTCTTTGTCATCCGCATCGTATTCTTCTTTGAGATCATTTCGGAATAGTTTGGCTACGAATTGCCAGAAGTTAGCTGTGGCTTTTCCTTTGTATTGTTTGATGAGTTCGTAACTTGTGCGGTCTGTTTCACGGTCCATAAGGAGCATTAACATACGTCCTTGCGAAGCGTACATGCCGCGAAAATCTTTCTCGTATTTTTTGAAGAGATGCCGTTCGAACTTTCTCCACCATCTGCGGCGGCTTTTTTTGTCCGGCAGTTTGGCGAGTTCAGCATCGGCGTACGCCATGTCGCGTGTGATCATTTTGGCGTACGGCAGACATTTCTTCACGTCCCGAACGGTTCGCCAATAGAATCTCTCCTGTCTCTTATTCTTAAACCGCATCGGCGGATAGACGTACACCTCGTGCAGATAGGCGAGATAGAGCGTGTCGCCGTCTTGCACGCGGATCATACAGGAGTCCAGATACGTCGTCCCGGCAAGCATCGTTCCGCTTACTGCCAGAAAGAGCCATATGTATCCTATTCGTTTCATCCTATTATCTATAGGCAAATATCGTGCCGTTTCTGACGCTTTTCTGATTTATAAAGTTCGTTCGACAATTGTCTGCAAAAGTACTGTTTTTTTTTGACATCCACAAATTTATTTTGGAAAAAATGTTAAAAATCCCCAAATTTGAAGATGTTGCACAGAATCGTTAGTTATAATTTAGAAATAAGTTTGATATTTGTTCGATATATGTTGGATATCACCCTAAGAACTACCTGACATCCACCTGACATCCTCCTGCGCGTCGTCCATTAGGTCGGATGTCATCCGACAATAATTTTTGTCCTGTCGCTATGTCGCTTTGTCGCTTTTGTGTTAATCCGCTGTTTTTCTGCTTATTACATCCGCATCCAAAAGCGACATAGCGACAAAGCGTCACGCTACTTTTCGATATTGACCATGATTAGTCTTTTCTACAAGTCCGTTTTATCAAACGTCGTGCTGTGGTTTACAATCATATAGAACAGTTGTTTAAATAACGCACGAGCCACTCGATGTTGATGGCGAGAGATAAACTAACGTTCCGTATCCGTCCAGTAAGCGAGACGTGGGTGGCAAGTAAAACAATCCGCCAGCGGATAGGCCGGCGGATTAAGAGGAACTTTCGAAATGCTTAATCGAATAAGCATTCCTACGAGAAAATTGCTTATTCCGTTGAGCAAATGTAAAATTTATGCTACTTCATTCTGTGTTTGGGAGGTAAATCATTCGACTTTGACAAAACAATCCGCCTGCAGTGGGCAAGCGGATTGATATAAAGAAGGCATGTTTTATTGGGCTTTGATCAGACGGACAGAGCGACCAAGGCAAGTTCCGGTATATTCGCCAGATGCTTGGTTACGTTCGCCTGCTATTTTGTCATGGCAGTAAGCCATTAAATGTATTTTTGTGGTTTGGCATAATTTTTGTGTGTTTCTTAATGGAGGATTGGCCGAGCCAGGTAAGGCAGTGGACTGATAATCCATAGGACCGAAAGGTCTCGCGGGTTCGAATCCCGCATTCTGAAAAATTCTAAACACATATATATGAGCAGGAAAGTCAAAAGGCTTCCCTGCTTTTTATATACTTATTTTTCGGGTTTTGATTGAGGAAATAATTCCCAATATAGGTGAGCTATAAACATCGTTGTTTTTGAAAAGGCAATATTTTTTATATCTGCATCATACTCGCATATTTTATAATAGGAAAAAACGGGAATGCTCTCCATTAATAAATCATGCGTCACATCATATTCTTTGCTTTCACCATTTATAACAAAACGATTCCACATATGAGGAAAGATCTTTCCACTCTCACTTTTTGCTATTCCTTCCACAAGATATCTTTTTGTTGCGTTTTCCACTCTTTGCGCAAAGTGAGAAGAATTCATTATACACTCTCCAAGTTGATATTCTGGAAAAATTAATATATTTTCGTCTAACATTTCTCTTCTAAGGACACTTAATATCTCCTCTTCAATTTTGAGCACATTATACGCTCTTTTGCTTAAGGAATATTCTATAAAATCTACAGGTAGGAGATCTACTCCTGCAATATATTTTTTCTCAATAAGGAGTATGACTTCATACTCTTCTCTCGTATTGAAATATGACTTGATTTTGATATCTTTCCTATTCTCATTAGATATCCTTAAGCGTGCTATGACACCTTTTTGCTTCCCGCGTAGCCAAAATTGTACTGCCACATCAAGTCTCAATGTCCATGCTATACGATAATCTCCTGATTCATATTCTTCATTGCTCATATAGCGATATAATGTTAGATCTTTGTCCAACAATTCCTGGAAATTATTATATTCCATTTCGCTCATAAGCAACTCGGCATTGCATCTTGGAGAATCGAATAACTCTATAAGTTCTGTTTTTTGCCATTCCCCAGTAAAGCCTCTTTGCCATACTGATCCTAATAAAACAGAATACTCTTCGTCAGATAATTTTTCTTCTTCATTCAATTGCTTAAAATGACATACCATGTTTGGGACGTTAGATTCGGATAGCAACCATTGGTATTCAGTCCCAATTTCTTTTCTTCTTTCATTTTTTGTAAGTGTCGTCTTCATGTCTTTCAAATTTTGTTTGTTCATATATAATTAAATACTTATAACTTAACTTTCTGCAAAGATAGAACTATTTCTTCATATAACCAAATTTTCTAGAAGATTTTTAGAAAAAAACTAAGGGATGATATTTTTCACCCCTTAAGATACTAAAGTCTATATTATGTTTTTTGCAGATGAATGTATCTTTATCCTGTTAATGGCATCAAAAGCATAAGTAATATTATTTTGATTTTAATATTAATAATATGTTACGCTTTTACAATCAGAAACATCTACTTTTCCTCGAAATTTCTCTGGAACTTTAATGGTTAAACTGGAACAATCTTTAAAAGCATTTTCCCCTATCCATTCTACTTGTGCAGGAATCGTTATGGATGCTAAATGGTTACATCCTCGAAAAGCAGCAGCATCAATTCTAGTAATTCTATTTGGAATCGTTATCGTTCGCAAACTCCTACAATCTCGAAAGAGTGCATAGTCAATAATGGAAATATTACTAGGAAGTGTTACCGAGGTTAAACTATAACAACGGTCAAATACCTCATTCTCGAGGTTAGTAACGCTATTAGGAATATTTATAGATGTAAGGCTACTACAAAACCCAAACGCACGTGTTTCTATACTCTTAACACTATTCGGAATTATTACAGTAGTTAGGCTTTCGCACCCCATGAAAGTTTCCATGATAATTTCAGTAACCCTATTAGAGAGGATTACATTTTGTAAATTTTTACAATCTCTAAAAGCACGATATCCTATAGATGTTACACTATTAGGGATGGTAACAGAAGTTAAACTCACGCAATCCATAAAGGCATCCTTACCTATAGAGGTTAGATTATTAGATAAAGTTATGGATCTTAATTTTTTACAATCATAAAAAGCAGATTCTCCAATAACCTTTATTGTAGCGGGCAATGAAATTGAAACTAAGTTTTCACATTCCGCAAAAGTGTACTCATTAATACGCGACACTCCTTCAGTAAGTGAAATAGATGTAATCTTTTTACAACCCCAGAATGCGTATTCTCCGACAGATTTAACAGTATTAGGTATTGTTATTGTTTTTAAATTATGACAACCGCTAAAGCAATAACGTTCGATACTTTTAACCCCATTCGGAATAGTAATTGAAGATAAACTGTAGCAATTTTCAAAAGCATTCGCTCCAATAGAAGTGATACTATTGGGAATAACAATAGATGTCATCTCTTCACACCGTTGAAAAGCTGCAGGTCCAATAGTAGTTATCCCGTTAGCAATCGTTACAGAACTTACACTTACACAACCGCTAAAAGCACCCTCTTCTATACCCATTACTTTATATTTAACACCATTATAGGTCACATTAGCTGGAATAGCAATATCTCCATAATATGATCTCTTTTGATACACAGGTGCATTCCACCAAGGCGATACTACTGCTGTATTATTCTCCGAGTTAAGAGTATAATACAAATTACCTATTTCTACGCTGTTTATAGAGTACACACTCATGGATATCAGCGTATAGCATAGTAGAATGAAAGATTTTAATTTCATAGATATTTACAAAATGGCTAGTTATTGACGTTTCCTTTGAAGTGGAGTACCATCCGGGTAATCTCTGACGACAACACTATGTCCTCCCCAGTACAACTTACCCTCACAGATGGAGCAATATGTGCTATACCCATCTAACTTGACATTAATAAAAGTTACCTCATTGTATCCAATTTTCGCATAGCCATTATTATCCCATTTACCTTTACTATTCCCTACATATGCTACACCATTGTCACAAATTTTAATTTCTAGACCATCCGGAGTTGTATAAATTGTTTCCGTTGTACCATCATCTTGCGAATGACGATTCCCAGACATATACAAAGCTCCAAATCCAACTATAGCAAAAATCATAGCAACCCATAAGACTTTCTTTAAGGTTCGTTTAGTAGAATCGTCTTCTTGTTTAAGACTATCCGCAAGTTGTTGGTAATTATTTTCGTCTGTAAGTTGAGCAATAATCTCCCCAGTTGTTTTATTGAATGATAATTGAATCCAATCTCCGGGTTTAACTGTGCAAGTTGAAGATCTGAATCCCATTTTGAATGTCAGTTCACAGGGCTCGTTTGTTTCAAACTGAAAACGTCCATCTTTAGCGACTTTTCCAATAAGCATTCCATTTTTATGAATTGCGATATCAGGAGTAATGGCGTACCACTCTTTGTATCCTAAAATCACCACTCGATTTTGATTAACATTTTCCATATTATTCCCTAATACGTGTCGGGCGCAACTTTAAATTTTTCTCCATTTTATTATTCGGCAGGAGGTTTCGCCGGTATATTTTTTGCTTTTCATCTCTCGGTCTTGTGCCGCTCATCGCTCGCTCATCGCTCGGTGGCGTGATATAACAAAAAGCGGCAGTCCGCTTGATTGGATTACCGCTTTTTGTTAGGTCGAAATCTAAATTATTCTATTTATGGCTTTAGACAACCGATGGGAATGATATATACGCCATCGTCTCTGCGATAGGCGTATTGTCCGCCGGTTAAAACCATCAAGAATGCCGGTTGACCAATCTTGGATGTATCTACTTGCTTGGCTAACTCCGTCAGGTTTTGTGCGGCATCTTCAATCTCTTTGCTCCCGGTCTTAACTTCCACCGCAGCCCAACGACCATCGTGCAAACGGATGATCAAGTCAGACTCCAAATCAGAGTTGTCGTGATAGTGATAGACGGTTCCGCGTAGTGCCTCGGTATAAACACGCACATCACGCAAGCAGAAGTCTTCAAATAAGAATCCAAACAGGTTAAAGTCCTCCAACACGCTCGTCGGATTCAGTTCCAACACCGCCGTAGCCAGACTAGTATCTACGAAATGGCGTTTGTGGGACGTACGAATGCCGGTTTTGCTGCGTAACGACGGTTGCCATGCCTTGGCATCCTCAATGACAAACAAGCGACGCAATGCTCTCAAGTAATTGGTAAGCGTCTTGTCAGTAATTGAGATGTCGTTCGCACGCACATCCTCCATGATCGTAGTAGCGGTTGTCATAGTGGAGATATTGCGCGCATAACTGCGTAGTACCGCCCGCACTCGGTCGGGATCCTTTTCGGAACCATCCACACGATTGACATCCGTGTTCACCAGTTCATCCACTAAGTTAACCGCCACCTCCAAAGCGTCCTCTTTGTCCAATGACAAAGCACCCGGCCAACCGCCTCGACACATGACATAAGCGATGTCCTTAATCGTAAGCGGACTTTCGAAGAGTCCCATCTGCTGTGTACCATCGAAGAGTGCTTTGAGCGACACTTGTCCGCGCGACTCCTTCGACTCCCAGAGACTCATTGGTCGCATACGCAGGCGTGCGATTCGTCCTGTACCGGTATGCTCCATCTCTTCATTCTCTTCTTCATCCAGAGGTGTTGCTGAACCGGTTAATATGAACTGATTCATCTGTTGCCGTTGATCTGCGGCAAATCGTACAGCATCCCACAGGACCGGAATCGTCTGCCATTCGTCGAGCATGCGTGGTGTTTCGCCTTCCAATAACAGCGAAGGTTGCGTATCTGCCATTTTGCGATACATGGCGCGTTGGTCCGGATTTTGGATATATATGATACTCTTAGCTAACTGAGCACCTGTCGAGGTTTTTCCACACCATTTGGGGCCTTCAATTAGCACTGCTGCACTACTGCGTAATTTGCGTTTGAGCAACTCGTCATCAATTCGTTCAAGGTATTCCATACGTATATCGTTTAAAAATCGCTACAAAGGTACAATAAAAATTTGATATATGCAAATAATTCCGAAGATTTTTGTAATTTTATTCCGAGCTTTTTAATAATCTCACTCCGAATAATTTTGCGTTTTTGCTCCGATTGTTTCAACTTTCGACTTTTTTACGGTAATCCAATACGTCAAAGATCACATTTTATCACAAGCAGGTACAAAAAAATACTGCTTATGCTTTATGTAGAAACGGGTGTCTGGCATAACCCACGAATAATAAAGCAAAAGCAGTACATACCGAAGTATGCACTGACGCATTGCCAATCTTATTCGTAATGATTATAAGTTGCCAGACTTATTGTTTCTACGGATTGACTCGTCAGTATAATATATGTGCGTTGCGGTGTCGCAACTGAAGTATCCGCTGATAATTCGTTGCAAAATTACAAAAAAGTTTTGAATTACACAAATATTTTTGTGATTTTTCTCGTTTTTGTACCTTTGCGCACACATTCACACACACTGTCAAGGTATGTACTGCTTATTAATAAATGTATTACAGATCTTTTTTTATACCTTTCACACGGACGACATACTGGCTTTGAATAAAGCCCGTGTTATCATAGATAACTGCTTCGTCTATCGCTTTTCTTTTTACATAGAAGATAGTATCACTTCCAAGAAGATCCGCTGTAGATTCTAAGGTAAAGCCCATAATCTTTCCGCTCGGACATCTAATAGCCTGATGTTCCTGGTCGAAGATATAGTTGGCATCTATTATACTTTTCCATTCAGAATTAACCGGAATATGTAAATATCCATCCGACTTACGGTATTCTCCTTTGTCTTGACCTATTACATTCACATATTGTACTTTTGAATCGCTTTTGATGTCAAAGTACCACAGTACATCATATGTCTGTGCGTTGGGATCGTAGTCCCAATGGTAACTCTGTTGCCCGGTAAATATGTCATAAGTCAGATTATCGGACGCAATACAAGCCCAAATGCCCACAATAGAGGAATTGGTGAACATAGTCGGATCATCCTGTTTTACCGAAGATGGTTCTTCGGGAGCTGATTTATCCGAACAAGATGCAAAAATCAGAGATGCTGCACATACAAGTGCAAAGAAAAATTTTGTTTTCATTGTTGTACTATTTTAGGGATTAAACATTTATGAACAAAACCTACGGACAGCCCATCAGAAACAGTAATGGAAGCCGATAGAAGCGCCGAAGTCGAAGAAATGCCGAAGGTTGCGATCTGCATCTACTTCAAAGACATCTTCGCCGACCAATCCGCCACGATATTCATACTTGGAGCTGAACGCTAAGCCGTAACCGGGACGAGCATCCAAACTGAGCACAAAACGCGACCATATGAATTCCACACCAACGATGCCATTCACACCGAATTTGCCGAGTAACGGGTTGCTTTCTCCGAAACCGAAACTTGCCAGATTGAGCGATTTGACAAGACCCAACGACACACCGCCTCCACCAAATATGGCAAACGTACTGCGTCCGGCAGTATCGATTTCCTTCTGATAAACGATATTCGGATTGAGTTCAAAAGTGAAGTTACTCCAGTTATAGGTATCATGCAGTTCCTGATAAGTGTCCGCCACCTGAATCTCCTCGACCGCCACTTCTTCCGTCAGTACATTCTTCAACTTAATGTCATCTTTAGTTGGTGACAATTGTAATTTGACCGCTAAATCCGCCTGCAACGCCAAGCCGTCTACTCCGAAAATAAAGCCTTTGTAGGAAGCACCGAACATGTTTCCCACCATACCGCCTATTCGGTGGGTATAACTTCCACCTCCGGTAGTTCGACCTCCGCCACGATGACTTCTGCTAAAACTACTTCTGGAATGACCATACGAGCGACCACGATTGTTGCCTCGATACCCTGCCGCGTCCATACTCCCTGCCATGCATAAAAACATAAGCACAAATAAGAATACTTTTTTCATTGTTGTAATGATTAAATATAGGATTAATAAACCAATCAGCGGAACGCCTTTCGGAATTCCGCTGCAAAGGTACAACAAATTTTTGAAATACGACTAATTCTTGTTATGTCTTGTTGTGTCGTGTTATGTCAGAAGGGTGACGGATTGAAGACCGCCGTTATTGCCGGCGACATAAGAAACAGTAGTATGACCTGTAAGGACAAGCTGGTCTATAAAGAGCGGCTGACCGGTCAGGAAGAATGTGGAGACAAAAGTGTCCCCCTCGCTAAGCTTTGAGTTGACAGATTCCACTACCTCAAAACGCATATCTCCCAAATAGCGGAACACACAACGGCGGTTTGGCAACCAAGTTACTTCAATACTCTGTCCGGGTTGCAAGTCCTTTGTATGGATACCCTCTGCGATGAACGGATTACTGCTGCCGTGCTCACCTTCTTTCAAATGGTTGGTATAATCATTCCAATCGCGCGAACCCACATAGCGGGAAAGAATATTGAGTGTGGACAGACGGGTATTATTGGCGCCTTCCACGTACCCCCACAGACGCTCTAATGTGCTAAGCGCCAGGTTCTCATGCAGGCACAGCCATATTTGCGCGATGAGCGATTCAAAATCAGCCGGAGTAGCCGGACGTGTGCCAAAACGCGCTTCTACATCTTTGCGCAGTTGTATTACCTCGGGTGCATTTTTGTTCATCTGTATGATAATTTGAAATCGGGTGCAAAGGTACAACTTTTTTCTGATATACGTGAACTTCTTTTTATTTCTTTTTTCTCAATACTCCGGCAGAACGAGGGCTAAGGAGTCATAGAGTTGGTCGTTCATGTTGAAATAATTCATATATGCCTGCATAAATTCCTCCAGTAACATAGGATCTTTTATGGACTGCTTAGCCTTTTGGAAATTCGCTTGCAACCCTCCATCGTAATTGCGCACTTCGTTCATTGTTTTCAACTCTCCACTTTTAACCGCCTTGCGGATAGCTGCTTGGCGGGCAAAATGTATGGCAGCGGCTTGCTGACGTACTTGCTCACGCGGAGAAAGCGTATTCGCTTTTACTGCCAGCGAATCTAACACACGATTGAGGGAATCCACCTGATGCCGATGTTCTTCATTCTGCGCACGCAGTGAATCCACATGAACGAATAATTGTTTTTCGTTTTCTTTATGGGCGAGTTCGGAATGTTGATAGCCGGAATAAGTTCCCCATACAGCTGCGCATGATAAAAGCAATAAGATAAGTGAAACCGGCAACCATATACGCACTCTATCTGCTCTACGAATAGCTTGTAGCACCTGTGCGCAGGAAGAATAACGCTCAGCAGGTTTTACGCGCGTGCATGTGCGAACAATATATTTATAGCGATGCGGGAAAAGAAGATTGATGATTTTGCCGACCGCGTATATATCTGCGCGGTTGTCAATCGTTTTGCCGGCTAATTGTTCCGGTGCGATATACGCCATCGAGCCGGCAGGTTGCTTGAAAGTCACGTAATCATCTGTATCGGACACACCGAAATCAATCAGTTTGACCGTATTGCCGTTACGGGTAATGAGGATATTGGAAGGCTTGATGTCGCGATGGATGACCTGCCTTTCGTGCAGACAAGAAAGCGCGTCAATGAGTTGCTCAATAATACGGTGACGGATAGCCATAGGCGGGTTCGTCTCAAGGAACTGATCCAGCGTAATGCCATCAATAAACTCCATCCGGATATACCAGCCGATGGAATTCATGTGCCCGAAATCAAGCAGCCGGACGATATTCGGATGATCCACACCGACTCCGATAGTAAACTCCTTACGGAGCAATTCAATATGCGGTGTAGATTCGCGATAAGGCTCTGTCAACGCCTTCAGCACGTACTTTCGTCCGAAACGTGTAGCCACATAAAGCGCATTATGTCCTTTTGAGGACAACAACTCCGGTTCCGACCATACATCCGAGAAATCAGATGACGGGGGTACTATGATAAAAGAAGAATCCATCTTGCCAGACTTATTTTGCGGTTGCAAAGGTACAACTTTTTTCTGATATATGCAAATAGATGTGAACATTTTTCCGGAAGACACAACAAAAAAACGCTCATTGCGAGCGTTTTTTGTTTGCCTATTGGCAACTTGCAATTAGTAATTGAGTGCAAAAATCACTCTACCGGCGGACGGTTTGCCCGTTACCATACAGGTACCCGGCTCGCTGTGATGACCCGGCAGGTCTGCCAGAGGGATGCAGCGGATAGTTGCCTTGGTCTCATCCTTGATACGTTGTTCGGTCTCCGGCGTACCGTCCCAATGCGCGAGCAGGAAACCGCCCTTCTTGAGCTCCTCTTTGAACTCGTCGTAGCTGTTCACCTCACGGGTGTTAGCGATGCGGAAATCGAGGGCTTTTTGCAGCAGATTCTTCTGGATTTCCTCCAACAGATTCTTCACTTTTTCCACGATTCCATCGAGAGAAATCGTCTCTTTGCTCTGGGTGTCACGACGTGCGATCTCGATCGTTCCGTTCTCCAAATCACGACCTCCCATAGCCAGACGAACCGGCACACCTTTGAGCTCGTAATCAGCGAACTTGTAACCCGGCGTGTATTTCTCGTCGGTATCCACTTTGACGCGTATTCCGAGTGCTTTCAGTTCATCCGCAATCGGGTTCAGCTTGACCATCAGTTTGTCGAGGTCTTCCTGTTTCTTGAAGATCGGCACAATAACGACCTGTATCGGAGCCAGATGCGGCGGCAGCACAAGTCCGCTATCATCGCTGTGGGTCATGATGAGCGCACCCATCAGACGAGTCGAAACACCCCAAGAAGTAGCCCAAACGTACTCGTATTTATTCTCTTTGGTGAGGAATTGCACGTCAAAACTCTTGGCGAAGTTCTGTCCCAAGAAGTGACTTGTACCCGCTTGCAGCGCCTTACCGTCCTGCATCATCGCCTCTATACAATAAGTATTAAGCGCGCCCGCGAAACGCTCGTTCGGGCTTTTGACACCTTTCACTACCGGAATAGCCATCACGTTCTCCGCGAAATCGGCATAGACATCGAGCATCTGACGTGCGTAATCCTCCGCCTCCTCTTTGGTGGCGTGCGCCGTGTGACCTTCCTGCCAGAGAAACTCCGCCGTACGCAGGAACAAGCGCGTACGCATCTCCCATCGCATGACGTTACACCATTGGTTGCAAAGGATCGGCAGGTCGCGATATGAGCTGATCCAGTTCTTATAGGTGCTCCAGATGATGGTCTCCGAGGTAGGACGGATGATGAGCTCTTCCTCGAGTTTCGCCTGCGGATCCACTACCACACCCTTACCGTTCGGATCGTTCATCAGACGATGGTGAGTCACTACGGCACACTCTTTGGCAAAACCCTCCACATGCTCCGCCTCGCGGCTAAGGAAAGACTTCGGAATAAGAAGCGGGAAATAAGCGTTTTTCACACCCTGTGCCTTGAATCGGCGGTCGAGTTCCGCCTGAATAGTTTCCCAGATGGCATAGCCATAGGGTTTGATTACCATACATCCGCGAACGGCGCTCTGCTCAGCGAGGTCGGCTTTGACGACCAACTCGTTGTACCATTTTGAATAATCCTCGGAACGAGGAGTTAATTTTTGAAAACTTGCCATTTATTATTGTCTATTAATTTGCGTTTATCTTAGGGTCTTCTGACCTTTGCGGCTGCAAAGGTACTACAAATTTTTCAAATTTGCAAGATTTTTAGCAAAAAAAAAGTCTAAGCTCGCTTAAGTATGGTTTTATTTGCTAAAAAGATTGTAGTTTACACATGGAGAAGCCAATTGACTTTTGGCTTCGAAAAGGGAAGGCGGTCGGGGAGACTATGCCAACCTAGAGAGGTGCGACCGTAAATTCGGAGGATTCCTTGTTTTGTTGAAAATAAAATAAGGGAGGGTCGAAGTTACTGCAAATATTTTTTTTGACATATGCAAATAATTCGTTCTTTTTATTCCAAAAACATCCCAATACTCCATCAAATCCTATTGGTCAATATTGTTGTTCATTTTGTAAACTAAACTTTGCAAAATAAATTTTTATGCTATTAAAAGACCATTTTTTGTAACATTTTGTATATTTTACTTGCATATATTAAATAAATTTGATAATTTTGCACCCGTTTTTGAACAAAAGACATCACCTACTTATAATTTACCACCGAAAATTAAATACTATCGCATATGAAAAAAACTCTACTTTCTTTAATTTCAATCACATTCTTCCTCTGCGAAGCGTCTTTTACTGGGGGGGGTATGGCATTCGCAGCCAGCACGAGCATAGGCAATGGAGTTTCTTATGAACTGAAGGACAATGATGCCACATTGGTAATAGATTATTCAAGTCCGGGCTCTGGTGCTATGCCGACAAACTACACTTCCACGAGTATGCCTTGGAATGGAAAGAAAGCGTCTATTACAAAAATTCAAATTAGAGACGGTGTAACAAGTATTGGTCAAAATTCATTTAATGGTTGTTCCGCAGCAACAACTGTAGAAATTTCGCCTTCGGTTACAAGCGTCGGAACTGATGCTTTTAAGAATTGTTCTGCCCTTACATCAGTAAAATATCAATATAATTCTGCAGGACAAGGAACTTTAACTGAAAAAATGTTACACTACTGGGCGCAAATTGACTTTGCTAACGACAAAGCTAATCCGCTTTACTATGCCCATGATTTATATATCACTAAGCAGAATGGTCCGTCTAGTTATCCGTCAACTAAAGTAACCAGTTTAACTACTACCAATATGCCTAGTGTGGCATCTATTAAGAAATATGCATTCCATAGTTGTACATCTCTTACTGCGGTAACTATTGCAGCTACGGCAACTTCCATTGGCGAAAAGGCTTTTTATGGGTGTACAGGAATAACTAAAGTTACTATTAGTGATGGAAGTAATCTGTCTTCTATAGGAGCATATGCGTTTAGTGGTTGTAGTCATTTAGCCACATGTAATTTCCCTAATACGCTGGAAACAATTGGCACATATGCTTTTCAGGGTACCAAATTTACCACAATATCCATTCCTTCATCAGTACAAACTATAGAGGAGCGTGCTTTTAATAATTGCACAAGCCTTACAACAATCAATTTTGATGAGGCATCTAGTTTAATAACAATAGGCTCGGGTGCATTTTACGGATCGAACGCGTTGACGGCTGTAGATCTTAGAGGTGCCACTTCTTTAACAACCATTAAAAATTTGGCTTTTTCTGCTAGTTCGTCTAATACCACGTTAAAGGGATATTTATATATACCGGCAACAGTCACTTCAATAGAAGCAAATGCGTTTCAATATCGTACAAAAGTAACAGGAATTGTTGTTCTTCGTACAGCAACGGACCCAATTACGACTTGTACTGCTTCAACAAGTTTTAGTGGTGTTCCCACAACTATTCCTGTGTATGTAGACTCAGAAGAGTTGGTTCCTCTTTATGAAGCAGCAACATGTTGGTCTTCATATCCGATTACAAGCAATAAAGTGTTGGAGTGGGAATGTGGTGCAACCACACCTGCGGATCTTGTGGCCCATTTAAATGTGTGGACAGGTGCTTTATATTTTACAGGATCAGGAGCCATGAAAGATTATGATAACAGCAGTAATAAAGCTCCTTGGAGAGATTATGAATCGGTAATTAAATCAATAGACTTTACCAATGTTACGACTATAGGAGCACGTGCATTTCAGGAAATGACATGCTTGAAAGGTATGCTTCCTTTGCATAGTGGTATAACTTCTATTGGTACATATGCTTTTTATAAATGTACAGAATTGACAGAACTAGATCTTGGAAGTCTAGCAAATTTAGCAAGTATTGGTAGCGATGCTTTTGAAGGATGTAGTAAAATATCTTCTAATATTACACTTCCGGCGTCCATTACAACGATGGGCTCTTGGGTATTTTCTGGATGTACTATGTTATCTGGAGTTACATTTTCAGATGGGTGGCAACTCAATACAATACCTGTGAGAACGTTTTCGGGGTGCTCAAAACTGGCAGGTACGATTACTATTCCTGCATCAGTTACGTCCATCGGTGGTTATGCTTTCTATAATTGTTCTACAGCAGTTGCGTTAGACTTGACAAAAGCAACTGCGTTAGAAACTATCGGGAATAGCGCTTTTTATAGTTGCAAAGCGCTAGATGGAGCTATTGTTTTTCCTGCAAGTTTGACTAGCATAGGCACTCAAGCCTTTTATTACTGCAATAAGGTGGATGGTATTGTGGTGAAGAAGGATGCTTTACCGGTAATAACAGCTCAAAGTAATTCTTTCCAAAGCATGACTGCTTCTATTCCGGTAAAGATTTCTAACTCTTCTTTAGTATCCAATTATTCCTCTGCAACAGGATGGAGCACATTCACCAATATTAGTGGAGGGACTACTGTTTCAGGAACATGCGGTACTAATCTAAACTGGAATTTGGATTTAGAGACCGGAGCTCTCGTTATCAGCGGAACAGGAACAACTATGACGGATTATAATAATAGTTCTAATAAAGCGCCATGGTACACGTATGCCGGTTGTGTTAAATCACTCACAACTCCTGCTTCTTTACAGCATATTGGTAATTATGCGTTCAAGGATTGTACCAATATGACAGAGTTGAATTTGTCTAATGACATTAGAACTATAGGAAATTACGCATTTGATGGGTGTAAAGGTTTGACGGATATTACTTTACCGGCAAGTATTACTTCGATTGGAAATAATGGATTTAATTGTACGAATCTAACTGGAGTCTTTTATATGGGAGATATTGACGATTGGTGTTCTATAGTATTTGGCAATGTATTTGCTAACCCTCTTCGATATGCAGGTAAGTTATATATAGATAATGAATTGGTAACAACGGCAAACATTACGATTGCTAATATCAAGGACTATGCATTGAATTACAATACGGAATTAACGACGATTACATTAACCAATACGGAGACTATTGGCGGCTCGGCATTTAATCAATGCCCTAAATTGGCAGGCGAAATAATATTCCCGAATAGTTTAATTTCTATAGGAAACCATGCTTTTAAGGATGATCCTTTGATTTCTGCCATTACATTTGCTCCCGATGCAAGTTTGACTACTATTGGGCAAACAGCATTTAATGGATGTCTTGGTTTACGTACAGTCATTTTACCTGACAACGTTGAGGAATTAGGTAGTCAAGCTCTTTATAATCAGAGCGCAACAAATATACAGACAATATACTCATACGCGACAACAGCTCCTACTATTCTTACAAGTAATGCAATGTTCCATACTAATGCGCAAAATAATGCAACTTTACATATCCCTATGAGTGGTTATGCAAGTTATACAAGTGTTAATACGTGGAACGACTTTGTTCATAAAGTGGTATTTGGCGATTGTGGCGCATCCGGAGACAATGTTCAATTTGAATTGGATTTGACGACAGGTGTATTAACCATCTCCGGTTCAGGAGCGATGGCAAATTATGCATCAGAGAATGCTCCTTGGTATGCACTACGTGCATCCATCACGAGCATAGTGGTAGAAGATGGAGTCACCGCTATTGGTAACTATGCATTTGAAGATTGTTCGAACCTTGTGAATGTAACAATTTCTAACGATGTAGCTTCTTTTGGACAGCGTGCATTCTATAATTGTACGAAATTAGCAACACTTACACTACCTACTTCTATAACGGCAATAGCTGCTCGTTTGTTTGAGGGCTGCACCAAATTATCTACAATTTCGATCCCTAACAACGTAACAGCGATTAATAGTTACGCGTTCTTGGGTTGTAGTAAGCTCTCTAGTGTATCCATGTCAAATGTTGCATCAATTGGTCAAGAATCTTTCAATGGCTGCGCAAGTTTGACGAACATAACCTTACCGGAAACTCTTACCACCATAGGGCAAAGCGCATTTAAGAATTGTGGTCTTACATCAATCACTATTCCGAGAAATGTTACCACTATTACTTGTTATAATGGAACAACCACTTATTCAACATTTGAAGGTTGCTCTTCACTTACAACAATAGTTTGGAATGCCCGTACCATTACTGCCGGTTTTGCCAAAATAACCTATAGCGGAACACATTATGCTGTCCCGTTTGAAAGTATTAAGACACAAATTACTTCAATCACTTTTGGTCCGAATGTAGAAGCTATTCCAAATTACCTATGTCATGGTATGAATAATGGGAGTTTTACTTCCGTGACAATTCCGGCTTCGGTAACTTCCATCGGAGCAGAAACATTTGAAGGTTGCACAAGCCTTACAACTGTAACAAGTAACGCTATAGAGAAACCTTCTATATCAAGTTCCACATTCCCGACTGCGGTAGAGAGTGCGGCAACGCTATATGTACCGGCAACGGTGGCAAGTAGAACGGCATACTCCGACGATTCCTATTGGAGCGAGTTCTCGCATATTTTACCGTACATCTTGTCGTTTGACTTACAGGATCACGGAGAGGCTATAGACGAAATGTGCGTAAATGCAGGTAGAGTAGATGAAGGATTGAAACCTGCTGACCCGACCGAAACCGGCTATACTTTCGGTGGATGGTACTCCAATGAAGGTTGCACCACTCCGTTTACGTTTGGCGAGTCCGGAACGGTGGTAAATGGCGACCTTACCCTCTATGCCCTGTGGACGATCAACAGTTATGACGTCACCTTCGATCTCCAAGGTCATGGTGACCCGATAGCTCCACAGTCTATTGACTACAACGGATTTATAAGCGAGCCTTCCGACCCCGAGGCTGCCAATTATACCTTTGGCGGTTGGTACAAAGAGGCTGGTTGTTCCAACACTTGGGATTTCAGCGAGGACAAGGTAACGGACGACCTCACTCTCTATGCAAAATGGACGCTGAAAGGCTTAGCATTGAATGAGAATGCCGATAATGCATCGCTCCTTGCGGCGTACGACGGTCTGACGACCGATGTAAGTATGATCCGCAGTTTGACCAATGCGCAGTATAACACTTTCTGCCTGCCGTTTAGCCTCGATGCTTCGCAGATGACAACCGCGTTCGGCGAAGGATATGACTTGGAAGAGCTGACGGATGTGACCTATGACGGCGAAGTGTTAGGACTTGTGTTCACCCAACGCGAGGCATTGGAAGCAGGCAAACCGTACTTGCTGCAACCTGCAAACAATGTATCTAATCCTTCGTTCATTGGTGTGGAGATAGACGCCTCAACTCCGAGCGACGGTTTGGACAATACCTTTATCGAGTTCCACGGCGTTTATTCGCCGACCGAACTGACAGGCGGTAACAAGAACCTCCTCTTCTTGGGCGCAGGCAACGAACTCTTCTGGCCTTCATCAACAGGAGATCTAAAGGGCTTCCGGGCGTACTTCGAGGTCAAGGGCTCTGCCCAAAAAGCCGTGCGCGCACGCATCGTGAAGAAAGAGGACACCGCCACCGGCATAGACCAAATCACAAATGACCAATTACCAATTACCAATAAGTTCCTCCGGAACGGAGAACTTCTCATCCTCCGCGACGGTAAGACCTATAACGCACAAGGTATGTTGGTAGAATGATGAAATGTTGAAATGATTAAATGATGAAAGTTATGACAAAGATATATAATTCTCCTCAAATGGAGGTGCATCCCATCACTCCGCTGTCGATGCTTTGCTCCAGTGGTGCTACAGATCGCGTTACTTCCAATGTGAACTTGAAAGGCGGTAATAACTCCGGCGATGCTACAGAGGCATTTTAATAAACTTACTTACATAAAAACAGAAAAGCAATGAAAAAGATTGTAATTGCACTTGGTGCATTGATGCTCTCGATGAGCATGTTAGTCGGTTGTTCCGGCTCGAATGATGGAAACCTCCCCGGTAATCCAGTTGAGATTTCAACTGAATCAGTGAGTAGAATATGGCAGCAGTATTCCTCTTCGGTAGATGGAGAATCTTATGTTTATCCGGAGATGTACAGACAGTACTTCGAATTTAGAGCGGATGGACGCCTGCTGGTGTATGATTATGACGGTGAGTACAGAGGGTTTAATAACTGGTCGGTAGCTAATGGGATAATATCTATTGTGGATGCAATGGATGTTAATGGTTTGCCGGGGAGAATAGATGAGCAGGATTGGCGAATTATTCAACTGACGGATCAGGCGCTGGAAATTCAAGTAATTGGGGATGGAAGTATAGAAGACAGAGAAGATATTTATATGGTTTTCCATCGGCCGACTTCTCTTCCGAACTTCTACGGAAAGCCGGTGAATTTATAAACCAATACGAACGAGAAACAGTCACTTCGGTGGCTGTTTTTTTTGCCGAGCCTAAAGGCTTCCTATTTTGTGCGCATACATATCGTCTTATGCATGCATAGCCGCTATCTATCCGCAAAAAATAGATAGAATTTTATTCTATTCGGCAAAAAAAATCTCCGAGTGCTTGCATATATGCAAAATTTGTAGTAATTTTGCACCCGCAAAATTGATAACGAACTAAAAAAACGTAAATATGAGTAAAGCATTATTGATGATTTTAGACGGCTGGGGAATCGGAAACAAGAGCAAAGCCGATGTAATCAGCTGCACGCCGACGCCGCATTGGGATGCGTTGTTGGCTAAGTATCCGCACTCGCAGTTACAGGCGAGCGGAGAGAACGTAGGTCTGCCTGACGGACAGATGGGAAACTCAGAGGTGGGACACCTCAATATAGGTGCCGGTCGCGTGGTGTATCAGGATCTAGTGAAGATCAACCGCTCCATCCGCGATAACTCGATCATGGAGAACCCCGAGATAATAGCGGCTTACAAGGCTGCACAGGCAGCAGGTAAGAAACTGCATATCATGGGTCTGTGCTCGAACGGCGGTGTACACAGTTCGTTGGATCATCTCTTCAAACTGGTGGAGATAGCCAAGGAGTACGGCGTAGCCGACAAGACGTATGTTCACTGTTTCATGGACGGGCGTGACACCGACCCTCGTAGCGGTAAGGGTTTTATCGCAGCCCTTCAAGGTGTATGTGACCGTACGGGCGCACATATCGCTTCCATCATCGGTCGATTCTATGCGATGGACCGCGACAAACGCTGGGAGCGCATCAAAGTGGCATATGACCAGTTGGTGAACGGTGAAGGTAGAAAAGAGACGGATATGGTAGCAGCCGTACAGGGATGCTACGACCGCCATACGGATGAGCACAAGGACACGGACGAGTTCATGGAGCCTCTTGTGAACGCTAACTGCGACGGACGTATATCCGAGGGCGATGTAGTGATCTTCTTTAACTACCGCAATGACCGTGCGAAAGAGATCACCATCGTTCTCACGCAGCAAGACATGCCGGAACAGGGAATGAAGACCATTAAGGGTCTGCATTATTGCTGCATGACTCCGTACGACTCTTCTTTCAAAGGTTTGCATATCCTCTATCCGAAGGAGAATGTGGAGAATACCTTAGGCGAGGTAGTCAGCAAACTCGGAATGAAGCAGTTGCGTATTGCGGAGACGGAGAAGTTCGCACACGTGACGTTCTTCTTCAACGGCGGTCGCGAGGCTGAGTACCCGGGTGAGGAGCGTATTTTGATCCCGAGTCCGAAAGTGCCGACGTACGACATGAAGCCGGAGATGAGCGCTCCGGAGGTGACGGAAGCATTAGTAGCGGCAATCAAGACGCAGAAATTCGATTTTATCACCTTGAACTTCGCCAACGGCGATATGGTAGGTCATACCGGCGTGTATGAGGCGATAGTGAAAGCGGTGCAGACCATTGACGAGTGCTCGAACAAAGTGATTGAAGCGGCTTTGGAGAACGGCTACGAGATCATCGTGATCGCAGATCACGGAAACTGCGACAACGCCATCAATGCCGACGGTACCCCCAATACGGCGCACTCCCTCAATCCGGTTCCGTTCGTCTATATCAGTAAGGAACATGTGCACGCGCACGTGGAGAACGGTATCTTAGCTGATGTAGCTCCTTCCATTTGTCATATCTTGGGTATCGAGCAACCGAAGGAGATGACCGGCAAAAATCTCATCAAAGACTGATGAGATTTTTGCAGTTGACAATTGAAAGAGTGAAAGAGTGAAAGAGTGAAAGAGTGAAAGAAAAAGGCAAAAAAGAAAGCGGCGCTAAAAGCGTCGCTTCTTTGTTTGAGCAGCAAGTGATTACTCTGCAGCTACCTCAACCACCTCAGCAGCCTCAACAACCTCTTCTACGGTGTCGTTAGCTACAGTGTCCTGGCAGCATTTTTTGTCGCAGCACTTGTTGCCGCAGCTCATTGCAGCAAATGCAACAGCTACGATAAGAAGCATCTTCTTCATGTTTTTAAAAAAATTTTTAAAACCATGGAACTTTGGCTTCGTCGAATTGCGTAAGCAAACTTACATTCGACTTGCACAAACTTTCATAATTTTGGGTTAATAAAGCTTTATTTTACATTTGTTCTTCGTCTTTTTACGAAAAACGCTGCAAAATTACTGCTTTTTTTGCATATGTGCAAATATTTTTGTAATTTTGCGCACTCAATTTGGCATTTTATGGTAAAAAAGAATGTTTTTGACAGGTCAGACCTCAAGTTTGTGGGTTGGAACATCGTATTTGCGGCGTTAGTAGGCGCCGTTATTCTGGTCGGTTTGATTATTTGGTTGCGCGGCTATACGCAGCATGGAGTGGAGGTAGAAGTGGAAGATGTCCGCGGAATGGTATCTGCGGAAGCCGAACCGATTCTTAATGCGCAGGGTTTGCATCTGCAGGTAGTGGACTCCACTTACTCCGACAAAGTACCTTTTGGCACGATTGTTGAACAGGATCCAAAGCCGATGAGTCATGCCAAGCACGGGAGGGCAGTCTATGTGACGATTAACGCGACCACGAAGCGTCATATCACGATGCCGGACCTCCATGACATGAGTTATCGTCAGGCTCAGACCACATTGCGCGGGTTGGGTATTCAGGTCGATACGGTGTACGACTATGAGCCTTCCGAGTTCCGCGATCTGGTTTTGGATGTAAAAGCGGACACCGGTAGTATTCAGCCGGGTACGCGTATACCGGTAGGCACCAAAGTACGGTTAGTGGTCGGTTTTGGTAAAGGAACGGAGTATGTGAAGGTGCCCGGAGTAGTAGGATTGACGCTGCGCGATGCACGAAGTCTGCTGCTTACCAATCGTTTGACCGTAGGTGCAGTGCATCATGACGAACCGGAAGAGGAAGGTGTGACACAATACGTTTATCTTCAGATACCGGATGCGGGCGAACGTCTCTTGGAAGGCGAGACGGTGGCGCTCTATTTGTCGTCAGACATTGAGAAAGCGGTTAAGGGCAATACAAACGAACCGGAGGACGAGAGTTGGTTTTAGAAGACGAAGAGATATGGGAGCGCTGGCGATGCGAAGTAGATAAGGGTCAGGGCAAGGAACGCGTGGATAAATACCTCGCGGAACATATGACCAATACCAGCCGTAATCGCATCCAGACAGCAGCTGACGCAGGGAACGTATGGGTGAATGGTTTGCCTGTTGCGTCCAATTACCGTGTCAAACCGGGAGATATCATCCAGGTGCTGCTTGATCATGAACCCCATGACTTCACCATCACGCCGGAGAATATCCCGCTGAATATCGTGTATGAGGATGAGGATCTAATGGTCATCAATAAACCCGCCGGACTCGTTGTTCATCCCGGACACGGCAACTACGAGCACACTTTGTTGCATGCACTGGCATGGCACTTTGAAGAGGAATTAAAAATTAAAAATTCAAAATTAAAAATTGATATCAATGATCCGAGTATCGGTCTGGTACACCGGATTGACAAAGATACCTCGGGATTGCTTCTGATAGCCAAGACTCCGGAAGCGAAGACGCATCTCGCCAAGCAGTTCTTTGACCATACGACCGAGCGCACGTATAATGCGTTGGTATGGGGCACGTTCAAAGAAGATAGCGGAACAGTCGAAGGTGCATTAGCCCGTGATACCCGCGACCGTACTATTTACCGCGTATGGGATCTTGAGGAATGTCCTCAGGCGAAAGAGGCGATTACCCATTGGAGGGTCTTGGAGCGTTTTCCGTATGTGACGTTGGTGGAATGCCGTTTGGAGACAGGACGCACCCATCAGATACGGGTTCATATGAAGCATATCGGTCATCCGCTCTTTAGCGATGAGAAATACGGCGGTTGCGAGATACTAAAGGGTCTGCGTACCCAGAAATACCGGCAGTATATAGAGAATTGTTTTGCGCTCTGTCCCCGACAAGTGCTCCACGCACGTACTCTTGGGTTCACCCATCCTCGAACGGGAGAAAGGATGTTCTTCGATTCCGAATGGCCGGAAGATATGACAAGTTTAATCAATAAATGGAGAAATTATGAGCCAAATACTTTGGGTTGACGACGAAATAGATTTACTACAACCGTATATCATTTATCTGAAGGGTAAGGGTTATGAGTTAATCACCGCTACCAACGGGGAAGATGCAATAGATTTGTTGGACGAGTCAGTGCCAGATATCGTCTTTCTAGATGAGAACATGCCGGGTATGACGGGTCTGGAGACGCTACAGGAGATCAAAAGGCTGCATCCGGAAGTGCCGGTGGTGATGATTACCAAATCCGAAGAGGAACATATCATGGAGCAGGCGATAGGCGAGAAAATAGCGGATTATCTGATCAAGCCCGTTAATCCGAGTCAAATCCTGCTATGCCTCAAGAAGCATATCCATCAGCAGGAGATTGTGACGGAGCAGGTTCAACAGAACTATCGTCAGGAATGGAGTGATATATCCTATATGATTGATACGGCTTCGACAATCGAGGAATGGCAGGCTATCGAGCGGACGCTCAGCAAATGGGATATTGAGTTGGAGAACAGTCCGATGCGTTCCCTCATAGAAGACCAGCGGACGCAAGCGAATGCGGCTTTTGCCAAGTGGATAGCGAAGCATTATGAGGGGTGGTTTGAAGTACAAAGGGACAATGTACAAAGTAAGAAGGATGCGCCGCTGCTTTCTATGAACGTCATGAAACATGCCGTTTTTCCATTATTGGACAAAGGAGAAAAAGTGCTTCTATGCGTGATTGATAATTTCCGGTATGATCAATGGAAAACGATCCAACCGCTGATCAGTGAATTCTATACCGTACGTTCAGAGGAGCAATACACCTCTATTCTGCCTACGGCTACTCAGTATGCGCGCAATGCTATTTTTTCCGGACTTCTGCCCTTGCAGATTCAGCAGATGTATCCTCAGTATTGGGTAGAGGAAGGTGATGAAGAGACCAAGAACCAATATGAGAAAGAGTTGGTTCAAACGCTTCTGGACCGCTATCGTCGTCGCGAGACCTTTAATTATTGGAAGGTCAATGAGAGTGATTTCTGCGAGCGCGTGATTATGCAACTCAAAGGCGTACAGGCTCCTTTGAATATAGTAGTGCTTAATTTCATTGACATGCTGTCTCATT
Source organism: uncultured Bacteroidales bacterium (assembly GCA_900319005.1). GTDB lineage: Bacteria > Bacteroidota > Bacteroidia > Bacteroidales > Paludibacteraceae > Colicola. The sequence goes on from ONMV01000003.1 coordinate 159,603, forward strand.
CGCGAACGGAGAGTAAAATGATGCGCGAATTGGCGAATGACGAAGGGGCTTATCGTAGTCTGACGCTTAGTTGGTTCCGCCATTCACCGACCTATGAGCTTTTGCGTCGGGCGGCTGATTTGGGTTTCACGTTGGTATTGACTACAGACCATGGAACGACGCGTGTGAAGAATGCCGTACAGATTATCGCGGATAAGAATACGAACACGAATATACGCTATAAGGTTGGCAAAGCGCTTAATTGCACGTCGAAGAATGTGTTCTTTATTGAGCAACCCAAACAAGTGGGCTTGCCTTGTCCGAACGTCAGCAGCAGTTATGCATTCTGTGCCGGCAGCGATTTCTTTGCGTATCCGAATCAGTTCAATTATTATGCCCAATATTATCGGAATACATTTCAGCACGGAGGTATCTCTTTGGAAGAGATGATTATTCCGTTGGTAACTCTGACACCGAAGAAATGAATCTTTGTACCCTTATAGCAGCCATTAGTGTCCTTACGTGGAATACCGCTCGTATGGGCGGCTTTGAGAAGCCCGACAAGAACGAGGTGCTGCAACACTTGCTGCAGCAGGATGCCGATGTGATCTGTTTGCAGGAGGTGGATGTTTATAAAGATGCCCGGTATCTGACCTTGGGCGAAATGAAAAATGTACTGAGTACCAAATATCCGTACTCCTATATTGATTTCTCGGTCTATGACAAACGGCATCAGTTCGGTACGATGGTATGGGCGAAGTACCCCTTGATCAATAAACAAAGCATCCACTATGAAACGCGCGGAAATCTTTCCAACCGCTGTGATATAGTTGTGGGAAAAGATACGATACGTCTGTTTAATAACCACTTGGAGTCCTATAGTTTTACCTCGGAGGATTTTGATGATATGGATCGTATAGAGGCTAAATGGAAGCGCGCGATACCGCTTCGCAACGAACAAGCACGTGTGGTAAGATCGGAGATAGAGGCGAGTCCTTATCCGGTAATCGTAGTGGGGGATTTCAATTCCGTAGCGCTCAGTTATGCCTATTGGCATATCAGCCGCGGATTGCATGATGCGTGGAATACCATTCATCCCTGGTCATGGGGCGCTACGTTTGAGTATCGTGGAATAGGTGTGCGGATTGATTATATCCTTTGTTCGGATCCGCTTATCCCTGTTGATTGTTCGGTGCACGCTTTTCATGGTTCAGATCATCGACCGGTGTCAGCTACGCTGGAATGGTAGCAAAAACCACTATCACAGGCGTTTGTGATAGTGGTAATCATCAAATTTACTTTTTTCATCCGTGCTGTCGAGCCGTCTATGCCCGCCGAACTTGCTGCGTATGTCTTCCCATAATTCTCCGGGTTCCCGCCAGTTGGTTTTTTTCCAATAGAGGATCAGCAGCCATCCGAAGAGCATTCCTCCCAAGTGGGCGAAATGCGCTACATGGTCCGCATTCAATCCCGTTACGTTACCCAAACCGGCAAACAGTTCAATGAGCGCATATATAATAACGAACGTACGCGCGCGTATAGGCACAGGAATAAAGAGAAAGAACATCGGAACATCCGGGTAGAGCCAACCGAAAGCGAACAGGATACCGAAGACGGCGCCTGAAGCACCGATTGTATTCATATGATAGGCATACTGCGCCAAAAAAGATGCGTCATAGGTAGCGCTCATATTGCTGATCATCATCATCCATACTATTTCCTGGATGAACGCAGCGCCCAACCCGCATAGCAGATAGTACAAGATAAAACGACGTGTTCCCCATTGCTGTTCAATCATCGGAGCAAACATCCATACCGCGAACATATTAAAAAAGATATGACTGAAGTCGGCATGCAGGAACATGTACGTTAGTGGCTGCCACCAATGAAAAGAAGGTGCGGAATAATAATGAAGTCCGCAAAGTGCATTCAAATCTACTCCATGACGTAGTAAGATACCAGCCAGGAGAAAGACCATTAAATTGGCTACTAATAAATAGCGCGTTATAATAGGTAAGTTTCGCATAACGAGTGCAAAAGTACTAAAAAAAAATGACATAAACGCATAAAAAGTGTTAAAATTGATAAAAATATAGTTTTTTTTGCAAAAAAGTGAATTTTTTTGCTCAAAATATTTGGTATTTAAAGAATTTTTAGTAATTTTGCAAGCGTATTCCGAAAAAAGGAACTAATAATTACTTTATTAATAACTCTAAAATTACAAAGTTATGAACAAATCAGAACTTATTAAGGCAGCAGCAGCAAAGGCTGAGGTATCTGCAGCATTGGCAGCAAAAGTTATTGACGCAGCTCTTGACGCAGCAGTTGAGGCAGTTAAGAACGGTGAGGGTGTTCAGCTTGTTGGTTACGCTAACATCGCAGTAGTAGAGAAAGCAGCTCGCAAGGCTAAAAACCCGCGTACCGGTGCTATTCTTAACATCCCGGCTAAGAAAGCTGTTAAGATCAAAGCTGGCGCTAAATTCGCTCTCTAATTGAGCAATGGTGGCTCAGCATACGAGTTGCTCTACACAAATGGGCAACTCGTTTTGTGTCTGTTTATTTAAAGGAATAAAAAATCGATATGTTGAATATTATTTTATGTGGAGCTCCCGGTAGTGGGAAAGGAACCCAATCAGCGTTTATCGCTCAAAAATATGGTGTACAGCACCTCTCAACGGGTGATGTGTTACGCGCAGAGATAGCCAAGGGCTCCGAGTTAGGCAAGCAGATTGATGCGCTCATTTCGAAAGGCAACCTTGTTCCGGACGATATGATGTTTGGTGTGATTGAGAACTATATTGCTTCCCTTCCTGCAGATTGCAAGGGAACTATTTTTGACGGTTATCCCCGCACTGTAGCGCAAGCTGAAGCGTTGACAGGATTGCTGAAGAAGTACAATATGGAGGCGATCATGATCGATCTTCTGGTGGATGAGCAACTTCTTATCCAGCGTCTTATCGAACGCGGAAAAGTGAGTGGGCGTGCCGATGATAACCTCAATACGATTCGTCATCGTATAGCGGTTTATCACAACCAGACCGAACCGATTGCGCATTATTATCTGCATAACGGCAATTATTATGCAGTGAATGGAAATCACGCTATGGCTGATGTTTTCCTGCAAATAATGCGTATTATTGATAATTATGGCCGCTAATTTTATAGATTACGTAAAGATTTATTGCCGCTCCGGAAAGGGCGGTGCAGGCTGCATGCACCTCCATCGCGCCAAGTATCTGCCGAAAGGAGGTCCTGACGGCGGTGATGGCGGAAAAGGCGGATCGGTTATCTTACGCGGTAATCGCAACCTTTGGACGCTGCTGCACCTCAAGTACCAGAAGCATATCATGGCAACTGATGGCGGCAAAGGAGGTCAGAGTCGTTCGTTCGGTAAGGACGGAGAGGATAAGATTATCGAAGTGCCCTGCGGTACGGTTGTTTATGACGGCGAGACGGGTGAGTACATCTGCGAGGTGAAGGAGCATGACGAACGCGTGGTACTGCTCAAGGGTGGTCGCGGAGGTCTGGGTAACTGGCATTTCCGTACGGCTACCAATCAGGCACCGCGTTATGCACAGCCCGGTGAACCGGCGCAGGAGCGTACCGTTATCATGCAGCTCAAAGTGCTTGCCGATGTAGGTTTGGTTGGTTTCCCGAATGCCGGTAAATCGACACTGCTGAGCGTGGTGTCTGCCGCCAAACCGGAGATTGCGGATTATCCCTTCACCACATTGACGCCGCAACTCGGTATTGTCTCCTATCGCGACGGACGATCGTTCTGTATGGCGGATATACCGGGAATCATTGAGGGCGCAAGCGAAGGAAAAGGATTAGGATTGCGTTTCTTGCGGCATATAGAGCGAAACGCCGTACTGCTTTTCATGGTGCCGGCTACCAGTGAAGATATCATTAATGAGTATAAGATTCTGCTCCATGAATTGGAGCAATACAACCCTGAATTGCTTACCAAAGCGCGTATCTTGGCGATTACCAAGACTGATGCCATCGATGCAAAAGAGCTGAAGAAAAAGCAGGCATCCAAGAAACTGCAAAAATTAGAATTGCCGGTTGTCTTTATTTCCTCTGTAGCCGGAATGGGGATTGATGAACTTAAAGATGTGCTTTGGGAAGAGTTGAACAAGGAACAGAACCAAGTCATTGAGATCTCCCATGCACCGATTGATGTCACAGTTATCGAACGTGAGGAACCGGAAGCACAAGAGAAGAATGACGAAGAACAGACCATCTATCTGAATGAGGTGGAAGAAGAGTGGGATCTGGATAAATACAAGGGCATCGGTTGGGACGAGTAAGGTGAAAAGTGAAAGGACGAAGGATAACGAGTAAGCGAGATTGGAAATGACAAAACTCAAATCTCAAATATCAAATTTCTATGATTCAATCATAGAGTGGCGTGAGCACCATATCAGCGAGAAGCATCTGGTGCTTCTCCTGTCATTCTTCGTCGGTGCTTTCTCTGCTGCGGCAGCTGCGTTGCTCAAATCGTTTATTCATCTGATACAGAGGTTGGTAGAAGAACAGTTGATTGCCGATGAGCGTACATGGTGGTATCTCATTACTCCGGTTATCGGTATAACTCTTGCGTCGCTGTTTGTGAAATATATCGTGCGTGATGATATATCGCATGGTATTACCAAAATCCTTTACGCTATCTCTCAGCGTAAGTCAATTATCAAAGCGCATAACATGTGGTCATCGATTGTCGGTTCGGGTTTGACAATCGGTTTCGGTGGTTCGGTCGGAGCTGAGGCACCTATCGTATTAACCGGAGCTGCTATCGGTTCGAACTTAGCCAAAGCGTTCCGTTTGGACCAGAAGACGATGATGCTCATGATCGGTTGCGGTGCAGCCGGAGCTATAGGCGGTATTTTTAAAGCGCCGATTGCAGGTTTGGTCTTTACCCTCGAGGTGTTGATGATGGATCTGACGATGACTTCCGTCGCACCTCTTCTCATCTCTTCGGTTACCGCGACAGCACTTTCTTATATTCTGACCGGCGTGGAACCGATGTTCCCCCTGGATACGGCAGAGCCTTTCCTTGTACAGCGTATCCCGTGGTATATGATTCTCGGCGTCGTTTGCGGTTTAGTTAGTTTGTACTTCACCCGGGGCATGAACAAACTGGAGCAATGGATGAAGCATTCCATTCAAAATATGTGGCTCAAACTGCTGGTAGGAGGTGTGACGCTGAGTGTACTGATTTTCCTTTTCCCGCCTCTTTATGGTGAAGGTTATGATGTTATCCGTCAGCTTATCAACGGCGACAGTCTCAGTGCGTTGGAGAATAGTCCTTTGGAGTCGTTGCTGGAGACGAGCGGGTCTTCGCTATCTGTGTTTAATTTTCAAATCATCTTATTGGCTTATTTTGCGGCGATCATCCTGTTTAAGATTGTCGCTTCTGTAGCTACTAACGGAGCCGGCGGAGTCGGCGGAATCTTTGCTCCTTCGCTCTTTATGGGTGCCGTTGTGGGGTTTGTTTCGGCGCGTATCATGAACCTCTGCGGACTCCTTGTGCCGGAGACGAACTTTGCGTTGGTCGGAATGGCTGGTCTGATGTCGGGCGTCATGCATGCTCCTCTGACGGGTATATTCCTTATTGCGGAATTGACAGGCGGTTATCATTTGTTCATGCCGTTGATGATCGTGAGCGTTATTTCGTATCTGACCATTATGCTTTTCGAACCGCACTCGTTGTATGCGATGCGTTTGGCGCAGAAAGGAGAACTGCTGACACATAACAAGGACCGCAATGTGCTCACCCTGCTCAAAATGGATAGTGTTCTTGAGACCGATTTCATCACCATCATGCCGGAGATGACCTTGGGCGAACTGGTAAAAGTAATCAGTGAGAGCAAGCGGAATATCTTCCCTGTGATTGACCATGACGGGCGATTACGCGGCATATTGCTGTTGGACGAAGTGCGAAACATCATGTTCCAACCTCGTCTGTATAAGCGCTTTACAGTAGGTCAGCTGATGACTTCTCCGCTAGCCGTGTTGCGGTTTGATCTGCCGATGGATAAAGTGATGGAGACCTTTGAGGATACAGGCGCATGGAACCTGCCGGTAGTGGATCAGGACCGGCGTTACCTTGGATTTGTGTCCAAATCGAAAATATTCAATTCCTATCGCCATGTACTTGTACATTTCAGCGAGGAATAACAATACTAAAACAATACAACTATGCAAATATCGGAACGTGTTAAGAAGATTGCTGCATCGCAGAGTCTTGCGATGGCAGCTCGTTGCCGCGAGATGAAAGCGGCGGGTGTGGATGTAATCAGTATGTCTCTTGGTGAACCGGATTTTGATACTCCGAAGCATGTGCGTCGTGCAGCGCAGGAGGCGATTGATAATCATTGGTCGCACTATGGTCCCGTTCCCGGTATTCCCTCTTTGCGTGCCGCTGCTGCTGCTCAGCAAAATGCGGTTTTGGGGAATGCCATCGCTTGGCAACCGGAAGATGTGATTGTGTCAGTGGGCGCTAAAATGGCGATTTTCAATGCTGTTCAGACCGCTATCAACCTGGGAGACGAGGTGATTATTCCGATGCCGAGTTGGGTGAGCTACAGCGAGATGGTGAAGTTGGCGGAAGGGGTCGTCGTTCCTGTGCAGACGCGTTATGAGGAGGATTACTGCCTTACTGCTGATCAACTGCGTGAGGCGCTCACTGAGCGTACGCGAATGATTATTCTTTGCAGTCCGAATAATCCTACCGGTTCCGTTTATTCGCGTGAAAGGATGGCAGAGTTGGTAGCCGTACTGCGCGATTATCCGGAAGTGATCGTGTTGGCAGATGAGATTTATGCCTCTATTGTCTATGGCGATCCGGCTACGTCGTTTGCTTCTTTTGCGGAGTTGGCAGATCGTCTGATTATCATTAACGGTGTCAGCAAGGCCTACGCTATGACGGGTTATCGTATCGGATGGATGATGACGAAAGATAAAGCCTTTTTAGCGGCATGCACGCGTTTGCAGGGTCAGCAACTAACTTGTGCGACGATGATAGCTCAGAAAGCGGCGGAAGTGGCATTGACCAGCCCGCAGGATACAGTAGAGGCAATGCGTAAGACGTTTGAAGAGCGAAGGGATCTTATATGCCGTTTGGCAGCAGAGATTCCGGGTTTGAAGTTCCGTGAGCCGAAGGGAGCTTTCTATCTCTTTCCGGATGTTACGGCGCTTGGAACGGGAGATGAAGTAGCAGAGATGTTGTTGGAGAAAGCACATGTGGCAACCGTGTCCGGTTCGGCTTTCGGTTATCCGTCTTGTATTCGTTTGTCTTATGCCATCAGTACGGAGGAAATCAAAGAGGCTATGCGGCGTATAAAAGAAGCGCTAAGCGTATAAAAACAAAGAAGGATGTCTCCCGACATCCCAATCTTTTTACTTAACCTTAAATCTAATACCATGAAAAACACGGTGCAAAAGTACTGCTTTTTGACGATATGACCAAATATTTTGCAAAAAAAATGCTATAAAACATAATTTTGTCATGTTGACTTGTCAAAATATAGGTAAATTGTTCAGAAATCTGTAATTTTATTGCTCGTCTAATAAATCCGGTCTTCTTTCCATAGTGTGCGCCAGCGATTGCTCATAGAGCCAATCCTCTATCTTCGCTTGGTGCCCGGAAAGAAGAATCTCGGGTACTTTCCATCCTTTATAATCGGCAGGTCTGGTGTACACACCGGCTTCCAGTAATCCGTCCTGGAATGAATCATTCAAGGCACTTTCTACGTCGCCCAGAGCGCCGGGTAAGAGACGAACGATCGCGTCTGTCATCATTGCAGCCGGCATCTCTCCTCCAGTAAGAACGAAATCTCCAATGCTGTACTCTCTGGTGATCAGATGATCCCGAACGCGCTGATCTACACCTTTGTAGTGCCCGCAAAGAATGATGATATTCTCTTTGAGAGACAGTTCATTAGCTGCTTTTTGGTCAAATCGTTCTCCATCCGGCGCGGTAAAAATGATTTCGTCATAGTTTCGTTCGGACTTCAATTGTGCGATGCAACGGTCAATCGGCTCAATCTGGAGCACCATACCGGCTCCAAAACCAAAAGCGTAGTCGTCCACCTTGCGGTGCTTGTCCAATGTCCAATCGCGTAAGTTATGCACGTAAATCTCGCAAAGGCCCTTATCCTTTGCGCGTTGGATGATGGAGTGATTGAGAGGAGACTCCAACAATTCCGGACAACAAGTGATAATATCTATTCGCATAATTTTTGAATTGACTATGTAGTTACATATGCTTTGACTGTCGCTTGACTGTCGCTTGACCGTCGTTTGACCGTCGTTTTTGACGGGTATTTTAGAGGATGTTTTAGGGGATGTTTTAGAGGGGTGTTTTTAGGGAACGGGATCGTAGCCTGAACCGCCCCAGGGGTGACAGCGGCAGATCCGTTTGATTCCTAACCATGTACCTTTGAAGATACCGTGTTTCAGGACAGCTTCCACCATGTATTGACTGCATGTGGGCGTAAAGCGACAAGCGGGAGGGGTGAGGGGAGAGATAAAGACACGATAGAAATAGACAGGTAGCAAGAAGATTTTTCGTATGATTATTTTAAAATCCATCGTTTCTTTATTTAGTGGGTTGTTTAGGAACTTTGTAATCTATGGTTTCTTTATTTAGTGGGTTGTTTGGAACTTTGCAATTTATCGTTTCTTTATTTAGTGGGTTGTTTAGGAACTTTGCAATTTATCTTTTATTATTTTGTAGTTATTCCGGTGGGGATTGAGGAATTGGTTTGGTCGGCGAGGATTTTGCGGAGGGATTTGCAAACGGCTTTTTCGATGACGGAGAAAGGCTGCTCTTCCTTGTCCATGTAATTGAAAGCAATCAGGAAATTAGATGGTATAGCGCAATCTTTTTCCGGTGTCAGGATGTCTTGGTGCAAGCGAAAAGCTTCGCGCATGAGTCGTCTCAGATGATTTCGTTTGACGGCTCGTTTGAAGAGCGATTTGGGAGCCCAAACAAGTACTTGTGTATCCTCTTCAGTAGGTTGGTAAGTCACGCGAAGAGGCCACGCAGTGAAGCGTTTTCCCTCTTTGTATAATTGCGCGATACGCAGTTGTCCGCAGAGTTTGTTGTGTTTAGGAAACCCCCATTTCATCCCCAATAACTGCTTGTTATTGATTTTTCTCCAGATAATCAGCGATAGCCATCGGAAGTGACGCAAAAGTTTTGCCGGGTCCAGCTTCTATATCGACGCGGTATCCCGCCTCATCGAGCGCCCGCACAGTCCCTTCTCCAAAAGCAGCAATGAGCGTTTGTGCCTGTTTCCAATCGGGGAAATTCTCCCGCAGGGAAGTGACTCCAGCCGGCGTAAAGAGCGCGATGAGATCGTAGTCAAATGGTTTGTCGGCAGGCCATGGTGTGGTCACAGTGCGGTACATGATAGCCGGTTGTACCTCTATATGGTTTTCGGCGAACATGTTAATCACATCGCGGTTGTGAATATCGGAGAGCACCATCAGGTATTTCTCGTTCGGACGACGGTGCATAGCGGGCAGAATGTCCTCGAACTTATTTCCGGTTTCAGGGAAGAAGACCTTACGTTTGCGATAATTGATGAACTTCTGCAAATAGAGTCCAACTTGCTCAGAATTGCAGTAATAGTGCATCGAATCAGGAACATTGAGTCGCATTTCTTCGCACATGCGGAAATAGTGTTCCGCACCGAGTTTGGAATTCAGAATAACCGCCGTATAATCCAGTGGGTTAATATGCTGCTGACGGAACTCTTTAGCAGTAAGTCCCTCAATATGAATGAATTGATGGAACTCACAATGTACGTTAAATTGCTCCTCCAGACGTGTGTATGGGTTATGCGCCGTTTCGGGGCGCGGTTGAGAAAAGAGAATCTTTTGTATCATAAGATTGATATAGTTTTCGAACCAAGATAAAAAAGGAAGCCCAAAGGCAGTATTTCGAGTGTGCCGATATACAGCACGACATATGCCAGTGCGGCGAATGATTGTACGTAATTTCGCGCCAAGCGGTAAAGCCACATAAGCAGGAAAAGCGCAATGACTGAACCAACCAGCCACCTGTTAACCAATAAATCATCCACTCTAAGCATCACGAGCAGAGCGGGATAGAGGATATAGGCAACAATGGTGGTGATGTCTCCGTATTGCTCATAAGGCGGCATAAAGCGTCGTGAGATTTGGAAGGTGTAATCCAGCAGGTTGTTGCACAGCATTTTGACCACAATCATTGCGATGACGAGACCGCATAAAGCCGCATAGACTCCAAATCCGGCATTTCCTCCCGTATAGAGACAGAGATATAAACCCATCGCCATGGTACCAATTCGGAAAATGGTCATCATCAGTTGTCCCTGAAAATTGTTAGGTGCATTTTTGTAGGTGCGGTCATTCTGTGCGAGGAGTGATGCGTGTGCCTGACTGATTACGCCGGGCTGGAACATCTCTCCCAGCACTGCGCAAAGGAGCAGTGCCAGCATCATCCATCCGCACCAAGGTGCGCTCATAGGGGATAATATGTGGCTTATTCCGTCCATAAGTATAGTTTGTCACCGCGGCGGATCAGAGTGTCTGTTTTGAGCGAGAAATACTCGCCTTTATGCACATACTGTGTGGGGTTTCCTTTGGCATCGCGCATTCCTTCCGCTTTGCATTCATAGACCCCAGTAGTCTCACCGGTGATCAGCAAGTCCTGCCCTTCCTCAATCGCTTCTACGGCTTCCACGAGGAACTCCGCCACGTTGAGGTTCTTGAAGAAATTGGTGCATTTAGCAGCATATACTTTTTTGCGCGTCGCTTTATTGCCATATGAATGGGTCCACTCGCCTAATCGCTGACCTTGATAGTAGCCGTCCCAGAATCCGCGGTTGAAGACCCGGCTGAGCCGTTCGTTCCAATCCGCGATCTTGGGTTCGATGAGAGCATCATCGGCATAATCGCCTCGTTGCCAAGCCTCTACCGCCTCTTTATAGCAACTTACAACAGTGGAGACGTACTCAGCACCTCGTGCTCGTCCTTCAATCTTAAGCACCCGGACACCGGCATCCAGCATCTTGTTCAGGAAATGGATGGTTTTGAGGTCCTTGGGCGACATGATATATTGGTTATCGATGTCGAGTTCGAGATCGGATGACTTGTCCTTGACGGTGTACCCTCTGCGGCAAATCTGCACGCACGCTCCTCGGTTAGCGCTAAGGCCATAGTTATTGAGACTGAGGTAGCATTTTCCGCTTACCGCCATACATAAGGCACCATGGCAGAACATCTCAATGCGGATAGGTTGTCCGCTTCGACCACAGATATGCTGTTCCTCAATGTCCCGGTAGATAGAAGCGACTTGCTCCATATTCAGTTCCCTCGCCAGTACGACCACATCGGCGAACTGTGCGTAGAACTTGAGTGCCTCGGTGTTGGCGATATTGAGTTGGGTAGAGAGGTGTACTTCCTGCCCGATGGCGTTGGCATACTGCATCACCGCTATATCGCTGGCGATAATAGCATCAACGCCCACATCGTGCGCTTTATCTACTATCCGGCGCATGAGCGGCAGGTCCTCCGGATACATGACGGTGTTCACTGTCAGATAGGTCTTGACGCCCGCTTCCCGACAGGTGGCAACGATAGTTGCCATGTCGTCTGTAGTGAAGTTAACCGAACTGCGTGCCCGCATGTTGAGGTGCTCAATGCCGAAATAGACACTGGTAGCACCAGCTTTGATAGCCGCTGCCAGAGACTCCCAGCACCCCACAGGTGCCATGATTTCGATATTTACTATTTGGTCATTTATCATTTTGACCATTGAGGTATTCGGCTATTTGAACGGCGTTGAGTGCTGCCCCTTTGCGGATTTGGTCACTGACGCACCAAAAACTCAAGCCGTTGTCATCGCTTATATCCTTGCGGATACGTCCGATGAAAACTTCATCTTTGCCACTCAAAAAGAGCGGCATGGGATATATTTTGTTCTCCGGATCGTCCATCAGCACGCAGCCTTTCGCGTTGGCAAAAGCGGCTTTGGCTTGTGAGACACTAACCGGTTTCTCTGTTTCGATCCATATGCTCTCGCTGTGCGCGCGCAAAGAAGGAACACGCACGCAAGTGGCGCTCACTTTGACATCCGAGTGCATGATTTTGCGCGTCTCGTTGAACATCTTCATCTCCTCTTTGGTGTATCCATTTTCGGTAAAGACATCAATATGGGGGATGACGTTGTAAGCCAATTGGTATGCAAACTTATTGACCGTCACATCCTCTCCGTTGAGTACCTGACGGTATTGTGTCTCGAGTTCTTTCATCGCTTGAGCCCCTGCACCTGAAGCCGCTTGATATGTGGCCACATGTACCCGTTTGATATGGCTGATTTGCTCAATCGCTTGCAGTGCTACCACCATTTGTATCGTAGTGCAATTAGGGTTGGCGATAATCCGACGCGGCGCTTTCAATGCGTCGGCAGCATTCACCTCGGGTACAACCAAAGGCACATCCTCGTCCATGCGGAAAGCAGACGAGTTATCAATCATAATAGCGCCAAAACGGGTGATATCTTCCGCATATGCACGTGACACGCCCGCGCCCGCGGAAACAAAAGCAATATCGACGCCTTGGAATGCGTCGTCATGTTGCAGCAGATGAACGGTATGTTCTTTGCCGCGGAATAGATATGTGTTGCCGGCACTTCTCTCCGAACCGAAAAGCCTGAGTTCGGAGATCGGGAACTGCCGCTGTTCAAGCACAGCAAGCAGTTCCTGTCCGACGGCGCCAGAGGCGCCTACGATGGCAATAACCATAATTAAGCCAATGCTACTACAAGTTCAGCTTCTCCCTCGGTGAAGGTCAATTTACCCTCACGAGCAAGCCAACCAAGAGCCAGATAGAGCTCTTCGTTTTTGAGTTTGGTAGCTTTCTTCAGTGCTTTCAATCCGAGCGCACCGTTCTGCAGAGCCCCCCAAATGGCACCTGCGTTCTCACCAATTGTTGTAATCATAAAACCTTAAATAATTTATTGTGACTAATGAGAGTGAATTATTAGGGTCACTCTTCCCATTTTTTAAATATTAGACATGCGTTGTGCCCTCCGAAGCCGAAGGTGTTACTCAGCGCATATTTGATATCACGTTTTTGCGCCTTGTCGAAGGTAAAATTGATGCGATAATCAATCTCTTCGTCGATATCGTCCGGGTCATGATTGATGGTAGGCGGGATGATTCCGTCTTTGAGCGCCATGATGCACGCCAAGGCTTCTACTGCTCCGGTAGCACCAATCAGATGTCCGGTCATGGACTTGGTGGAGTCGAGATTCATCTCGTACACATGCTCTCCGAAAACTCGCTGTATAGCTTTCAACTCCGTGACGTCTCCCAGAGGGGTGGAAGTGCCGTGTGTGTTGATGAAATCCACTTGCTCAGGTGCCAAGCCGGCATCCTTGAGCGCCAGACGCATGACACGCTCAGCCCCTTTTCCTTCGGGATCGGGCGCTGTCATATGGTAGGCATCGGAAGTCATACCTTCTCCGATAATCTCTGCATAAACTTTGGCGCCTCGGGCTTTGGCGTGCTCGTATTCCTCCAGAATCAAGCAAGCGGCTCCTTCGCCTAACACGAATCCGTCTCGCGATTTGGAGAAAGGACGGCTGGCGGTAGCGGGCGATTCATTGCGTGTAGATAAAGCATGCAGGCTATTAAATCCTCCGATACCGGTGTATGTGATATCTGCGTCAGCGCCACCAGTGAGCAACACGTCGGCATGTCCCAGACGAATCTGGTCAAAGGCAGAACCCACGGCATGGGAAGAGGAGGAGCAGGCAGTGGATACCGAGAAACTCGGACCACCTAAACCGAAACGGATGGAAATCTGTCCGGCAGCGATGCTGGGGATTGCTTTCGGAATCATAAACGGATTAAAGCGCGGAACACCGTCTCCTTTTGCAAAATCGATTATCTCAGCTTCAGTGGATTGCAAACCGCCCATGCCGCTTCCCCAAATCACACCTACCCGGCTACGGTCTTCTTTGTCCAAATCGATTCCGCTGTCCCGTAAAGCCTCGTCTGCTACACAAACGGAGAACTGCGAGTAGCGGTCCATCTTACGCACCTCTTTGCGATCTATCACTGCAGAGGGGTCGAAGTTCTTCACTTCTCCCGCAAACTGGGTCTTGAACAAGCTGGCATCAAAAGCGGTGATGGGGGCAATGCCGCTCACACCGTTTATCAGGGAATGCCATGTCTCTTGTGCCGAATTACCAACCGGCGTCAAGGCTCCAAGACCTGTAATAACAACTCGTTTTAACTGCATGTTTATCTATACTATACATAAAAAGCATACGAGTTTACAGATTTCCCGTAAACTCGTAAACCACTTGTGGAAGCGAATTACTTCATTGCATTCTCCACATAAGCGATTGCGTCACCTACGGTAGCAATCTTCTGTGCGTCCTCGTCGGGAATCGAGATACCGAAATCTTTCTCAAACTCCATAATCATCTCTACGGTGTCTAACGAATCCGCGCCCAGGTCGGTTTGGAAATTAGCCTCGTTCGTAACTTGAGACTCCTCAACGCCAAGCTTATCAACGATGATCGCTTTCACTTTTGCATCAATTTCTGCCATAATACTAAATCTTTTAGTTAATATTTATGTGTGTTTTTATTAATTTTCGCACTTGTTAGTTTTCGCCTATTTCGCAAAAACGGCACAAAATTACTGCTTTTTTCTGGATTATGCAAATTTTTTTGTTTTAATTTTCATTTTTGTCACCTAAAAATAGCATAATTTTGCCTAAAAAGACCCCAGACTTGCTCATTTGGCATACCGGAATGCTATCTCCGTCCAAATTTGCGACGCGCGAATGATCATAAAATTGGTGTGTATGTCCACCGATGACGACATCGATTCCGCGTGTGCAAGCTACCATTGAAGCATCGCATACATCTTCCGGTGTTTTTCCGTATGTTCCCATGTGGCTGAGGCAAACCACGACATCGCAACCTTGTGCCCGGAGCGTATCTGCCATAGCTTGTGCAATGGGGTATGGTTCTAAGTATTTTGCCGGTAAGAAATTCTTATCTGTAATCAGCCCTTTTGGGTCGCATCCCAAACCGAAGATACCGATTTTGAGACCTCCTTTGCGTACGATGGTATAGGGTTGGATAATTGTCTCCAGCGAGGTGCCAGTAAAATCATAGTTTGCGCAAACAATCGGGAACTGAGCGGTTCGGAGAATAGCTGCCAAGGTGTCCAATCCATTGTCGAACTCATGATTACCCAATGTAGCCGCGTCATATCCCATGCGGTTCATGGCGTTAATCTCCACCCTCCCGTGGTAGAAATTGAAGTAGGGCGTACCTTGACAGAAATCGCCGGCATCCACCAGAAGTAGGTTTTTGTCAGCTTTGCGCTCTTCCCGTATCAAGCCCATCCGTCGTGCATAACCTCCTTGTCCGTTCGCTTTTGGTTCAACCTGCGAATGGGTGTCGTTCGTGTGTAAAATCGTCAAATGGTCTTGAGGCGTACAAGCCGATAAAATGACAAAGGTACAAAGTACTATGTACAAAGGGTAATTCTTCATGGTCAAAAGCGTTTGTTTATTTCTTCATCAGACAGTAGTGACACGATGGTTTTTCCTTTTGCGGTACGTTGGTATTGAGGCAGTTCCACCAGTTTGGTGACCAGCTCCCGCATCTCGTCTTCGCTTAAGGTCTTGCCGTACGGAATAGCGCCTTCATCGGCTAAGGTGGCGGCAATCTGTTCGCGCCATTCGCGTTGCGTATCCGCTCCCCGCTCGCGTACATTATGAATAATATCCTGCAATACCAAAACGGCGGATTGGTTCACTAATTGGGCGGGCAGTCCTTGGATGGAGAAACTATCCGGACTGAGTTGCTCTATATCAAAACCGATCGTGCGAAGATCCGGCAATAAATCATGCACGAGAACCATCTCATCCGGAGGCAGAGCGAGTACCTCGGGGAAGAGCAATTGCTGCATTGCCCCTTGCGTCAGGTTCAATTGTTCGAGGAACTGGTGGTATAGAATAGCGGCATGGGCACGACGCTGGTTAATGAGAAGCAGCCCGCGGCTCGTAGGCAGTAAAATATACTTACCCGCATACTGCCATAGCGGACAAGATGATACATCTTCCGGGTGCAATACAGAATCGCTTTGCGAATCAGTCTGTACTTTGTCTGTGAAACTATCTGTGGTCTTCAATCCCTCGTACAAACTCTCCCAATGGTTCACCGGACGCTGTTGTTCTACAAACGAATGGCGTTCGTTGAAAGGATTGTAACTCGGGTCAACCGTCACTTTCGGCTGGCTCACCGGACGTGTCTGCGGAGTAGGGATGTCAATACAGCCGGAGGTGTCAAAATCGATCTGAGGAGCTAAGGTGAATTTGCCCAATGATTCGCGTACCGACGCCATGAGAATCTGGAAAATGGTCTGCTCGTCGGCAAACTTTATCTCCGTCTTGGTGGGGTGAATATTAACGTCAATTGATTCTGGCGCAATGTCAAAATAGATGAAGAAGGAGGGCTGGTAGTCATTGGGGAGCATGCCTGAGTAAGCCGTCTGGACTGCTTTCAGAAAGTACGGATGGCGCATGTACCGGCCGTTGACAAAGAAATACTGCTCTGCTTTCTTGGTGGCATTCTCCGGTTTGACGACGAATCCGTGTATAGATACGAGCTCAGTGTCTGTGTTTATATCCACGAAGGCGGAGGTGAAGACATTCCGTTTGGGGTTACCGAATACTGATTCGATCCGCTGTTTCTCGCTGCCAGCCGGCAACTCCATCAGGATTTCATCGTTATGAACAAACGTGAAACTGACTTTCGGATAAACGAGCACGATATGATAGAACTCGTTCAGCAGGTTGCGCAACTCTGTCTGGTCGGTCTTGAGAAATTTCCGCCTTACCGGCACGTTGAAAAACAGATTGCTTACTTTGATGTTTGTTCCCACGGGACAGCTGCATGGTTCCTGACGCACTACGTCTGAGCCGTGTATCTCGAGCAGTGTACCCGTTTCGTCCTCTTTGCGGCGGGTGGTCATCTCTACTTGCGACACGGCGCATATACTTGCCAACGCCTCGCCGCGGAAACCCATCGTGCGGAGAGAGAAAAGGTCTTTCGCCTCCCGTATCTTACTGGTGGCATGGCGCTCGAAAGCCAAACGGGCGTCCATCTCGCTCATGCCTATTCCATCATCTATCACCTGAAGCAACGTTCTGCCTGCATCGCGAACAATGACCTGAATACGGGTAGCACCCGCATCCAAGCTGTTCTCTACCAACTCTTTCAGACACGATGCCGGGCGTTGAATCACTTCGCCTGCGGCAATCTGATTGGCGACACTATCCGGTAATAGATGAATGATATCCATATATTCACGCGTATACGCGCGTATTATAATAGGAAATAAAATGCAAAAAGGAGGAGTCCGAGTAGTGCGATCCAGAAAGTGAGGCGTGAGGCCTTTTGCTTACGCAGTTCGGTCATGTTTTTCTCGTGCTCTTCCCTAAAAGACCCGTGATGAAGACGCGCAAGTTTTTTATCCTTGCGCGCCTCCTTTTCCTCGTCGAAATAAATGGGGCGATAGTCCCACTCACGGGGTTTATTTACTTTCGGAAATAAAACCGACATTTGTATTAATTTTTAGCACTCAGCTATCAGCATCCGAAGGGCTGACAGCTGAATGCTGATAGCTGATTACTTAACGATTGCCTGGAACTCAGCGTCCTCTGCGAACTTAGCAAACTCGATATCCTCAGCAGCACGAGCCTTGAGAGCAGCGTCCTGAGCGATAGCGGATTTGAGGTTTGCATAAACGGCAGCTTTGTCGTTCGTACGAGCGCCAACGATTGCTTTCAGATAAGCGGTGGTAGCGTTCGGCTCTTTTACGTTATTCAGCGTAGCAGTAGCAGCTGCGTACTCCTCGTTGAGGATCTGCTGAACAGCGGCATTGTTGGTAGCGGCGTTACCATAAGCTTTCTTTGCTTCTGTGTAGTTACCCTTCTGCGTGTAGAGCGTACCGAGTGCTGCGTTCAGATTAGCCTTGGTGCCGGCTGCTTTACCGAGGTACTCCTCAGCTTTTGCCAAGTCACCATCAGCCATAGCTGCTATACCTGCGTTGTAGTTAACGTCCGGATCATTCGGCTGGATAGCCAGAGCGCGACCGTAGCAACGACGAGCCTCAGCGATATTACCGTCCTCGAAGTACAGCTGACCCATACCATTCCATGCACGGTAGTCGTTGTAGATGTTAGCTGCCTTTGCATAAATCTCCATTTTCTCTGCTTTGTTGTTGGTCAGTGTAGCTGCATAGAGCAACTCCTCAACGCTCAGTTGAGCAGGATCGTTCTTTGCCAACTCGCGGATCTCATCATCGCTCTTACCAATCAGGTCGGTAGTGAGGATGAGACGGCTGCGACGGAGTGCCGGAAGAATCTCATCAGCGATGTTCTTATAAACAGCGCTCAGGTTCTTGATTTGTGCTTCGCGCTCCTCAGGATCGCTGTACATTGAGAGCACACGCAGAACCAGGTCTTTGTCCTGGAGATTGCTGTTCTCCATAGCTGCTTGGAAACCAGCCCAGTCCTCTGCGGTGATGTTCGACTCGATCTCTTTGGATACTTTGTTCTTCTTCATGTCTTTCTTGAGGAAGTCCTGAGCTACTTTCTGACGATTCTGAGCCAGTTTCTCGTTCAGATCCATACCACCATCCGGAGATGCATAACCTGCTACCTCAATCTTGTTGATCTCTTTGCGCTCGTCCTTGTTAGCGTCCTTGATAGCTGCCTGCAATGCTTTAACAGCCTCTGATTGGGTCTCCGATGAACGGAGATTAGCGCTTTGAATGAGGAACTTGATATCAGCCTCAGTCAACTCTTGAATAACGCGTTGGAACTTGTCCGGTGTGCAAGCTGTCTTGTTGTCTTTTGCTTGTGCCAACTCAGCCGTAGCGATAACACCATCAGCAATCTTCAGATCAGGGATCTCAATCACTTTCTTTCCTACACGTGCCTCGAAGCGCAAGTACAGTTCCGATTTGTGCATACCCGGAACATAATCAAACGAGCATGTCTGAGAATACTTACCACCCTCTCTGTAATTAACGGTCTTGCCGTTCTCTTTGGCTCTCTCACCTACGTAAGTAACCGACTCACCAACGGACTCCTGACCCTGGTACTTCAATACCGGAGTAACTACGAGTACACCTTTCTTGGCGAATTTCTTCTCAGGAAAAGTACCGGTGATTTTTGCTTCTACTTTGTCACCAACCTTTACCAGCGGGTTCGGGTTAACGGTGATCTGATCGGGTTCCGGCAACGTCTTGTTGCACGATGCCAACAATGCTACTGCAGCAATGAGGCTAAGAAATAAACCTTTTTTCATATGCATTAAAATAATGTTAATAAATGTTATTTACTCAAATTTGCGGCAAAGATACAACAAAAATTGCATATATGCAAGTATTTTCTTCTTTTTTTGCAGAAAAAGTCTTTTTTTTCTTGCGTATATGCGAAAAAAAGTGTAATTTTGTGCCCAAAAGTGAAAAATACAAATATTCTATACATATGATTTTGGATAAATTAGAGAACGCTGATTGGTATTACGACAGCGTACCGGGATTGAAAGAATTTATGAAATTCTACAATGAGAACGATCTGGAAGAAATGCCTGCGTGCAAGATCTTCCTTGATGGCAAAGACCTCTTTGTGAACATCTTGGATTTCAAAGGCAAAGAGGAGTCCAAATGCCGTATGGAGGCACACAAGGATTATCTCGACATCCAGATTCCTCTCGGAGACGATGAGGTAATGGGTTGGAAAGCACAAGTGGATTGTCAGGAAGTAACCCAAGAGTATGATGAAGGCAAGGATGTAGAGTTCTACGGTGACAAAGCCACCGCTAAGTTCACCGTTCCTGCCGGACATTTCGCAGTCTTCTTCCCCTCCGACGCCCATCAACCGGGTATCGCACCGGGCAAAGAGTACCGGAAACTTATCGTCAAAGCACGCGTGAACCAATAAGCGGTCGTAATACCGTAATGACGTAATAACGAAAAATCAGCAATACCATGGCAACAAAGAAAACAACACCGGCTCCGAAACATCTGAGAATCGTAGAACGCGATCCGTATTTGGCGCCCTACGAAGGAGCATTGCAGGCTCGCGCAGATTATGCGAAAAATAAGGAAAATGAGCTCACCGGCGGCAAACCGCTCTCCGAGTGGGCTACTGGTTATCTCTATTTCGGTTTGCATCACACCTCCGATGGATGGGTGCTCCGCGAATGGGCTCCGAACGCTACGGCGATCTACATCAAGGGCGACATGAATAACTGGCAGAAAGACGAAGCATATCGTCTCCAGCCGGTAGGGAACGGTGTGTGGGAAGCCAAAATGCCGGAAGAGGCGATCAAACATGGGCAGCTCTATAAGTTGCTGGTGGAGTGGAACGGCGGTTACGGAGAGCGTATCCCGAGTTATGTCCGCCGCGTAGTGCAAGACGAGCAGACAAAGATCTTCTCCGCACAGGTGTGGAATGAACCCGAATACCAGTGGAAGAACCGAAAACCCCACCCGACCTCCCCACAAGGGAGGAGAAAGAGCAGCAACGAAGCTCTGTTCATTTATGAGTGCCACATCGGTATGTCTTCCGAGCAGGAGAAAGTGAACTCATACGAGGAGTTCCGCCGCGATGTACTCCCGCGTATCGCCAAACTGGGCTATAACTGCATCCAGATCATGGCTATCCAAGAGCACCCTTACTACGGTTCCTTCGGATACCATGTCTCCAATTTCTTTGCGGCCTCCAGCCGTTTCGGTACGCCTAACGAACTCAAAGCGCTCATTGACGATGCGCACGGAAGAGGCATCAAGGTCATCATGGACCTCGTACACAGCCACGCGGTAAAGAACGAACTCGAGGGACTCGGTAATTTTGATGGCACGGGATACCAGTATTTCCATGACGGTTATCGTCGGGAGCACCCGGCTTGGGACTCGCTCTGTTTCAATTATGGCAAGAACGAAGTGCTGCATTTCCTCCTCTCGAACTGTAAGTTCTGGTTGGATGAATATGATTTCGATGGTTTCCGTTTCGATGGTGTGACCTCGATGATCTATCGTTCTCATGGTCTGGGAGAAGACTTCAACGGCTATCCCTCTTATTTCAACGGAAACGAAGATGGCGACGCCCTCATGTATCTCACTTTGGCTAACAAAGTCATTCACGAAGTGAAGCCACAAGCAATCACGATTGCCGAAGAGATGTCCGGTATGCCGGGGCTCGCTGCGGCTATCGAAGATGGAGGTGTCGGCTTTGACTACCGCTTGGCAATGGGTATCCCGGATTTCTGGATCAAGTACATCAAAGAGGTGAAGGACGAGGACTGGAAAGCAGGACATATACTCTATGAAATGACTAACCGCCGTGAGGACGAAAAGACCATCTCGTACGCCGAGAGTCATGACCAGGCTTTGGTGGGTGACAAGACCATCATCTTCCGTCTCGTGGACGCGGATATGTACTGGCATTTCGAGCATGGCCACTCGACCTATATGGTGGACCGCGGAATCGCGCTGCATAAGATGATCCGCCTTGTCACCGCTTCCACTATTAATGGTGGATACTTGACCTTTATGGGAAATGAGTTCGGACATCCCGAATGGATCGATTTTCCGCGCGAGGGAAACGGATGGAGTTATAAGTATGCGCGTCGGCAGTGGGGGCTGGTGGACAATCCGAATTATTTCTTCGCCGACCTCAACCGCTTTGATGAACAGATGATCCATCTGCTCAAGAAATATATCATCACAGAGGAAGATGACTGGGGTTGCCATCTGCCGTGGGTTATGAAATGGTGGGACAACGAGGGAGACCAAGTCGTGGCTTACTCCCGCGGAGATCTGCTCTTTATCTTCAACTGGAACGGACAGAAATCCTTTACAGACTACGGCATGTTAGTGCCGGAAGGCAAATACAAAGTAGTGCTGAACACCGACGCAAAAGAGTTCGCAGGCTTCGGGCTGAGCGATGACTCAGTGGAGCATTTCACGGAACACGACGAACTATACGCGAAGGACGGAAAGGGTTGGCTCAAGATGTACCTCCCCGCCCGCAGTGCAGTCGTATTAAAAAGAATAGACTAATAATATCAATTGTCAACTAATTTATGAGAGTAATTATCGAACCTTCGTATGACCTGCTTAGTCAGTGGGCTGCGAATTATGTAGCAAAACGTATCAATGAGTTTGACCCCAAGGAGAGCAAACCTTTCGTACTTGGTCTGCCGACCGGCAGTTCGCCCCTTGGAATGTACAAAGCGCTCATCGAATTGAATAAAGCCGGAAAGGTATCTTTCCGCAATGTGGTCACCTTCAATATGGACGAGTATGTTAACCTCCCGGAAGAGCACCCCGAGAGCTATCATAGCTTCATGTGGAATAATTTCTTCAACCATATCGACATTAGAAAGGAGAATGTGAACATCCTCAACGGAAATGCAAACGACCTTGCTGCCGAATGCGCACGTTATGAGGAGAAGATCCGTAATATTGGTGGTATTCACCTCTTCCTCGGCGGTATCGGTCCGGACGGACATATCGCTTTCAACGAGCCCGGTTCATCCCTCTCCAGCCGTACGCGTAAAAAAGACTTGACCACCGACACCATCATCGCTAACAGCCGTTTCTTTGACAATGATGTCAACAAAGTGCCCAAGACAGCTCTCACCGTAGGTGTCGGAACGGTGATGGATGCCAAAGAGGTGTTGATCATGGTCAACGGACATAACAAAGCCCGTGCGCTCCAACATGCCATCGAGGAGCCGATTAGCCATATGTGGACCGTTTCTGCCCTCCAGATGCACCAACATGGAATCATCGTCTGCGATGAGGCAGCTTGCGAAGAACTCAAAGTGGGTACTTTCAACTATTTCAAAGACATCGAGAAAAACAACCTCGACCCCGCTACGCTCTTGTAACTCTTTTGGGCTTGTAGCATGCTTTTTCAAAAACGGATACGGCTTCAAGAATAACTAAAAAAGCGCTTTTTGCGCTTTTTTAGTTCAAAAATTTGCAATGAGACTTTGACGCTCTTGAGACTTTTTCGGATCCCATAGTCCCACATCATTTTTTTATTTGATCCATTTGCTGTAATGGTCACGTAAATGACTGCTAAATACCTGCTAATTCTATGCAAAAAAGCGACAAAAAGGCTGCGACTCTTGCATATCTCAAAAAAAAGCAGTATCTTTGCACGCAAAATTGTTTTTAATAGGTAAATAGAAACTCTATTTTATGGAAATCTATAATTCTTTAACTCGTTTCAAAGAGACTTTCAAGCCCCTCCATGAAGGACATGTAGGCATGTACGTCTGCGGACCGACGGTGTACGGTGACGCCCATTTGGGTCATGCTCGTCCCGCTATTACGTTCGATATCCTCTATCGCTATCTTATGCACCTTGGCTATAAGGTGCGTTACGTGCGTAATATCACTGATGTGGGACACCTCGAACACGATGCTGACGAAGGTGAAGATAAGATCGCTAAGAAAGCCCGTCTGGAGCAACTCGAACCGATGGAGGTTGTACAGTTCTACACCAACCGCTACCATCGGGACATGGCTGCCCTCAACGTCCTGCCGCCTTCCATCGAACCGCACGCCTCGGGGCATATCATCGAGCAGATTGCCTTCGTACAGAAGATCCTTGACCGCGGCTACGCCTATGTCTCTAATGGAAGCGTCTATATGGACGTTGAGAAATACGCCAAGGACTATCCGTACGGCAAGCTCTCCGGACGTAACCTCAACGACATCGTCACTGAGACCCGCGAACTGGACGGACAGGAGGAAAAGAAGCACAGTTATGACTTCGCCCTCTGGAAGAAAGCCGCTCCGGAGCATATCATGCACTGGCCATCGCCTTGGTCGGAAGGATTCCCCGGATGGCACATGGAGTGCTCTACGATGGGCACCAAATACCTCGGCGAGCAGTTCGACATCCACGGCGGCGGACTCGACCTTATCTTCCCCCACCACGAGGCGGAGATAGCACAATCCTGCGCTGCCCTCGGACATGAGACAGTACATTACTGGATGCACAATAACATGATCACTATCGCCGGCAAGAAGATGGGCAAGAGTTACAATAATTTCATCACCTTGGAACAGTTCTTCAACGGTGAACACCCGCTTTTGTCGAAACCCTTCGGTCCGATGGTCATCCGTTTCTTCATCCTTCAGGCACATTACCGCTCCACTGTGGACTTCTCCTCCGAGGCTCTGGAAGCTGCTGAGAAAGGACTCCAACGTCTCCAGGAGGCCTATGCAAGATTGTTGAAGATCAAACCGGCAGCGGCTACCAACGTAGAGGTGAACGGTCTGCGGGAGAAATGCCAAGAGGCGATGGACGATGATCTGAATACGCCGTTTGTGATCGCAGCGCTCTTCGATTCCACAAAAGCCATCAATACCGTTTGTGACGGTAAGGGCACGATTAGCGAGGCAGACCTCAACGAACTGAAGGAAGTTTGGAAAACGTACGCTATTGATATCCTCGGTCTGCGACTTGAAGAGCAAGGCGGAGGAGACGAGAAGATGAAGGCTTTTAACGGCGCTATCGACCTCTTGCTTGGTATCCGCCTGCAGGCAAAGCAGAACAAAGATTGGTCCACATCCGATAAGATCCGCAACGAACTGACTGCTCTCGGTTTTCAAATCAAAGACACCAAAGACGGCTTCGAATGGAGCATATAGGAATAATGAGTAAAAACTACGCTAAAAGAATAAGGACTTATTTGTGTCTAATGACGCATATAAGTCTTTATTCCTTATTCTTTATTCCATTAGTTTCTTGTAGTCATCCTACGCAAGAGACGGTCATAATCGAGGATCATCTGGTGGCTTACCCCGGACGGACTTTCAATTATAAAATGAAGTTCAACGACCTCCAGTCCAAACAGCATGATGTGGCATCCCGTATCGGTTTGCCCCATCCGCCTAAGAATAGAATCGATGCCGCATCTATGCGTAAAAGTCTCGTTGAAATCGAGACAAATAGCAATTATATCGTCGATAGTCTGACGCACTCGATTCCTTACCTCATTCCATCCGCCAAACGCGAGTTGGATGCTATCGGGGCAGAGTGGGCGGATATCTTGGCGCGTAACGGATTGCCGCATTACCGATTCTATGTGACCTCTGTCTTGCGCACTCAGGAAGACGTCAAATTTCTTCAACACAGCGGAAACATCAATTCCACTACCCAATCTTGTCATTGTTATGGCACCACGTTTGATCTTGCTTATATGCGTTATGATAAAGTAACGCGCACACGCGATTACATGCACGAGGATAACCTCAAATTAGTCTTGGGTCAAGTACTTCTTAATCATCAGCGGGCTGGTAAGATTTACGTCAAGTACGAAGCCAAACAATCCTGTTTCCACATCACCATAAGGGAATAATAAACAAAAAGAGCAGCAAACGCTGCTCTTTTGTCGAGAAGACGTGACTCGAACACGCGACCCCTACGTCCCGAACGTAGTGCGCTACCAACTGCGCTACTTCTCGCTCACTTTCGATTCGATTATTTGCTTGCGCAATTTTATCGATTTTTCAAAAGCGGGTGCAAAAGTACTGCTTTTTTTTGAATTGTGCAAATTTTTCAGCAATTATTTTGCACTTTTTCGCTTAAAAGTACGTTTTCCGGGTTTTAATGGTTCATTTTTAGCCATTATTTCGCGTACTTCTGCTTCGGTGAGGCTTGCTGCGTCGCTGCTCTTGGGGATTTGATAATTTCCTTCCGGAGTATGGATGTACGCTCCGTATTTGCCTCTGAGCACCTGCACATCACCCCATTGGTGAATAGGGGTTAGTGCGAGTTGTTTCTGCGCAATCAGCTCTATCGCCTCATCCATCGTGAGCTTGAGTGGGTCTTTGCCGCGAGGAATGGAGATAAACTGATTATCATAGTTCACGTATGGACCGTATTTACCTTCGCCGATCACCACCTCTTTTCCTGCAAATTCGCCCAAGGTGAGCGGAAGAGAAGTTTTGAATAATTCCAGTGCTTCTGCCAGCGTAATGGTGAAGACGGATTGACCCTTTTTCAGACTTGCAAAACGCGGTTTGTCGTTTGCCGCATCGCCCAACTGGACACAAGGACCGATCTTGCTGATTTTAGCAATCACCGGTTGACCTGTCGTAGGATCATTACCTAATACCCTGCCGGCTACTTTTCCCGATGGAATCGAGGAAAGTAAGGGTTTGAATTTCTTGTAAAAACTATCTACCGTCTCTACCCAATCGCTCTTTCCGATGGCAATACGGTCGAATTGCTCCTCCTCATTAGCGGTGAAATCATAGCTGAGAATGGAAGGGAAATGAGCGACTAAGAAATCATTGGTGATAATACCCAAATCGGTTGGTAAGAGACGCTGGGACTCTGCGCCGTACATCTCTGATTTGGTATGTTCTACTACCTCCCCGTTCTTGAGTGTTAAGATGGCTGTGTCACGTTTCTGACCGGCTACCGAACCTTTCTCCACATATTTTACATGTTGGATGGTCTCAATAATCGTGGCATAAGTGGAAGGACGGCCGATACCGAGTTCTTCCATGCGCTTTACCAGACTTGCCTCGTTGTAACGGAAGGGAGGTTTGGCATAAGTCTGAATCCCCTCTGCACTTTGCAGTTTCAGACGCTCGCGTTGAGCCATTGAAGGCAGAATCCGACGCTCTTCCGATTCTTCATCCGTTGATTGTACATAAACGCGGGTGAAACCGTCGAAAGTAATCACTTCGCCTACTGCCACAAACGCATACTTGCTGCCGTGTACCGATACTTCGATGGTCGTCCGCTCACTCTCAGCTTCCGCCATTTGGGAAGCGATCGTACGTTTCCAAATTAACTCATATAAACGCTGCTCGTCTCGTCCGTTACCGGCGGTAAGCACATCCATGTAAGTCGGACGGATTGCCTCGTGTGCCTCTTGTGCACCTTTCGATTTGGTATGGTATTGACGCGTATGTACGTACTCTGCGCCGTATTGCTCGGTAATCACGTTCTTGCTGGTCGCCAGCGCTAAGGAGGACAGGTTGACCGAGTCAGTACGCATGTATGTGATTTTTCCGCTCTCATAGAGAGATTGCGCCAGACGCATCGTCTTCGACACCGCGAATTTTAATTTTCTTGCTGCCTCCTGTTGTAACGTAGAGGTTGTGAAAGGAGGTGCAGGCATATGTTTGGTCGGCTTGCGTTGTACATCGCGTACGATAAACTGAGACTTAGGCAGATTCTGTAAAAAATCCATCGCATCTTTCTTGTGCGAAAAACGATGGTTTAACTCGCATCTCAGAATAGAGGCATCGCCCGGATTTGATCCGATGAAATCGGCACAAATGCGGTATGAGGACGATGCACGGAAGGCTTC
Organism: uncultured Bacteroidales bacterium; assembly: GCA_900319005.1. Classification (GTDB taxonomy): domain Bacteria; phylum Bacteroidota; class Bacteroidia; order Bacteroidales; family Paludibacteraceae; genus Colicola. Next base: position 187,033 of record ONMV01000003.1, read on the forward strand.
TATCTCACGCTCTTTCTCCACAATCAGACGTACCGCTACCGATTGTACACGACCGGCAGAAAGACCGGTAGTCACTTTCTTCCAAAGAATCGGCGAAAGTTCAAAACCTACGATGCGGTCAAGCACACGGCGGGCCTGCTGCGCGTTCACCAAGTTGTAATCAATATCACGCGGATGGAGAATGGCTTCTTGGATGGCCGGTTTGGTAATCTCGTGAAAAACGATGCGCTTCGTGTTTTTCTCATCCAAGCTTAATACTTCTTTTAAATGCCATGCAATAGCTTCTCCCTCGCGGTCCTCATCGGAAGCCAACCAAACCGTATCTGCTTTATATGCTTCCTTTTGCAGTTGTTCTATTAGATGGGTTTTGTGCTCATCAATCGCGTAATGGGGCTGATAGCCATGCTCGAAATCGATACCCATGGAGTTTTTGCCGATGGGCTCGATGTCGCGGATATGACCCTGACTGCTCAATACATGATAGTCACTTCCGAGAAATTTCTCAATTGTTTTGGCTTTCGCCGGAGACTCTACTATTACCAAATTTTTGCTCATAAACGTATAATAATAAGGTGTAACCCTTCAAAAAACGGCTGCAAAAGTAGTATATTTTATTTATTTATGCAAATTTTTTTTTATTCGCTTGCATATACCAAAGATATTTAGTATCTTTGCAGCCGATTTGAAAAAAATAGTTGTAATTTTTTTAACAAAATACTTGCATGAACGTTTTTTTAGTCGTATTATTAGTGCTCGCGGGCGTCACGTTATTATTATTGGAGATGTTCCTTTTGCCGGGGTTCGGCATTGCGGGTGTTAGCGGTTTTGCCTGTCTTATCGGTGCAGTTGTTGTTGCGTGGATTTGGATGGGGCATGTCGCTGGGTTAATCACGATGGGTGCGTGTGTCTTGATGTCTGCTTTGGCTGTCTGGGGATTTGTCCGCAGCCATGCTTTGGAGAAAATGGCATTGGATACCAAGATCGATGGCCATGTGGAGTTGGCGAACAATAAACTCAAGAAAGAAGAAAAATTATCTGATAAATAATAAAGAAAGGAGTCATTATGGATCCCGAAATTGGAGTATTACAAATTTTACTGATGTTCTTGGTGAGCATCGGTGTGATTATTTTCCTGTATTACGTACCCTTTATGCTATGGATCAATGCTGTAGTGAGCGGTGTACATATCAGTCTCATTCAACTCTTCCTGATGCGTATCCGGAAGGTGCCGCCTGCAAAGATTGTGAACTGCATGATTGAGGCGCATAAGGCGGGGCTGACCGATGTGAAGCGTGACGGCTTGGAGGCACACTATCTGGCGGGTGGTCACATAGAACGCGTGGTACACGCCTTGGTGTCTGCGTCGAAAGCAGGTATCTCTTTGCCTTTCCAGATGGCTACCGCGATTGACTTGGCGGGACGTGATGTATTCGAAGCCGTGCAGATGAGTGTCAACCCGAAAGTCATTGATACCCCTCCTGTTACAGCGGTGGCGAAAGATGGTATCCAGTTGATTGCCAAAGCCCGTGTGACCGTCCGGGCAAATATCAAACAACTCGTCGGTGGAGCAGGTGAAGATACGATCCTTGCGCGTGTCGGAGAAGGTATTGTCAGTTCAATCGGTAGTGCGGAGAGCCACAAGCAAGTGCTCGAAAACCCCGATTCCATCAGTAAATTAGTGCTCTCTAAAGGTCTCGATGACGGAACGGCTTTTGAGATTCTTTCTATCGATATAGCCGATATAGACGTGGGTAAGAACATCGGTGCACAGCTCCAGATAGATCAGGCGGAGGCGGATAAGAATATTGCTCAGGCGAAAGCCGAAGAGCGCCGCTCGATGGCGGTCGCTTCCGAGCAGGAGATGAAAGCCAAAGCGCAAGAAGCCCGTGCAAAAGTGATTGAGGCGGAAGCACTTGTGCCCCAAGCCATGGCTGAGGCATTCCGTAGTGGTAATCTCGGTATCATGGATTATTATCGCATGCAGAATATTCAGGCGGACACTGCGATGCGCGAGCAGATTGCCGGTGGAGGAACTTCTTCTAAGAAGAAAAATTAATGAACTTTCGTGAAAACGTAATCATGAAATATCAGGGAAAGAAAGTTGAGAGTCGCTTTATTACAATATCCAATCGTCTGGGCTGATCCGCAGGCGAATATAGGTCTGCTGGATGAACGTTTGCGCGCTATCGCGGGGCAGGTGGACTTGGCGGTAGTGCCGGAGATGTTCTCTACCGGTTTCTGTACTGACCGTCCAGGTCTGGCAGAGCCGTGGGGCGGACCTACCTGTCTGGCCTTGCAGCACATGGCGGATACCTATAACTTGGCGATAGCAGGCTCACTCATGGCATCTGAGAACGGGAAATTGTACAACCGGGGTTTTCTCTTTGCCCCGGGAGTGCCACCGCAATACTGTGACAAGCATCATCTCTACGCCAGCGGAGGCGAGGCGGAGTTCTTTACACCCGGTAACGAACGCAAGATCTTTGAGTTCCGGGGCGTAAAGATACGCATGGCGGTTTGCTATGACTTGCGCTTCCCTGTATGGTTGAGGCAGGATAAAAACCACCTATATGACCTTCTCATCTGTGTTGCTTGTTGGCCTACCATCCGTATTCAGTACTGGGATGCCCTCCTTGCTGCGCGCGCGGCTGAGAACCACTGCTACGGAATAGGTGTCAATATGGTCGGTACGGATGGTCTGCAACTTGATTATAACGGTCATTCGGCGGCGTACGACACATGGCTAAAGGACCTCGCAGGTTTCGAGGATTACGAGGAAGCCACTCGAATAGTGGACCTCTCTATTGAGAAACTGCGTCATTTCCGCGAAGTCCTACCCCAATGGAAAGAAGCGGACGAATACGAGGTGAAAGGGGAAAATTTAAAGGGAAAGGATTATACAGCGTAGCGGTCTAAAAAATGGATATTAACTGGAAAATAAAAGAATTGACGCCGGAAGAGCAGTCCGCTGCTGAGCGTCTGAGTGCCGAACTGGAGATCAGTTCGGTAGCAGGGCGTATCTTAGCGGGACGCGGTATCCGTACTGCAGCTGAGGCGCGCTCGTATATACGACCCTCTTTGGATAGCCTCCATGACCCTTTTCTTATGCAAAGTATGGGAGCTGCGGTTGATCGACTTTGCCGTGCTATTGATACACACGAGCGAATAATGGTGTACGGCGACTATGATGTCGATGGTACAACAGCTGTGGCGCTCATGTATTCCTTCCTGAAGACCCAGACGGATAATCTCCTCTATTATATCCCGGACCGCTATACTGAGGGCTATGGTATCTCCACAAAAGGGATAGATACCGCCAAAGAGAAAGGATGCACCCTCGTTATTGCCCTCGACTGCGGCATCAAATCGGTAGAAAAGATGGAGTATGCCAATAGTATCGGGGTGGATTTTATTATCTGTGACCATCATACGCCCGGGGAGGTCATACCTGCCGCTATAGCGGTGCTGAATATGAAGCGTGCAGACTGTCAATACCCCTATAAGGAACTCAGCGGTTGCGGAGTGGGCTTCAAACTCGTGCAAGCATACGCACAACGCCGGGGTATCCCGCCTACGGAGATCTACCGTCTCCTGCCTCTTCTGGCTATGTCCATCGCCAGTGATATAGTGCCCCTTACGGGCGAGAACCGAGTGCTGGCTTTCTATGGACTGCGCGCCCTCAATGCCGCGCCTTCGGTAGGTATACGTGCTATCATGAAAATGGCAGGTATAGAGGGTAAAACTGTTACCATGAGCGATTTGGTCTATAAGATCGGCCCCCGTATCAATGCTGCTGGGCGTATAAAAAGCGGTTCTGAAGCAGTGCGGCTCCTAATCACAGATGACGAACAAGCGGCTTTGCGCTTTGCTCAAGATATCGATTCTTATAACCAGGATCGACGCGATTATGATTCAAAGACTACTGACGAGGCCCTCGCGCAACTCGAAAAAGATCCGATGAATTCGAGCAAATTCACCACTGTCGTCTTTTCGCCCGAGTGGCATAAAGGGGTGGTAGGCATAGCTGCAAGCCGGTTGACAGAAACCTTTTATAGACCCACTATTGTCCTCACGGCGGGTGAGGATGATATCATCAGCGGTAGCGCACGTTCTGTCAGCGATTTTGATATCTATACTGCGATTGACTCCTGTCGTGACCTACTGACGAATTTCGGAGGACATAAGTTCGCTGCAGGTCTGAGTATGCATAAAGCCGATCTGCCCGAGTTCAAACGCCGTTTTGAGAACTATGTAGCGTCTCATATCACACTCGCTCAGCAGGCACCGACGCTTGAGATCGAGGCCGAGGTAGAACTGAGTGATATGAACTGGAAGATGTATAAGATTCTTCAATGTCTCGAACCTTTCGGACCGGGCAATGAACGGCCTCTCTTCCTTTGCCGCAATCTCATTAATAATCGCAACACACGCGCTGTGAGTGACGGAAAACACCTTCATCTCGATCTCACCGACCGTATTGTCGCTATGGAAGGCATCGCTTTCGGACTGGGTGACAAAGCGGAGTATCTGCAGAACGGTAATTCTATTGATGTATGTTTCTATCTGGAGGAAAATTCTTTCCGCGGACGTACTACACTTCAAATGAATGCGCAGGACATTAAGTAAAAAATACTCAACTCTGCGTAAAAAATTACTTTAAAGGGTTGCATTTCTAAATTATTTTTTGTAATTTTGCACTCGTTTTTGTGGATAAAACGGGTTATGAACTGGCGTAAGTTTTTTGTTGAATACAAATTAGAGCTTGTTTTTGGGGGCGTTTTGATTGCATGCGTCTGTCTTAGTTTGTGGATGGCGCGATTTATTCCAATAGAAATGTATCAAGACCTGAGCTTGGTTATGAATAGCACTATTACTGTAGAGTGCTTGTTTGGAGCATGGATTATGTCGCGACATATTTTTGCTAATGATCGCATATAGTACCGAACAGATTCTATATCGTGGAGATCCGTGGAAAACCATTAAACAGAATAAGATGAATCAGCAAGAAGAAATGGAGGAAGAAATGGAAGTGCCAACAGCTTCATATGCGGAGTATCGCATTATTTTGGAGGAGTGGATGGAGAAAGAGAGACCGTATAAAAATTCCGAATTTCGGTTAATGGATCTACGGCAAATACTACCCCTTAATCGTACCTATCTGAGCCAATTTATTAACACTGAATACGGGTGTAATTTCTATCAGTTTGTTACGAACTATCGTATAGAGGAAGCAAAGCGTTTGATGCAAGAAAATCCGGATATGAAGTTTCAGGAAATTGCCGATGAATGCGGCTTCTCCTCCCCAACCCTCTTTTCTCGTATCTTTGCCCGCGAAACGGGAATGACACCCCGTGAATGGACAGTACAGACAGAAAAACAGGGGACTCCCCCCCCCCCCCCCCTATACGCGTCGCCGCGGCTCATAAAGGCTGGTGTTTGAGTTGGGCAAAATTAACTGATACCACTAGCACTGAGATATTTGGGGAAATAAATTCACGCCTATGCCTTAATAAATTGTGAGTAAGTAAATTTTTTGGAACTCCTGTGACTGTGAAGCCATGGGAGTTTTTGTTATGTATATTAGTCATTTTAGTTTCAAAAAGCATAAAAAATGAAAATATTACAGAAAATATTTGCATATATAAAATAAAAGCAGTACCTTTGCACGCTTTTTCGTGTAAAAAGCAAGCCACATCAATGTACAAAGGGACGAAGTACTATGTATATATAAAGTTCCGTGTGCTTATTTATTAACCCGGGCGTAGAACTCGCGAAGTTCAAGGCCTATAAAACAAATTAAAACAAAATGGCAACAAAAATTCGTTTGGCTCGTCATGGTCACAAAGACTATGCTTTCTACCACATCGTAGTAGCTGACAGCCGCTCGCCGCGTGACGGCAAAATCATCGAGCGTATCGGTTCTTTCAACCCGAACACCAATCCCGCAGCTGTAATTCTCAATTTCGAGCGTGCTCTGTACTGGGTTAACGTTGGTGCTCAGCCGACAGACACCGTTCGTACGATCCTCTCCAACGAAGGTGTACTTCTTTGCAAACACCTCCAAGGAGGTGTAGCTAAGGGCGCTTTCAGTCAGGAAGAGGCTCAGAAGCGTTTCGATGCTTGGAAAGCTCAGAAAGATGCGAAAGCCGGTAAGATCAGCCAAGCAGAGGCAGACAAGAAAGCTGCTGCAGCAAAGGCTCTCCTCGCTCAAGAGGTAGAGACCAACAAGGCTATCGCTGCTAAAGTAGCTGAGAAACGTGCCGCTGCTGCTGCAGAGCTCGCTGCTGCTGCACAAGAGGCTGCTAAGGAAGCCGCTGCCGCTGAGGCTGAGGCTAACGGTGAAGCTCCTGCTGAGGAACCCGCTGCTGAAGCTGAGGCTTAAACATCGGAATATCGATATATTGACATATCGAAATACCGAAAAAGAAAAAATGAAGTCCAAAACATTTGTTTTGGGCTTTTTTGTGCTCTTTCATTCATTAATTTGATAAACTTTTAACTTTTATTTGCATATATGCAAAAATTATTGTATCTTTGCACGCTTTTTATGTATATATTCGGCGCAAAGAGTGAAAACACTATACAAAAATATGGTATCGTTGGGGGTATTGCAGGTGGCAAACTACCTCATCCCGTTTTTGGTACTCCCTATCATTAGCCGTATTCTCGGTGCTTCGCTCTTCGGTAGTGTCAGTTATGCGCAGAATATTGTCACTTATTTGACGCTGCTTATCAATTTCGGCTTCGAGTACTCCGCTACCCGTCAGATTTCTATTGCGCGCGACAATAAGCAGCGCATGGATGGGATCTTCTGGTCGGTGATTGTCGCGAAGAGTGTGCTACTGCTTTTGTCCTTTGCAATTCTTGCTTTTCTGCCTTTCTTCATAGAGCGGGTTGCTTGCGATCCGAAGTTGTATATCTATACTGCCCTTGCCAATATCGGTATCGTGTTCTTTCCTACTTGGTATCTCCAAGGTGTGCAGCAGATGGACAAGATGGCATGGGCGAATTTCTTCACTAAACTTTTAGGCGCCGTATTGGTATTGGCGCTTGTGCGTGAAGCCTCGGCTTATCGTCTTTATCCCTTGCTGATGTCCCTGGCAAGTATCCTCGTTGGGATAGGGGCGATGGTGTATGTAGTACGACGTTTTCATATCAGCCGTCCGTTTTTCTCTCGCCCCGTGATGCGGGAAGTGTTGCAGGCAGGTGCTCCGATATTCCTCAATAATGTGTTTGTGTCGCTTTATACCACGGCGAACATGACGATTCTTGGTATCTATGCGGCGGATGATGTAATCGGTTATTTCTCCGGTGCCCAACGTTTGATACAGGCGCTCAATATGGTGGTTGTCATGCCAGTTAGCATGGCGGTCTATCCTGAGATCAGTCGTCGGTTTGCAGATTCTAAAACGGAAGGTGTACGTTTCCTCAAACAGGTTCTTCTTTGGGCGGGCAGCGCAGCCGCAGTAGTGTCTCTTTTGACTTTTGTCTGTGCGCCGCTGATGATCCGTATTATGTACGGTACCGGTTTTGCGCCTTCGGTAGAGATACTTCGTTGGTTAGCCCCGATTCCTTGCCTTGTGATGGTAGCTACCTTGTTGACTGTCCAAGGACTCTATGGTATGGGCTTGCAGCGTTGGGCACCCTGGGTGGGAATAATACTGGCGGTGAGTTGCATTGGAATGAATGTATGGTTGCTTCCGTTAATCGGAGTGAAGGGTGTGTGTATCAGCTGGATTGCGGCTGAAGTATTGGAGTGTCTCTTGGTAAGTATGATCTTAATGACGAAAGGACGTAAGTTATGTTCTATCTGATTTGTTTTGGCATATTATGCGCGTTGGCGGTGCTCAATGTTCAGATGCATGATAAACTCGGTTCGCAGATACTGAGCGGTTTGTCAGCATTGATGCTGATAGGTATTGCCGGCTTACGGTATGAGACAGGAGGTGATTGGGATAGTTATACGGAGTTATTCGGAATGTATCCTCCTTTCAGCCGCCTGATAGGCAGACCCGTTGAATTATTGGAACAACAAACGGAGGAGGGTTTTACCTTGCTTTGCGCCTTGGTTAAGTCTTTGGGTGGAACAGTTCAACATCTGTTCTTTGTCGTAACAACAATCAATATTACCCTGATTACCAGCGCTTTGCGCAAATATACGAAATATCCGGTAGTGGGTTTGTTGTGTTACTATGGTATTTTGTATTTCAACTTAGAGATGATCTATATCCGTCAGGCAACAGCTGTGGCACTTTGTTTCTTTGCTCTGCAATATTTGCAAAAGCATGAAATATGGAAATACATGCTTGTTATTGTGCTCGCTTGTACTTTCCACCGCGTAGCGGTATTGATGATTCCGCTCTATTTCTTCTTGGATCGTAAGTTGCCTGAATGGGTATATTTGACTGTGGTTGGGCTCGGAGCTGCGCTGATGTTGGCGGGTATTCCTTGGATACAAACCATCTTCCTTACTGTGGCGGGCTGGCTTGGAGAAAACTACGCGGAGAAAGCGGAGGCCTATACGGAAGAGGCGATGTTCGCCGTCAGCCGTGGATTAAGTCTTGGTTTTATACTGAATTTGGCGATACTGATTGTGGTGATGTTCTTTAAAAAGAAGATAGACACACTACCTTTCGGTACGATCATGCTGAATATGTTTGCGTTGAGTTTGGTGTTGTACTATTATTGCTTTGAGTTGGTGGAGGTTAGTAACCGTGTGCGGTTATTCTTCTATATCGGTATCATCGCTTTGCTGCCGATGGTATTGGAGGTGTTGCCGCTGTTCCTGGAGCGATTAGCCGGATTCGTAGTGGTGACGCTTTATTGCTTCAGCTTCTCACGAGGTATCTTCTTAGAAGCACCTCAAGCCGCAGCATACAATCCTTATCAGAACTATATAGAATATAAAATCCATCCGCGTCCAAGTACCGGTAAACAGCGTTTGGAGCAAAGTAAGAAAGCCTTCCGAAACGAACGCAAATGAGTCATATTCTCTTCATATCTCATGCCCGCGGTATCCATGGAGCCGAAGCGGTGATGATGCGCGCAGCAAAAGCATGTGCGGCGGCCGGTGCACGGGTGACGCTCGTCGTGCCTTCCGTCGTGCCCGATGGGGGAATGGAGAATGCCTTGAGTGGAGTAAACGGACTGAAAATCATGGCGCTCCCCTATCGCGCAGCCGGGGTAAATGCGCTCAGGAATGCACTCGTCCGTATATATAACCTCTATGCACTATGCCGGTTAGCAGCTTTTATTAAGAAAGAGAAAATCGATGTTATTTATTCCTCTTCGTCCATTACGATATTAGGCGCAGTTTTGGCGAAACAGACCGGTGTGCGACATATTTGGCATTGGCATGAACCCGTGGATAAACATTTCGGATGGCATCCCTCCATGAAAAACCTCTATCGCCGTTTGGCGCAGCGAGCCGATACCATCGTTTTTATATCGCATACGCAGCAAAAAGAATGGGAAGAGACATTAAACCTCCGGCTTGCAAACGCCCGAATAGTATATAACCCGATTAAGCCTGTAGAGCCGGTTTTATCTGATAAATTAATGCCGCATGAAGAAGTGAAAATCGGTTTTATCGGTCATTTTGAGCAGCGAAAGAATATAGGTCTTTTAATCCGTTCTTTCGAGCGCATTCATGCGCAGCATGCCAACTGCTCTCTATGGCTGTGCGGCGCTACAGGCGAAGCGGACAGGCAGTATATACAGGCGATGACATCGTTACGTGCACCCGAAGTGAATATACTACCCCAGACATCCGAAGTGGCGCAGTTCTATCATCAGATAGATATCCTCGTTTTGCCCTCATGGCGTGAAACGATGCCATTAGTGGTGCTTGAGGCGATGCAAGCCGGTGTGTGCGTGCTGCAAACCAACCGTTCGGGAATGAGCGAACTCCTGGAAGGCGGCAAAGAGACCCTGTTCTTCTCACCGGACAGACCGGAAGAATTAGAGCATTTATTGATGAATTGTATGGATTCCGACTATCGGAGTCGGATTGCTCAAGCCGGACAGGAAAAGGCGCTCTATTTAGTTAAGAACCAACAGTTTGACCAACAAATACAAACCCTTTTATGCGAGTAATAGCGTATTATCTACCTCAGTTTCATGCTATCCCCGAGAACGATGAGTGGTGGGGAAAAGGCTTCACAGAATGGACCAGCGTGCGTAACGGCAAGCCCTTGTTCAAAGGGCATCGTCAGCCCGTAGAGCCCGGTGAATTGGGGTATTATAATCTCTTGGAGGCGGATATCAAAGAGCGTCAGGCACAATTGGCACGGGAGGCGGGTGTGGAAGGATTTTGCTACTGGCATTACTGGTTCGGGGGTAAGCAACTTTTGGAGAAACCGCTGCAACAGGTGATGGAAAGCGGCAAACCCGATTTTCCGTTTTGTTTAGGCTGGGCGAACGAGAGTTGGAAAGCCAAGACTTGGCTTGACCAGCAAACGGCTCCTGACAAGATGCTCATCGAGCAGACTTATTCGCCCGAAGACGACCAAACCCATTTTGAGGCGGTTCTGCCGATGTTGCGCGACAAACGGTATATACAGGTGGACGGCAAGCCGTTGCTGATGGTCTATCGGCCGTTTGATCTGCCGGACGGGAAAGCGTGGACGGCACGCTGGCAGAAAATGGCAAAAGATGCCGGTTTCAACGGACTTTATTTGTTGGGGCATGTGGCGTATCAATGGCAGGTGGATGAGGTGATGGCGATGGGTTTTGATGCAGTAAACTTAGTGCCACTCGGAGATACGAAGCGGAATAAATGTTTGGCGTTGCGCCATCTGCCGACTCTGATCAAGCATTTACGCGGCAAATCGCCGCTCGTTTATGATTATGCAAAAGCGATCAAGGTGTTTGCCGAGCCGGCAATGCAACGCGAAGAAGTAGTGCCGACCATCCTGCCCGGATGGGATCACTCGCCCCGTAGCCGGATGAGGGCGTTTGTGATGAATAACTCCACCCCCGAGGCATTCAAGACACATGTGCAGGCCATTAAAACCATCGTCGATAAGAAACAAAACCAACTCGTCATGCTCAAGTCCTGGAACGAATGGGGCGAAGGAAACTATATGGAGCCGGATGCACGATGGGGAAGACAATATATTGATTCATTAAAAGAAACATTGCATCAATGATATATATTAATGGTCGTTTTTTAAGTCAACGCCTCACCGGTATTCAGCGGTTTGCGTATGAAATTTGTTGCGCGTTGCATCAGATCGGTGTTTCATATACTATTTTGGCTCCGGCTAATATACGCGACGAGTACGATTTGACTGATTTATCGGTGGAGATTATAGGAGGAAAGGGTTCGCATTTTTGGGAGCAAGTAACGCTACCAAGATATATGAAGCGCCATTATGATGGTCATATCTTATTGAGTTTGAGCGGTTTGAGTCCCTTATGCTACAACCGAAATTTATTTACTATTCATGACATTTCTTATCTATTAAAACCTCGCGCTTACAGCCTCCTATATTGCCTGTATTACCGTATTATGACTCCAATAGCGGCGAAAAATGCATGTAAGATACTGACGGTCAGTAAGTTCTCTAAAGACGAAATCATGCGTTATATTGGAGTCTTGGAGGATAAGATAGTAGTGGTCTATAATGCCGTGCGACCGACAGCTTTATTGCCACGTCAAAAAAAGGAACGATACCTTTTGGCGGTGGGCAGTTTGATGCCTCGCAAAAATATCAAGAGATTACTGGACGCCTATTGTTCTATTGAGCAGCCGGATTTTGACCTGTATATTGCTGGAGGAATGCATTCTGCTTTTGCAGATACAGAATGGAGTGCTTATAACAACCGGAAAGGAGTGCGTTTCCTTGGTTATGTAAACGCAGATGAATTGACGAATCTCTACAGGAATGCAACCGCTTACATCAACCCCTCACTTTACGAAGGCTTCGGAATCCCGTTGGTGGAAGCGATGGCGCAAGAGTGTGCAATGGCGGTATCTGATATTCCGGTTTTTCATGAGGTGGGCGGCAACGCTGCACTCTATTTCAATCCGCTAGACTTATTGGACATACAAGAGAAAATGAATGCTATCATGCATGACGAGCATTTGCGAGAGCAACTTATTAAGGAAGGTAAAATTCAAGTTGGCCGATTTAGTTGGGAACAATCCGCAAAAATAATACAAAAGTTAGTGAATGATTTATGAAAAAAATACTACACATCAGTAAATTTTATCATCCCTATTTTGGTGGAATAGAGGACGTAGCATATAATATCGTTACGGAAATGAGTAGTGGCTATGACCAACGCGTTATTTGTTTTAACCATGAGAAGGGTACGGTTCGAACACGTGAAAATGGCATTGAGGTGATTCGTATCAATGCTCCTATCACCATTTCTTCTCAGCCACTTTCGTTCTCATATTTCTGGTATTTACGCAGCGAGATTATGGCTTTTCAGCCGGATATTATCCATGTTCATCTACCAAACCCACTTGTAGCTACTTATTTGATGCGGATACCAACAGGAAAAGCAAAGATAGTACTGCATTGGCACTCAGACATCATCGGCAAGAGCTTGCTGTACAACCTCTATCGTTCGCAAGAACGCAAACTTCTGGAGCGCGCCGACACGATTATTGCAACCAGTTTGCAGTATGTAGAGTTGTCAGAACCGCTACAGGATTTCAAACAAAAGATAGCAATTCTGCCTAATATCGTGAACGAAGAGAAACTACAGCCTATGCCCGGCGATGAACAAGAAATAGCAGAGATGAAAAAATTATATCAAGGTAAGAGAATTGTTTTTTCTGTTGGTCGTCATGTGGCGTATAAAGGTTTGAATATGCTGATAGAGGCCGCGCGTTATTTACCCGACAATTGTGTCGTACTGATAGGAGGAACTGGAGAATTAACAGAACAATTACAACATTTAGCGCAGCCTCAAGGGAATAAAATACAATTTATTGGGCGATTGTCAGAGAAGCAGATGCGTTGCTACTTATCCATAGCAGATGTGTATGCATTCCCTTCTATTGATCGCCGTGAAGCATTTGGAGTAGCTCTCGCTGAGGCACTTTACTGTGGTGTACCAGCTGTTTCTTTCCAGATTAATGGATCAGGTTCTACATGGGTGAATCAAGATGGACAAACGGGAATAGTAGTCTCCACATTTGATGCGCAGAAATATGCAGAAGCTATCCGAACATTACTCGATGATGAGGCCCTTCGTACACAATATGCTGAAGGTGCAAGAAAGTGGGTAAGTGCTCATTTTTTAAAGGAACAGATACAAATACTGACAACTATTTACGGCTAATGCTCAATACTATTCATCGTCTTATATCGTCCTCAAGAAAAATCATGTGGGAATGCTGAACATCTCCATCGTGTTATATCATCCGAAATGGGAGCAGGAAGTACTGCCTCTTGTTCGAGAATTGCTGCGGGTGAAGAACCTGCGTAAGATTTATCTGCTGGATAATAGCGAAGAGAAGGGAACCCCTCCAAGCCTTCCCTCAATGGAGGATACAAAAGGCAAGATGCGGTATATGTTCAATGGAGCGAACCTTGGTTATGGAAAGGCACATAATATCGCGCTGCGGGAGAGCACATACTACAGGACGGAACTGCATCTGGTGATGAATAGCGACATCCGCGTCAAAGCCGAAGATATTGATGCCATGCACGACTGGATGATAGCGAATCCGCAGGTGGGGCAAATGATGCCGAAAGTGGTGAACACTGACGGTACGCAACAATACCTCGCCAAAAGGCTTCCTTCGCCTCTTGATGTCTTTGGACGCCGCTTTTTGCCGGAATGGATGATGGCGAAACGCAATGAACGCTACGAGTTGCGCGACATGGATCTCACGCGACCGATAAACGCGCCTTACCTCAGCGGCTGTTTTATGCTCCTGCGTACAAAAGCTGCCGTGGAAGCAGGGCTCTTTGACGAGCGCTATTTCATGTACCCCGAAGACATTGACCTCACGCGTACTATCCATCGTAACTGGCTCACGCTCTATTACCCCGAATGGACCATCGTGCATGCGCACGCGCGTTCCTCTTATAAGAACAGCCATATGCTCCGCATACACATCCAAAACTTGTGCCGCTATTTCAACAAATGGGGCTGGTTTTTCGACAAAGAACGACGCGAAATGAACAAAATGCAGTACTAAACCGCTCCCTTTAGTACATTTGGCACAAGCTTTAGTACTACGCAAATCCATAAATAGCAGAAAATAAATTGTTTATAAAACTAACAATCCCTCATTTTTAGTACTTTTTTATTTGGAAGTATACACATTTTTGTAGTAACTTTGCACCGATTTTCCAAGCCAACCCGGCGCCAAGGCAAGGGAAGATCCAAACAAGTTTAACTATTAAAAAATGATTACAAAATGAAAAAAGAAACAGATTCAAAAGGCACACTCGTTTACAACAATGAGTTTAGGTGGAAATATGTGTGGCAATTGGTGCTATATACCTTAATAACTAATTCGTGGCTAATCCATGCCTATATTATCACTGATGTAGTAGTATATATAGGTGGTGAGATACCGTTATTCAGTAATTTGTCTCAAGAAATATGTGGTTTTATAGGAGTAAATGTTTTGGTCTTCTTTTTTGAGGCACTAAGGTATTTTAAGCGTCTTCGAACCGGAGAATACAGCATTGTCGGTAATAATCTGATTATTCATGAGAACTATTCATCAACCGATATCAATCTGACGATCCCCATCTCGCAAATTACAGATGTACGGTATTCGCCGTATTACCGAGGCTGGAAAAACCCTCCTGTAACTATCCCGTATCGTTTCCTGGAAATTACTATGGACGGGAAAAATTATATGCTATGTAGTTATGCTCATGTAGATGAACTATATGCGGAGCTACGCAAACGCATCGAACAAAACAAGAATAGCAACCTTTAAAATTATACGGTTATGGATTTTATGGATTTCATGTTTTATTATATAGTGTTTTTAACTTGCCTTATTTTTCTTCTTGCTTTCTATTTTGCGGTTAAAGCAGATGCAATCAAACGCAAGTTGGAAACCCAGGAACTGCAACGCAAGTTGGCGGAAGCCGAGACGGAAGAGTGGCGGGAGAAGATGCTTGACAAAGTCAAAGAGAAAATAGCTATGACCGAGGAAGCACGCGACCGGATGACGCGTGGCGAAGACCTCGTAGCGAAATATATCTACCATCAACAGGGCATCGAGGAACTGAGCACGGAGCTCTTCTCCATCTACCAAAAACCCATTAACTCGGTCAAGAAGAAGTACCCAGACCTGACAGAACTGGACTTGTTGGTCATCTGCCTTTTGGGCATCGGCATGGACAATGTGGAGGTCTGCTCGATCCTGCGCATGGAGAAACGGACATTGTACCGTCGGAGGCAACTCATTGCACAACGTATCGGCTTGAACTCCAGTACTAATCTCGAAGAGTTCGCAAAGAATATCCTTCAGGAAACCCTTCCGGAGGCATAAACGAAAATCGCACCTGCTAAAAAGTGCAGGTGCGATTTTGTTCTTAAGCCACAAACGCTCATAGATTTATCAATCTGTAGGTCAAATATCCTCCGTAAACCAGCAGCAGCAATGCTCCCGCCCAGCGTTGTACTTTGCGTTCGTGGTTGGTCTTGACCGCCAGCCAGACGATGATACTTCCCAATGCCGCCATACAAGCATCCAGTTCGATGCCGTCGTATTCCGGCAACGGACGAATGGTAGCGCTGGTAGCAAGCACAAAGAATACATTGAAGATATTCGAGCCGAAGACATTGCCAAGTGCAATATCGCTGTTATGCTTCGCGGCAGCGATGACGGAAGTAGCCAACTCCGGCAGGGAGGTGCCGAGGGCGACTATCGTCAGACCGATGATAGCCTCGCTGACCCCCATCCTTGTTGCCAGATCCACAGCGCTCTTTACAATCAATTCACCCCCTACAACCAATCCTACCAATCCGCCGAGAATCAAGCAAATAGCCCTTCGGAGGGTTATCTCCTTCGTACTTGGTACTTCGTCACTTGGTAGTTCACTTGGGTGGTCTTTGGCATGGCGGAAGGTATTATAGAGGAAATAGCAGAAGAGCAGCAGCAAGATAACACCGCCTATACGTCCGACCCCTTTGCCGTCTTCTCCGAAAGGCAGTTGGACAGCCACAAACACCAGCACGAAAAGACCGGCAATGATAGACATCGGGATGTCGAAATCCCGACTGCGCTTTTGGGAAGCGATGGGATAGACCAGCGCTGTAAGGCCGAGAATGACGAAGGTATTGATGATGTTTGATCCCAGAATATTCGTTAGCGCCAAGTCCGTCGATCCTTCTGCGACGGAGACCATGTTCACCACAAACTCCGGCATGGACGTGCCGAACGCTACGACGGTCAAACCGATCACCAGATCGCTGATCCCGAACCGTTTCGCTATCGCCGAGGCACCATCCACAAGGAAGTCTGCTCCCTTCACCAAGGCGATGAATCCGAGAATAATGAAGATGAATGCGACGTATATACCGTGTGCTAAAAGTGATTCAATCATATCTTATATAGAAGAGCAATATCTAAATAATATCTAACTAATAACTAAATAAGAACTAAAGAATAACCAACGATTGGAAGGTAATTTATTAGACGTTGAAGAGGAAATGCATGATGTCGCCGTCCTGTACGAGGTAATCCTTTCCCTCGATGCCGAGTTTGCCGGCGGCACGGCATTGCGCTTCGCCTCCAAGGGTTACGAAATCCTCGTATTTGATTACCTCAGCACGGATGAATCCGCGCTCAAAATCCGTATGGATCACTCCGGCACACTGCGGTGCTTTCATCCCCTCTCGGAAAGTCCATGCGCGTACTTCATCAGAGCCGGCGGTAAGGAAAGTGCGCAGTTTGAGAAGGGCATATGCTGCTTTGATGAGCCGGTTCACGCCGGACTCCTCCAGACCGATTTCGCCGAGGAACATCTGCCGCTCCTCGTAGGTCTCCAGTTCCGCTATCTCGCTCTCGATCTTTGCCGCCAGAACGAGGACTTGGGCGTCTTCGTCTTTGACAGCCTCCTTGACCTGCTCAACATAGGCATTGCCGGAAACGGCAGAGCCTTCATCCACGTTGCAGACATACATGACGGGTTTGTTGGTCAACAGGAAGAGATCCTTGGCTGCGGCTTCCTGATCTTTGTTATCCAGTTCAACCGTACGTGCGTTCTTTCCTTGGGAAAGCGCCTCGCGGTATTTAACCAGCACTTCGAGTTGCAGTTTGGCGAATTTGTCTCCACCCGCTTTTGCTGCTTTCTCGCATTTCTGAATACGGCTCTCCACGGTCTCGAGGTCCTTGAGTTGGAGCTCGGCATCGATGATCTCTTTGTCGCGCACGGGGTTCACCGACCCATCGACATGCACTACGTTCTCATCATCGAAACAACGGAGCACATGGATGATAGCGTCCGTCTCGCGGATGTTAGCAAGGAACTTGTTTCCGAGTCCTTCACCTTTGCTGGCACCCTTTACCAGACCTGCAATATCCACGATTTCAACGGTAGTCGGTATGACTCCGCGTTCTGGTTTGCAAATCTCGCCCAGTTTGATCAGTCGCTCGTCCGGAACGGTAATGACCCCCACGTTCGGTTCGATTGTGCAGAAAGGAAAATTGGCGCTTTGCGCCTTGGCGTTACTGAGACAGTTGAAGAGGGTTGATTTGCCCACATTAGGCAATCCCACTATACCACATTGTAAAGACATTTTTATTTATGATTTGACGATTGACGATTTATAACAAAAATCCCACACATGTTGCCATATGCGGGATTTTTGTAGCGGGACCCAGGATTGAACTGGGGACCTCATGATTATGAATCATGCGCTCTAACCAGCTGAGCTATCCCGCCAAGCAATTGACGATTGGACGATTTACGATGTACGATTTCGTCTTTTTTTCAAAAGCGGGTGCAAAAGTACTGCTTTTTTTTGACATACGCAAATTTTTCTGCATTTTTTCGTTAAAAAACAGTACTTTTTTTCGAATTAGCCTACTTGAGCGCCGTTTTTGACGGGAGCTGAGACGGTAGTGACGACGAGTTTTCCATCCGCATCGACCGCGGAGAGGATCATCCCCTGTGATTCGATGCCCATCATCTTACGCGGCGGGAAGTTGGCAATGAAGAGCACTTGTTTGCCGATGAGAACGGACGGATCCGGATAACTTTGTGCGATACCGCTGAGGATCGTTCTTCCTCCCATGCCGTCATCTAACTTGAATTGCAGCAGTCGGTCGGATTTCTTCACGTTCATACACTCGAGCACGGTAGCAACGCGGATATCCGTTTTGTCGAACTCATCGATAGTAGTTGCCTCTTTGACGGGTTCCGGACGCCAGTTCTTGAGTGCCTCGGCTTTCGCTGCCTCTTCGTTCTCTTTTTTGATACGCTCCAGACGATCGAGTTGCGCTTGGATGGCGGAATCCTCAATCTTCTCAAAGAGCAGGGATACCTCGCCAAGTTGCTCACCTGTAGAAAGGAGATCGATACGACCTAAATCATCCCATCCGGCAGCCTCATTGAGCCCGAGCATGGTCTTTAATTTTTCCGATGAAAACGGCAGGAATGGCTCAAAAGCGATAGCGAGATTAGCGGCGATCTGGAGGGCGAGGTGGAGGACTGTTGCCGTACGGTCCATGTCGGTCTTAGCGAGTTTCCAAGGCTCTGTGTCGGCGAGGTATTTATTACCGATACGAGCGAGGTTCATCGCCTCTTTCTGCGCCTCTCGGAACTTGAAGTTATTGAGCAGGTCTTCGAGGGTGGCTTTGACATTTTTGAACTCCTCGATGGTTGCCTTGTCATATTCATTCAGTTCTCCGCACGCGGGCACGCGTCCATTAAAATATTTATTCGTGAGCACGAGCGCGCGATTGACGAAGTTGCCGTAGATAGCTACGAGTTCGTTGTTGTTGCGTGCCTGGAAATCCGCCCATGTGAAGTCATTGTCCTTGGTCTCCGGCGCATTAGCAGTGAGGACATAACGGAGCACATCCTGTTTTCCGGGGAAATCCTCGAGGTACTCGTTGAGCCAAACCGCCCAGTTGCGTGAAGTGGAGATCTTGTCGCCTTCAAGGTTAAGGAACTCGTTGGCGGGGACATTATCCGGCAGGTTGTAACCCTGCGCTTTGAGCATGGCGGGGAAGACGATGCAGTGGAAAACGATGTTATCTTTTCCGATGAAATGAATCATTCTTGTATCTTCCTGTTTCCACCACTTCTCCCATGAACCGTATTTCTCGGGATGCGCCTGACACAGCTCGATGGTGTTGGAGATATATCCGATCGGGGCGTCGAACCATACGTAGAGCACTTTTCCTTCGGCACCTTCTACGGGAACGGGAATACCCCAGTCGAGGTCACGTGTGACCGCACGGGGTTTGAGTCCTCCGTCGAGCCAAGACTTGCACTGACCGTAAACATTAGGGCGCCATTCTTTGTGGTTATTGAGGATCCAGTCCTCGAGCCATGCCTGGTATTTGTCGAGTGGCAGATACCAGTGTTTGGTCTCTTTCTTGGTGAGCGGATTGCCGGTTTCTGCGTTGTAAGGGTTGATCAGTTCGTCGGGTGAGAGTGTAGCGCCGCATTTCTCGCATTGGTCACCGTAAGCGCCGAGGGAGTGGCATCGCGGACATTCGCCGCGGATGTTACGGTCAGTGAGAAAATGTCCGGTCTCGGGATCGTAGAACTGCTCGGAAGTCTCCTCTACGAACTGACCGGCGTCATACATTTTGCGGAAATACTCTGCCGCGAACTGATGATGGATAGGCGAAGTGGTGCGCGAATAGATGTCAAACGAAACGCCGAAATCCGCGAAAGAACGCTTGATAAGCGCATTGTAGCGATCTACCACTTCCTGGGTGGTGATACCTTCTTTTCGCGCGCGGATAGTAACAGGAACACCATGTTCGTCAGAACCACAAACAAAGAGGACCTCTTGCCCCTTGAGACGAAGATAACGGGCATAAATGTCCGCCGGAACGTACACTCCTGCGAGGTGTCCGATATGAACCGGACCGTTAGCATAAGGGAGTGCAGCAGTAATTAAAGTGCGATTAAATGCCATATTTTGTGTAATTTTATACGAAAAATAAAAAAAATGGTTTGTTTTCTTGCGTATATCAAATATTTTTGTTACTTTTGCAGCCGCAAAAGACCACATGTACCTTTCTTCGAAATCGAAATCGGGTGCAAAGGTACAACAAAAAAATGAAAAATACAAATTATTCGGTGAAAAAACAACAATCATATTGGGTTTTGTTCTTTGCGCTGCTGTTTAGCGGCTCTATGTACGCAAAGGTGGATAATTATATCGGAGCAACAGCCCACATAGGAGAATGGACCTTAATGCCCTCCGGGAGCAATTATGGTCCGAGTTTGGGCGTGACAGGCGGATTGGGATTTCAGTATGAGTTGCAAGCCGGTCGTACGTATAGTCCGACTCGTTTCCTCTTCGATTTGGGAGTCGAAGCCGGAGCAGGAATGACGAGTTATATCCAGAGTAGCAGTAAGTCGGTTCGATTGCCTAACCAGTTGGATGCAGATAATTGGCGTTTTGACTATGTCTATAACGTGAACGACCGTCGTGACCGCTACAATGATGTAGCTGTTCATGTGCCGTTGATGATCGGTATGCAGCACAGGCGTTTCTATTTCCTCGCCGGCGTGAAGGTGTATGCCCACTTATGGACGAAGACCAAATCGACCGCTTCCATTGAGACTTATGGAGATTATTGCTATGGCGACGGAGCAGGAGGAGCTACTATTATCGGTTCCACGGGACAGAGTGATCTGCGCGATGTGCCTGGGCAGCAGTTCTTTGCAAGTATCCCCAAGAGCGGCGGTGTGAAGACGACTTTCAATTTGGATATGGATCTGAGCGTCGAGATAGGTGGACGTATAGGTGTTATCAATTATGCGGTGGGATATGATGTCCCGAAGCGCAAGGTGGAATATCGTTTGGCTGCTTTTGTGGACTATGGTTTGCTGGATTTGCATACCAAAGGTACACAGGAGGCATTGATTACTCCGTCCGTTTATGATACGGATCCGGCCCATGGTCCCACTTCGATGGTGGATAATCTGGTGCTCAATGATATTATGTCCACTTCGGGTTTCGCCAGTAAAGTGAACAATCTTGTTGTAGGATTGAAATTTACCGTATTATTCCAGCTTCCTGAGGAGGGCAAATGCGTTATCTGTAGCGATGGCTACAACAGCTCAGTCCGTAGTCGAGGTAGTAGCCGTAGAGGAATGAAGTACGAGGAATAATTCATCCGGCGTCACTTCCCGTATCGTACCCTCCTGGGTGACGGAGATACGACCAGTTTCTTCCGATACCACAATACAAGTGGCATCGGATTTTTCTGTTAATCCGAGCGCAGCGCGGTGGCGAAGTCCGTAGTGCTGGGGAATAGTCTGGTCTTTGCTCACAGGCAGGATACAAGCGGCAGCGAGCATACGCCCGTTCCGAATAACCAGAGCACCGTCATGCAGAGGGGTGTTCTTGAAGAAGATATTCTCTATTAGTCGTGCGGAGACTTGTGCATCCAGCCGTTCGCCGGTATCTACTATCTCTTTCAGGTTACTTTCTCCGGCGAGCACGATCAGCGCTCCCGTTTTGGTGGAAGCCATGTGACGGCAGGCTTGGGTGATCTCCAGAATCTGTTGGCGTGAGGCGGTTTCATCTTCCGGATTATTGCGTCGGAATAGTTGGAGAGAAGAAAAACGTGCTCCTACGCGATAGAAGAACATACGTATCTCCTCCTGGAAGATAACAATCAGTGCGATGGCGCCTACGGATATGATACGGTCGAAGAGCGCACCCGTTAGGTCCAATTGGAAAACAAAACTAACCAGGAACCAAAGCACGATGAAAGTGAGGATTCCCCAAAACAGGTTGGCTGCACCGGTGCGTCGTAGCAGCCGATAGGTCTCATAGAGAATCACCGCTACGAGTAGGATATCAATCATATCCTTGAAGCCGAAAGAGAAAGATAGAATATTTACCATTGTTTGTAAATAGGTTACTGAGTCATTTTATATAAATATAATGTATGCGCAGTCGCGCGCACGTCGTGCGTGCGCAAAATTGTAGCTCCCTGTGTGAGGGCGTACATCTGGAGCGCCTGTGTGGCTGCGAGGCAGGTGTCCGGGGTCAGTCCGAGGGGCTTATAGACCATTGATTTGCGGCTAACGCCGACTAAAACAGGTCGGTTATAGCGGCGAAGTGTGTCCATATTCCGCATGCATGCATAATCCGCTTCCGTGCTGCCGATAAAGCCGAATCCGGGATCGAGGATCAAGTTCTCTATTTCGCATACATACGGCATTCGGGAGGGAAGAGTGAGGTCGCCCCGCAGTGTCCATACATACGGAACCTTCTTGTCCCGCACCAATTGATACATCGTTTCGCATCCGCCGGAGATATCATTGATGATCATCGGACCGAATTGATCCAGCGCGCGGCGGGCAATCTCCGGACGGAATGTATCTAACGATAACTGCGTTTCCGGGAACTTATGCTTCAGGATATTCAATGCCGGTTCTACGCGCCGCCATTCTTCCTCCTGATCCACCGGTGTGCTGCCGGGGCGTGTGGAGCATCCTCCCAAATCGAGTATATCCGCTCCGTCTTCAAGCGCATTATGCGCCCATACTTCCAATTGTTCACTATTGGTCAGTCGGGAAGCCGGATAAAAACTATCCGGAGTCACGTTGCCAATAGCCATAATTTTCGCTTTCATGCTGCAAAGTTAGTACATTTTTTGCAAAAAATTGACGTTTTTAGGAGAAAAATGCACTTTTTTTGAATTTTTTAAGCAAAATGTTCGTTTGTTTGAGAAAAAAGTACTATCTTTGCAGGCTGAAACATGTGTGCAGACGTATGCGTATGTACTTGCACCCTTAAAATGGATAACAAAAATTAACGATTTTAATATGAAAAACGTATTTAAGTATCTCTTGATCGTTTCGGTGGTAATGGTTGCGTCTTCGTGTAACAAGCGTGAGTTGAACACTCGTGTGAGCAACACCACCGGTTGGAATTATTTCGACCAGAAAACTACGAATTTTCAGGCAAATGAGGGCGTTGGGAATGTAAACCCGATAGGTATGGTGCCTATTCAGGGTGGTACTTTCACCGTGGGTGAGAAGGATGAGTTCATCACCGCTCCGCGTAACAACGAGACGCGTAGTCTGACCGTCAGCTCGTTCTATATGGACAAGTATGAGGTGACGAACCTGAACTGGAATGAATATCTGCACTGGTTGGAGTTTGTATTCGGCGCGGTAGCTCCGGAGTTGGTGGATCAGGCTCGTCCGGATCATAAGGTTTGGCGTGAAGATCTGGCTTACAACGATCCGTATGAGGATAACTATTTTGAGCACCCTGCATTCTCTTTCTACCCGGTAGTAGGTGTCAGCTGGGAGCAAGCAATGGCTTACTGCCAATGGCGTACCGACCGTGTGAATGAGATGGCGCTGATCAATGCCGGTGCTATTGTTGTTCCTCCGTTTGCAGATCTGCAGCCGACCGATGACGAGGGCTACAAGGACGAATGGGAGCAACAGACCGGTTATGAGATGTACTCATACGAGGAGGTAAGTCCGGAAGATCCCGAGCAGACGGTAACGATGTACCGCCCGAGTTACGAATGGATTCGTGATAAGTTTGTCTTCAATACCGATAAGTATCTGATGGATGATACTTACGTGCCGGATTATGGACGTAAACCGAAACTGGATAGCTATGGTTCGGAGCGTAAGGTGACGATTGCTGATGGTATTTTCGTGACGGGCTATCGTCTGCCGACGGAGACGGAATGGGAGTTCGCAGCATATGCACCTGTGGCGGGTGAGGACGGACTGACTATTGAGGGTAAGGTTTATCCTTGGTCGGGATACCATCCGCGAGACATGAGTAAGAAGAACCTCGGTCAGATGCAGGCTAACTTCGTTCGCGGACGAGGCGATATGATGGGTGTGAGCGGCGCTTTAAATGACCGTCACGTCATCACCAACCCGGTTGATGCTTTCGCTCCGAATGATTTCGGATTGTATAACATGGCGGGTAACGTTAACGAATGGGTAATGGATGTGTACCGCGAGACTACCTTCCAGGAGACCAGCGAGTATAACTCCTTCCGTGGTAATATCTTTAGCCGTCCTGTGCTGGATGAGAATGGTAAATTCCAGATGGATTCCGTAGGTTGCGTCAAGATTACCTGGGGCCGTGAGGATGATAAACGTGACGTGCTGGATGGCGATTTCGCCAGCTTGATCGATACCGATTATCCGCTGGATACGGTGGGCGTTGCCAATCTGGAGGCTATCAAGACCGATCCGACTGATATTTTAGCTCCGCGTGTGACGAAGAAGAGCCGTGTCTATAAAGGTGGCTCGTGGGCAGACCGTATCTATTGGCTGAACCCGTCCAACCGCCGATACATGGATCAGGATAGAGCTTCGTCGAAAATCGGTTTCCGCTGCGCGATGTCTACTCTGGGAGACCAAATCCCGAGCGATATGGTAATTGGCAAGTGATAATTGACAATTGATAATTATTTTAACGATATGAATTTTCCAAGTGATATTCGCTATACGAGCGAACATGAGTGGATTCGCGTAGAGGGTGACGAAGCCTATGTAGGCATCACGGATTATGCGCAATCGGAGTTAGGTGAGATCGTTTTCATTGACGTGCCGACTGTAGGAGAGACGGTAGGTCAGGGAGAGGTCTTCGGTTCTGTGGAGGCTGTGAAGACGGTAAGTGATCTGAATATGCCGGTAACGGGTGAGGTGCTGGAGCTCAACGAGGAGTTGGACGCTGCGCCTGAGTTGGTGAACAATGATCCCTATGGCAAAGGATGGATTATCAAAATCAGCGTGAAAGATGCCGCTGAGTTGGATTCCCTGATGGATGCAGCGGCTTATCAGGCAAGTCTCTAAAACAGTTTCATTCTGCTAAAGGACGGTTGGACACCGTCCTTTTTTTTGTAGGTTTTGTTCTGAAAAGGAACGTAATATACGACATTTTATGCTCTATCATTCTGTTTAAAAATGTAAAATATAGTTTACAAAATTCAGTATTTGTGTAAATTTTTTTTACAAAATGTTGCAGAAATGAATTATTTTGTGTAACTTTGCAGCCTAATTCGTATAAAAATTGAGTTGTGGTGAGCGGAATGAAACAAAATAGTACGTATACGAATATGCGGATGAGCGCGTTAGTGGTTATTCTGCTGGTATTTTTCTGTGTGCCTTCTATTGCACGTAACGCTATCCGTTTTAGCATGGATTTTTCTTACGCGCGCGACATTTCACGCACGGGTGTCCGCGTTTCTGATATCCATCCAATTACCCCGTCAGAGGCAATGGAATGGATTGGTAGCGGGCGCAATGAGGCTTTGTCGGGTTCTAATGGATTCTCTCCGGCATTCGGCTTTGGTTACCGCTATATGAATCGTCTTTTTGTGTTGGATCTTGGGCTTGGTGCAGAGTATCGTTATTGTGTGAACCGTACCTATGGAATCATGGATGCGTCGGAAGGTGATGTCGATACCCAGCAGACCAATTATATCGGACATCATTATTGGACTGACCGCGCAGTACATACGCAACATATGGGGCTGACTCTGCCTGTTATGGCGGGTTTCGAGATGAAGAATATCTGCTTCATGGTGGGTGTGAAAGGTGGTGTGGATATATGGAACATTTCAAGGGAGAAAGGTTCCTATTCGCTCCAGGCCGAGTATGAGCGATACATGGATTGGCTGATTAATATTCCCGGTCATGGAATTGTGGAGAAAGATCCTTATTCAATGCCTGCTGTGAATAATGCCGCAATGAGTTGGAATGTCCGTGCATGTGCGGAGATCAGTTATTGCTTTGCTGATTCCAAAGGCGGTAATAGGAATAGTCAAAAAATAAAACCCCGTTATTACGTGGGTGCTTTTGCTGAATATAGTTTTGCCGGCACGAAGGGTGCCTACCTTCCGCTATTGGTGGGTGTAAGATTGACAGCTCTTTTGCAGTTGCCGGAGCCAAGACAATGTAAATGCTTGTTATTCTGATGAAAAAGCGGATATTCATATTGACTTTGTTAATCGGTTATTGCGCAGTGGTCAATACCGTTTTAGGAGCGGCTATCACGATGGCTGATCTTCCTTATCTATGTGATTTTGAGAATGAGACGGAGAATGCCAACTGGGTGCTTAATCCCTCCATCAATACCATCTCTACTGCCAATCAATGGGTGATAGGTAAGGCGGTGTCTTATACAGGCCAGTACTCCATGTATGTATCTCAAGATGGAGGAGAGACGCAAACCTACGCTTCTACGAATAATGTGCTGTTGGCATACCGTGATATTACCTTGGAAGCGGGCGATTATGATATAGCTTATGATTGGATGGGACTGGGCAATAAGACCAAAGGTTATTTGAAAGTTATTTACGCCAATCGTCCTACCAGTGGTCTCAAATGTATGGGAAATGCTACAGAGCCTTCTTATGTAGCTACTTCCGTTCAATTGATGGGAAGCAACGCCAGTCTGGTGGACGGTGATGCGTGGCGCCATGTGCAAGCGCGGGTGACTATTCCTGTGGCGCAGGCTAACAAGACAACGACTCGTCTGCTTTTTGTATGGGTGAATACGGATGTGACGGTGAAAGACAGTATCACTTCTGTTGCGGTGGATAATTTCCAGTTGGCGAAAGCTTCTTCAATCGGTTATCCTTCTAACATACATGTTTCTACCGTTTTAGGTACTTCTACTGTCAGTTGGGAGGGAAATGCAGAGTCGTATGAGGTGATGTATCGCAAGAAAGGTGATAGTGAGTTCCAGTCGCTGCCAGTAACGGGTAATACCGTTACGCTGACGGATGTGGAATATGGTGCGTATGAGTTCTGGATCTGTTGTGTGAACGGGGAGGACAAGTCGGTCTATACCGTTTTCCCGACAGTGTATCTGTATGAAACAGACTGCTTTGATGCCTTGAATATGTATAATGCTGAATTTGAGTATGGTACATGGAATCGCAATGGAAAGACAGTGAAGGGTTCGGAGCGTATTGATTATGGTCCGGGAGATATACGAAGCCGTCATACGACCCATTTTGATTTATCGGAAGTAGATCCGCGGACGGTGATAAAGAATTCAAGAGGAGATACGACTTACTGTCTGAAGACTGTTCCGAAGGGTGAGTTCGGTTCGGTGCGTCTCGGTAACTGGAATACAGGAAGCGAATATGAGTCCATGACTTTCCATTATACGGTTGAGTCCAGTTCGATGGCGGTTCTCTTGATTCACTATGCGATGGTGCTTGAGAATCCGAATCACACGGCGCAGGACCAGCCTCGTTTTACGCTGGATGTGCTGGATGAGGCGGGCAATCCGATTGACAGACAATGTGCAAGCGTCGATTTTCATGCTCCTACCAGCGATGAATGGGATGATCCGTCGGTGCGGGATATTTGGCATCAGCTGACCTATTATGACAACGCCGGAGGATCCGGACGGCTTATCAACTGGCAGGAATGGAAAACGATTGGTATCAGCATGGAGGATTATGTGGGACAGACGCTGACCATCACCCTTACCGCATATGATTGTGACCAAGGCGGACACTTTGGTTACTGCTATTTCATGCTCAATTGTTCTCGAAGCGATGTGGACGGATTGCCGTGGGGAGATGGTGCTACAACGCGTATGTTCACTGCGCCGGAAGGATTTGACTATGCATGGTTCAATCGTACGGATACCGAATTGAAGGATACCATTGATAATACGAACCCGAACGTAAGACCCTATATCACGGAGGGAGGCAGGTTCTTCTATGTCCATGAGTCGGATACGAATACCTACTTGTGCCATGTGACCTATCCTACGAATAAGGAGTGCGGATATTGGTTTGATGCCAGTGCTAAACCGCATAATCCCAAGGCGGAGATGGAGTTTTTATGGAAACCGGAGAATTGCCGTAACGGATATGTATGGTGGAATAGATGCCATGTGATGCTGACGAATCAGGAGACAGGAGATATAGAACATCGCTATGACAAACATCTGGAGTCTTGTTTCCTCTTAACGGAGGAAGGACTGGAGGTGCCTGTTAAATATGCCGAGGAAGGTTTCTATGTGCCGATGCCCGATGAGGGAGGAATAGTACGCTATGGTATATGGACGGGTATTTATGTAAACGACAAGTTATTTGCCGATACCGCTTGGTATGAGTTTGAGGTGCCGGCGATAGGCGAATTGGAGACCCATTTGTTTGATAGTATTTGCCGGGGAGGCTCAATCATTTTCCCTGCCGGATCGAGAAATAAATACACGGAACCGGGAGAGTACCACGATAGTTTGAAATCGGTGATAACGGGATGTGACAGTATTGTCAAAATGCATTTGTATGTGCATGAGCCGATTGAGATGGATGTGTATGATACGATTTGTCCGGGAGGTTCCTATTCGTTCAATGGCAAGACGTATTATACATCGGGCAGATATACCGGTTTGTTTGTCAGTCAGGTCACAGGTTGCGACAGTGTCGTAACGCTCTATCTGACCTTGGCTCCCAAGCCCTCCGTATCTCTCGTAGCCGATCGCTTGTGTTCGGATCAACCGCTCATCTTTGCTATCCATAATGGTTTCTATGTAGATAGTATGCGCGTGCGGGAGGGAGAATGGATAGATACGACTGCCGCTATCCGGCGGGATGGGGCGGAGATGATTATTCCGCTGACTAATAAGGATGTAGGGCAGCACGGAGCGGTTGTGAGTCTGTCTATGCCTTGGTGCGAGACGGTCTATACCGATACGATGTACTATAGCGTGAGTCTCTCCAATCGTATTATTGAGTTGCACTGGGATGATGTGCTCGTTTTCCTGGCTCCTGCTTATAATGGCGGTTTGACTTTTAACTCCTATCAATGGTATGCAAATGGAGAACTTATCCCCGGAGCTGTACAATCGTGGTATTATGATCCGGATATGAAGATGGATACAGAGTATCAGGTACGCGTGACGCTCCCCGATGGCGCGGAAGCATGGGTGTGTCCTTTCACGCCTGCCCAAGCAGGAGGGTTGACCAATTCCGGTCAAGCGCCTGCTAACGAGCAGAAAAGCATCAAGTTGCTGCGGAATGGCAACCTGAGAATCATCCATAATGAGAAAGAGTATAATGCCCAAGGGCAATTAGTATATTAATTCATATATGAGAAAAGTATTATACATAGTAGTGTCATTGTGGTTCGCAGGAACCATGTTTGCGCAGAAACCGCATTCGTATAGTTGCGATTTTGAGAGTGCCAGCGAGAATGCGACATGGAAGTTGAATACGCCTAAAAACGAGTCATACACATGGCTCAACCAATGGGCGATAGGTAGCGCTACTTCTTCTTTGGGCGCGCAATCGATGTATATATCTCCCGATAGTGGTAAGAATGTGGGGTATCAGCGGGATCAGTCCAAAATCATGATCGCATGGCGTGAACTGGATTTGGAGGCAGGGCGCTATGATGTAGCTTTCGACTGGATGTGCGGTGGAGACTCTGCGCGTTCGGCATTATTGGTGGCATGGGTGCCGCAGAGCCAGTTTAACGACGTGGTCTGCAAACTCAATGATGATTATAAATCAACCCAATGGATCAATGATAATATGCTGAAATTTCAGGGTAGCGAGCTCCTGACCGGAGGATCGGTTTGGACGCATGCCGTTAATTCGCTGGAAACGGATGGTACTCCCCATCGGTTGATTTTCTGCTTCGTCAATAGCAGTTCGGCGCAATTGGTGCAACCCGGTCCTTGCGTGGATAATATACAATTATCCAGAAATAACTGCGGTTGCCCCACCAATATGAAATCTTCGGTCTTCGGACAAACGGCTAAACTGGAGTGGGAGTCCACGGCTCAGAGCTTTAATCTGCGCATTCATAGGATGGGCGATAGTTATGCTACCATCCTTTCCGGTATTACGCAGAACTCGTTCTCTTCGTCCCTGCCGGAGGGTATCTATGATATTCATATTCAGACTATTTGCGATGGGGATACCAGTGTCTGGTATAATTTCCCTACGGCATTCGTATATGAGACCAAATGTTTTGATTATCTGGATCTGACGGATGAGCGTTGCTCGTTCTCTTTGGAGACGGCGAGCGATTATCATCATAGTGATGATGTGCTTCAAAAGGGCAAGATTGACTTCGGTTTTACCTCTGCTTATAGTCGTCATACCATCCATTTCCATCCGGAGGAGTATGACTCCAGAACGTATGGTTCAATTGATAGTCATGGTAATTTGGTAATGCCTCTAAAGACGGTTCCGGACGGAGCGTTGGCATCGGTGCGTGTAGGTAGTTGGGAGAAGGCGGCTCGTTCAGCACGTGTAGAATATGACTATGTTGTGGATGCCAAAGAAGCAAGTGTGCTGATGCTGCAATACGCGATGGTGCTTGAGTCTTCGGGACATAACGAAGAGGCGCGTCCTCGTCTGACTATCGATATAGTTGATGCTGCGACCGGTGAACCGCTTAGCGCTTGTACTACCGTCGATTTGGCGGCTCAGACCAGTGGCGAAGGATGGAATCGTGTTCCCGATCCGGCGTATCCGGATGGTAGCCGTGATGTATGTTGGCGCGATTGGACAACGCTGGGACTCAACCTTGCCGAGTTTGACGGACGTCATGTGAAAGTGAAAATCACGGCGCTCGGCTGTACAGCATCCATACACTATGGCTATGCGTATTTCACCCTCACCTGTACCTCCGGTCAGATCAAGGGTATCCACTGCGGTTGGACGCCGACCCGCCAGTTCATAGCGCCGGAAGGATTCAATTATCGCTGGTATAAAGTGACCCAGCCTAAGGAAACACTCGGACGCAATAATATCTACGATGTGGATTATAAGGATACCTGTACCTATGCGGTGGATATCACGTATAAATCCGATGCCGGTTGCGGGTTCACGCTCTATGCCAATGCGATACCCCGTTTCCCGATACCGGAGGCTACCTATAAGTTGGAGCAGCGCGATTGCGGTAATTATATCACTTTCAATAACACCAGTCATATCCGTACTCGCAACTGGACTACCGGCGAAGAGATCGACACGCCTTACCCGGCGGAGTATGTGGTATGGGATTTTGACGGACTCATACCCGAGGGATTGGATACACCGGATAAACTTTGGAATCCTTCCTTCCGTCTGCCCGACGAGGCTGCGGATTATCATTTCTCGCTGCGTGCCGTGGTAGGTCTGTGTGATAGTATTCAGGAGTTTGATATCCATGTACCGCGCGTTGGGAAGGATTCGATTATAGATAATGTGCAGCTTTGCGAGGGGGATATCTATCGTCATAACGGCAAATATTATCAGAGCGATACCGTCATTATCGACCATGATTATAGCATTGCCGGTTGCGATAGTTTCTATACAATCAATCTGCGGTTTGTAGATGCCATCCGCGATACGATCATGGATACGATTCCGGAGGGAGAAAGTTATACGATAGGTGATCAGACCTTTACCCAACCCGGTAAGTATAGCGTCACCCTACCTTCCGCTGCGGGCTGCGATAGTATAATAACGCTGTATCTGGAGGTGGTTGCTCCTCTGCTGATGGAAATAAGCTCGGTAGAATCCCCTTGTCCGGAGGATGCCTCTTTCCTTATCTATACACACGCGCGTAAGGGCAAACCGGATTGGTATGAACTGACCTTTAGCGAAGCGGCACAGGCGATCGGTTTGGAGGCGCAGTCGGATTCATTGCACGGAGGTGTAGATAATACGATCGAGGTACCGCTCCCTGCGAACGCCGAACCGGGCTATTATACGTTCTCTATCCGCTTTGACAGTCAGGTGAATGGAGAAACAGTTGTCGCGGGCGAACTGATGATTCATTATTCGAGCTCGTTTATCCAGCAGCGTTGGGATGATGTATTGGGTGTACTCAATGCCGATTATAACGGAGGCTATGATTTCCGAACATTCCAATGGTATCGAAACGGAATAGCTATTGAGGGAGCGAATGAACCATACCTCTATGTGGAGGAAAAACTGAAGGCGGGCGATAAATATGCAGTGGAACTGAAACTCCCGGGAGAGGAAAAAGCATTATCTACCTGTGAATATGAGATCCCTGCCTCGGCAAATACGGCTCCGGCTGCGACGCCGCAGAAACGTTTCCAGAATGGAAGTATATTTATCCTTGTGAACGGTAGTCTGTATAATGCTTACGGACAAAAGATAAAATAAGCAAAGGCTTATAGTCACTCTTATTTATTAACTAACATCAAAAAACTTATGAAACGATTATTTACTCATTGTCTGTTAGTCACAATGCTCATGGTACTGGGCCTGACTACAGCAACAGCACAGAAATCTGTGCTAGACGAGAGTTTCGCAAGCGGCAGTAAACCTGCGGGATGGACAGTTGGCAGTTACTGGAACTTTAGTGACGGTAACGCTAAGTTCAATGCGCCTTTTGAGAATGGCGCAGACACCATGGTATCACCGCTGCTGAACCTCAGTGAGTTGGACAACCAACCCTCTGTGGCTTTCACCTATTCGATCGCTGCTAATGGCGATAAGGTGAACGAACTCCAAGTCCTCTATCGTGCTTCTGAGGCTGCCGAATGGTCCGTTTTGGAGACCTTTGCACAGGCAACCGAGAAGACGGATTGGAAGTCGGCGCTTCCCGTGAATTCTTCTTCTATTCAGATCGCTATCGCCGGTGCCTACAAACAAGGCGGCGAGACCCGCGTCTATCGTCTCTCGGTGGAGAACAAAACTGAAGCTGCAGAATTGCCTACGGGACTCAAGATTGAGGACCTCACTACGAACAGCGTTACACTCTGGTGGGATGTATGCTCCAGCCTCAAGTTCGTGCAGTACAATCTCAAAGTCAACTCATCCAAGATGACGGATATGTCTGCCCAAGCGGACATAGTGGACAATGTTGGTTGGGGAATCACGGATGAATTCTATGAGTTATCCGATCTCAAACCCAACAAAACCTACTGGTTCTATGTGCAGTATGACTGCGGAGACGGAGATGTTTCTCCTTGGGCTGAGATGGATTTCCGCACACCGTGCGAGGCTATCTCCGGTTCTTTCTCGGAGGATTTTGAAAACGCTATCTCTACATGCTATACGATTATCAAAGGCGGAGCTAATGCTGAGGTTTCCGGAGAGTATGCTTATAACAGCCAGAGAGCTTTCAAATCCAATTCGGTTAAAGGAAAATATAACTATTTTATCCTTCCTGAGTTCAACGGTAATGTTCAGAACTACCAGGTATCCTTCATGGCGGCTTCGGCTGATGGCGGTAATACGTATGCGCGTACCGTGACCGTAGGTGTTTGTACCGAAGCTACGGCAGAAGGCTTTACTGCTGTTAAAACGCTGAATCTGCCTAAGGGACGTGTATGGGAACAGGTAGTTGTTACCCTCAAAGGTTACAACGGTACCGGCAAATATATCGCTTTCCAGTTTGGTAATGAGGATAAGGAAAACCGTCTTTTCATGGATGATATCCGTATTGAGGCTGCTTCCGCTTGTCCGAAACCGATGTTCCTTGAGGTTTCGGAGATCAACCCCAACTCCGCTAAACTGAAATGGATTGAGACAGGAAATGCAACTGAGTGGAACCTCGTTCTTTCTACCAAGCCGTTGGCTAATCCTGAAGATATTGAGCCGGATGCATCGAAAGGTGAGTTCGCCGGTTCTGTTTCCACCAATCCTTACAAACTGACAAACTTACAGCCGAACACCACCTACTATGCGTATGTGCAGGCAGGGTGCGGCTCCAGCGAATGGACCAATGCGGTAGAGTTCAAAACCAGCCGTGCGGTATCTTATCCGTATAGCGAGCATTTCGATCGCCTGGATCCAGATGCTTACACCAACGATATGTATGCCGTTCCAAGTGGTTGGGTGATGGATTGTCGTAATGCGCATGAGGGAGGTACCTACTATGACCAACAGCCATCTGAAAGTACCTATAAATCATTTGTTCCATATGTAGTGACATCGCAGAACAATGAAACCACGGCTTATGTGAAAGCTGCTTTGCAATTAAAGGGGCAATCTGATGGAACTGGTTCCACAAGTGCAAATGTAGGTATCGCGATGCTGCCGGCAATGCCGAAGGCCGTGAATACGATGATGATCACCTTCTGGGCAAAAGCTACCAGTGGCAACCATACCCTGAAAGTAGGTGTCGCGAATACCCAAAGCAATGAACTAACCCCTGGTCAGCAGTTTGGTGCTAATATCACCGAGGTAGGTGAGGCTACGATTCTCAAAGATGAGTGGAAGCAATACAAAGTGTTGCTCACCAATTATACCGGAGAAGGTCGTTATATTGTCCTCTATCTTAAGCCGGGTACATCTACTTCGACCGTTTATATCGATGATATCGAGATCGATGACGCACCGGATTGTAATGCCGTTTCTACGGTATCCGCTACGGCTACCGGTATTGACAAGGCTACGGTTGAATGGACGGACGCTTCGTCCTCTACCTCATGGACGCTCAAGGTCAGCTCCACCGAGATTGATCCTACCTCGGCTGACGGTGACATCGTGGCAGCGCAGACCGTAAATGCCAAGACCTATGACATCACCGGTCTCGCCATGGGACAGACCTATTATATCTACGTCAGCCCGACTTGCGGCGATGCATGGATGAGCACTACCGTGACGACTCTCGTAGGTCTGCAAGTACCGTATTACAATGACTTCCAAGACGAGAATCAAGGCTCAAATGCAGCTCGCGGTCCTAAGAACTGGACGTTGGGTAATATCAATGTAACAGCTGCTTTGGGTACGCAGACCAACATTCCGTATGTCTATAATACGGCAATGACAGGTGCTCCTGCAGATGTTGTGAAACCGAACTTGTATTTCTATCATAGCAATAGTGCTACCAACGCAGGTGCGTATGCTATCATGCCGGAGTTGCTGAATGCTAATGTCAAGGATTTGAAGATGTCGTTCTATGGTTCCTACAATAGTACAACCGTTACTGCTAACTATAGCAAAGGTATGATTCGTGTAGGTGTGGTTGATAACCCAAGCGATATTAACAAGACCAACGCATTTACAAAAGTAACTCCCATTAAGACATTGTATTGTTCTGCACCGAAGATCACGGAGTTGTTTACTGTGGACTTCTCTGAGTATGCAGGAAGCGGTAAGTATATCGTCTTCTATTCCGATACAGCGAAATACAACTACTTTATGTTGGACAACCTCACCATCTCTCTGGCTACCGATCCGCAGCCGGTATCGGATGTAGAGGCTTCGGAAATTACCCAGACTGGTGCCAAACTTGCTTGGACTGAGAATGGTAAGGCTGCTAAATGGGAAGTGAAAGTCTTTGCGGAGGCTCCCGAAGACCCAGAGACAGCAGAAGCAGTTTGGTCGGCTACCGTTACCGAGAAACAGGCTGTTGCAACTGGTCTGAACCACTCTACGCAGTATTACGCTTATGTTCGTTCCGTGCAAGACAACGGCAACGGTGCATGGGGTAGTAGTTCCTTCTTTACCGAGTGTGGCACCTTTGCTACTCCGTTTACTGAGGATTGGGAGAGTTGGGCAACAGGTGCTAATACGTTGTCCGCTTGCTTCACGCAGACTGCTGGTATGCAGGTAGCCGGTTCTAGTTCGCCGAATGCAACGGTGAAGACTGGTCAGGTTATCAAGTTCAATGCAACCTCTACCAACAAAGAACCGATGCTTGTTCTTCCTGAGTTTGACAAACCGATCAAGACCTTGCAGCTCACGATGAATGCCAGCCCTTATAGTTCTTCGTATGTAGGCGATGCTTCCTATACTGAGATTGGTGTACTGGAAGCCAATGACAACTTTGTCAAGATCGCGGAGTATCGATTCAACTTGAGTGATGTGAAGGCTTGGGATGAGGTCTTTGTTAACTTTAGTGCTTATACCGGTGAAGGTGGCAGAATAGCTATCCGTACTCCGTATGCTACGGTTAACAAGACCATTCATATCTGCTTCGATAACTTGGTAGTTGAAGAGATTCCTACGATTGATGTAGAAGATATTGATTCTATCAGCGCAAAAATCAGTTGGGAGAAGGGTAAGACCGAGAATGCATGGAACCTCAAGATCAGTTCGACTGAATTGGAGGATCCGGCTACCGGTAATGCAGATGTCTTCAGCGGTAAGGTAACCGAGCAGAGCAAGGTTATCGACGGCCTCGAAGGCAACACTACCTATTATATTTATGTTCAATCGGTAGATGAGGAACTCGAGTGCGAAGGTCAGTGGAGCAACGCAAAATCGTTCAAGACCACTTGTAAGAAACAGACCTTCCCGTATGAGGAGGACTTCGAGAGTTACGAGACAGGTTCCGGTAAAGACCTCGGCTGTAACACGCTTAGCGGTCCGGATGCCAACCACTCGTATATCTCTACAAAGGGTGGCAGCAAGGCACTCTATCTGCGTCAGGCTACGAAGGGTAATCACAACTACTTTGCCTTCCCAGCTTTGGCGGTTGATTCCGTAAAGCGTCTGCAACTCAGTATGCAGGTTTATTCGGGTGGTACAACGGCTACAACCAAGTATGCTTTTGAGGTAGGTATTATGACCGATCCGAACGACCCGAGTACCTTTGTAGCGACGCATAAGGATACGGTGATGGGTGCTTCGACGGCTTATGACCGTTCGTATACCTTTGAAAACTATAAGGGTGACGAGACGGGAACCAAATTCGGAACATTCATCGCTCTCAAGTCAATGGAGTCCACCAACGCTACCGGTTCTACCAGTGCAGGTTATGTATATATTGACAATGTATATATTGACTTCATTGAGACTTGTCCGGCTCCGACAGATTTGCAAACAGACTCTGTAGGTATCTATGGTGCTAAATTCACTTGGTTGACGGATGATAAGACTGTTCCGCATCGCATCCGCGTCTATGACGATGCAGCGGCTAAACCGAGCAGCGAAGACTTCATTAAAGAGGTTGTAGTTAGCGATACCACTAGTGTTATCATCGAAGGTCTTCAGTCGCTCACGAAGTACTATGCTTTTGTTCGCAAGGAGTGCGCTCCGAACGACTTAAGCAAGTGGAGTAGCGCATGGGCCTTCAAGACTGAGTGTCCCGAGAAGCGCGAGTTGCCGTATGAGGAAGGTTTCGATGGTGATACCAACCCGTTGGCTGACTACTGCTGGGTAAGTTATATGGTTCAAGGTCCTTCAGGCTGTACGACCGATAACACCGCTAAGTCTTCTACTTCGGCTAAGAAAGATGGTACGCGCGGTCTATATCTGGTATATAGCGAAGTTTCTTCTCAGGCAGGTGGTTCTTGCGTTGGTACCCACCGCGCAGCGGCCATCACCCCGGCTTTGGATGTAGAGAACCTGAGCGAGTTGTTGCTCTACTTCGATGTGAAGTCCAGCTCTTCGACCGCGAAGGCAGGTGTTAAGATTGAGGCTGTTTCCGATCAAACTAAGGATGCAGACGCTATCTATATCACCACCATCAACGATATCGAGTATGGTTCATGGAAGAAAGCATATGTTCGCATTGCGGACTACTATACTTCTGTTCAGGCATACAAGTATCTGCGCTTCACGACCACTACTGCTGCCGGTGCATACATCGATAACTTGGTATTGACCAAGGATCTGAATGTCGTACTGCCGGTTGAAGCATTGAAAGTGCAGATGTTGACGGAGAGCAGTATCAAGTTCTCGTTCGTGGAGAATACGCCTTCGGTTAACCAATGGCAAGTGGCGTATGTAGCTGCCGGTGGTGACATCGCAGATGCAACGGTGAAGACCATTGACGAGACTGAATATACGATAGAGGGCTTGGCGGCTAACACCAGCTATGATATCTACGTTCGCGGTAATGTAGAAGGCAATGCATGGGTTGGTCCGTTGACGGCTACTACTATCCAGACACCGGCACCGCTTCCGCTCATCACAGGATTTGAGGATGATGCTGATAAATGGGTAATCTATAAGACGAAAACCGTACAAGGCGATTCGTATCCTAACTTCTTTATCGTTGGCGACGCAGATAAGTGCGGAGCTGCGGGTGAAAAGGCATTGTTCATTACGAATGATAGTATTTCGTATGCTTATCAGACCAAGGATGCACAAGGAGAAATCGGATTCTCGAATGCTTGGGCGACATGTAATATCAACATCGAAGGTGCCGGAACGTACAAGTTCAGCTTTAAGGTCAAAGTTCCTGCTAACAAGGAGAATGAAAGCGATTATGCAAATGCACACTTGTTCCCTGCCGGTGCTTCCATCCTTGCAGGAACGGCTACTATGTTAAATGGAAAAACACGTGCTGGTACGGCTGTAACAGATGTTCCTGCTGACAATATCTACTCATTGATGGGTAAGACTCTCCACGAGAATGAGTGGATTTGGGTTACGAAGTCGATTGATGTGGAAGAGGCTGGTATCTATACACTTGCTATCTTCTGGTATAATGCATCGGTAGGTGCACAGTATGGTGAGGCCATAGCTGTTGACTCTGTCATTGTAGAGGAATACCTCTGCACCACGCCGAAGGATATCGAGTACACCAACCGTGCTGCTAATGAGGTTAGCCTCAAGTGGTTCGGCGGTAAGTGCAAGAACTTTGAGTATGTACTCTCTCGCTATGCGAACTTAGGTAATCCTGCCCTCATCGATGCGGAGGATAAGGTGGCTTACGGTACGCTGACCGAAGGTCCGGCTGTAACGCTGACTAACCTCATGCCGCAGACTAAGTACAGCTTCTATGTTCGTACGATCTGCGAGGACGGTACTACCGATTGGGTTGAGTATGACTTCCTTACTCCTTGTGGTAAGTATGACCTGCCATACACGGAAGGTTTCTTCGAGGATGCTCCTGAGTGCTGGACTCTCAGTGGTGCTACTGCAGGAAAAACTTCTGTAGGTACTTCTGCAAATCATGAGGAATGGCGTCGTCTGTTGTTGGCCAACAATGGTTATGCGATCCTGCCTGAATTGGCGGTTGACCTCAAGAATGTGGAAGTGGAGATTGGTCTCTTCAATACGACTGCGAACTATGGCGCTATTTCGCTCGGCGTGATGGATAATACCTATGACGTGGATTCGTACAAGGAGATTGCCTTCTTCCAGACCCAGACCAAGCCTGCAAGCACCGGTTCTTACGTCCCGACCCAATTGGAGGTATTCAATAAGATGATGAATCTCTATCAGGGAACAGGTAAGGTATTGGCTATCAAGAATGCAACGGCTAACTCTATCGGCGTGAAGTATGTCAAACTGACCGAACTGCCTGACTGTGTGAAACCGCAGCAGGTTGAGTTGACCTTTGTCAAAGATAATGAGGCAACTGTGAACTGGTTGGCAGGTCTCGAAGAGGCTTGGGAAATTCAACTCAATGACTCTGTTATTGAGAACGTGACGACCAATCCGTATAAACTGACCAACCTCGAGCAGGGTACGGTTTATACCGTAGCTGTTCGTGCTATCTGCGATGAGAATAGCAAGAGCGAGTGGTCACTCCCGGCTACTTTCCAAACTGCTTGTGGTGTGAACGCACTGCCGATGTTTGAGGACTTCAGTTCTTTGACAGAATCGAACAGCCGTGCTACGATAACCTGCTGGAGCAATATGGTTACCGATCTGCCAATCGAGTCCGTATTCAATGGTACGGCAAGTCCGTATGAGCCGGCATCCAGTGTATATTACACCTACACATGGATTGCGAACTATCTCACTCAATTGGGTGATGACCACCAGTTGTTGTTCTTCGGTAGTTCATTGCTTACAAGCGGTCCGAAGTATCGTTGGATGATTACGCCGCAGTATGCAATCGATGGCAAGGCTTCGCTCAGCTTCGATGTTCGTCATACGGATAATAAGAACTGTGCTGCGAAACCCGACGGACGCTTCATTGTCGCTATCTCTACCGATAATGGCGCTACTTGGAAAGAGGCGGATGCTACCGTGATTACGGATATTGATTCGGTTTATACCACCAAGTCCGTTTTGCTTGATAAGTATGCTGGCCAGAACATCCGTGTAGCCTTCTACATGGAGAACCTCGGCGGTACGACTACTTCCGGTAAGGGTAGTGGTATCTTCACGCTCCTGGATAACATCCGCATGAACTGCACCGATGAGTATGCATATACCGACAACGCTTGCCAAGGCTATGCCTATGAAGGTAATGGCTTTGAGATCCAACCGGAAGATCTGCCGGTAGCCGGAGCTGATAGCACCTACTATCGCTTCGCTGCTAACAAAGAGAACGGTTGTGATAGCGTCATCGCCCTGACTATCACTACACGCACGGCGTCGGAGATAGCTCCTGTTTACGCTACAATCTGCCAAGGGGAGGTATATGAGTTTGGTGGACAGAATCTCACCGAGCCGAACCCGGCTGACAAACCGTACTTCATCACCGGTGCAAACCAATACGGTTGCGATAGTACCATCTATCTCTACCTCACGGTGGCTCCGGCGGATACCTCTGCTGTAGTGGAGAAGACGATTCATCAGGATGATTCCTATATCATCGATGAGTTCTTCACTCTCCCGACGGAGACAGCTATCGGCGTTACGGTAGATACCATCGTGAAGACTAATGATTGCTCGTTCAACCATTATGTCATCACTCTGATCTGCCATAACGATACGACTACCATTCCGGTTGAGATAGCGGTAGATGAACTGCCCTATGAGGTTGACGAAATCTACACTATCCCGGAAGGAACTCCGGTTGGCTCGTATGAGGAAGTATTACCGAATGGTAAAGAGTGTAGTTATAACCTCTACGTCGTTACCATCACGGATGTCATAACCGGTCTCATCAACCTGTCCGATGAGGTAGAGCGTATTGATGTATATGATGCGCTTGGACGTAAGGTGCGTTCGATCCGTCACGGTGAAGAACAGTACCAACTCCCGACCGGCGTTTATATGCTGCAAACCATTATGAAGAGCGGAGCTGTGGTTAACCACAAAGCAACTCTGAAATAATGTATTCTCGGATAGCCCGATTGGGTTCGGGCTATCTGTCCAAGTAAAGTTTAAAGTTTAAAGTTTAAAGTTTAAAGATAGGTGAAGCGTCTTTTGATCATAGGAATGGCCTTATGGGCGGCTGTCCATCTGAGCGCCGGTATCCGCACCGCTGCGGATGCTCTCCGCATTGCTGAGGACTTTATGGAGACTAGTGTTCCTAGGGCTTCTAGGATTCCTAAGGCTCCTAGTTCTCCTAGTTCAGCCGGTCCCGTTATCGCCGATTCCTCGGCGATATACCTCGCTGTCAATACCTCGCCGGGCTATGTACTGGTGGGAGCTGATGAGCGTTTGCCTCAGGTGCTTGCATATAGCGATACCGGCGCTTTTGATCCCGAGAATATCTCTCCCGAGTTCCAATACTGGATGACCTGCTATGAGGAAGAACTAAACCAAATCCAACAGCGAACCGGTCTATCAGCGAAGCGCTCTATCAGCGCAAGCGGTCTAACTGCGATTCCCCCTCTCTGCCCTTCCCAATGGAACCAGAGTGCCCCGTATAATAAGTTCGCACCCATGTATAATGAAAAGGGTGGGCAATGCGTCACGGGATGTGTGGCTACTGCGATGGCGCAAATCATGTTTACCCATCGTTATCCGCAGTATGGCACCGGCTCACATTCCTATCTATGGGTATGTACCAATCCTGTAGGAGCTACTGCTACCCTCTCTGCGGATTTCGGGCAGACTGTCTATCAATGGGAGAACATGCTCCCTTCCTATAAATCCGGCTATACGCTCGCCCAGGCGGATGCTGTGGCTACCCTGATGTACCATTGCGGCGTGGCGGTGAATATGGGTTACGGACAATCGTCCGGTGCTTATACGGCGGAAGTTCCCCTCGCGCTGAAGACTTATTTCGGCTATGATGCCAATTATCAGCGCATCCAGAAAGTGATGTACGCACCCGATAGTCTGGCCGCTATCGTGCGCGCCGAGTTAAACGCCAAAAGACCGGTGCTCATCAGCGGCTCCAATGATGAGGGAGGACACGCTTTCGTTTGCGACGGATGCGACAATAAAGGCTTTTTCCATATCAACTGGGGATGGGGGGGCAGCAATGACGGATATTTTCTGCTCACTGCCCTCAACCCCGGCTCCAAACAGGGTATAGGCGGCACAACGCAGGGCTATAACAAAGGAACGACGTTCTTTATCGGTCTCCAGCCTGCTGCGGCTGCTTCGCCTAAACCGATACCGCAATTAGCCGCACGACAACTCTCTGTGAGCGACGAATCGTTCAGCCGCACCAAAGCTTTCTCCGCTTCGGTGGAGCGATTGGAGAATTTCGGTCTGGACGATTTCTCCGGTGCGTATGGAATAGCCCTCTACGACGAGGATGAATCGCACTTGATTGCGCTCCTAGCGCAAAACAGTGCCTATTCGCTCAAGGCAGGTTATCATCGGACCACATTGGCTACTTTTGATAACCTCAAGATACCTGCCTCCCTGCCGGAGGGAACCTACCATCTCTCTTTCGTCTATCGCAATGCCAACTATGATTGGATGAGGATGTTAATGACCCAGGATGACTATTTCCGGACGCTGGAGGTCACTCCTTCTACCGTCACTTTCTATCCCAATGATGCACCCGCGGAGTTGTCGCTGGAGGCACCTATCGCCTTCCCTGAGGGCACCAATAACGACTCGGTACCCATGACCGGACTGCCACTCTCTTTTATTGTGAAGAATACCGGCGGTACGTTCCGCGGAGAGATATCCGCCCGTATATACAAAGGGGCATTCTCGAAGGGGCAGTACGAGGTAATGGATGAAGTGGTCATTCGTCGCAGCCAATCGCTGGCATCTGCTCTGCAGGAGAATTTTGATGCCAACCTCTTGCTCGATACACAGTATAAAATGAGACTCTGTTGGCGAGCTG
Source organism: uncultured Bacteroidales bacterium (assembly GCA_900319005.1). Classification (GTDB taxonomy): domain Bacteria; phylum Bacteroidota; class Bacteroidia; order Bacteroidales; family Paludibacteraceae; genus Colicola. The sequence goes on from ONMV01000003.1 coordinate 229,986, forward strand.
ACGCGAATGATGCTTGGCATAATTTCGAACCCGCGGAGTATGCCGAACTGCCATTTAAGTTATACGACCCCGATTACCATCTTTCCCTGACCGACACCATCCATTTTGATAATAATGACAGTGTCCCCCGTACGCACGCCAACCTCTATTATTCGATTAAGAACACAGGTGCTGTTTTCCATGGTCAGTTGCAGGTGTCTTTCTATGAGGGACCTTTCTCACGGGGGAAGAGTTCGCTTCAGGAGATCACTGTGGGTACGGGAGAAACGCTCTCGGGAGCTTTCTCCGGTCCGCTGGAGCAACTGCCCGGCACCTATGAGGTCATTCTGAGATATCGGGAAAAAGAGGGCGATTGGATGGACTTCACGGATGTGATCGGAGATAACCTTGGAGATATCTTTGCTACCGTCTATGAGGATACACCTACCGACCTTGAGGAGGTAAATCATCAATTTGAAATCATAAATCGTAAATATATCCAATCCGGACACCTCTTCATTGAGCGCGACGGAAAGACCTATAATGTGTTAGGAATAATGCTGAAAAAATAAAGAATGATGAAATATAAATTAAGTGTTGTATTATTATTTTGCGCCGCTGTCTTGAGCGCAAATGTGAAGAAGGAGAGTCGCCATTTCCTGACGACCGAAGCGGGTATAGGCTATTCGTCTTTTCTTAACTCCTCTGATTTAGGCAAGTCTTCCGGACTCGTCGGAGGTAAGGTGCAGGTGGGGTATGAATGGAATTATCGGCATTTTATACTCCATACCGGTCTTGAGTTCTCCCTCATTAGTGATCAGATTAAGGCGACCCCTAATCCCGGAGAAGTGCCTTATACACAGGGACTTATAGGAGCTCCGATGAGCATGCATTATGCCTTCCCCTCCTATACTGTCAAGCCGCTGATGGGGCAGGTGAATATACCTGTTCAGGTAGGTGCCGTGTTCCAAAACCGCTATTATTTCTTAGCCGGTGCGCGGATTGGTCTGCCAGTCATTCATACCGCTTCTACTTCCGCACAACTGCATACCTACCTCACCGATCCGACGCTCATCGGAGAACTCAATAACGTCCCTGTTCATGACGCTTATACCTCTTCCGAGAGAGCCTCGCATACATGGTCGGCAAGTATGATCAATGCGCAGCTTTCAGCGGAGTTTGGATTGATTCTCAACTCTTTCTGGGAGAAACCAGAGCCCAAAACCAAAGGACGCCAGTCCAGAAATGCATCGTCCATGCGTGGCCGATCGAAAGGTGGTAAAAAACCCATCCTCTATCGCGTGGCGGTCTTTGCCGATTATGGCATCACTTCGGCAATCCAATCCCCGGCACAACCTGTCCCCCTTGCTACGGTTGAATCAACCCCGCAGAACGCTCGTCAGGTGACCCTCAATGATTATTTTGCTTCGCAGACAGGCAAGGCTAACTCGCTACTCGTCGGCGCTAAGTTTGCTATTCTCTTCCAACTCAACGAGCAGAAGCCCGCCAAACCGGTGCCTTCTTATTTCGATATCTATATCGCGGACGCAAATACCTCCAAACCAATACCTGCCAGTCTGGAGATTTACGACCATGCTAAGAAACGCGCCCAGAAACGCGAAGCACGAAATGGACGTACGCGTTATCGCGCTAAAACAGGTGAATATACCATCACGGCTTCTAATGCGCAGTATTATCCTGAAAAACAGACTGTTACAATGGATGAAGAAGGAATCACGGATACTCTCCGATTTGCCCTTCAACCGCTGCCGGCACCCGTCGTAATAGATACTCCGATCATCGAAGTGCCCATCAAAGTGGGAACCAAAGTGGTGTTGCATAATCTCTTCTTTGCGACCAACAAAACGTATATTCTCCCTGAGTCCGAAGATGCCCTCAATGACTTGGCTGCATTCTTAACCAAGCATAGCACCGTAGCGATCCGCATCACAGGTCATACCGATGCAGTCGGCTCCGAAGAAGCCAACCAGCGTCTCTCCGAAGGACGTGCTAACGCGGTCCGCGATGAACTCATCAAGAGAGGTATAGACCCGACTCGCATTGAGGCGGAAGGTAAAGGCGAGAACGAGCCTATTGCCGATAATGCGACCGAAGAAGGACGCGCTAAGAACCGCCGCGTGGAGTTCACAATCATCTCCACCGGGGACGAAGATATCGAGCAGATCAAAGAGTAAATTTCTCCCACGATCAGTGGCCAAAAAGGAGGAGGGTGTCTTTCGGATACCTTCCTCTTTTTTCAAGCGGAGGCTCTAAGTTGCTTGTTCCTGACAAGGAAGGCTTTGTCCAAAATTGCCAAAACGGATAAATGAGAATGTCGCTATGTCGCTATGTCGCTAATTTTGGGAGGTTAAATTGGGTGTAAGGCGTTGATAGATAGCGATTTATGAGATAGCGACAAAAGCGACAAAGCGACATGTGTGAAAAATGAAGATGGAAAATTGTTACTGGAAAAAAGGTATAGGGTGTATAGCGAAGGGGTAAGGACATTACTAAGTGATAAGCTTAATATCTAACGTATATCGAACAAATAACGAACTAAGAACGAACTTATAACTAACGATAGGCAGTTAATCGGCAGATAAATGGTGGTGGTGACTAAAACTGAAAAAGGTTGAGAGGTTGAGAGGATGAGAGGATGAGAGGATGAGTGGATGAGTACATGTCCGTAATGCGAACGAGATGCGAACGATAATAACAAAACAGACGCCCGTCGGACGTCTGTTTTGTTATATCCGTCAAGATTGGCGGATGGTTTTGATTAGTGCAGCTCTGCGAGGTACTTGATCGTACGAACCATCTGGCTGGTGTAGCTGTTCTCGTTGTCGTACCAGCTAACAACCTGTACCTGATAGGTGTCCTCGTCGATCTTAGCCACCATGGTCTGGGTAGCATCGAAGAGCGAACCGAACTTCATACCGATTACATCGCTCGAAACGATCTCATCCTCGGTGTAACCGAAGGACTCGGTCTGAGCAGCCTTCATAGCAGCGTTGATACCTTCTTTGGTGATATCTTTACCCTTAACTACTGCTACGAGGATCGTAGTAGAACCGGTCGGAGTCGGAACGCGCTGTGCAGAACCGATCAGTTTGCCGTTCAGCTCAGGGATAACGAGACCGATAGCCTTAGCTGCACCGGTGGAGTTCGGAACGATGTTCTGTGCACCCGCACGGCTACGACGGAGATCACCCTTACGTTGCGGACCGTCGAGAATCATCTGGTCGCCGGTGTAAGCGTGGATAGTGGACATGATACCGCTCTGGATCGGAGCATAAGCGTGGAGCGCTGCAGCCATCGGAGCCAAGCAGTTGGTAGTACAAGAAGCTGCGGAGATAACGGTATCAGCCGGGGTCAGGGTCTTGTGGTTTACATTGTAAACGATGGTCGGGAGGTCGTTACCTGCAGGAGCAGAGATAACTACTTTCTTAGCGCCAGCCTCGATGTGTGCAGAAGCTTTAGCTTTCGAGGTGTAGAAACCGGTACACTCGAGAACAACGTCGATGCCCAGCTCACCCCAAGGCAGCTCAGCTGCGTTCGGCTTAGCGTAGATAGTGATCTCTTTGCCGTCAACAGTGATCGAACCCGGAGTAACGACAGTCTTACCGTCCTCTGCGAGAACAGCATCTTTGTAAGCAACAGTGTGCTTGCCCTCACCGAACTTACCTGCGAAACCACCCTGAGCGGTGTCGTATTTGAGAAGGTGTGCCAACATTTTCGGGCTGGTCAAGTCGTTGATTGCAACAACCTCGTAACCCTCTGCCTCGAACATCTGACGGAAAGCCAGACGACCAATACGGCCGAAACCGTTAATTGCTACTTTTGTCATAGTAATAATAATTTAATTGTTTATTTAGTTTGATAATATTTGTTGAATTTGAACTTTGTTTCTCAAAGTGGCTACAAAATTAGTATTTTTTTTGCATTTGCGCAAATAATTCGTTCAAAAATTTTATTTTTGTAATCTATTATTTACAAAACCCGGTCTTTCTACTTTGTGCGAAGCGTTCTTTCTACTTTCTGCCGAAGTCCGCCGGTATTTCTCCCCATGCTTTGGTGTCCCATTTATAGATGGGGGTTGTCCATGTGTTATCATGGAGCCACATCTCGGCTTTGCGGAGCATAAAAAAGAGGTCTTGGTTTTGGGCATTCCACTCAATCTTGGTATCCGCGTGCCCTTTCTTGAGCCAAGCCAACGCGGTGCGGCTGTCGGTATAGAGTGCCCAAGGCAGGTTGTTCTGCTTGAGGTATGCCAAGCCCAGTACAATCGCCAAGAACTCGCCGATGTTATTCGTACCACCGTTAAAGGGTCCGCGATGAAAGACTTCGGTGCCGGTATCGGCTATCACGCCGCGGAACTCCATCACACCCGGGTTACCGCTACATGCGGCATCCACTGCCAAAGCAGGGAGGATGGGAGTTGAGAGTTGAGAATTGAGAATTGAGAATTGAGAATTGAGAGTTGAGAGTTGACAATTGAGAATTGAGAATTGAGAATTGAGAGTTGAGTGTTGAGAATTTTGGGGTTTGCGGATGATGTAGTTCTCCGGCGAAGAGGAGAATGCCTGCTCTGCTTCGGGACGGGAAGCGAAACCTTTGTATTTTGCTCCCTGCACCCCCTTGACCTGTGCTTCGCAGTCCTCCCATGTGTCGTAGATACCGGGTGTCTTACCGGACCACACAACGTAATATGCTGCTTTTTTCTTACTCACTGTTTTTGTAGTCCCTTTGGGAATCGAACCCAAATCTGAGCTTTAGGAGAGCCCTGTTCTATCCATTGAACTAAGAGACCAAAAGATGTATTAACACCTCGACGGGAATTCGCCGTATTCCTCGAAGGTGTAATTGAGGAAGTCGTTCATCGGTTTGGCAGCTTTGGCGATGTCGATGATTTGTTCGATGAAATCGGGAGAAGTCACCGTTTCATCGCTCAGCGGTACCGACACTGTGTACATCTTATGTTTGAGCCATTCGGCATGTATAAAATCCGGATCAAAACCAGCGGGCACTTTCTTCAGACCCGTGCCCCAATAACTGTCAAAATCCTGTGCGAAGTATTTCTTCCATGATTTGGACCCCATAATCTGCTCCACCTCTTCGTAGTTGGCTTCTATCTCCGTGCGCAAAGCTTTTAACAACTCTTTTCCGGGATCCCAGATTCCTGCCGCAAACATACACTGTCCGGGCTGAATATGCACGTAATACCCACCACGCATGGATTTCTTGCCCCACGTCTTGGGTTGCCCGGGTACGCCGGTAGCAGGGAAGACACCGAACCACTCTTTGTACGGTCGCTTGTCAGCCGAGAAACGGATGTCACGGTTGATACGCCAGATACAGTCCTTCGGCTGAAGCCCTTTGAGCGTCGGATCGAACTCCGTCAGACGGCGGATATATTCCGTTGAAAACGCTACAAAGCGATCTCGGCACGCTTGGTACCGAGCTCTGTTAGCGTCAAACCAATCCTTGTTGTTATTCACCGCCAACTCTGCCAAAAAATCAAGAGTCTCTCTCATCAAGTTATTTACGATTTACAGATCTACAGATTTACGATTTACAGATTTACGATTTACGATTTATTGACGAGTTTTATTTATTTACGATTTATGCGGCGGACAATCGTCAATTATTCTCAATCGTCCATCAATCGTACCTCGTCAATCGTCAAATCGTCAATTTATTTACGCATCTCTCCAACGATGCCTTCCAGTGCGGGATCTCGACACCGAAGGTCTTTTTGAACTTTGACTTGTCGAGTACGCTGTAGTGCGGACGCGGAGTCTTGTATTGATATTCTTCCGATAAAATCGGGCGAACTTGACATTTTTTGATGCCTGCGAGTTCATGGATAGCGAGGGTAAAATCGTACCATGAACACACACCTTCGTTGGTGAAATGATAGATGCCTGCGTGCCAAACAGGCGACTCAATCACCGTGAAGATCGCTTGTGCGAGGTCGGCTGCATAAGTAGGTGTACCGATTTGGTCAAAGACCACACCTAACTCGTTTTTCTCCTTTCCCAGTCGGATCATCGTCTTCACGAAGTTATTGCCGTAGGTGGAGTAGAGCCAAGCGGTACGGAGGATTACTGCTTCCGGACAAACCGCCAAGAGGGTCTTTTCGCCGGCGTATTTGGTGCGTCCGTACGCTGTACGCGGCGCTACAGGGTCAATTTCGCGGCAAGGTACATGCTCATCGCCGGAGAAGACATAATCGGTGCTGACATGGATGACCCGCACACCTTGATTACCTAACACGCCCAAGGCGTCGGCATTGATTTTCTGCGCAGTTGCTTCGTCCTCCTCCGCTTTATCCACGTTTGTATAAGCGGCACAATTGACAATCAGATCGATGGCGTGAGCCTCCACGAAAGCCGATACGGCTGCTTTGTCCGTGATGTCCAATAGGTACGTATCGTCCGCCTCGATGACGTCCGTGAAGAAATACTGATGTTTCGCGTGCTCTTTACTCAGCACCCTCATCTCATTGCCTAACTGTCCGTTACTACCGGTTACAAGTATATTCATAAAGTCATTTACGATTTGGTCATTTACGATTTACGAGTTACGAATGTTAGAACGGGCTTTGGAATTCCGCCATTTTGGGGTGTTTTGTGTCTTTGTCGCTGATAATGCGCAGCTCTGTGGGGACTTGCCAATCGATTGCCAGATCCGGGTCGCTCAGGAGTAGTCCGCCGTCTGCCTCGGGGTGATAGAGGTTATCGCATTTATAGGTAAAAATAGCTTGGTTGCTCAGTACAGAGAATCCGTGCGCAAAGCCGCGGGGAATGAAGAACTGCCGTTTGTTCTCCTCGCTCAATTCGACGCTGTACCATTGTCCGAAAGTGGGGCTGTCTTTGCGCAGATCGACCGCAACATCCAACACCCTGCCTACCGTGCAGCAGACGAGTTTGGCTTGGGTATAAGGAGGACGTTGGAAATGCAAACCGCGTACTACGCCGTATGACGAACAGGACTGGTTGTCCTGCACGAAGCGTGCATCTATACCTGCGTCCAGATACCGCTGTTCGTTGTATGTCTCCACAAAATACCCGCGTGCATCCTTGAATACCTGCGGTTCAATCACTAATAATCCCTCAATCGGCGTTTTGATAATATTCATCTAAGTATTTACGATTTACAAATTTACGATGTATGGTTTTCAAAAAGCGGCTGCAAAGGTACGACTTTTTTTGCATATATGCAAGAAAAGAATTAAAAATTTACAAAAAAAGCACCCATGAGGGTGCATTTGGGTTATCGGATGAAGGGAAGGCAACGACAAAGCTATCCGTATGTAGTCTTCTCACGGTATCAGTCTCTTCTCCGTCCATTTCCGATCTCCCTGCTCATAGCGGTAGAGATACACTCCGTGTGACAGTTGGTTTTCCTGTACCGATACACCATGACTATCGTAGATCCGCACGCGAACCGGCTCTTTCGCTTGTGTTTCTCCGATCTCTAAGATATTCGACCAGATCGTCTGGCCGTTATCCATCTCTATCCTCAGTTGGAATCTTCCGCACAACTCGTTATACTCGCTGTAATCATCGTCATTAGCTCCGGGTATCGGGGCTTCGTTCTTATACCATTGATACGTACGCGCAAAATGATGAGGAAAGAAACGAGCCAAGGTCACATTGTCCAACAACAACTGCCAGTTGTATTTATTAACGATGACAGGCCACAATTTCTCGCAGTGGAACGTGTCCAGACGCAGTGTGTAAACCGTTCCGGTACACTCCGTCCATTTCGGGTGTGGCATTTCCCGTTCTTGCGTCTGAGCCTGTTCAAAGACAAAAGTCTGACCGCCTATCGTCCACGTAAAAGGCATCAAAGTGTCGCAAACCGTGGTGTCCGCAGTGATAGTCACCACATTGGGACAACACACTTGTGTACCTAATGTCAGTACACGGATCAAACTGTCACAGCCGCGAGCGTTCTTATACAGAATAGAATACGTAGTCGGTTCTGTGAAGAGCGTATCCCGCCAGCGATACGGCATCAAAGTGTCGCAAACCGTGGTGTCTGTGGTGATGGTCACCAAATCCGGGCAAGGAGGCACAGGAGGCTCACATTCATTGATTTTCAGCAGGAAGGGTTCACTCACGGCACGGCAGTTGACGCTCTCGATGTTTTCTGCACCGGAGACAGCCACTTTATACCAACCTGAGTCGGTTTTCTGTACGGCATCAAAGGGGAGAATTTCTTCGTTGAAACCGGACATTTCCGACCATGTGACACTATCTAAAGAGTGCCACCATTTATAGGCTAAAGGTTCCGCAAACGTACCATCGTTGGTGAAGTTGGCGGTGAGCGTTGTCGAGGTGTTTGTACATACTTCCGACTCTCCTTCTATCGTCACCGGCGGTGCGCAGAGGTGGATCTCGATGTCGTCCAGCGCAAAGTCATTGCCGGTGCCATTATGCGCGACATCATTGTAGATATACATCTGAATCGACTCGATACCATCGGGTACAACGAAGTTTACACCGATTAACTGCCATTCTGCCGAGAGATAATTCTCACGGGCATATTTCCAAGTCTCCGGCGTACCGTACCGCCAATCGGGCTGAATGTCGCCGGTAGATTTCTCGGCTAAGATGGCATCGGTAGTCGGGTCTTTGAGGATGAACTTCATTCGCGGATAGACGTAACTGCCGCCGAAATAATCCAGCTGTCCGGCATAGTGCGCATTGACCACATAGGCGCTGAAGGTCAGTTTGCTCCCTGCACAAAGTCCGTCTATTGTCGTGCTGTAGAACGGCTCCGCGCCTCCTATCCCGTCCACCTCCAGAAGGTAGCCTCGGGTCTTATCGTCAGGATAGGTATGGTCATCTTGCCGATGCCATTGGATGCCGTTTGGCCAGCCTTCCTTGCGGACAGTATAACGACCAGCACCGGGGCCGCTAGGACCGGCATTGCGGTACTGCGAACTCATACCCGGTACGTTCAGCGAACTCACCGCCGGATCGGACGGGTCATTGCCGCCGAAATCCTCGCGGAAGAGAAGCGTTCCGTCGATGCAAAGATTCTCAGCACATTCGTTCACGCGCAGTCGGAAAGGCTCACTCATCGCACGGCAGTTGACGCTCTCGATGTTTCCATCGCCGGAGACGGCAACTTTATACCAACCTGAGTCTGCTTTTTGAATGGCGTCAAAGCTGAGGATTCCTCCGTTGAAATCGGCTATTTCTGTCCATGTGACGCTATCCGCCGAGTGCCACCATTTATAGGCTAATGGTTCAGCAAACGTACCATCGTTGGTAAAGTTGGCAGTGAGGGTTGTTGAGGTGTTTGTACATACTTCCGCCTCGCCCTCAATCGTTACCGGCGGTGCGCAGAGACGGATCTCGATGTCATCGATGGCAAAGTCGTTGCCGTTATACTGCATACAAGCATTCTTGATGATCAGCTTGATCGCCGTTCTACCCGGC
>ONMV01000012.1 GCA_900319005.1 uncultured Bacteroidales bacterium
GCGGTCAGAGTCGTTTTTCCGTGGTCTACGTGACCGATGGTACCGATGTTAACGTGCGGTTTCGAACGGTCAAATTTTTCTTTTGCCATAGTAATTCTTAATTTTTATTAACGTTAATAAACAAAAAGTGTTTAATATTGTCGTTTAACTTGAAAAAGGTCGGTCAAGTTTGACCGTTGACCAACCTTTATTCTTCGCGTTAGCACGCGAGAGAGCTGCTTCCGAGAGTTGAACTCGGGACCTCATCCTTACCAAGGATGCGCTCTACCACTGAGCTAAAGCAGCATAAGAGCGAAAGACGGGACTCAAACCAGCTTGGAAGGCTAGTGCTCTATCGACTGAGCTACTTTCGCGCGCTTGAGCTAATACTGGCGTAACTCGCGGCAAAGCCGCTCGATGACGCTACATATTGCTCTACGCTTTTCGAGCTGCAAAGTTAGACTTTGCATCTCGAGGTGAGAGATATGCTCTCGATTGCGCGTGTGGGTGCGGATGGATTCGAACCACCGAAGTCGAAGACAGCAGATTTACAGTCTGCCCCATTTGGCCACTCTGGAACACACCCAATTTTCAAAGAACATTTGTCATTTGACATTTTCTCGGAGCCTCTAGTCGGACTCGAACCAACGACCGCTGGATTACAAATCTAGTGCTCTACCAACTGAGCTATAGAGGCGCGCTTGCATTGACATTTGCGTGACTGCGCGTTTCACGCTTGTATAACGCTCCATGTCATGCCACGCTTTTCGATCTGCAAACACTTCGTTGGTTTACATCCCGAGGTTATCAAACCCCGTTTTTGTCGAAAGCGGGTGCAAAGGTACTGCTTTTTTTTGACATGACCAAATATTTTTGAAAAAAAATGCAAAAAAAATGCACTTTTGCTATTTTTTCTTAACATTTTGCCCTCTCTTACGCGCGCACACACTGATATAAATAAGGAAAAAGCGACTTTGCTCGTCGCATTTCCCAATTCACACTGTACTAAAAAAATGAATGGGGTTGCGTTGGGTCTCGGACATTACGTAGTGGTAACGATGTGGTAACGTAAATGACAGGTGAATGGCAGGCAAAAGGCGGCTAAATGGGTGACAGGTAGACCAGCGGACACCCTTGTTTAGTTTATATATCTCACACACGCGTGGGTGTATATTACTAAGAAAAGGGTGTCCGCCGGTCTACCTGTCACCCTCGCCCCTCGATGTTCCTGTTGGCATTCACCTCCTCCATGCGAGCGGAGGGACGGAAAAAGTAAAAAATATCCATAAAAAGAGAGTGAATGGCACGATTTTTGATAATTGAAAATTGATCTTTTAGATAAGAAATAAACACAAAAAACATTTTTTAGTAGTCGAAAATTATCGAAAATTAAGGAAAATTTTTATTTTTAGTCCAAAACAACCCATAACACCCCCCAAAAAAAAAAATCAAAAAGAAAAAATTAGAGGAAATGAAAATTGTTTTTTAGTTTTTTTTCTAAAATCACCAACAGGGAAACTTAAATTAGATAATTAATAAATTACTATATAGATTATGCAAGTAGATATTCGTGAACTGCAAGAGCGCGTGGAGCGCGAGAGTTCGTTTGTAGATGCGTTGACCTTAGGAATGAATCAAGTGATTGTGGGTCAGAAGCATCTGGTAGAGAGTTTGCTTATTGGTCTTTTGAGCGATGGGCACATATTGTTGGAAGGCGTGCCGGGTTTGGCAAAAACCCTCGCTATCAAGACCTTAAGCGACTTGATTAAGGCTGATTTCAGCCGTATTCAGTTTACACCGGATTTGTTACCTGCCGATGTGCTTGGTACGCAGATTTACAGTCAGAAGAGCGAAGAGTTCAAGATCAAGAAGGGTCCTATCTTCGCTAATTTTGTGTTAGCCGATGAGATCAACCGTGCTCCGGCAAAGGTTCAGAGTGCGTTGTTAGAGGCAATGCAGGAGCGTCAAGTGACTATCGGCGAGCAGACCTTCAAGTTAGATGATCCGTTCTTGGTTCTGGCTACCCAGAACCCGATCGAGCAAGAAGGAACGTATCCTCTTCCGGAAGCGCAGACCGACCGTTTCATGCTGAAAGTTGTGATCGGTTATCCAAAGAAAGAGGAGGAGCAGGCAATTATCCGTCAGAACATAGCTTCTGAGAAGAAGACCGTTCTGCCGATACTCTCGACCGCGGATATCATCAAAGCTCGTAAGATCGTGGAAGAGGTGTATCTGGACGAGAAGATCGAGAAATACATCGTGGATATCGTGTTTGCGACCCGTCAGCCGGAAGAGTACGGACTGAAGGACCAAAAACAGATGATCGCTTTCGGCGGTAGTCCCCGTGCAAGTATCAACCTGGCAAAAGCAGCGCGTGCGTACGCGTTCATTCACAGAAGAGGTTATGTAACGCCGGAAGACGTACGCGCGGTATGTTATGACGTACTGAGACATAGGATCGGTCTGACTTACGAGGCAGAGGCAAACAATGTGACGACGGAGGATATAATTACGGAAGTACTTAACGCGGTACAAGTACCTTAATTGTTTTTGTTTTTTCGCGGAGTCTTCAGCTTTTCGGTTCGGTCATTATGGACCCCATAACTCCCTTACCGGAAAAACCAAATCCTCTCACGAAAAATTCAAAAACGGAAATTACTAATGAGGCATAATTTATGACTTCAGAAGAATTATTACAACGAGTTCGGAAGATAGAAATCAAGACGCACGGGTTGAGTCGGAACATCTTCGCAGGCGAATACCACAGCCAGTTCAAGGGCCGTGGTATGGCATTCAGCGAAGTGCGCGAATATCAGCCGGGGGATGACGTACGGTCGATAGACTGGAACGTGACAGCCCGGATGAACAGACCGTACATCAAGGTCTATGAGGAGGAGCGCGAGTTGACAGTGATGCTGCTCGTCGATGTGAGCGGAAGCCGGAACTTTGGTACACAAAGTCAGATGAAACGCGACACGATGGCGGAAGTAGCTGCGACGCTGGCGTTCTCAACGATCGAGAACAACGATAAAGTAGGTGTGATCTTCTTTAGCGACCAAGTGGAGAAATTCATTCCGCCGAAGAAAGGAAAGAGCCATGTGCTGCATATCATCCGCGAGTTGCTGTCGTTCGAGCCGGCACATACGGGTACGAACATCAACGCGGCGCTGGAGTACCTGACAAACGCACAGAAAAGAAGGTGTACTGCGTTTTTGATAAGCGATATGATAACCCCACCCCAACCCTCCCCACAAGGGAGGGGGCATGTTGATCCCGTGGTTATTGCGAGCAGGAAGCATGATCTGAGTGCGATACAGATCTATGACCAAAGGGATGCGGAGATGCCGGATGTGGGATTACTCAAAGTACGCGATCCGGAGACAGGCGTACGCGTATGGGCGGACACGAGTATAAAGAGCGTGCGCGACGCGTATGCGAAAGCATGGAGAGGGCAACAGGAGGCGCTAGAAGAGATGTACAACAAAACCGGCATGAACCATGTGTCGATGCGGACGGATGAGGACTACGTGAAAAAGTTGATGCAACTTTTTAAGTAATGAATAATGATTAATGAATAATGAATATTTCGCAGTAACATGTTGAATATTTTATTAGCGATAGTAGTTGGTGCGGCGATTGATTCGACGACCCTGATGATTGGCGACCAGACGGACTTGCATCTGCGTGTAACGCAGGAGGCGGGTGAGCGTGTGGAATGGCCTGTTTTCGGTGAGACACTCCAAGACGGAATCGAGATAGTGGACCGCACGATTGTGGACACGCTGACGATGAACGACGGACGGCTACAGTTGAACCAATACCTGACTCTGACCAGTTTCAAGGACAGTTTGTTTGCCATCAACCCGATTGCTTTTGCCAGCGGTAACGACACGTTTTGGACCGAGGGGTTGGCAATCAATATCGTACAGCCGTTTGAGGTGGACACGACACTTGCCATCACGGATATCAAGGACATCGAGAAAGCTCCAATCTGGTGGTGGGGCATCTTCCGTTGGATTCTCTTAGCGCTGCTGTCAGGCGGTATAGGCGTTGGAGCTTATTACCTATGGAGATGGTACGAGAAGAACCGTAAGCGCGAAGAAGAGCCCGTTAATCCGGAGTTATTGAGGCCGGCAGACGAGGTGGCGCTGGAAAAACTGGATGCTATCAAGGCGCAGAAGATATGGAAAGACGGTAAGGTCAAAGAATACCAGACCGAATTGACGGATGTCGTGCGCGAGTATATAGGCCGCCGGTTCGATGTACAGAGTACCGAGAAAACCTCCGACGAGACCTTAAAGGAGGTAAAACCTCTATTGGTGAATGGTGATTTGGCATCGGAAGATGGCAAAGAGCTCTACGAGCGGCTGAGCAAGATGCTGCGCACGGCGGATCTCGTCAAGTTCGCCAAATGGCACACTACACCCGATGAGAACGAACAGGCACTGACCACGGCGTATGATTTCGTGAAGGAGACAACCCCACCCCAACCCTCCCCACAAGGGAGGGAGGAGGAAACGCTTCAAGCCTAAATGACTAAAAGGTAAATGACAAAATAGTAAATGATTATGACATTTGCGAACCCAGGATATTTATTTTTGCTTCTGCTGCTGATACCAGTTATCGGCTGGTATGTATACGAACTCAGGAAGAGCGATGCGAGCGTACAGATCTCGGACACAAGCGTGTTGGCAGCTCAGCCTAAAAGTTGGCGTATATGGATGCTACACGTACCATTTGCTTTACGCGTAGCCGTAGTGACGTTATTGAGTCTGGCGTTGGCGCGACCGCAGCTGACCAACCGCTGGTCATCCGAATCGACCGAAGGAATCGACATCATGATGGCGCTCGATATATCGGGTACCATGCTTGCCGAGGACCTCAAACCGAACCGTCTGGAGGCAGCCAAACAGGTAGCGTCGGACTTTGTGATTGCCCGTCCGAACGACCAGATCGGTCTGGTGGTGTTTGCCGGCGAGAGTTTCACCCAATGCCCGCTGACTACCGACCATGCGGTGCTCATCAATCTCTTCAAGTCGGTGGAGTACGGCATGATTGAAGACGGAACAGCTATCGGTTTGGGTCTGGCTAACGCGGTGAACCGAATGAAAGACAGCGAGACGAAATCGAAAGTGGTGATCCTGCTGACCGACGGTAGCAACAACCGCGGCGACATCGACCCTCAGACGGCAGCTCAGATCGCCAAGACATTCGGTATCCGCGTTTATACGGTAGGTGTAGGCAGTTACGGTCAGACCCGCGTGCCGGTAAAGACGCCGATGGGCATGCAGTACGTAACGATGGATTCCGAGTTTGACGAAGGGACACTCCGCGGCATTGCGGAGGTTACCGGAGGACAGTATTTCCGCGCTACTGATAACACCAGCCTCAAACGTATCTATGAGCAGATAGACCAACTGGAGAAGACCAAACTGCGGGTGCGCGAGTACTCGAAACACACGGAGAACTTCGCTCCCTTCCTCTATGCGGCACTCATCTGCCTGCTGCTGGAGATCATTCTGAGGTATTTTGTATTACGAACAATAAGCAACTAACCACTATGCAAGAACGTCATCATAACCGTCTGCTCTATTTCCATGAGCAGGCAGAGACAACAGAGAAATACGTGATTCCCTATATAGAGCAGGTATTCCCGCTGCGCGAAGGGCTGCGCGTGCTCGAGATCGGGTGTGGCGAGGGTGGCAACCTGAAGCCGTTCCTCGACCGCGGTTTTCACTGCACAGGCATAGACCTGAACAAAGCGCAGATTGAGAACGCCAAGGTCTTTATGGCAGACCATCCGCATCTGGACAAACTGACTCTGATTGCGGAAGATATCTATAATATCGAGCCTGCCCCTTTCGACCTGATCATTCTGCGCGACGTGATCGAGCACATCCATAACCAGGAGCGTTTCATGGGATTCCTCAAACGCTTTATTGCCCCCGGGGGCGTTGTGTTCTTCGGTTTCCCGGCGTGGATGATGCCGTTCGGCGGACACCAGCAGGTATGTATCAGCAAGCTATCCAAGACGCCGTTCATCCATCTGCTTCCTGCCAAACTCTACGCAGGACTGATGCGGAAAGCCGGTGAGTCAGAGGGCACTATCGAAGCGTTGCTGGAAATCAAAGAAACAGGCATTACAATTGAGCGGTTTGAGCGCATTCTAAAGCACGAGAACTACCGGACACTGGTCAAGACACTTTGGTTCATACAGCCTAATTATGAGGTCAAGTTCCATCTGCACAAGATGCGTGTCTGGCCGGTGCTGCGCGCACTGCCGTGGATAAGGAATTTCTACACCACCGCCGGGTATTACGTGGTTGGCATATGATGTATGATGTTTGATGTTTGAGATTTATGTTTAGATTTGCAAATATAGAGGTTTTATGGCTGTGTGTGACTATTCCGGTTTTCATCGCAGCCTATCTATGGTACACCGGCCGCAAAAGAAAGCAGCTGGAGGAGTTCGGCGACCCCGAACTGATGGAGGCGCTGATGCCCAATGCCAGCCGTGTTCGTCCGGCGGTCAAGTTCTCCATCCTCATGGTGGCATTGGCATTGCTGATTTTCGCTGCCGCCCGGCCGCAATACGGTCAGAGCGAGCACACCGAGAAGAGGCAAGGCATTGAGGCCATTGTGGCATTGGATATATCCAACTCCATGCTCGCCGAAGATGTAGCCCCGAACCGTCTGGACCGCGCCAAACAGATGCTGAGCAAACTGATGGACAACATGGTGAACGACAAAGTGGGACTGGTGGTGTTCGCCGGAGAGGCATTCGTGCAACTGCCGATCACCTGCGATTACGTGTCCGCGAAGATGTTCCTCAACTCGATCAAACCGGAGTTGATCAAGACGCAAGGAACAGCGATTGGTTCGGCACTGAGTACGTCAATACGTTGTTTTGGCGAACAGTCCGAGACGAGCCGTGCAATCATCCTCATCACCGATGGAGAGAACCATGAGGACGATGCTGTTGCCGTAGCCCAGAAAGCCAAAGAAATGGGTATCCAAGTGTTAGTGGTAGGTATCGGTAAACCCGAAGGAAGTCCTATTCCTCTTCCGGGAACGAATAACTTCATCAAAGACCGTCAGGGCAACGTTGTGGTCAGTAAGCTGAACGAAGAGATGTGTCGAGAAATTGCGCAGGCGGGAGGAGGAATATACGTGCGTTGCGACAACAGCAACACCGCTACCAAAGCTATTCAGAAAGAGTTAAACAAACTGGCGACACAAGAGATTGAGACACAAGTATTCACCGACTACAACGAGCAGTTCCAGAGTTTTGCGCTATTGGCATTGCTGCTTCTCGTCATCGATTTCTTCATCTTCAATCGTAAGAACAAATCATTAACTAAATTGGATATATTCGGAGAAAAGGATTGAGAACCCCACCCCAACCCTCCCCACAGAGGGAGGGAGAAAAAGATTAAAAACATGAATAGGATATATAATATATTAGTTTTGGTTATCGCCTTCAGTTCGGCGGTATATGCGCAGCAGGAGTCGGGCGATGTGCGTCGCGGCAACAAAGAATACCGCAAACAGGACTACACAGCGGCGGAAGTGAACTATCGTCGCGGTTTGGAGAAGAACAAGAACGGTTACGAGGCACATTATAACCTTGGCGATGCGCTCTTCAAACAAGACAAGTACGCAGACGCACAGACAGAGTTTGAGACCGCAGCCAAAATACTGGACAAGGACAAAGACAAAGGGCGTTATGCGAAAGCGATGCACAATATCGGGAACTGCGCTTTTGCCCAGCAACAGTATGACAAGGCAGTAGGCGCTTACCAGGAGTCTTTGCGCGCCAACCCGAAGGATGATGACACGCGTTACAACCTGGTGAAAGCTATGCAATTATTGCAGCAACAGCAACAACAGCAACAGCAGAATCAGCAGAATCAAGACCAAAAACAGAATCAGCAGCAACAACAACAGCAACAACAGGAACAGCAAGATCAGCAGCAACAAGAACAGCAACAAGAACAGCAGCAAGAACAGCAACAAGAACAGCAACAGAATGAAGACCAGATGGATAAAGAGACGGCAGAGCAGATTCTGCAAGCTTTGGAGCAAGACGAACAAGATACACAGGAGAAATTGCAGCGTCAACAAGGACGCAAGAAAAGAGTAGAGAAAGAATGGTGATATGAAGAAGATTTTATCGATATTAGTATTCATCGGCATCGCACTAAGTGTGTTTGCCGAAGATGTAGTTTTTAAGGCACAGGCACCAAAGCAGGTGATTGTAGGCAGACCTTTCCAGATCTCCTATACTGTTAATCACCGCTGTCGGGATTTGCAAGCACCGGAGTTCACAGATTTCGATGTACTGAGCGGTCCGTACAGCAGTACAAGCAGCAGTACTTCGTTTACGAATGGTCATATGACATCGAGTTACGAGCAGACGTATACCTACATGCTCATGGCTCGCAAGGCAGGTTCGTTCACCATCGGTCCAGCAAGCGTCAAAGTGAGCGGAGACCGTGTCCAATCGAACGGTGTGCGGATTGAGGTGCTACCAGAAGATCAACAGACAACCCAATCTCAACCCTCCTCACAAGGAAGAGGGCAAGGAGGGCAAACATCCCAAAGTTCTCAAACAAGTCAAACATCTTCCGAGAATATCTTTGTAAGGACGATAGCCACAAAGACCCGTGTACATGAGCAGGAGGCGTTGATGATTAGTTACAAGCTCTATTTTGCGAACGTAGATGTAGCGCAGCTGACGAATAACATCAAGATTCCTGAGTTCACGGGTTTCCTCAAACAGGACTTGGAGCAAGGTGAGATCCAAACCGAGTTAGAACACTATAACGGCAGGAATTACCAGACAGCTGTTCTATACCGCACGATCCTTTATCCGCAACACTCCGGCGATATTGCTATCGACCCTGCGCATTTTGAAGTCATCCTTCGTGTGCAGACCCAACAACGCGTTCGGTCTATTTTCGATGATTTCTTCGGATCGTACACAAACGTAACCAAAGCCCTTACAGCACCGGGCGTCACTATTCACGTAGCGTCCTTGCCGAGCGGTAAGCCAGCTGGATTTAGCGGCGGTGTCGGAAAGTTCTCCATGACACCATCTATCAGCCAGACGGAGATCCAAGCGAACGAGGCAGTGACCATCAAGTTAGACATCTCCGGTTCGGGCAACATGAAACTCATCAAGACCCCTGCTATCGATTGGCCGGAAGGGTTTGAGCCGTACGACCCGAAGGTAACGAATAACTTCAAGACTACGACAGCAGGTGTAAGCGGCACCAAATCCATTGAGTACCTCGCAATTCCCCGGAGCGCCGGAGAATACAACATCCCTGCGGTTAAGTTCAGTTATTTCGACATCGAGGAGAAGGTTTACAAGACCCTCTCTACCCCTGAATACACGATCCGTGTGAAGCGTGGAGCGAATGAGCAGTCCACCGTAAGTGGTGAGCCGTCAGCCGTCGTATCCTACACCCAGAAAGAGGACATCAAACAGCTCGGCACCGACATTCGCTATATTGATACCAAGCCGCTCAAGAAGCAAAAAAGCCGTCAGTTATCGGACCTCAGCTATCAGTGGATGTGGTTGTGGTACGTAATCCCGCTGATGATTTCCGCAATCCTATTGGTAATCATGCGCAAGCAGATCAAGGAAGCATCCGACCTGACGCGAGTACGCTATAAACGTGCGAACAAAGTAGCCAAGAAACGACTCAAAGCCGCAGAAAAAGCCCTCAAGGCGAACGACAAAGAGGCGTTCTATGCCGCGATTGAGCAAGCCGCATGGACGTACCTCAGCGACCGTCTGTCCATCCCGACCGCGGATCTGAACAAGGATAACATCACCGCCCTGCTGACGCAGAAAGGTGTTTCTGAAACCCTTATTGCAGAGGTCAAGAACGTGCTCTCTACCGCAGAGTTTGCGCGCTACGCACCGACGACCGATCACGCGATGGACGAGCTGTACACTGCTACAACAAATCTGATAAATAACCTGGAGGAGGAAAAAATATGATTATAAAGTTGAAAGTTGAAAGTTTAAAGTTGAAAGGACTTTGCCTGACGGTAATACTCTTTTTTAATCTCAACGCTTTTGCACAGAGCGATTTCGACCTTGCAAACGCTGCTTACGCAGACGGTCGATACGAAGAGGCTGCTGCTGGATATCAGGCCTTGCTGGAAGAAGAACCGAGTGCAACCCTCTATTATAATCTCGGTAACGCTTGTTTCAAACAGGGCGAGTTGTCGCAAGCTATCCTCAATTATGAGCGGGCTTTGCGTCTCAACCCGAACCATAAAGATGCGCAGCATAATCTGAAATTTGCAGAGAGCCGTATTACCGATAATATTGTAGAGCAGGATTTCTTCCTGTCCGCGTGGGCTCGCACAGTACGTAACAGTCTGAGCGAAATAACCTGGTGGAGAGGCTCAATAGGATTGTTTATTCTGGCATTGATCGGATGTTCTCTCTTCCTCTTGGGGCGCGAGTTATGGTTGCGTAAGACCGCATTTCATGTAGCATGGCTTGCACTACTCTTCTCATTGATAGCAGGGCTGAACGCAGGTTCATTACATCAACGAAACACCCTGCGCAATGAGGCTATCATCACACAGGGTGTTGTCAATGTCAAGTCTTCCCCCGACCGTTCGGGCACAGACCTGTTCACGATTCACGAGGGCACCAAAGTGACTATCCGTGAGACCCTCGGCGAATGGGTCAACGTACGCGTTGCCCAGAACGAGGGCTGGATGAGGTCTGCGTATCTGGAGCGGATATAGCTCCGCTGGTACGCGTAGAAGTACCACTCCTTTGAGCACCGATACTGCCCGTACGGGTAGTATTCACGCTCTCCCTTTTCACTATATTTGTACGACCTGTTTCATCGGTGGTTGTCACCATGGTACGGGTCGTACCGCTTTTATTGACGCGGGTAGAGATCGAGTTGACCGCTCCGGATGAACGAGACGTATTAGAGGAACCAGAGGTACCAAACGATCTCGTAACATTAGAGGTATTCGACGTTCTGGTCGCAGAGGTAGCGCCAGAGGATCTGGTCGTAGTAGAGGAACCAGATGCGCCAGTCGTACCCGATGATTTAGACGCTCCAGGAGCATTGGAAACAGAGGAGCCAGAAGTGCCGGTAATAGCTCCGGATGTACGGGGAGAAGTCTTCTCGACCTCCATACGGAGCTGCTCGGCATTGCGCACGGTAACACCGGACGAAGCCGCTGCACGGGTCACACGCTGATCAAAGGAGTCGGACGGATGCTGCGCTCCATAATCATTCCTGCTGTACGACCGCGTCATCTCCGTATAACCGCTATAAAACGGCTGGGATGGGTAGTCACAATGATGGCAGTAATGATGGTTCGTCATATAAGTCTTCACATACGCCTGATAATGGTTGATATACACCGGCTTAAGCTGCGTGTAATACGACGGGAAAGCCCCATAATAATACGGTGAAGACCAAACGGCATATGTCGAACGACCATAGGCAGTCCATAACGGCGGACGTTTCACAAAGACAGGCCGAACAATATAGTTATATCCATATAGATACCTATCTCCAATCACCTCTACAAACAGCAAATCCGGTCGGCGCTCCGCCACAATAGTAGCTACGTCTTGGAACACTCCGGGTGCCAGACAAGCCTGCAACAAGAGCGAA
This sequence comes from uncultured Bacteroidales bacterium, assembly GCA_900319005.1. Classification (GTDB taxonomy): domain Bacteria; phylum Bacteroidota; class Bacteroidia; order Bacteroidales; family Paludibacteraceae; genus Colicola. Next base: position 11,649 of record ONMV01000012.1, read on the forward strand.
TGGTAATAGCCTTTGGAGGTCTCTATAACACGTACATAATCAACCCACCCGTCTCGATTGAGGTCGAGGTTGTTGATCATATAGCGGCTGGAGTTCAAAATCTGCTCGAAGTCGCGTACCGAGTTAGACTCCGCGAACGCCGCAGCTACCGCATTGAGATCCAAATAGAAGCAAGGATCCGTATTATAGCGCGTCACAGTAAAGGTAGTTACCGTTTTCACCTTCGGCGAGGATGTAGTAACCGTCGTCACATATGTCGGAGCAGGTTTCCTTTCATGCACCACTACCGGTTCAGAGACCGTGTATATTGACGTCCAGCAGCCCGTCAAAAGGAAGGACAAAGGGACAATATACAATGTACGAAGGAACTTATTCATAATCATCAACTATCAATTATCAACTTAAAGTGTCTTCGCTACTTCAATTTCTTCGAAGGACTCCAGGATATCACCTTCCTTGAGGTCATCATATGCCTTGAGGCTCAGACCGCACTCCGTATTGACACCAGCTTCCTTAATATCATCCTTAACGTGCTTGAGGGATGCGAGTTCGGCGGTCTTGATCACAATACCGTCACGGATGACGCGTACTTTGTTGCCGCGTTTGATCTTACCCTCACGCACAATACAACCGGCGATTGTACCGACTTTGGAGATATGGAACGTCTGGAGTACCTCAAGGGTAGCCGTAACCTCCTCTTTGACCTCCGGAGCCAACATACCTTCCATCGCGGCTTTGACCTCGTTGATTGCATCATAGATGATGGAGTAGATACGGATATCCACCTCCTCCGTCTCCGCCATCTTACGAGCCGTACCGGTCGGACGGACGTTAAAGCCTACGATGATCGCATCCGAAGCAGCTGCTAACATCACATCGCTGTCAGATATAGCACCCACAGCGCCGTGAATGACGTTGACTTGGATATTCTCCGTGGAGAGTTTGATAAGCGAGTCTTTGATAGCCTCTACCGAACCGTCCACATCGGCTTTGACGATAATATTCAGTTCTTTGAAATCACCAATAGCCAGACGACGACCAATCTCCTCCAGTCCGACGTGTTTCTTCGTGCGGATAGATTGTTCACGCTGGAGCTGCTCACGTTTGTTAGCTATCTCGCGTGCCTCTTGCTCGTTCGGCAGGACGTTAAACTCGTCACCCGCCTGCGGAGCACCGTTCAGACCAAGAATCGAACAGGGTTCACCCGGACGTACCTCGGTGATTTTCTGACCACGCTCATTGAACATGGCTTTGATACGTCCGTGGAACGTACCGGCAAGCACGATATCGCCCATATGCAGCGTACCGTCTTGTACCAACAGCGTAGCTACGTATCCGCGACCTTTGTCCAGCGACGACTCGATGACTGATCCTTTTGCACGACGCTTCGGATTCGCCTTGAGGTCGAGCATCTCTGCCTCAAGGAGCACTTTCTCCAAAAGTTCATAGACACCGTCACCTTTCTTCGCAGAGATCTCCTGACACTGGTATTTACCACCCCAGTCTTCCACCAAGATATTCATGTTCGACAACTGCTCGCGGATCTTATCGGGGTTAGCGCCGGGTTTATCCACTTTGTTGATCGCGAATACCATCGGCACGCCGGCAGCCTGCGCATGGTTGATGGCCTCAATGGTCTGCGGCATGACGGCATCATCGGCAGCGATGATGATGATCGCTATATCCGTCACTTTCGCTCCACGAGCACGCATGGCGGTAAACGCTGCGTGACCCGGAGTATCGAGGAAGGTGATATGCTGACCATTCTTGAGTTTGACGTTATAGGCACCGATATGCTGGGTGATACCACCCGCCTCACCGGCGATGACGTTTGCGTTACGGATATGGTCCAACAATGACGTCTTACCGTGATCCACGTGTCCCATGACCGTGACGATCGGGCATCGCGGTTCTATATCCTCCTCGTTCACCACCTCATCGGCATTGATCTCATCTGCCACATGCGCAGAGACATATTCCGTCTGGAAACCGAACTCCTCTGCCACAAGGTTGATGGTCTCCGCGTCAAGACGCTGGTTGATTGAAACGAACAGACCGAGAGACATACAGGTACCAATGATTTTATTCACCGGCACGTTCATCATGACAGCGAGGTCATTTGCGGTCACGAACTCTGTCAGTTTCAGCACTTTGGATTGCTCCTGTGCCTCCATCTTCTCCAATTCGTGTTTCTCTCGTTCCTGCTCACGGCGTTCGCGTTTGTACTTGGAAGTATTGGATTTATTCTGTTTTTGCTGCAGACGATTGAGCGTCTCTTTCAGCGCCTTATCCACCTCTTCCTGTGTAGCCTCACGGGGTTTATTATTCTTATTCTTGTTTTTACCCGCTTGGTTACGCTTATCGTTCGGATCTACTTTTGCCGCTCCTTTGATACGCTCTCTTTTACGCTTCTCGGCAGCTGCTTGTTGCTGTGCCTGCTGTGCCTGCTGACGTTCCTCACGCTCCTTGCGTTTCTGCTCTTTGGTCTTCTTGGCAGGGCGAGTAGAGGTATCTATTGAGTCGAGGTCGATCTTACCGAGCACTTTCGGAGCTTTTTTCAATTCCGGCTTGCCGAGGGTGAAGATTTCCTTTTTGGGTTTCTCCGGCGCAGGAGTTGGTTTCGCCGCTTCTTGGGCAGTCTTAGCAGCTTCTGCAGCGGCTTTCTCCGCAGCCAGACGAGCTTTCTCCGCCTCTTCGGCAGCACGCTGCGCTGCGACACGAGCCGCTTCGCGTTTGGCTTCCTCCGCAGCCAGACGCGCCGCCTCTTCCGCTTCCTTGGCACGTTTCGCCTCTTCCGCCGCTTGACGCTCTGCGTCTTCGCGGGCCTGACGAGCGGCAGCCTGACGATCCGCTTCTATCTTCGTCGCCATGTCTTTATTAAACTCTTTGGCAAGCAAGAGATAGAGATCGTCATCGATACGTACGTTCGGGTCCGACTCAATGGGATGACCGTTTTTCTCACACCACGCGGTGAGAGTAGCCATACCGATATTTAATTCTTTACATGCTTTAATTAACTTTATTGCCATAATTTTTAATTTACGATTTAACAATGTACAATGTACGTTTATATACGTTTTATTTCATGTACGATTTATTGTTACCTTCGTTTAATTTCCTTCGTAAATCCATCGTACATGGTACATCTGTTCTTCGTCCTTTTAGTCGTTTGCAAACTCAGCAGAGAGAATGCGGAGTACCTCATCCACCGTCTCCTCCTCCAAGTCTGTCTTGGCGAGCAACTCATCTTTAGGCATAGCCAACACATCCTTGGCGGTGTCCAGACCGATGGCCTTGAAGGCATCCAGTACCCACTGATCGATCTCATCGTTGAACTCGTCCAGATAGATATCATCCATGTCTTGCTCGCTCATCTCACGGTAAACATCAATCTCATAGCCGGTCAGCATCGATGCCAACTTGATGTTATAACCACCCTTACCGATAGCCAGGCTCACCTCATCCGGCTGGAGGTACACTTTTGCGCTCTTTGCCTCCTCGTCAATCTCCATCGACGAGATCTTAGCGGGCGCAAGTGCACGCTGGATATACAGGTTAATGTTCGGTGTATAGTTAATGACATCAATGTTCTCGTTACGCAACTCGCGCACGATACCATGAATGCGCGCGCCTTTTACGCCGACACAAGCACCCACCGGATCAATACGCTCATCGAATGTTTCCACTGCAACTTTAGCACGCTCACCGGGGATGCGGGCGATCTTCTTAATAGCAATCAGCCCCTCTTTCACCTCCGGTACTTCCTGCTCGAAGAGACGTTGCAAGAAGAGCGGGCTGGTACGGCTGAGGATGATTTTCGGGTTCTGGTTCTTGTTATCCACCTGTACCACCACGGCACGCACCATCTCGCCTTTGCGGTAATAATCCGTGGGGATCTGGTTCTGCTTCGGCAGGTACATCTCGTTGCCCTCTTCGTCGAGCAGCAACATCTCTTTCTTCCAAACCTGGTAGAGCTCACCGGTAACCACCTGACCCATCATCTCCGAGTATTTCAGATACAGGTTTTCCTTCTGCAACTCTAAGATCTTCGATGCCAGGGTCTGACGCAAGTTAAGAATCATACGACGACCGAAGGACTGCATGTCCACTTTGTCGGTAAAGTCCTCTCCTACCTCAATCTCGGGGTCTGTTTCACGCGCCTCACTGAGCGAGATCTGCGTCTCGGGGTTCGCAACATCATCATCCTCCATTACCAGACGGTTTCGGTATATCTCAAGGTCACCTTTGTCCGGGTTGATGATCACATCGTAGTTAGCGTCCGTACCGTACATCTTCGCGATCACGTTGCGGAACGAATCCTCCAGTACGTTAATAAACGTCTGTTTGTCAATTCTTTTGAAGTCCTTAAACTCCGAAAAGATGTCAATCAAATTGATTGTTTCTGGGTTTTTAGTAGCCATTTTGTATTTAGAATTTTAAATCATATTTCACATATTTCGGCTCGTCGTACCGCCATGTATGCGTTACGCTCTGCGTCTGTTTGCGCTTCTTGCCTTCGACAGCCACTTTCTCCTCCACATCTACAGAGAAAGTATCTTCATCCACACTCACCAGCTGTCCGTGGAACTTCTTTCCGTCCGCCAACACCTCGACATCATGCCCGAGGTTTTTCTCATACTGAATCTTCGTTTTGAAAGGGTCGGTCAGGCTCACACTTCCCACTTCCAGCGAATAATCGGGCTCTACGTCATCCAACTTCTCCACGAGGAAATGATTCAACTCCGCACAGAAATCTACATCCACGCCAGCAAGGCGATCCACCTCCACCAAAATATCATTCCCCGCTGATACATTCAGCGTGACCAACTCATAATCGGTACCCTTCAGGTACTCTTCAATCCATTCTTGTAAATCTTCTTTCAACATAATTTTTAAAGCGTGAGGGAACTCCTTTCGGGGTCCCCTCTATCATTTCACGATGCAAAGGTACTACTTTTTTTTGAATTGACCAAATTTTTTAGTAAAAAAATCATTTTTTGTCATATAATTCCTTTTTTATTGTATAAAATGTAAGTTCTATTTCGCATTTTCAGGTTAGAGACATTATTTTTCTATTTTTATTTGCATATATCAAAAAAAAGCAGTAATTTTGCAAATCGTTTTGTAATGATCAAGACGCACGACATGACCGTAGTCGGACTGATTGTCGGTCTGCTCGGTATAGTTGTTTCATATTCTGTTGTACTTTTTTTCCCATTCTAAGATGAAAAGAAGCATTTTAATCTGTATCCTCTGTTCGTTATGCGGTCTTCCTGTTTGGGCTCAAGACAGTGCAAGAATAGCGAAGAGAGAAGCCGTCAAATCGCACCTCAAGCAGCATTTCAAGCCTTACGGATTCATCCGCAACTTTTTTACTTACGATAGTCGGGAATCGATATCCGGAACGGGTGATTTGTATAACTATCAGCCGAAAGATGAGAACTGGAACGTGAAGACTCAGGAAGAAGCGGATCAACTGGGTGTAGAACGTCAGGATCTGAATGCTATCTCCACGTTCCGTTTCCTCACTCTCACCACACGTGTGGGTCTGAATATTGTCGGCTATAAATGGCGCAACACGGAGTTCGGAGGTAAGATTGAAGCGGACTTTTATGCCGGCTTGAGTACTAAAGGCTCAGGCACTCACTCCGTATCCGGGGCCGCCCAAATGCGTCTCCGTCAGGCTTATATGACGCTCGCATGGGATAGCCTGCGCATGAATAACAAAGATTTTGCACGTGTCGATCTGCTTCTCGGCCAGACATGGCACCCGATGGCGGCAGACCTCTGCGACGCGATTGCGCTTAACTCAGGTGCTCCGTTCGGCCCTTTCTCGCGTACGCCGCAAGTGAAGATGGATGCCCGTTTGGGTAATCTGTTCACGCTTACGGGTGCTCTCATCTGGCAGATGCAATACTGCTCCATCGGCCCGGACGGACAATCGGCAGAGTACATCGGTTATAGCAAGACTCCGGAGGCATATTTAGGTCTGAGTTTCCACCACAAAGGCTGGTTAGTACGTGCCGGAGCGGATGTGCTGAGTATCAAGCCGCGTCACATTGGAAAAGTAATACCAACGCCCGGAGATACAGTTGCAGTAAAAGTATCCGACCGAATCACCACCGCTTCGCCTTTCATCTATTTGCAGTACAAGAAAGGCGAGTTCTCCATCAAAGCTAAATCAATCTTCGCCGAAGCAGGAGAGCATATGAACATGAACGGCGGTTACGGCGTAAGCAGCATCAATCCGGACGGATCGTATTCGTACACTCCGACCCGCTCTTCCAACTCATGGATTAGTATCGTTTATGGCGGCAAAGTGGGAGCACAGGAGAGCAAACATCCGCAGAAATTACAGGGTATTTTGTTTGCTGGATATGCCCATAATTTCGGAACCAAACAGGCTTTATACGATCCCAATAAGGATGGTCGAATTGTCGCCTCCGAGATTGCAACAAACTACTACTATCGGCACGTACCCAATATGAATCAGATGTGGCGTCTCTCACCCACACTCCTCTATACTATAGGCAAGTTCCAAGTGGGTCTGGAGTATGAGATTACTTCCGTTCATTACGGAGATGCCGCCCAAGGTCTGAATGCAAACAACGGTCTTGCAGACCTGGGTTTGCACTGGGTCACCAACCATCGCGTACAACTCATGACCAAGTTTAACTTCTAAACATGAGAAAGTAGGAAAATACCACGGGCATCCTATGTAACCAAAACAAAAAACTGCTTGCTTGAGTAAACTCAGACAAACAGTTTTTTTGTTTTATTAGCGGAAAGAGAGGGATTCGAACCCCCGGTACCTTTCAGTACTTCGGTTTTCAAGACCGACGCAATAGACCACTCTGCCATCTTTCCTTCGCAGTAAGTGCTTGTCACCAATACAGCCCGCGATAGTAGAACTTTTTCATTCAAAAAATAGTTTTTTGACGAAAAAGCGTGCAAAGGTACAAAATAATTTTGATATATACAAATTTTTTTGTAATTTTGCAGTCGAAATCATCATTTTATCGGGTTAAAGACAAAAAATGGATCAAAAAAGGGAGTTTAGACAAGTAGCAAAGACTTTCAAGGGCTTGGAGGAAGTGTTAGCGCAAGAGTTGATCGAATTAGGTGCCAATGAAGTGCAGATGGAGCGCCGTGCGGTATCGTACAAAGGCGATAAGGCGATGCTTTATCGTGCGAACTTGTGTCTGCGTACGGCTTTGCGCGTGCTCGTACCTATTAGAGTTGAAAGTTTGAAGGTGAAAAATGAAAGAAGTAGAAAGACAAAAGTAGAAAGTAGAAAGCCGGAGGATCAGGTTTATGAGATTGCAAAGAGTGTGAAGTGGGAGCAGTACATGACGAAAGACAGCACTTTTGCGATTGACGCGACCGTGTATAGCGAGAGTTTGCGGAACAGCCGGTTTGTGACGTACCGCGTGAAGGATGCGATAGCGGATTACTGGACAGAGAAAACAGGCAAGCGTCCGAATGTGAAGACCGAAGATCCGGATGTGCGGATCAATGTGCATATTGCGAATGAGACGGTGACGGTGAGTCTGGACAGCAGCGGCGAGAGTTTGCACAAGCGCGGTTATCGTGTTGCCACTACCGAAGCGCCTATCAGCGAGGTATTGGCGGCAGGGATGCTGCTGATAGCGGGTTGGAAAGGGCAATGCGACTTGTATGACCCGATGTGCGGATCTGGCACTATACCTATTGAGGCGGCTTTGATAGCAAGGAATATCGCGCCGGGTGTGTTCCGAAAGTCTTTTGCATTTGAGAAATGGCCGGACTTTGACGAGGAGTTATGGAGCGAGATCTATAATGACGACAGCAAGGAGCGGGATTTTGCGCACAAGATCTACGGCTCGGACGCTTCTTTCTACGCCGTGCAGCAAGCGACGAAGAACGTGAAAAGCGCCGGAGTGCAGAAAGATGTGGAGTTGCGGCAGATACGTCTTGAAGAGTTGAAAGTTGAAAGTTTAGAGTTGAAAGAAGTAGAAAGTAGAAAGACCGCTTCGCTCAAAGTAGAAAGCGAGAAGATTGTGATGATCAATCCGCCTTATGGCGAGCGTCTGGCGAGCAACAAGGATATGGAGGAGTTGTACGGCAAGATCGGAACAGCTCTCAAGCATCAGTTTACCGGTGCAACGGCTTGGATCATATCAAGTAACGAGGCGGCAATGAAATGTATCGGTTTGAAACCGAGTAAGAAAATGCGGTTGCTGAACGGCGAGTTGGATTGCCAGTTCAACAAGTATGAGTTGTTTGCCGGCAAGCGTTCCGATGCTTTACCTCATAGTGACCTAAGCTGATTCACCCACTAACAACCCACTAATCACCCACTAATCACCCACTCAAAGAAGGGAAAAGGAAGGTGAAAATCATATAGCAATATAGAAAAAAAAAGAAACAAGATGGAACCTATTTATATAGCTGATTATAATTATCCGCTGCCGGATGAACGGATTGCAAAATACCCGTTGGCAGAAAGAGACAGTAGCAAGTTACTGGTTTATAAGCCTATCCCCGACCCCTCCCTAAAGGGAAGGGAGATAGAAAATGGACAAGGGGATAAAGGACAAGGGAGTATTTCGGAGGATAGGTTTTATAATGTGGGAGAGCATATTCTGCCAGAAGGACTCCTTATATATAATAATACGCGCGTGATACAGGCGCGACTGGAGTTTCACAAGAAGCCCAAAAACGAGGGCTTGGTGGCAAATGGGGAAAGCATTTTGACAAATGGGGAAAGCAATTTAAGAAATGGCGAAGTGAAACAGGGCGCACGGATTGAGGTGTTCTGCTTGGAGCCGTTAGAGCCGAGGGACTATCAGTTGTCGTTAGGCAGCACGAAAGGATGCGTGTGGAAATGTATGGTGGGGAATGCGAAGAAATGGCACACGGGCGATGCCCTTGAATTAAAAATTAAAAATGAAAAATTAAAAATTGCACTCCGAGTACATAAAGAAGAGGTATTGGGGAATACATATGCCGTGCGGTTTGAATGGGACGACGAGACGGTTTCATTTGCGGAGATATTGGATGCGGCAGGAGAATTGCCGATACCACCTTATTTGAACAGGAAGACCGAGGAGTCGGATCTGAAGACGTATCAGACCGTTTATTCGCGGATCAAAGGATCTGTAGCCGCTCCGACAGCAGGTCTGCATTTTACGGAACGGGTGTTGGAGGATATCCGCAAACGAGGGATTGAGACCGACGAAGTGACGCTTCATGTGGGAGCCGGGACTTTTCTGCCGGTGAAGACCGCGGACGCCAACGAGCATACCATGCACACAGAGATTATTGCCGTTCCGAAGAGCACTATCGAGCATATTATCGCGAAATTGGGAAAGATAGTGGCTGTGGGAACAACGAGTATGCGGACATTGGAGAGCCTATATTTCATCGGTAAGCAGATTGCCGATGAAAAAATTAAAAATGAAAAATTAAAAATTACGAATTTGCATGTCGGGCAATTCGAACCCTATCAGGAAGGAAAAAGTACAAAGGAAATGAGTACCAAAGAGGCGTTGGAGGCGATAGTGGATTATTTGACGGAAACGGGACAGGAGACGCTGCATGCCGAGACACAGATCATGATCAAGCCCGGGTATAAGTTCCATTTGGTAGATCAGTTGATCACGAATTTTCACCAACCGCAATCCACGTTGCTGCTGTTAGTGAGCGCTTTCGTAGATGGAGACTGGAAACGGATATATGAGTATGCGCTCGGGCATAATTTTAGATTCCTCTCTTATGGTGATAGTTCTATTTTAACAAAGGGAACTCGGCATGTATGCCGAGAGTTAGACAAGGAAATATGATCGATACACATTGCCATATTGATGAAGAGGCTTTTGCAGCGGATCGAGAAGAAGTGATTGCGCGGCAGAAAGCGGAAGGCGTGGAAGCGATGATCGTTCCGGGTGTGAACGCGGCATCCATTGAGACGGTCATGGATGTTTGTCATCGGCATCCCGGGTATTGTTATCCGGCTTTGGGTCTGCATCCGGAGGACGTGAAGGATAATTGGGAGGAAGAGTTGGCGAAAGTGGAAGCGGCTATCCGTGCACATCGGGAAGAATTAGTGGCGGTAGGCGAGATCGGACTTGATTATTATTGGGACAAGACGTACAAAGAGGAGCAGAAAGAGGTGTTAAGACGGCAGTTGTTGTTGGCAAGGGAACTGGATTTGCCGGTGATTCTGCATAACCGCGAGGCGACGGAGGACATCGTGCAGCTCGTACGGGAAGCCGCAAATGAAAAATTAAAAATTAAAAATTACGAATTAAAGCCGCTACGGGGCGTGTTTCATTGTTTTAACGGGAGTAAGGAGACGGCTATGCAGATATTGGAGATGGGATTCTATTTGGGTATCGGCGGTGTGCTGACATTCAAGAATTGCAAATTGGGCGAACAATTAGCGGGAGTGAATGAGATTTTTCGAGATACCGATATATCGAAAGATCGAAATATCGAAGGCGCGTTGATAGACCGTTTGGTATTGGAGACCGATGCACCGTATATGGCACCCGTTCCGCATCGCGGAGAGAGGAACGAAAGCCGGTTCATGAGGGGTGTGGTGGATAAATTAAGCGAGATACTGCACATAAGCGCTGAAGAGGTAGTTCAACGCAGTACAGCGAACGCAAGAAAACTCTTTTTTGCATAAATATGCAAGGGATTTTGATTTTTATTGTCAATTCCTTGTGTATATGAAAATTTTTTAGTACCTTTGCAGCCGCAAAGGTTTTTTATTATATGAAAGAAATAAGTACAAAAAAATTACTGGATACGATTATCGAAGGTATCCGCAACCGAAAAGGACAACGTATTGTAACCATTGACTTACGCAAGATCAAAGAGGCTCCCGTGGAGATGATGCTTATCTGCGAAGGACAGAGTAACACGCAGGTAGCCGCTATTGCGGACGAGGTAGATGATTTCGTTCGCACGCAGACACACGTACACCCGCTGAGTGTTGCCGGTGTGGAGAATGCCGAATGGATTGCCATGGATTATGGCACGATCTTTGTGCATATCATGCAACGTGAGCCCCGTGCTTTCTATGACATTGAGCATCTCTGGGCTGACGGGAAGATTACCGAGTTACCGGATATTTTGTAGTTTAGAGTTTAAAGTTTAGAGTTTAGAGAAACATGGCGACAAAAAAGAAACAGCCAACACCGCAGCAAAATAACAATGATCAGCCAAGCGGTCCGAGACGATGGATGAGCATCCTCTTTTACACGCTTGCATTTGCGCTGTTGGGGTATTATTTCTTTGGCGACAAAGAGAATCAGGGTATTAGCAAAGAGTTGAGTTACACCAAGTTCACGGCGTATATCGAAGCTGACGCGATAGACAAGATCACAGTATATGACGATTTGAGTCTGAAAGCGAATGTGAAGCCCGCCAAGTACACCTTGGTGTTCAATTCACAAGGCGACGGCGAACAAGCGCGGGGACAATTGAAAGTGCAAGTGCCGTCGGTAGAGGAGTTTTCCAAATACATCGAAGGTGTGAACAGCGCGCGCAAGGAGAACGGGCAAGCCGCTATCGATGTGCGGTACGACAAATCGCACGATTATTGGTATCTGATTATCGTGAATATCCTTCCGTTCCTGCTGATCGTACTGTTTTTCGTGTACATGAGCCGCGGAATAGGAAGTGCCGGAGGAGGTATATTCGGTGTGGGCAAGGCGAAAGCACAGTTGTTTGACCGCGATAAGAAAGACAAAGTGACGTTTGAAGATGTGGCAGGTTTGTATGGCGCCAAACAAGAAGTGCAGGAGATTGTGGAGTTTTTGAAGAACCCCAAGAAATACACAGAGATAGGTGCGAAGATTCCGAAAGGCGCGCTGCTGGTAGGCCCTCCGGGAACAGGAAAGACGCTGCTTGCCAAAGCTGTAGCAGGTGAAGCAGACGTGCCGTTCTTCTCGATGTCGGGTAGCGATTTTGTAGAGATGTTCGTTGGTGTGGGTGCGAGTCGTGTACGCGACCTGTTCCGTCAGGCGAAAGAGAAAGCTCCGGCTATCATCTTCATCGACGAGATCGATGCGATCGGTCGCAGCCGAAGCAAAGGTGTGATGACCGGTGGTAACGACGAGCGTGAAAGCACGCTGAACCAGTTATTGACAGAAATGGACGGATTCGGAACCAACTCTGGTGTGATCATCCTTGCCGCTACTAACCGCGCGGATGTGCTGGATGCCGCCTTGCTGCGTGCCGGACGATTTGACCGACAGATCCATGTGGAGTTACCGGATTTGCAAGAGCGCAAGGAGATTTTCCAAGTGCATCTTCGTCCGCTCAAACTGGATGAGACAGTAGATATAGATTTTCTGAGCAAGCAGACACCGGGTTTCAGCGGAGCAGACATAGCGAATGTATGCAACGAGGCGGCCTTGATAGCAGCTCGAGGCGGACGCAAGAAGATCAGCAAGCAGGATTTCATGGATGCAGTGGACCGTATTGTAGGCGGTTTGGAGCGCAAGAACAAGATCATGACCGACGAGGAGAAGAAGTCTATTGCTTATCATGAAGCGGGTCATGCGACAATCAGTTGGATGCTTCGTTGGGCGAACCCCTTAGTCAAAGTGACGATTGTGCCTCGCGGCATGGCTTTAGGGGCAGCATGGTATCTTCCGGAAGAGAGGCAGTTGACCAACGAATCGCATATTCTGGACGAGCTCTGTTCGTTACTCGGCGGTCGGGCAGCAGAGCAACTCTTCCTCGACCAGACATCGACGGGAGCGCTCAATGACTTGGAGCGTGCAACGAAACAGGCATATTCGATGGTAGCTTATTACGGTATGAGCGACAAACTGAAAGATATCAGTTTCTACGATTCCACCGGCCGTTACGACTACGGATTCGTCAAGCCCTATTCAGAGCAGACCGCCAAGGTGATAGACGAAGAGACCAAGCGTATCATCGCTGAGCAGATGGCACGCGCCAAACAGATACTCACCGAGCAGTCCGAAGGGCATCATCAGATAGCCCAGTTGCTGATCGACCGCGAGGTGATTACCTCCGAAGATGTGGAACGGATCTTAGGTCCGCGTCCGTGGAAGAGCCGCGGTGACGAGCTGTTAGAAGCCAACGCTGCCGAAACAAAAGAGGAGGGCAAAAAGACCAAACGCGCTCCGCGCAAAACGAAAAAAACAACAAATACAAATACGAATGAAGAAGTTACTGCTTAACATCGCGCTGCTGTTCGCAGCGATGATGGTATCGGCGCAAGAAGCGCCGGAGAAACTGCCGATGGACCCGGAGGTTCGCTACGGCAAGTTAGACAACGGATTGACCTATTACATCCGTCATAACGAGCAACCCAAGCAACGTGCTGAGTTCCATATCGCGCAAGCTGTCGGAGCTATTCTGGAGGAAGACCACCAGAACGGTCTGGCTCACTTTCTGGAGCACATGGCTTTCAACGGAACACAGCATTTCCCGGGTAAAGGGATCATCAATTATTTTGAGTCGGTAGGTGTTAATTTCGGCGGAAATATCAACGCTTACACCTCCATCGACGAGACCGTTTACCGTCTATCTGACGTACCGACCTACCGCGAAGGAATCGTAGATAGTGCCTTGCTGGTTATGCACGATTGGAGTTGCGGACTGCTGCTGTTAGACGAAGAGATCGACGCTGAGCGCGGTGTAATTCTGGAGGAATGGCGTACCGGTCGCACGGCCAACCGCCGTATCTGGAAGAAGCTGAACGAGCTGATGTACCCGGGTACGCAGTACGCCAAACGCGATGTGATCGGCGACACGGCTGTGATCAATAATTTTGAGTATCAAGCCCTGCGCGATTACTATCACAAATGGTATGGTCCTGATAATCAGGCGATCATCGTGGTAGGTGATATTGATGTGAATGCCATTGAGGCGAAGATCAAAGCGCTCTGGAAAGATGTGCCTCGTCGTAAGAATTTCGGCGAGCGTCCCATCTACACGGTGAACCATAACGACAAGCCGTTAGTGGCAATCGTGACCGATCCCGAAGCGCAGGAGAGCCGTATTATGATGGAGTATAAATTCGACCAACTGCCTGATGTCTTCAAGGGCACAGCGCAGGAATACATGCTGAACCTGATTCGCGATCTGGCGTGCGACATTCTCAATAACCGTTTCTCGGACCTTGTACTCAATCCGAACGCCTCTTTCGCCGGCGCATTCTGCCACTATGGCGAGACCGCCAAGAAAATGGACGCATTCCAAGTAACAATGGTTCCGAAAGCAGGCCGTGAGACGGAAGCGTATAACGACCTGATTTACCAATTGGAGAAAATGCATCGTTATGGTTTCACCAACGCTGAGTTAGAGCGCGTGAAGAACGACAAGATGACCGCTATTCAGCAGGCATATAACGAGCGTAACACGCGTAAGAACATCAGTATCGCCCGCGAATGTATCCGCCATTTTGAGAACGGCGAATCAATGCCGGGGGCAGAATGGGAGTATGAGTTCGTACAAGCTACTCTGCCGCTGGTAAACCTCGATGCCGTTAACAGTGTCGGTCAATCGCTCGTCCATACGAACCCCACCGTAGCGATCGCAGGACCGGAGAAAGAGGGCATTCAGATTCCGAGCGAAGAGGCTATTTTAGCCACCTTGGCAGGTCAGACCGAATTGGCTATCGAGGCTCCGGTAGAAGAGGTGATTGACAGCGAGTTAGTGAAAAAAGCACCTAAGAAAGGTGCCATCAAGACCTTTGCGAAGAACGAAGGATTCGGATTCACGGAATGGACTTTGAAGAACGGCATCAAGGTGGTGATCAAACCAACGGATTTCAAATCCGACGAGATATTGATGCAGGCTTTCTCGAAAGGCGGTAAGACTCAAGTAGCTACCGAAGATCTGCCTTCGGCTGAGTTGGCAACGATGATTGTAGGTATGTCGGGTATCGGTCGTTTCACCGCTCCTCAGTTAGAGAAAGCGCTGTCAGGCAAGACCGTTTCCGTTAGTCCTGAGATTTCAGAGAACATCGAGCGGATTAATGGTTCTTCGTCCGTCAAGGACCTGGAGACCATGCTCCAATTGACCTATCTGTATTTTACAGCTCCCCGCCGTGATGAAGAGGCTTATCAAACCACTCTCGCTCTGCTGCGCAACCAGTTGTCGAACCGCGATAAGAACCCCAAAGCAGCGTTCTCGGATTCCGTACAGATGATGAGCAGTAACCATTCGGAGCGTACGCTTCTCTTCAACAACGAGTTACTGGAGAAAGCTGATCTGGACAAAGCGCTGGAGATCTATAAAGCTCGCTTTGCCAACCCCGCGGACTTTACGTTCATCTTCGTGGGTAACATCAACCCGAACGACCCGAAAGTGCGCGATATGATCTGCCAATGGTTGGGCGGTCTGAAAACTAAGAAGACCCGCGAGGAAGTGATTGACCATCACGTGACCGTAGCCCTGGGAATGCAGAAGAACTACTTCAGCCGCAAGATGGAGACCACCACTGCTTCCAACCGCATCCAATACACCTCATACGACATGCCTTACACAATGGCGAACGACCTGAACATGGAGATGATCGGACGCATCTTGAGTACCCGTTATCTGGAGTCTATCCGTGAGCGTGAAGGCGGTTCGTACGGCGTAGGTACGTACGGTTACATGACGCCTCTACCGACACCGAGAGCCGGTCTGCTGATGCAGTTTGACACCGATCCGAAGAAACAGGAACGCTTGATGGAGATCATCCACGAGGAGATCCAAACGATCATTGAAAACGGTCCGCTGGAGAACGATTTGCAGAAAGAGAAAGAATCGATGCTGAAAGATTTTCAGGAGGATCTGGAGAACAACAAATACTGGACCTCTGCGTTGTACCAGTACTATATGTACGGCATCAATAATATCCGCGATTACAAACCGGCAGTAGAGGCTATCACGGGACATACCGTACAAGAAACGCTGAAAAAACTCGTTTCTTCAGGAAATGTATTCGAGGTAGTGATGTTTCCGGAGAAGTAGTTGACAAATGAGAATAGACAATTGAGAATTGGCTAAATACTTTATCATAGCCGGTGAAGCATCGGGAGACATCCATGCAGCTGAGTTGATCAAGCAGATTCAGTTAAAGGATTCCCGGTCACAATTCATAGGACTCGGTGGCGACCAAATGGTCGCTGCCGGGTGTCGTATTTATCAGCATATACGCCATATGGCATTCATGGGCTATGTTGCCGTGCTACGTAATCTCGGTCAAGTACGCCGAAATTTCCGAATAGCGGAGCAGGCCCTGATGGCAGAACAACCGGATGTACTGGTTTTGATTGACTACCCCTCTTTTAATCTGCGGATGGCTGCTTTCTGCCGCAAACATCTGCCACACACAAAGATCTACTACTATATTCCCCCGAAAGTTTGGGCATGGAAGAAAAGGCGTGTTCACCGCATTGCCCGTCTATGCGACGAGGTATTAGGTATTTTCCCGTTTGAACCGGCATTCTACGCCCGATACGGGTATCACTGCACATATGTCGGTCATCCGACAGTGGAGGAGATGGGAAGGATGAAGGAGGAAAAGGAAAGGAAGAAGATGATTGCTCTTCTGCCGGGTTCGCGTCCGAGCGAGATCACTCATTGTTTGCAGACGATGTTAGCGGCAGCCAGACGTTTTCCGGAATACCAAATCGTAGTTAGTGCAGCTCCGGGCATAGAGGACTCCTTCTACACCCCCTATCTGCAGGAAACGGAGAGATTGACGCGTGACACCTACTCTGCCGTGCAGCAAGCTTCAGCAGCTGTGGTCAATTCAGGAACCGCAACGCTCGAGACCGCCCTGCTCGGCTGCCCGCAAGTAGCAGTATATCATCTTGCATACTCCTGTCTTCTGCGATGTATCAAATGGGCAAAACCGCTCATTTTCTCCATCCCCTATTTCACACCGGTCAATATCATCTCCGGCAAAGAGATCATCCGCGAATGTGTGGCATATGATTTCACGGAAGCGAAGGTATGCGCAGAATTACAACGAATACTGACCGATGAGGCGTATAAAAAAGAGATGCTCGCCGAATACGAACATCTCATTACTCTTTTGGGAACGCAGCCCGCTTCCGAGACAGCAGCCCGCATCATCACATCGAGACCATAAGCGCCGCCAACACATAAGGCATAGCGCCTACCAATACTCCCTTACTCAACCGCCATGTATCCGTGGTGTAAAAAACAAAGATTAACGCCAGGTCAGGAAAGACACTGACGAGCAATAATTTGCTCAAGACACCTCCGGCCTGGAACTGCAAAGTCTGAAGGGGATACCAAAGGTTCATGACCTCGATATAGGTCAGACCGAAAGCCGCGGGTAGAATCAGCCCTATAAGAATCCCTATCCAATAGCGATCAAAGCGATCCATAATCTGTCAAGTCAATAGAAAGCGGCGTGATCGCCAATAACTGATGCTCCATAGCCCATATATCCGTATCGGTGGCATCCGGTTCGTCGCTCACAAAAGCTCCCGCTAATCGCCATCCGTTGATGACTCCTTCGGGCAGCGGTTCCTTCATGGGATCCAGCTCATTTGCCCAATGTCCGGCACATTGACGAGTCCAACGGATACCTTCAATTTCCCCTACGGGCGCATTGATATTAAAGCAGGTACGAGGTGCGATGCCTTCTTCGAAGAGATGTTGCGTCACTTCGCACAAGAAAGGCTGCAACCAATGCAAATCCACATCCATGGCATGGCTGTTAATAGACCATCCGACCGCCGGGATACCCTTCTCTGCAGCGACCAAACATGCACCGATCGTACCGGAATATATAGCGTTGATTGCTGCGTTACTACCATGATTGATACCGGAAACGAGCAGGTCTATCGGCTTATCAGGAAAGAGTATCTCGCGAGCAATCTTCACACAATCAGCCGGTGTTCCGTTGGTAGTATAGACATCCGCTCCGTTGAGATCATGCTCCTCAATACGCCTGAGATAAATCGGGTTAGCCACACTGATGGAAGCACCATATCCGCTGCGCGGTCCATCAGGAGCGATGACCGTCACCGACCCCAACTTGGTCATTTCACGCGCTAACAATCGGATACCTGCTGTTCCCCAGCCGTCATCATTAACGACCACGATATTCAAACCTTTTGCCATGGGTTATTTCGCATTTACCACGTTAATCACTTGCTGCGCGAGCTCATTAGCCCGTTCCATCGTAGCTGCCTCGGAATAGACCCTAATGATGGGTTCTGTATTGGATTTGCGCAGATGTACCCATCCGTCCGCAAAATCTATCTTCACGCCATCACGATCGTTGACGCGTTCATTTCGATAGAGCTCTTTTACACGCGCCAAAATGGCATCGACATCTGTATCAGGTGTGAGGTCAATACGGTTCTTACTAATGCAATAATCCGGCAGGGTTCGACGCAGTTCGCTCACTTTCATATCAAGATGTGCCAGATGGCTCAAGAAGAGTGCTATACCGACCAAGGCATCCCGTCCATAATGACACTCAGGATATATGACACCCCCGTTTCCTTCACCGCCGATCACCGCTCCTACCCGTTTCATCTCCGCTACTACGTTCACTTCTCCCACAGCAGAAGCGCTGTACTGCCCACCGTGCAAAGCGGTGATATCGCTCAGAGCGCGGGTAGAAGACATGTTACTAACCGTATTACCGGGCGTATGACGCAGGATATAATCCGCTACGCTGACCAAGGTATATTCCTCGCCAAACATGTCTCCGTTCTCGCAGATGATTGCCAGACGGTCCACATCCGGATCCACTACAAAACCTACATCCGCTTTTCCTGAGCGAAGCAAGTTACTTATCTCGGTCAGATGTTGGGGCAGAGGTTCGGGGTTATGAGGAAACTGACCATTCGGCGTGCAGTTCAGTTCGATAATATGTTGTACGCCTACCGCCCGCAGGATAGCAGGAATAGCCAATCCACCTACCGAGTTCACGCAATCAATAGCGACTGTAAAATCGCGTTTCCTGATAGCCTCCACATCAACGAGTTGGAGGCTGAGAACCTGCTGCACATGGTAAGGCAGATAATCCTTATTCGTCATATGTCCGAGCGCATCGACCTCCGCAAAGGTGAAGTCCTCTTTCTCCGCGATCGCCAACACACCTTTTCCTTCCGCATCATTGAGGAACTCGCCATGCTCATTGAGCAATTTGAGGGCATTCCACTGCTTGGGGTTATGGCTCGCCGTGAGGATAATACCTCCCGCTGCTTTTTCACCGGTCACTGCCAACTCGGTAGTGGGAGTGGTTGCCAAACCGATATTCACCACATCATAGCCCATTCCCATCAGTGTTCCGCAAACAATCTGCTCCACCATCGGGCCACTCAGACGCGCATCGCGCCCCACCACAATCACATTATTTTCCGGCATAGCAGCGCGACGTTGGGTCGCATAGGCCGCCGTAAAACGAACGATATCCACCGGATTCAAGCCTTCGCCTACACGACCGCCGATCGTTCCGCGGATACCGGAAATAGATTTAACTAAACTCATATATTTATTTTACTTGCTTTAACCAAATAATATAGACATAGGGGGTAACGGACATCTCATCCTCGTTAAACCCCTGCTTACTCGGAACAATGATCTCGCATTGCGAGTCCGGATATTTCATCAGCCTGATGGCCTCTTGCCATCCGATGGATTCACAGATCTTACCGCTTCCGCTGACCGGTCCGTAAACGAACTCAAACGGAGCGGGGGTATCATTCGTGTTCCAATAACTGAGTGTATCTGCTCCTTCCTCCAGTTGGAATTTCTTATATCGCGTCACAACGATATCATTTATTTTTACTTCGCGTGTCGAATCGCCTCGCCGGATGAGATGGAAATAGAGGTCGTCATAATTTCCGTATCTTCCTTTGGGCACTTTATAATAATCCTTTTCTCCCCAGACATCGTTTTCGGGCAGTTCATAGATTATATTCAACTGATTACGATGAATAAAGGACCCTATCAATCCGTCTTCACGGCTACGCAAAGAGGAATACGTATTAGCGCTACATCCTGCGATGAGCAACCCGATAGTTATTAATAAGAAAAAAGACAGTTTTTTCATTTATCTGATGTTCAATTCAATAATTACATTCTCATAAGGCGGGATATAATCCGTACCCTTTATTCCATAAGCGGCATACCAAGGTGCAAACATACGCACTTTGGCGCCGTGATTCCATTCCGTGATGTTCTCATCGACAGCAGCAGGCAGTTCGTATTTGCCTATCCGCGCCGTGAGATCGCTATCCAAGTATCTTTTTCCGGCGAGGCTGAACACCGTCATATGCAGCAGACACTCCTCTCCTGCCAAGACCGGCTGATCCGTATCGCCTTTTTCCACCACGTAAGCCCAGACACCTCGCTCGTACAACGCGTAGGGATCCTCTTGCTGCAGCGCCAAATGATGTAACTGTTCATCTGCCGCTTGCGCCAACTGCTGGTTCATCTCCATGAGTGCGATTGCAGTCGAATCGGCTTTCGGAGCCTCTCCTTTGCGCTGAGAAGGACGTTGCGGTGCAGTACCATTACACCCCGCTACCAGCAGCGCTACGATAATAATCCATCCGTATTTTCTCACTCTCCCAAACGTTTTTTACGGTATTCACTGGGGGTGAGACCATAGGTATTCTTGAAGCACTTGGAGAAATAACGGCTGTCGTTCATACCTACCATATAAGTCACCTCGGTGATGTTATGCGAGCGGTCCTCTAATAATTGCGCTGCACGCTTGATACGCATCTCACGGATAAACTCCACCGGACTCAAGCCCGTCATGCTCTTCAGTTTGTTAAAGAACACGGTACGTCCCATACCCATCTCATCCACCAGTTCATCTACCGTCAGCGTATTGTTATCCATCTGCTTATCCATTATATCCAGCAGTTTGGCAAGGAAGGTATCACCAGGAACAGGTTCGTCTGCCTTTGGCGGTTCAAGGCGCATCAGACGTTGCCGATAGCTCTGTTCCAACTGAGAGCGCTGGGTCAGAAAATTATGCACACGTGCACGGATGTACTCCGGTTCAAAAGGCTTGGTGACATAATCATCCGCTCCGCATTGCAATGCCTGCAAACGACTTTCAATAGCCGTCTTGGCTGTCAGCAGAATGACCGGAATAAAATCCGTATCGGTATTCCCTTTGATAAACTGTGTCAACTCCAAACCATCCACCTTCGGCATCATTAGATCAGTGATCACCAAGTCTATCTGTTTGGTACGAATGATTTGTTCTGCCTCTTCGCCGTCTGCAGCCGTCTCTACTGTATAATCGCGGCCTAACACACCGGCTAGAAACTGACGCATATCCTGATTATCATCCACTACCAATACCGTGTGACGATTATCATTACGATCCTGCGCCAATTGGTCTAATTTATCCTCCAGGCTGGTGTTGTAAGTTTGCTGTTTCATAGTGGGAGCATCGGTTAAGAATTCCACTTCATCTCCGAAATGCTCTTTGCCGGTATGCAGCAGGATGGTAATGGTCGTTCCTTTCCCCACTTCGCTTTCCACCTCTATATGACCGTGATGCAGATCCACCAACTCTTTGGTCAGGTTCATACCGATTCCCGTTCCGGTCGTATTCAGGTTATTCAACTCATTATTACTGGAGAAGCGTTCAAAAAGCACGTTCCGTTTCTCGGGGGGAATACCGATACCCTCATCTTGCACGGAAAGCGTAACAAAACCCGGCTTTGAATCCACGATAACATGAATATTCTTCCCTGCCGGAGTAAACTTAAAGGCATTACTCAGCAGATTCCAAAGGATTGTATCCATCCTTCCGCGGTCCACCCAAACGGTAGAATCCTCCGCCTTGCATTCCACAGTGAAATGGATATGCTTGTCATAAGCCTCTTTCTGGAAATTAGCACAGGTCTCGTTCACCAGTTCGCTCAGCAGTGTCGGTTGCACTTTGAGTTTCATCTTCTGGTTTTGCACTTTGCGGAACTCCAGCAACTGGTTGATCATGCGCAGCATCCGCTGAGCATTATTCTGCACTATTTCCAATTGACTGCGTACACTCTGACTGATACGCTCGGTCTGCAGAATATTGTCTATCGGACCGGTGATGAGGGTCAACGGAGTACGAAGTTCGTGGCTGATATTCGTAAAGAAACGCAGTTTGATATCCATCACCTGTTGCTCCACTTTCACTTTCTGACGCAGCCCGTTATAGACACTCACGATATACACTGTCATGCCTATAATCAGCACTGCTATAACAACATACAACACAAAAGCCCACCATGTCAGCCACCACGGACGCTCTACGTAAATGACCAACTGTTTCTCATTATCCACATCACCGCCTTCACGGTTGGTAGAACGAACCCGGAAGATATAACGGCCATATCGCAGGTTACTATATGTCACACGGCGGACATCACGCGCATAGTTCCAGTCGGCATCGATCTTCTCCATCTTATAGGAATAAAAAATCCTATCCGCTCCGATATAATCCATTGCCGCATACTCAATAGTCACGCTGCTCTCGTCGGCTATATGTATCGTATCGCCTTCCAACTCTTGTCCCTGCACTTCGATTCGGGTGATATGCATCGGAGGCACCGAATTGGAACGGCTGATCAAGGATGGGTCAAATGCACAATAACCATTTGAGTAACCGAAAAGAATAACTCCATTGGGGGTTCGTAAAGCCTCTGCTTCCGTAAAATAACTGTCTTTCTGCCCGTCTAATGCATCGTAATAATAGATATCATGCGTATCCAAATCCCATTGAGCGATGTCACTCTCCGTACAGAACCATAAGTTCCTTCCATCGCCCGTCATACTCAAGATGATATCATGGAACGTCTCAACACGTGTTATCTCACCTTTCGGGTCCTTGGGGTCCAACATCATCAGACCGCCGCCAAAAGAGCCCAGCCACAAACGGTTGTGGCTATAATAAATAGCACGGATATCATAGCTGGGAAGAACAAGGCTCTCGTTCGTGTTCAAGTTCACGCGCATAACACCCGTTGTCGTTCCACACCACAGCATATCATCCACAATCTCGATGTCACGCACTTTCATGCCATTACCCACAACAATAGGTTTCTCCCATTGATGGGAACCCTCGTTCCAACGGATAATATTCACGCCGCCACCATAGGTTGCCACATACAATGTGCCATCCCGGCCCTCTTCTATATCGTATATATCCGAATGGGTGGTTGGAATTGTCTGGTTCTTTGTTTTGTTAATCAGTCCATGCCCCTTCGTTCCATACAGCATGCCATGTTGAGTCTCCAGCGCACAATAAACGCTCGTCTCCGATTTGATGAGCGTCAGTACTTCTCCGTTCTTCCTGCGCGCAAAGGCACGAACCTCGCCGTTTTCACGTACTGAATGACGCATGTCGTAAAGCTTATACGGAGTTGGATCCATACTCACACAATCCACTCCGCCGTCATACGTCGCCATCCACATCTGTCCGTCGCGATCCATATAAGCCGTGTGAATCATATTCGTCAGACCCTCTATCGGATAGACCAACTCATCCTTTTCGTAGTCATAATAGCTCCATCCTCCGCCGGTCGGGTTAACCCAAGTACGTCCTTGCTTATCTTCCAACAAGAAGAAATGCTGACGAAGCCGTCCTGCGTACCGGCTATCCAAAGGAGGAGTGAAGCGCTTCCATTGACCAAAACGGTAACGCATGATTCCGTTCGCATCGTCTGTCTGCCAAATCACACCGCGCGAATCCACTTTTGTATTCTTATCCGCCTCGCTCATCTTCGATAACATACCCTCAGGAAGGCTGTCGTATGGCTGCTCCGTCGTCACTTTGCGTGCGGCATCCAAACGATAGAAATGACCATCGTAAGTCCCCCACCATATCCGCTCCGATTCATCTTCAAAGATTATATCCACACGATTGTTCACATGAGCCTCAACACCATTATTCATCGCCTTATAAACCTTAAAGGTATATCCGTCAAAACGATTCAACCCTTCCCATGTGCCGAACCACATAAAACCTTGGCGATCCTGAAGAATCGCCATAACGGTGTTCTGACTCAGTCCGTCTTTGATGGAGTAATGTTGAACCACATAGTGCTCATGTGCCTGCGCGCACAAGACCCACATACAGCAGAGAAGCAGAGAATAGAAACGCCTCATAGTATAACAATTTAACGGCTTAACAATTTAACAATTTAACGGCTTATCCTTTAGCTGCCAAACGCTCCAGATAGCGGCCATAAGCTGTCTTCATCTCCTTGCCCAATGCCGCCAACTGCTCTGTACTGATCCAGCCGTTACGCCAAGCGATCTCCTCTATACAGCTCACATAGAATCCCTGACGGTTCTGAATAGTAGCAATGAAATTGCCGGCATCCAGCAAACTGTCACAATTACCGGTATCCAACCATGCAAAACCGCGGCTGAAGAGTTTCACTTTCAGCGTCCCATCCGCCAAATAGAGCTTGTTCAAGTCCGTAATCTCATATTCACCGCGCGCACTGGGCTGCAAGTTTGCCGCTTTCTCGCAAACGGTCTTGTCGTAGAAATACAGACCCGGTACCGCATAATTGCTCTTCGGTTCTGCCGGCTTCTCCTCCAGACTCAGCACTTTTCCTTCCTCGTCAAACTCGACTACGCCGTAAGCACGAGGATCAGCTACCTCATATCCGAAGATACAAGCACCTCCGTTCTTCACGCTATCAACAGCATCCTTGAGCATATGACCGAAATGCTGACCGTAAAACATGTTGTCGCCGAGAATCAAACAACCCGCTTCGCCATTCAGGAACTCACGACCTAAGACAAAAGCCTGCGCCAAACCATTGGGAACCATCTGCACTTTGTAACTCAGCTTCATACCAATCCGGCTGCCGTCACCTAATAACTCCTCGAACATCGGAAGGTCACGCGGAGTACTGATCACCAGCACTTCACGAATGCCCGCCAACATCAATGCGCTCAAGGGATAATAGATCATCGGCTTGTCATAAACCGGCATAATCTGCTTGCTGATTGCTTTACTCAAGGGGTACAACCTCGTTGCACTCCCCCCCGCCAAAATGATTCCTTTCATATGCTTTGTTCCTTATTGACTAATTGCTTCCGGTTACAAACCGGATTTTTCGGCTGCAAAGGTACAACAATTTTTCCACATGTGCAAATTTTGTGGAAAAATAATCGCAAAAAATTACACATGTTATTTTTTTGCACGGGGATGGGTCTGCATATAGACGCGTTTGATCTGCTCGAAGGTGGTGTGAGTATAGATGGACGTAGTGCTTAACGAGGCATGCCCCAATAGGGTCTGAATAGTTCGTATATCCGCTCCGTTATCCAACATCGTGGTAGCAAAAGTATGTCGCAGCACATGCGGAGAATGTTTCTTGAGCGTACTCACCTCCCCCATCCGTGTACGTACGATCGTGTATAAGGTGTTTTTGGTCATCGCCACTATCTCGCCGGACTTGGAGCGTTTGACAAAGAACGTCGGCGATTCCCTGATGATTTCTGCGCGCACGGAGAGATAGTCGAGTATCTGATGAATGAGGTGTTCCCCTATCGGCACGATGCGCTCTTTGCGACGCTTACCGAAGATACGTACCTGTCCCTTCGACAGATCCACATCAGCATCCGTCAATCCCAGCAGCTCCGCCTGACGCATACCTGTCTGATAGAGCATCTCTATAATCAGGTTATCACGTAGCGCCTCGAAATGATCATCCGCGCCGCATTCGTAATTTTTAATTTTTAATTCGTAATTCTTCTCCGCCGCCTCCATCTCCTCTTGGCGAAAGAAGACCGGGAGAGGTTTATCCGCTTTCGGGGGGATAATACGCGCCGTGATATCTTTCTCCACACAACGCTGACGAAGAAGAAACCGGTAAAAACTGCGGAGTGCCGACAGACGCCGCTTGACCGAACGTGGTTTCTGATGCTGATTCTCTATCATATCCAACATCCATGTTTTCACGTCGGTCTCATCTACACTCTTCGGATCGAAGTCGTCCGTCTGGCACCCTATAAAACGACAGAAATCCCGCAGATCATCGCGGTATGCCTCCACCGTCCGCGGGGAGTACTTACGCTCTATGGCTATATAATCCAAGAAATGCTGAATCATGGCTGCAAAAATTGTCATACCAACAAATGCGTATTTCTGCGCAGCCAATGAATGAAGATCGGATCTGCAAAGCGAATGTCTTTCCCTTCGATTTCGATTAGTTCCTTCCTTTGCAAAGCCTTTTTGATGGTTGCGATATTGGCAGAGCTGCCTAATTCATACTCATCAATGGTTTCTTTGCGGTTTATCTCCGGCGCTTTTCCTGCCATAACAGCCCGCACAAAACGCATTTGGTATTGGGTTAGTCCGTTCATCTGCTCCATGAATAAAGCATGGTTTTGATTCAGCAAATCCTGCTGCGCATCGGTCAATATCTCCTCGTTTACTTCGCCCGTTGTACGCGCCCAAATCAGCCAACTCAGTTGCTGCACATAGGATGAGTTGCCATCTACATAGGCATAAATCTGATCAATTATCTCGGACGATATATGTTTATTGGCTTGCTCGAAACGCTTTTGAATATATTCGTACCAGTACTCAATGGGTATCCGCTCCAAAAAAATCATGTCTCCGAACTTGTAAAACGGATAACTGCGGCTTCCGAACATATTCATCAGCAGATGACGTTTACTACCATAAAGGCAATAAGAGACAGAATGCTGGTGTTGCCAAACGGAACGGAGCTTCTTCTGAAAAGTAATCGAATCATTCAACTCGCCTATTTGCTGAAACTCATCGATACAGATGATAATATGAATATTCTTCTCCTTGGCGATCCGCTCAGGTAACGTTAGTACCTCTTCTCCGTAGTTAGAAACTACACTTTTGAGACTAAAGGAGACCGGATTCATCGGGTCGGCAGACATGGTGATGATGGGCACTAATGAACTAAGAAATCGTTTCGCATTCTCCATCCATTCCTCCGTACGCGTTGCTGTCTGTTTGATGATTTCGGTCGCAAACAAGCGAAAGAAGTCCTCCGGTGTACGCACAGAGAAAACATCCATCCGCACAATGCGAATATCAGAACGATCCTTCATCTGTTCCGCCACTTTATTGACCAAAGAAGTCTTACCCCAACGACGCGGAGAAATGATAACCGTATTGAGTCCGTTCTCAAAATTCATGGTTAACCGAAAGGTCTCTTTCTCGCGGTCTGTAAAATACATTTCTTCTGCCGCTACGCCATAAACAAAAGGTGCATTCATAAGCCTTAATTTCAAAATTCGCTGCAAAGGTACGAAAAAAAAAGGAAACTAACAAATAAATTAGTAATAAAATTGTTACTAATTAAAAAATTACCTGTATTTTTCGCTACATAATACCTGTTGGCGGAATAAAAGAGAAAATCGCCCGTATTAGAGCGATTTCCCTTTTTTTAGCCTTCGTAGGCTTCCAGTTCGAGTTTCCAGAGGAAGCTCTTCATGGTTCTTCGACCTCCCGAGAGATCCTTCTGCGCGATGAAGGCAGCTTTGTCGGCAGCCATCTTCGTGAGGTCTTTGGCGCGCGCAGCAACGGCTGCAGATACGGTTGCGAATTTCTCGCGTGCTGCCATCTCGTCCTGCGAGGGTGCTGTGGAACGCTCTACTTTCGAGCGCAGATACAGACGGTTGCAATCGGGGTTGGTGGTCTCTGCTACGCGGTGGGTTGCCAGCAGCATTTTGCTGCATGAGTGTTGCGGGTTCTTACCCGGCTTTGCGAGCGC
>ONMV01000029.1 GCA_900319005.1 uncultured Bacteroidales bacterium
TAAACCATCCGGTCGCAATGTGTTTCACTACCGCTGGGGCATAGCCCGTAAAGAGCGGTGAAAATTGACTAAGAGTTGACATTTTTTTTTCTCCATTTTTCTTGCCGAAAAACAGAGTTACGATGCCAGATATTTTAGTGCTTTTGTGCTTTTTTTTGCCCGAATTTTTTAATCAAATTTTCGGGACATTTTCGGGACACTTTAACCGAAAATCCGCCGTAACTTATTCAGTTACAACGGATTAAAGTTTTTGTCTTAAGCTCCCCACGACACTCGGAACCACAATCCGATGCTCTACCAACTGAGCTAAGACCACCATGAGCGTTTTGCCCTCAATGGGCATAACGCGAATTTACGATTTGACGATTTACGATGTACGATTTTTTCGTCTTTTCGCAAAAGCGGGTGCAAAGGTACTGCTTTTTTTTGACATGACCAAATTTTTGAGCAAAAAAATGCAAAATTAGTGCATTATTTCTGCTAAAGGTACCTTTACGAAGTCCCTTTCCTGCCATAAAGGGTGGGGAAGAGTGAGCAACGGGACACTGCTCATTTGAGATTTGTTATTTGGGATTTGACATTTGATTTCTGTTCCATCGTCATTAAAAACACGGATTAGATCGATGTCGATTGTCCTATCGGAATAGATTAATGTTTGATGTTTGATGATTTGGGTCTTTTTGGTGCGTCCTAAGGCGCGTTCGATGGTTTGGGTGAGATGTAATACCTCTAAGGGAGTTTTATCGCATTCAAGGGCACAACAGAGGTTGCAGAAGTCGTTTTGGGAAGTGAAGCCCCAAGGTTTGGAGTAATAAAAGGATGAGCAGCGACGGACAGGTCCGATCTGCTGCTCTATGAGTTGAAGGGCTTGGCGAAGTGTTGCTTCACGATCACCGAGGTTAGCTCCCAATGAGAGATAATAGGTCACTTTTTATTAACGGGTAAATTATTTGAGTGCATCTTCGGCATATTTGACGGCTTCAACGGCGTATGGGTACACGATGGAAGTCTTCACAACTTTCGACTTATCCAACCAATGAAAACTCTTGTTTGTTTTCTCCATTGCGAAGACGACAATAAGTACCAAAATCGCATATTTGCAGATACCGAAAATGCCGCCAAAGAGTCTGTTTGCCCAACCTAAATGGATGGCTTTCAGGAACTTTGAAAGCAGTCTTGCTAATATGGCTAATACGATAGCTATTGATAAGAAAATCAGTACATATGCTACTACGTCACATACTTCACCCTGCCATGCGAATTGTTTATGCATCCAAGTAGAGAAGGGAGGTGCAAACAAACGTGCGCCCAGTACACCGATGATCACTACCAAAATTGCAATGACCTCGGTGACCAAGCCGCGCATTAAACCTCTCACCAAACCGATGAGCAAGGGGATTAATAATAATACGTCTAACCAGTTCATTATTCGTTTGAGTTACCGTATTTGGACTCGTAATACTTCTTTGGGTCGAACTCTTCTGGTCCCCATATGATATGATGCTTTGTCCATTCCATATTGATATCGTTTACGCCGATTTCGGGTATTCCGCGCGGCGTAACGGACCAGTTATATTGCCAAAGTTTGGACATAGTTCCGCTTTTTGTTCCGGTAGCATTATCGCAATACCAAGATAGGATACCCGTGACCGTACCTTTGTAATTGGGACATCCAGAGATAGCATTGTCTGCGTCCTGTTGTGCTCCCGGGAGGAGGAAATTAGCAAACTTACAATATTCCGAGTTGGAGCAACAGAGACTCTTTTGTCGATCCAGGCTTTTCAAAATACGTCCTTGCGGGAAGCCGATATTCTTGGTGGTAGAAGCAAAGACGTTTGCGATCGTGGATGAATCCGGATGTGCGTATTCGCAGTCCACCAAGTTACCGTCATTATTAGCTTGTCCTGTGAAATAAACGTCTTTGAGAACCACCAATCGTCCATCCGCTTCGCGTACTTTCCACATATCTTCCACCGTCTGCTGCGGTATTTCGGGCACCTCGTTGAAGAGTTGCTGAAGGGTCAGCGTGTCGTACACAAGGGCAGAAGGATCCGGATGTCCTATGCGGTAGAAGCAGTTACGCACTTTAGCGGCAGGGATACGTCCCGGTGCCCATCCTACTTTCTGCGAAGCGTTCATGGCGAAGATATTGTTGTTGTAGGCAGGAACGCATAACTGCGGTTGATTACCGTATCGTCCAACAGCCAAGCCGTTACAACGAATCAAGATCTCCTGACCCATCGGGAACATACCACTGGCAGAACCCAGATCAACGGATATACGCAGGTTCTGCTGCTTACCGTCAACGATCTGTTGGATAATGATCGTCTTATAGAAGTTGCCGGCATAGTCATCGGTCGTGACACGTCCGCGGATATAAATACCTTCACCATCAGAGGGAAGTGTATCTACGGCATAGAGATATATTCCGTTTCCGTTCGTTGTACGTGAGCGGTACGGGTTTTCTTTATCGCCGAAATCGCCTTTCTCCGTATCCATGAAAGTGTGCATGAAGTCATTGAGGGTATAGAGTTCTCCATCCGCAATGAGCTCTTCTGCCTGCGCTTCTGATATAAATAAAACTTCTTTTGCCGGTTCGCTTGGCTCGCAGGAAGCCAAGAAAAGGACAAAGGTACTAAGTACAAAGTACAATAAATATTTATTTGCCTTCATAATTGCTTAGAATTTATAAGTTACAGATAAGTAGAAGTTCATGCCCCAAGCGTAGTAATACTTAGACGGATATTTCCAAGCGTTCGCCGAAATAATCGAGTTGTGATAGTCTTTTTCACCTTGCAGCACGGCACGCGGCAGGCGGGCTTGTTGGTAGCCTCCTGTCTTGAAATGTGTGTTGTTGGTGATGTTCGTCACGCTCAGGTTAACCGATAGAGACTGACGTTTAGGCAGATAGAAGAGCTTGCCGACCGATACATCGATGATGAATCGGTTGAGCGGGTTTGTAGCGGACAGGCTCTCTTGCATCGTCATGAGGTTATAGGGGTAACGAAGCGCAGGTACGCCGTTTTTGTCCACCACGATATTACCTTCATTCTCAGGGCTGCTTGGATCTACGTATTCAGCAACACCTCCACGTGTACGCCAACTATAGAGTACTTCGTCGTTCTCCGTGTATTCAAATCGCGGAGATTTGTCATCCGTAGTTTGGATAGCATTGGAATAACTGTCTCCAAACCAGCCGTTGACCTGTGTTCCGTCCAAACGTCTTCCTGTGTACAGACCTTGCATGCGTCGACTCGGTGCGACAGAGAGGTAGTTCCAGTCATGATAGTTGACGGTGATGTCTGCGAACCACATTTTCGGGTGGAAGAATGAGAGTTTGAGGCTTGCGTTGAGTTGCGGTCCTGTAGAGAGTTTGACACCTTTAAGGAGCACTTTGTCAGTGGTCTCAAAAACCAAGCTGTTCGTTACCGAGTTCTGGGTCATCGGCATACCGTTCTCCGCGGACTGCACAGCGATGGCATCACTGGTATAGCGGTAGTCGCCAAGCGAAAGAGCACCGGTCAAGGTGAAGTAAGTACCCATCTTCACTGCAGCAGCAGCTTCCAAGCCAATATAGCGTTTGTCGATACCTGTCAGGGCTTGGTTGACAAAAGTACGTGCCTCATCGTCATAGTAGCCGTTAAGCTCGGTGCCATTCCAGGACTGTGTAACGAATCCGGTGATACGTCCACGAACGATGGGGTAGTTGAACTCGTAAGTCAGATCAGCAGAAACGACTTTCTCGCTGGCAGCATAGAAATCCTTGAGATTCTTTGCGTTATCATGCGTGTAGATGTTCTCGACTACTCGATCATGTACACGCGCGGAGATATAAGCATCGC
The DNA here is from genome assembly GCA_900319005.1 of uncultured Bacteroidales bacterium. Lineage (GTDB taxonomy): Bacteria > Bacteroidota > Bacteroidia > Bacteroidales > Paludibacteraceae > Colicola. The sequence goes on from ONMV01000029.1 coordinate 3,843, forward strand.
GTGCATAAGGAGCGCGTGTCTCTGCGAGAGCATTCAGTTTCAGTCGGTTACGTCCGTTGATCTTATAAGTTGCACCTAACTTAAACGCAGGATCGAAGAAATGGTGTGCTTCGCCGTAATAGCGAGTACCTGCCTCGAGTGTGTTCTTGCCGGTAGCAGGATCAATCTGTCCGGAGATCGTGTTATACGCGCTGCGACCATAGTATTTCCAAGCGTCGTCTAATCCACGCTCGTCTGCTACTTTGGTCAGATACCAAGCACGACCGTTGACCATGTTCGTCAGACGCTGCATCGAGCTGTAAGTGAACTGCAAAGCATAGTAGAAGTCCACCTCATGGAAGTTCCATTCATTCTGGAACCATACTTTTGCGTTACCCATGTTGATACGATAGTCGTATCCGAAATGGCGCGAAGAAGAGGTGATGACGGAGTCATAGTCTTGTGCGATGTCATTCTTACGAACGTTTCTGATATCGGACTGAGTGAATCCGCTATTGGTAGCTAACTCCTTGATATCACGGTCTGCAAAGGCATCGATATCGATCCAACGGTTAGCGCCTAAGAGATCGTCAATGGTCTTATAATGAATACCTTGTGAGAACTTACCTTCTACTCCGAGGGTCATCTTCAGATGGTCAAACTGTGTGTTGACATAGTTGAACGAACCGACAGCCTCCTGGATGTCGTTATGCCGACGCTCGAGGATATAACGTGCAGCGGTCTGCTCTCCGGTGATTTCATCTTTGGCATTATTGGCATAGTTTGCTGCATAGATAGCATCCCAGTCGATCTGCGTAGTCTTGTCATCACGTGTCTGCCAAAGATGAACGAGGTCGTTATACTGCTTCTCATCAATAGTCGGACCTACGAGGTTACCATCGTCACCCACGAATCCTTCTCCAAAAGTAGAACCATCGGTACCGAGTTTGTTACCAATAAACAGACCCCATGGATAGTGGCCGTTATTATCGTAGAGCTGATAGTTGGTGTTCTTGATGTTTCCGTTCGGGTTCACGATCTGACCGTCCCACATAGCGGAAGGCAGGTTGCGGTAATAATCCGGAGCGGGGTTCGGCGCATTGTAGAAATTGATTGCCGAGTTGGAATAGAGTGAGTAGTGGTAACCGGCCGCCACTTTGAATTGTTGCTGTTCGTCAATCTTATATTCGTATGTGGCGATGAAGGTGGGGTCAAATGACTTGACCACGCGCGAGTTACGCACTTTCCCGTTCTGGTAGCCCCAATAGGGGTTATAGTTGTTCGAACCGGTCAGGTCATAGACCTCTTGGGTAACGGCGGCATTCTGTCCGCGTTCTGTAGGAGCACCGAAAGCGATCAGTTTGAGGCGGGCGTTATCCCAAATTTTTTCTGCTGAGAGGAAATAACCGAGCGAGTAATATTTGATACCTTCTCCGATGATTCCTTTGTTGTCAATATAAGGTGAGAAACGATACGCGAGTTGTGCGATGACTGCCCAACCGCTGGGCATGACGCCGGAGGCATACGTTGCATTCACGCGGGCTTTGTAGTTACGGTTCGTACCCGCTACACCTACTTTCCATCCCTGCGCATACCGGCTTGCACCCATGAGGTAGTTGGTTGATTGACCGAGACCTCCGAAAGAGAAGTTATTGGTTTCCATTGGATTAACCACCTCTTTGTAACGGCTGGCATCGTTGAGACCACCCATAGCTGAATAGTTGAACTGACCTCGTTCAGCGGAGTTGAAGTTCAGACCTTCGATGTAGTAGGACTCAGCTTGCGCAGCGTAGTAACCACGGTTACGGTAACGAGCGGTTGACCAAGCAAAAGAGGTGGTGGAGTTAAAGACATCCGTGGTAGCCGAAGACGAGGATGCCAATGCTTGCGAGCGACCCTCATCATCGTTCATCTCCTCTTCCGTCAGGTTCAGCAGGATCTCATCTTGGTTCTGCGCAACGAGGTCCTGTTTCATCGAGATGGTAGCCATTTCGTTCGCCTGATCGCTGTTGAGGGTGATTAACTCCAGCTCTGCCACGTATCCATCTGCCTCGATGACCACCTCTTCATCCATCGCTTCGAGATAGAGAAGGGAGAACTCACCTGCCGAATTGGTCGTGGTAGAGATGTTTTGGTTTGCCAAAGTGATACGTGCTCCGACCACAGGTTGCTGTGTTGTCTCATCGATCACTCGACCTCTTAAAGATGTCTGTGCCATAGTAGTCAAAGAGACTAAAAGCACTGTCATCAATGTAAAGAGTTTGTTTCTCATAATGATTGTTTGTTATTATTGCTTTAAATGGTTTTTCGTGATAACGTGATTACGTAATAACGTAATGACGGGGTATTAGAACTCTGCTGTTTTCGGAGTACGTGGGAAGGGGATGACGTCGCGGATGTTCTGCATACCGGTCACGAAGAGCATGAGTCGTTCGAAGCCGAGACCGAAACCTGCGTGCGGTGCACTACCGAAACGACGGGTGTCGAGATACCACCACATATCCTTCATCGGGATGTGACGACGCTCGATCTCATCATTGAGCAGGTCGAGGCTCTCCTCACGTACACTACCACCGATGATCTCGCCGATCTGCGGGAAGAGCACGTCGGTGCCTTGTACGGTCTTGCCGTCTTCGTTGATTTTCATGTAGAAAGCTTTGATGTCTTTCGGATAATCGGTCATTATAACCGGTTTCTTGAAGTGTTCCTCTACGAGGAAACGTTCGTGTTCCGAACTCAGATCATCGCCCCAGTTGCAGGGGAACTCGAATTTCTTGCCGTTCTTGATCGCCTCTTGCAGGATGTTGATACCCTCGGTATAAGGCAGACGTACGAACTCCGTATCTACAACGGATTTGAGTCGCTCGATGAGACCCTTGTCCACAAACTGATTGAGGAACTCGAGGTCGTCCATGCAGTGCTCCAACGCCCAGCGGACACAGAATTTGATGAAGTCCTCTTCGAGGTCCATGAGCTCGTCTTTCTGGATAAATGCCACTTCCGGCTCTATCATCCAGAACTCCGCGAGGTGACGCGGGGTGTTGCTGTTCTCTGCGCGGAAAGTAGGACCGAAGGTGTAGATCTTGCCTAATGCCATGGCTCCGAGTTCGCCTTCGAGCTGTCCGCTGACGGTCAGCGCTGCCTGTTTGCCGAAGAAATCATCGGAGTAGTCAATCTGGCCGTTCTCGTCGTATTTGAGGTTATAGAGGTTCTTGGTGGTCACTTGGAACATCTGACCGGCTCCTTCGCAGTCGGAAGCGGTGATGAGCGGTGTATGGAAATAGAAGTACCCGTGCTCGTGGAAATAGGTGTGGATAGCCATTGCCATATTGTGACGAATACGGAAGACGGCTCCGAAGGTGTTGGTACGCGGACGGAGGTGCGCTATGGTACGCAGGAACTCCATGGAGAGTCCTTTCTTTTGCAGCGGGTATTTCTCGGGGTCTGCGGTACCATATACCTCCAGATCCTTCAGCTGGATTTCTACTGCCTGACCTGCTCCTTGGCTCTCCACGAGTGTACCGGTAGCGGAGATACAAGCTCCGGTGGTAACAGGTTTGAGCCGCTCTTCGTCAAATTTAGCGAGATCGACCACGATCTGGATGTTCTTGATGGTGGAGCCGTCATTGAGGGCGATGAACGATACTTGTTTATTACCACGACGGCTACGTACCCATCCGCGAACGTTGATTGTAGCGCCAAAATCGGTGCGCTTTAATGCATCTATGATTACTGTTCTTTGCATATATTATTTATCAATTATTATCAATTACAAAGTGTATTGACTCAAGTCTTCTCCTAAACTATTCATTGTAGCTCCGTCTGGTGACATCTGCTGACCGAAGGAGACGGCTCCCATCGAGCTGTTCATGCTGGATTGGATGGACACTCCTTCGCCGGGCATCGGTCCTCCCATTTCGTCCGGATCAACAGCTTCGTCTTCATTCTGGAACTTCGCAAACTTACCTCGGAAACGTAGCCAGATAGAGTCGGTAGCACCATTACGGTGCTTAGCGACGATGATCTGTGCCAGACCGCGTAGATCCTTGCCGGTCTTATCATCGTTATAAAGGTGATAATACTCCGGTCGGTGGATGAAACAAACCATATCGGCGTCCTGCTCGATAGCGCCGGACTCACGGAGGTCAGAGAGCTGCGGGGTCTTACCTTCCACTCCTTGACGTGCTTCCACTCCACGGTTCAGCTGCGATAGAGCGATGATTGGTATATCCAATTCTTTAGCGAGCGCTTTGAGGCTTCGCGAGATGATAGAGACCTCCTGTTCACGGCTACCAAAGGACGAACCTTGTGCGTTCATGAGCTGCAGGTAATCGATGATGATCATTTTGATGCCATGTTCGCGTACGAGTTTGCGGGCTTTGGAGCGCAGCTCGAAGATAGAGAGCGAAGGGGTATCGTCCAGATAGAGGGGTTTGCCCTTCATGATGTTGATCTTCGTGTTGAGTCGCATCGCTTCCTCGCGGTTCATCTTTCCGGTCTTGATGCGGTCTCCTTCCAATTCGCAGACGTTCATTATCAGACGGTTGACGAGCTGTACATTACTCATCTCCAGCGAGAAGATTGCTACCGGTATATTCCTGTCAATCGCCATGTTCTTCGCCATGGAGAGGACGAACGCGGTCTTACCCATAGCCGGACGGGCGGCGATGATGATCAGGTCGGGTGTCTGCCAGCCGGAGGTTATCTTATCCAGCGCATGGAAGCCGGATGGGATACCGGATATCGAACCGTCGTTTCTGGATGCTTTCTCCATACGGGCGAAGGCTTCTTCGATGACGGGGTCGATCTGGGTGACGTCTCTTTTCTGGGAGCGTTGGCTGATCTCGAAGATACCGGCTTCTGCTTCCTGCATCAGTTCATCAACGTCTTGGGTCTCGTCGAACCCTTTCTCTTCTATCTGTGCCGCCATGGCGATGAGGTCACGGGCAGTCGCTTTCTTGGCGATTATCTCCGCGTGGTACCGCAGGTGTGCCGCTGAGGCTACACGACGGGTGAGATCGGCTATGTAGACCGCTCCGCCTGCTTTCTCAAGGGTGCCCAAAGAGCGCATTTTTTCTGCTACAGAGAGGGCATCGGTGGGTTGCTCTTTACCAGCCAATTCACGGATAGCTTCGTATACCATCCGGTTCTGATCCTTGTAGAATACCTCCGGGCGTAGCAAGTCTGCTACTGAACCGTATGCCTCTTTCTCCAGCATGATGGCACCGAGCACGGAGTCTTCCAACTCCTGTGCTTGAGGGGGCAGTTTGCCCATCTCGTTTGCGCCTACCTTGATGATGGTGGTCTGCGTAGAGCGTTTGTTATTTTTATTGGTTACTGCCATAAGCAGTCAGTAAATTATGGGCAGCGATGAAGCTGCTGATCTCGTTATTCAATACTTGTCTTTCCGCCACTTCGATTTGGTGTTCCATCTTCTCGTTCTTGTAAAAACCATCAAGCAGGGCTTGGTTAATGGTCTCGTACATCCAGTATTTGGCTTGTTCGGTACGATGGGCATCGAAGTAACCGTTCTGTTTGGTGAAAGCGATATATTCCTCAATATTCTTCCATACGTCCATGACACCGGAATGGTCGATGGAGGAGCAGCAGATAGCCTCTGGTTTCCATCCGGATTCTGAGGGAGGGAAGAGCATGAGTGCATTCTTGAAACTCACGCGCGCGGCGCGTGCACGTTCAATATTATTTCCATCGCACTTATTGATGGCTATACCGTCTGCCATTTCCATGATGCCTCGTTTGATGCCTTGCAGCTCGTCCCCTGTACCGGTCACTTGTAGCAGCAGGAAATAATCGACCATGGAGTGTGCTGCTGTCTCGGACTGCCCGACGCCGACTGTCTCCAGCAGGATGGTATCGAATCCGGCAGCTTCGCAGAGGACGATTGTTTCGCGGGTCTTGCGGGCGACACCGCCGAGTGAACCGGCAGATGGGCTGGGACGAATGAAAGCGTTGGATTTGACGGAGAGCTCGTTCATACGGGTCTTGTCGCCAAGAATGGAACCCTTACTCCGTTCAGAGGATGGGTCGATAGCGAGAACAGCGAGTTTCTTCCCGTGGTCGCATAGCTCGCTGCCAAGTGCTTCGATGAAGGTAGATTTGCCAGCTCCGGGGACACCGGTTATACCCACACGGATGGAGTTACCGGCATAGGGCAGGCATAGTTCAATCACTTTCTGGGCTATCTGTTGGTCGGCGAGCAGATTACTCTCCACCAGCGTCACAGCCTGACTCAGGACTGTCATGTCTCCACGGCGAATACCCTCGAAGTAGGCTTCGGGGGTAAGCACCGTCTTTTTGCGACGGAAAGTGGCATACGGATTGACGGAAGGCAGGTTTTCAACACCTGCGTTGACCGTCAAGCCTTTGTATTCAGCACTATTTTCCGGATGCTCAATCACTCTACTACGAAGTTCAGTTTGACACGTTTGATCGGGTTCATATAGTCATTGGTAATGATGACTACTTCGCGTGTATAAGCACCGGCTTGGAGACCCTTGGTGTTGACCTCAACGGTTACGTTGCTCTTCTTGCCCGTTTTGATGGACTTCGGCGCTTTCACTTTGATGTTCTTGTCAATAACGTATACACGACGAATCACGAGCGGGTTGACACCGCTATTCTTCACACCGAGGTTGCACTTGAGGTTCTTGCCTGCTGTCACCGTTCCTGCTTGTACTTCGGGCACGGTCTCGATGATTGGAGCCTGTTGTTTCTCCTCTACGCTGAGGTTGGAGAAATCCTCAACGATGTTTGCGCGGACAGTCAGCTCGTAGGTCTCGCTGATCTCTTTCTTGCCATCAATGACAACGTATGCCTTGATCTCTACCGGACCGTATAATTTTGTAGATTTGGTATCAATAGCGAAGACGAACTTACCGATCTCGTTCGGTTTGATCTCTTCGAGGGTTACCTGGTTGATCATGTAAGCGTCCGCAGCGTTGGTAGCGAGTTCCACTTTGTGTGCCTCTTTGCCCAAGTTAGCGTACTCCAACTCGCCGCTCTTGTTCTCGCCTTTCTTGACGGTACCGAGGTCGAGTGTTTTTGACTTCATGTTCAGTGTACCTACAGCGAGCGTGTATTTATTCACCGGTTTGGCTTGTTTGGGAAGCACTTCTCCCTTGATATATACTTTCTTGGTCGGTTCGGAAGCATTAGAGGTGATGGTGACGGTTTTCTGGAAGCGTCCCGGACGTCCGTTGGGGTTGTAGGTCACGGTGATGGAACCGGTCTGTCCCGGCTCTACCGGCTCTTTGGTCCAAGTCGGAGTGGTGCAACCGCAACTGGCACGGACATTACTCAGTACGAGCGGTGCCATACCTTCGTTCTTAAACTCAAAAACCGTCGATACACGACCGTCTTCCTCGTGAATCTTACCGAAATCATGTTCGGTCTTCTCAAAAGTGATTACAGGATTTTGTGCAAGCAAGGCTACTGCTGTGAGAGCCATGCAGAGAGTACTAAAAATCTTTTTCATATCGTTTTACTTCTTTGATGTTGTCTATTTTTCGTAATGCTTTCAACAGGTTTTCCAGTTCGGAGCGGTCATAGACATATATCTCCATTGTTCCTTTGAAAATGCCGTCCTCGCTGGATATATTGATGGCACGCATGTTGATGTGGAAATCGCGGGTCATGGTCTGCATCACTTGGATGAAAACGCCGAATTTATCAATACCTTTGACCTCAATGGTCTCGACGAACGACTGTACGCGATGGGTGTTCCACGTAGCCGAATAGATCCGTTTGCCGTAACTGGTCTTGAGCAGGTTCGCCTCGGGACAGTCGATCTTATGAATATGCATCAGTCCGTTCTCGTCCAGATAGCCTAACACATCGTCGCCCGGAATCGGATGACAGCAGTTGCTGAGCACGAATTTCTTCCCCATCTCGTCATCCGTCAGCTCGATCGTATGCGGTCCTTTCTTCGGTTTGACGATCTCTTTCTCTTTGTCGGAGGGCTGAACGCTGACATCAGAGCTCTTCCCGATAAACGGTATATACGATTTCCATCCGCGTTTCGGGAACACGATATCATGGATGTTGTCCAGCCGGATCGTGCCTTGTCCTACATGCAGGTACAGTTCCTGCGGTTGGGTCATATTATAATAACTCAATAACCGTGCCAAACTCATGTCGCGGTTCTGCTCGAGGTCTTTATCCATCTGGATAGCGTCGTTCACGAGCCGTTCGCCGTGTTTGATATAATGTCTTTCTTCCTTCCGAAAGTACTGGTCAAGACAGTTCTTGGCTTTGGCAGTGATGACCATTTCGAGCCATTCGCGCTGGGGATGCTGGCTGTTGGAGGTCAGTACTTCCACTTGGTCTCCGCCTTTGAGACGGTAGGATAGGGGTACGAGCGTATGGTTCACTTTGGCACCGATACAATGTTCGCCGAGCTCGGAATGGAGCATGAACGCAAAATCCAATGCGGTTGAACCGGCAGGCATCGTCTTGATCTCCCCTTTGGGTGTGAACACGAACACTTCCTGCGCGAAGAGGTTCAGCTTGAAGGTCCCTAAGAACTCCATGGCATCTTTGTCGGGGTGCTCTAAGATATCTTTTATCTCGCGGATCCATTTGTCCAACTCGCTGTCGTCCGATTCGCCGGTCTTGTATTTCCAGTGCGCGGCGTAACCGCGTTCGGCTATCTCGTTCATGCGGTCGGTACGGATCTGAACTTCTATCCATTCGCCGTTGTTGCCCATCACCGTCACATGGAGCGCCTCGTAGCCGTTCGCTTTCGGCGTCGAGATCCAATCGCGGATACGCTCCGGATGGGGACGATAGAACTCGGTGATGGCGGAGTAGATCATCCAGCATTGGTCTTTCTCGCTCATCGATTCGTTGGGCGTGAAGATGATACGTACCGCCAAGAGGTCATACACGTCCTCGAAAGCGCATTGCTGCCGCATCATCTTCTTCCATACCGAATAGACGGACTTGATGCGCGCCTTGATGGAGTACTGATAACCCATGCTTGTCAGCCGCTCGCGGATAGGTACGGCAAACTGCTCGAAGCTCGCCATCTGCTGCTCCTTCACAGCCTCTAACTTATCGTGAATCTCCTGCCAGGTATCGGGGTGCTCGTATTTGAAACTGAGATCCTCCAGCTCCGTCTTGATGGGGAAAAGTCCCAGACGATGGGCTAATGGCGCGTAAATGTACTGCGTCTCGCCGGCGATCTTGTATTGTTTGTCTTTGGGCTGCGCACCGAGCGTGCGCATGTTATGGAGTCGGTCGGCAATCTTGATGAGGACTACGCGTATGTCATCGCTGATAGTCAGCAGCAGTTTGCGGAAGTTCTCCGCCTGTTCGCTTGCCTGTTCTCCGAAGACTCCCCCGCTGATCTTCGTCAGCCCGCTCACTATCTGAGCGATCTTGTCTCCGAAGAGTCCTGCGATGTCCTCCACCGTATAGTCCGTATCTTCGACCACGTCATGCAGCAACGCCGAGCAGATACTGGTGCTTCCCAATCCTATCTCTTTCGCGCATATACGTGCTACTGCAATAGGGTGGAGGATGTACGGTTCGCCGCTCAGGCGACGTACGCCGAAATGCGCCTTGTGCGCAAAATTGAAAGCATGCGTGATGAGCTCCACTTTCTGGCTATGAAGCGTATGTGCATAATCGTCCAGCAGCGCGTCAAACTCGCGCTGGATCATCAACTCTTCTTCCTGTGTAAACTCGCTTTTCTGCATTGTTAATTCAAATCGGGCGCAAAGATACTATTTTTTTTGCATATATGCAAGCGTTCGGGCATTTTTCCTTAATTTTTGTAAAAAAAAATTGTTAAATAATCTAATAGGAGGACACAACTATGACAAAGAAACAATATATTCAACCTTCCATACAGGTATTATGCATCAACAACCCAAGTCGGAACACGTGATAACCACGTTTAAATATGCTTTAATTACCGTTTAAATACCGATAAACTATTAATTAAAAAAATGCGAAAAGCGACCCTTACAAGTCGCTTTTTCGCTTTTTTTCTTGCGTATATGCTAAAAAAGTGTTACCTTTGCACCGATTTTTTAGATATGTAACATCATATACTAACACTTTTTTGACATGGAGTATGGAAAATACAGACATTTTACAGGAGATAACACCACTGGAGTCGCATGACTTCATGTATGTAGCAGACCGACACAAAGCCGGGTATGACTATCCGCTACACCGGCATGATCTGTTTGAGATGAATTTTGTGGAGCATGGCGCCGGTTGCGAACGTATCGTCGGCGACTCGGTGGAGACGATCGGGGACTATGATCTGGTGCTAATCACCTCGCCTAACCTTGAACATATGTGGGGACAAGGAATGTGTCAAAATACGGATATTCATGAGATTACTATCCAGTTTACAATTGATTTTCATAAAGATAGAATCTTTGATACCAATCCGATGCAGTCTGTCAAAAAGATGTTTTGTCGTGCAGAAAGAGGACTCTCTTTTCCCCTATCAGCAATAATGACGATATATCCGCGTCTTCTTAAATTGTCACAAATCAAGGAGGGCTTCTATGCCATGATGGAACTTTTTCAAATACTCTATGAACTCTCTAAATTTGATGATGCCCGGGAACTGTCCTCTTCCTCTTTTGCGCGCGTACAAACTAATATGGAGAGCAGACGCGTAGCCAAAGTGAAAGACTTTGTCGCAGCCCATTATATAGAAGAGATTCGCCTG
>ONMV01000002.1 GCA_900319005.1 uncultured Bacteroidales bacterium
TGATATATACTCTTCTCAAAACCTCCAAGAGTCCTTCCACGCGCTGTAACCTTAATCCGGCAGCACGCAGAAAATCTTCGTTCGGCAAGTCTTCTGCTACTTGTTCTATGAACTCGCTCATATCTGCTTTCATTTCCTCCGGCAATGCAAAACGCGCTTCTTCCCGCAACATCGGAGCCAAACGGAATACATCTTTCTTGTGCTTCTCAATATCATCCGCGTCCACGTCGCTTCCTTGCTCTTTCCGTACACGCAAATCAATATACGCCTTCGCCTTCAAGCATATTAGTGCTTCCACATTGGCGATATGTATTCCTTCCTCTAATTGACTATGTGCAATCGTGAAGTGATAGTAGCTGTCATTCATCAATATGGCGGAAAGACTGGACAACTCATCTTCTACCGGAATAGGCTCCAGATGCGCATCTTCAGGGATAGTTAACATGCCTATCTTGCGGGCGAACAACTCTAATTGTTTCGGATAGCGCTTATCTTGTGGCTTTAAGAATCGGAAACACTCATGCTTGTCTGCTCCTCTTTGGCGACGTTCATAACCGCCTTCGTGTACGAACTGCCAGAACTCGCGCACAAAATCAGCCGACAAGGCCTCTACGACCAACACTACATCCAGATCTTTCGTAGCCCGAGGCACTTGAGCACTCGCTTCCTCATGAATATAACAAGCCGCTCCTCCTATCAGCACATAACTATCAGAATAGGCGGAAAAACGCTCTTTAAATAAATCCAATCCTGTTATCATATATCAAAAAACACCAGTTATCAATCCTTTTGCTTCTTTTCTCACTCGCTCGTCTTCTGCTTTGCGGAGCGACAAGTACAACGATAGATTATCCACCATCCCATCCTTAGCTAATAATTTCGGAGCGTAACGCCATACTTCCACAACATGTTCGCCATACTCTTTATTCAGTTCAGTTCCCAATTGTTGCGCCTCTTGTTTGGAAATAGCCCAATGATGTTCTTGTGGTTCGGCCAGCATGGTTAATTCAGCCAAGGCCTCTTCTCCGCATATCGGGGCCTCCAATACTCTGTCCGTTCGCATCACACGCTCTATTGGACTCTGCAATACCGGTAACGCTTGCTCCCATAACTCACGGCCGGAACGAATGAACGTCATCTGTTTCTCACGGCTTGGAGTTAGTTCCACAAAATGATTGTCTGCTAACCACTTAACAGCCCGGTTGATATTCGGATACGAAACGCCCATTAATTCCGCAATAGGCTGAGCTGACAGACCATTCAGACACCGTCTTTGCAGATGGTAAAGTATTATCGCTTGCGCCATAACCGGCATCGGTTTGCCTTCCATATCCACGGGGTTTCGTTGCACACGAAGATCCATTAGTAGAGAAGGCAAGAACAACTGTCTGCCCGGTACAATCGTATTTACGCGTGCTTCCACTAATCGTTTTATATTGTACGGCTTCACTTCCGGCAACACGACAGCAGCGTGCATCTTTAGCGTATTTTCAACGATTGCAGAATGTTTTTTCAACTGCATAGGCGTTGCTTCCGCGTCTTTGCAAACCATCAGACATGCCTCTGCACCCAGCAAATGACAATGCATCAACTGATAGGAATTCGTAATAAGAATCGGGAGTGCTTGCTTTTTTGCCTTATCTAATGGATAGATTGCTATTTATCATACATTAATTATAAATTGCAAATCCGCTGCAAAATTACTACAATTTTTTTAATTATGCAAGAGTTTAGGCATAAAAAATCCATATTTTCTGCATTTTTCTATCTCTAAAATTTGTCCACGTCAAAATATTTTTGTATTTAGTCTGTAATTCGCGCATAAAAATTTACGGGCTAACTTTGCACCGTGTTTCTGGGACAAAGACTATACCGAAAATATCATATATGACAAACTATTATACGTTAAAATTTAAACAGATAATTTATATTTGCTTATAAATAGCGCTTGTTAATTATCACATTTCTGTCAGAAGGAATGCCATATAGAAAGGAATGGTCAATAACGAACCATCGCGTCCGACGTTATAATCACCTATTTTGATCGCATGATTGACATGGTATTTCTCAGGATGAGACAGGACAGTACGCATAGACTTGGCGTTGCCGGTTCGAGCTTTGCACTCAACAGGCACACATTCACCTTTGTAACGCATCAAAAAGTCCAACTCTACTCCTCCATCTTTGTGGTAATAATATAACTTCCGTCCCATTTTGCCCAAGATGTCCGCCATCAAACTCTCATAAATAGCACCTTTATATGCGCCCAAGTCGCCCTGCATAATACTCCATGCTGATCCATCATCCAACATACTGATAAGCAATCCGGTATCTGCCATATAGACTTTGAACTGATCGTTCATGGCAACGCCTTCCAGAGGTAATTCTGTAATCTCTGTGTTGTAACAACGGCGAATGATACCGGCGTCTTCTATCCATTGCAAACTGCCATAATAATCCCGACCTTTAGCACCAGGACGAACGACAGAATAGGTGAATTTTTTATATTCACGCGCCAATTGTTTGGGGATCGATTCGAAGCACTCACGAATACGCGGCTTATCCGGTGTGAGGGCATATTTGATCATATCGGCTTTGTAGGTCTCAACAATCTCTCGTTGGACGGTTAAAAGTGCCCCAACTTGCTGCGTAGAAAGAAACGTACTGACAGCTTCCGGCATTCCGCCAACAAACACATATTGCAGCAACAAATCACGGAAACGCGTATGGAACGCAGGTTCTACGGGAGTCTCTTCTTTTAGATGCTGACGCAGAATGTCTATATGCTCCTCGCGAATACCATTTGCCAAAAGCCATTCTTCAAAATCCATGGGATACATGTTGACAATCCGTTCAAAACCGACCGGAATAGATGCTTGCCGTTCTTCGGCTTGTTCCTCTTTGGTTTTGTAACCGTTTACACCGAGCAACGAACCGGTACAAAGCACATCATACCGCCCGTCAAGACAGAAGTACTTCAGCGACGAACGAGCAATGGGGCAATCTTGTATCTCATCGAACACGAAACATGTATTACGCGGCTCCATCACAGCATTCGGCAAAGCCGCACTAATACGCAAGACGATAGAGTTGATATCCAAGTTCGGATAAAAGAATTGCTTGTACTCCGGGTAAGCTCTAAAATCCAAATAGACAACATGCTTATAGTTGGCTTTGGCAAATGCCAATACAGAACTGGTCTTTCCACATTGACGAACACCCTTGATAATTAGAGGTTTTCGTTGTGGTTGATCCTTCCACTCAAGAAGGAGAGTTTCAATCTTTCGCTTATACATAATACACCTTTTTATACCGACTTTTTAATATATTTCACACTTTTTCACTCCGACTTTTTAACAATAGTTACACCTTTTCATACTGTCTTTCAAACAATAGTAACACATTTTCCTATCGACTTTCGGGTGCAAAGGTACTACTTTTTTTTGATATACGCAAGAAAATGAGCGATTTTTTGACAAAATATTTGCATAATTCGAAAAAAAGTTGTAAATTTGTACCCAAAATGAACGAGATGAATCCACATATAGATGCGCGGAGGGAGTCGATGGCTTATTATCTGGCGGAGGAGTTTGCTATGCACACGAACAGGCCGCTGTTTATCACGGGGAAAGCGGGAACGGGAAAGACGACTTTTCTGAGGAAACTAAGGGAACAGACGCCGAAGAATATGGCGGTTGTGGCACCGACCGGTGTGGCGGCTATCAATGCCGGGGGAATGACTATTCATTCGTTCTTTCAATTGCCCGTTCGGACACTTATTCCGACGCCGCAGTCATACAAGCAACTGTTTGCAGAACAGCGACTTACACAGCGGAAACGTAACTTGATTTATCATCTTGAGATGCTGGTGATTGACGAGATCAGTATGGTTCGGGCGGATGTGTTGGATGCGATAGATCAGGTGTTACGGCGGTACAAATACCGCAAAGATCAGCCTTTCGGAGGCGTGCAGTTGGTGATGATCGGCGATTTGTTTCAGCTGTCTCCGGTAGTGACAAGGGGCGATGACGAGGAGGCGATGCGGAAATACTACGAAGGTCCGTATTTCTTTCAGGCGAAGGTGATGCAGGAGTTGCAGCCGATCTATGTGGAGTTGGATCATGTGTTCCGACAACAGGATCAGACATTCGTACAACTGCTGAACGAAGTGCGTGAGAATCAGCTGACTGCGCAAGGCCGTGCGTTGCTCAATGCGCGGTATAACCCGCGGTTTCAGAACACGGATGAGGATTTTCATATTACCCTGACGACCCATAACCGCTTGGCGGACGAACTGAACGAACGCGAGTTAGCCAAACTGCCCGATGAGCCGCATGTTTTTACGGCAGAGATCAAGAAAGATTTTCCGGTAAATATCTACCCGACGGAGGAGACTTTATATTTGAAAACGGGCGCGCGGGTGATGTTTGTGCGCAACGACGACCAGAAACCGCGGCGGTTCTACAACGGCAAGATCGGCGTGATCACGGAGATTGACAGCGACCAAATCGTTGTGCGATGCGAGGACGGTGACATCGAAGTGACGCGCATGGTGTGGGAGAATATCCGCTATAAAGAGGATGAGAAAACGGGCAAGATCGACGAGGAGATTTTAGGTACGTTCACCCAGTATCCGTTGCGGCTCGCTTGGGCGGTGACGATTCACAAGAGTCAGGGTCTAACGTTCGATAAGGTGATTATTGATGCGGCGCGTGCTTTTGCGGCAGGGCAGGTCTATGTGGCACTTTCGCGTTGCCGGACGCTGGAAGGGATTGTGCTGTCTTCACCGCTTGATTATGTGGAGTTAGACAACGATCCTTCCGTGCTGCGTTATACGGACAGCCAGCCGCCCGTAGAGACGATTCAGCAGGCACTTCCGACAGCGCGCAAGGAATATGAGATTCAGCTGTTTAGCGCCCTTTTTGATTTCCATCGGACACTCTCGCTGGTTGATCAGATGCGCAAGATGGCAGCTTCCAAAGTGTCGTTCAATGCAGAGACCTTGCCGTTCTTGGACGAACTACAACCTGTTTTTGTCGAATGGCAGAGCATCGCCGATAAGTTCCGACCGCAGTTGACTAAACTGCTGGTGAGCGGCAACAAAACGATGCTGCGCGAACGTTTGCATGCTGCTTGCGGGTACTTTGTGCCGTTGATGCAGCCCGTGGCGCAAAAGATTGCTGATCATCCCTGTAGATGTAAGAACAAAGCAGACGCCAAGGATTTTGAACCGCTGCTGAGCGACCTGTTTTTAGTGCTGCACGAGAAGATCCATCTGATGCAAGCGTTGATTAAGACGGATGAGCCTTCGTCCGAATCGCTGCTACAAGCCCGGAATAGTTTTGTGGCTCCAATGGAAGACTTGCAACCGCTTGTCGGGAGCAAGAAGAAGGGAAAGGAGAAAAAGCCCGCCAAGAACGAATATAAAGGCAGCGACTTGGACGACATGGCGGTAGAGTCGATGATACATGACATGTTGGAAGATGGAAAGCCGTCGCCGTTCTTGTTGGATTTTATAAAGATGATGCGCCAGAAGCGTACACAGGAAGTACCCGAGACTTCGCAAGCCGGCGCACGATGGATGGTAGAGGACGATTTGCGACTTCGTGAATTGTTTCAGGAAGGCACTCCCATTGCCCAAATAGCCAGAGAATTCAATCGCACGAATGGTTCCATCCGAGCGCGTTTGAAGAAATTAGGGTTAGTCGAATAAAACGATTTTGCTTTCCGGGAATAATTGTACAGCCGGCCAGCCGTAGTCTTGGTAATAATGAAGAGGCAGATTGTTTTGCTGTACATAATCGAATAACTGCTCGCGACGAACGGCTTCGCGAACACGCTCATTGGAGTGCATATTCATATAAATGTCGTAATGACTGCCGAAAATACGGCGTGCGCTGGCATTGTTTCCGGCTCCATCTTCTGTTTGGACAAACGCCGTGACATAGAGTGAATCACCGGCTTCGGAGATGGTCATGCGTCCGGCATGGTTGCCACCGGAAACGGTCTTGAGTGTGTCGCCGGAGATGTTATACCAGTACACCCAAAAATCGCCCCACACGCACGAATCGGTTTCGTGAACCATCATCAGCGTCGGGAGGCAAAGTTCGCCTTGCTGATAGAACGGTGCAATCTCACGCAGCAAGTAATTGCTAATCACCTGACGTACAGCCTGTTCGTGGCGGTTGATCGCTATATAGCGAATACAATCGGCTTTGTGCTCGTCGAAATCGGAGATGAGCCATTCGCCGTTCACTCGCTCCATATACAGCCGATGTTCCTCAATGTCGGTACTCTCGTCAAACGAGCCATCCTCCCAAACTTGGCGTACGGAGATGGTTGCGAGGGCGTGGTCTTTGTCTGTTTGCTCCACCTTAACTACCTCAAAATCAGCGATCGCACCACCATTCCCGGTTACGAAATAATAGAGCCACTCATGATCCATCGCTTCGTGTTCCGGAAGGCGATAGAACATCGTATCTAACACCGCATAGAAATCTTCGGTCATGTAGTCGCGAGATTTCTCAAGCAACTGATGATCAGGGATATACGTGCATAACTCTGCCGCTCTCTCTTCGAGAGACTGCGATTTCTGACAAGCCGCAAGAAGTACGGCTAAGATTGCATAAAAGAGGATTTTTTTAGCCATAAAAGCATGATTAACTTCGTTCTTCATATCAATCTACTTCATCTAATCCATTAAACTTCAATCGTTTCATTTGCCTATGGAACCGCACATGGAAGAGTACGGCGGGTATAGCCAGGGCGATGACAAACGCTATCCACATACCTTTGGCGCCCAGTCCCATCGGGAAAGTGAGTGCGAGTCCCAAAGGTAGCGCCACGCCTATATACGCGAACATAGCGATTCGCATCGGAACGCGCACGTCCTGGATGCCGCGGAGCATCGCCGCTCCGATACATTGCAACCCGTCCGCGTACTGGAATGTTCCGGCTATCACCAGCAGCGTCGAAGCGATAGGAATAACCTCCGGATCGCTGGTGAAGATATACGGGATGGTGTTACGTCCAAAGATCATGATAGCCGCTCCGATCGTGTTCATCAGCAGACAGAGATGTACCGATGCACGACCCGCCATTTTCACGGCTTGCAGGTCGCCTTTGCCCAACTGATGCGAGACGCGGATAGTGGTCGCCGAACCGATGCCGAGGGCCAACATAAAGGTCAGATCCGCCATCTGGTTAGCGATATGATGTGCCGCCAAAGCCTCTTTGTTGATCCATCCGATGATGACGAACGAGGCCGTGAACAGGAACGCTTCGGCGAAAGATTGCAGACCGATCGGAAAACCGATGGTGATGAGGTTCTCCACTTCGCGCCGCGTGATAAGAAACCGTCGCATAGAGACGATGTAACGCCGCCATTCGGTCTTGCTTACCATCGCAATAAGGAAACAAACCGGCATCAGACATCGTGCGATGAGCGTCGCCCATCCTGCTCCTTCGGCGCCCATCGAATCAAAGCCCCAATGACCGAAGATAAGCACCCAGTTCAGCAAGATATTCAGCAAGTTACAGCCGATAGTAATCAGCATCGCGATGGTCGTGTTGCCCAGTCCTTCCAGAAACTGTTTGCTGAACGTGAACAGCAGAAACGGCACGATGGAGAGCACGATGAGGATGTAATAAGGCCGGGCACAAGCGGTTACTTCGGGTTCCTGACCAAACAAATCCAACACTCCGATACACGGGGCTAATATGGCCAACGAAAGGACGCTCATCAAAGCCGTGAAAACCAGACCGTTTGTCAAGAGAGAAGTGATCTGCTCGTGCTTATGGGCAATCTCATCATCGGAAGTGCCTTCTTTGAGCAGTTTCTCCATCCGTCCGTGTACATGTCCGACGAGCGGCGTGATGCCCATCAGCGCACCCATCGCAAAGACCATTACCGTGAAAAACAGCGCGTTAGAGAAACTGACAGCCGCTAAGTCGGTCGTGCCGTAGTGCCCCACCATGATCGAGTCAGCGAGTCCCACCAACGCAGCTCCAAACTGCGTCAGCATGACCGGAAACGCCAACTTGAGGTTGCGTTTGTAGTACGGGAGATATGCGCGAAACGAATAAGCCATTTAGGTTGTTTTGATATATTCAGTTTTGTTGCCGACAGAGGCCAGATACTGCTGAAAAGCGTCTTGCGAGATGACTACGGTACCACGACAGTCGTTGGGGTGAAAGCTCAGAGAGGGCGCGTCTTTGAGTCGGCTGTCGAGAAAGAGGATGACATGGTGTTCGGTGTCATTGATAAGACCGAAAGGACTGACGGAACCTGGTTCGAGACCGAGGTAGCGCATCATCCGTTCAGGGGATGCGAAAGAGAGTTTTCCGGGTGCTTTGAGGCCTTGCGAAACAAGGACATCCTTGAGCCAGTGCTCGATGTCGTGAATCGCCAGATCGTAGTCGCAAGGAAAACAGATGAGGTAATGCTGATCGCCCTTGTGGTTACGCATGAAGATGTTTTTACAATGCACACTCCCGTCGTCATGCCACCAACGTTTCGCCTCCTCGATGGTCTTGCCCTCGGGGTGATTGTAAGTCGTGAACGGGATGTTATGTTCGTCCAGATAGCGCAGCACTTTCTCCTGCCGCTCGGAAATGATTTCGTAGTTCATATTAAAGCTGTTTTAACATTCCTTGACAACCTTGCAGAATGTCGTTGTACGCCTTCGCAAAATCGCCAGTGTACCAAGGATCGGAGATATTTACCATTTGGTCATTTACCATTTGGTCATTTATTGGGGCATTTACCCATTGTTTCAGGAGGGTGACTTTGTGAGCAGTGTCCTCACCGATGATGTAGTTCATCCAACGGAGATTGCTCTGATCCATGCAGACGATATAGTCGTAATAGGCGTAGTCAGCACGCGTCATCTGTCGCGCTGCGCGACGGGTGAACGGCACACCTTTGGTCACCAGCATCCGCTTAGCCGGAGGATAGATGTCGTTGCCGATCTCTTCGGTGGACACTGCCGCGGAAGCAATCTCAAACTCATCTGCTCGTCCAGCTTGTTCCACCAACTGTTTCATGATAAACTCCGCCATCGGTGACCGGCATATATTCCCGTGACAGATAAAAAGAATCTTTGTCATAGTGTTTTTGTTTTCTCAAACCACTCCAGGCATAGAGTGCGGAGGCGGGGTTCGTCGTGAATGAGGGAGCGAAGGGCGGCGAGGCCTTGGACGTTGCGTTCGGAATTGAGCCAAAGTTTCATGTAACCGCCTTCCGCGTATTTCTCGTGAAGATGATTGAGGGACCGTTGGTAGAGGGTCTCAAAATCGGCATCTGGGAAAAGCTTACGGCTGTACGCCATGGTGCGATGGATGACAGTAAGCGGATCAATCTGCCGATCAGCTTCAGCGACGATGGCTCCGTAAATCGTGCGGGGCGGATTCTTGCCGCTGGCACGATGATCCTCCACCGCATCGCGCATCGTGAGAAGTTGTTCGGGCGTGAAGTATTGACGCAAATTCTCGTCCGCCATCAGAATTTCGCCGGAATGAATATGATGCTTCTCCCTGTCGAATCGTAAGCCCAAATCATGGTACGCGGCAATGACGTACGCCATGGTCTCGTCGGCATGGTTGGTACGCGCCAGTTTGAGACTCTCGCAGATGACCGTCTCGGCATGATCACGCCGATGTCCGCCATCAAAGGCATCGTATTGCGGCAGGATCGATTGCTGAATATACACGTCCAAGGCGAGTTCTGCGGGATGGTCGATGATGCGAGAGACACCGGCTTCTACCAGTTTCTCACGCGGAACAAAGCCCCATGAACATGCCACAAACGGCACGTTGGCATTCTTTGCCGTTTCAAAATCCACCAGACTGTCGCCGATATAAAGTACAAAGGAACGATGTACGATGTACGATTTATTCTCGATTGGTTCACGGTGTAAATGAGCCAAGATATCATATACTATCTGCGGATTGGGTTTGCGTTCGATGCCTTCTCGTTCACCGAGGATGACATCAAAGATTCCGGGAAAGAAATGATTAACGATCTTCTCCGTTGCGGCTTGGTACTTGTTGCTCGCTACAGCAAGATGATGTCCCTGCTTCTTGAGTGTATTCAATAGATCGGGAATGCCGTCATACGGACGCGTGTAATCGCAATTATGCGCATCGTAATACGGCACAAAATGTGCTCGAACGCGCAGGATGTTCTCCTCCGTGCGCTCCGCTTCAGGCAAGGCACGACGGATGAGATTATTGATACCGTTCCCCACCATGCGAGGGTATTCCTCAATGCGGTGTGTCGGGTAACCCGTCCGCTCCAACGCATAATTGCACGCATAGCCTAAATCATCAATCGTGTTGAGCAACGTACCATCCAAATCAAAAATTATCGTCATTACTGAATTCATTTTTGGCGCAAAATTACGAAAAAAAAACGAATTGTGCAAATAAATCTTGCATATATGATTTTTTTTTTGTACCTTTGCAGCGAATTTTGAAAATAAATAGTATTAATCATAAAAACACACAGAATTATGCGTACAACATTCAATCGCCTTCGTGCAGTAAAAGACAGTCTTCCTCATGGCAGCATGGATTCTATTGCTACCGAGTTGGGAATCACAGGAGAAGAAGTCCGTGCTTATTTTAACGGAGAAGGAAATGCCGATTATCACATGGAGGCTGGTCCTGAGGGAGGTATTGTGGAATTCAGCAACACCCGTATTCTGGAGGCAGCACTGCGTCGTGCATGGGAAGCTCAGAATGCACTTTGATGACAGTGAAAAAGTATCATTTATCGGTTATTAAAAGGATGGTGACTCTAATGCTATGCATTGGAGCACTACCTTTTATAAATAACGCGGGCGCGTACGCGAGAGAAGAAGCCGAAGAGAAAGTTGCAATTCAGGACTCCTCCAACGTGACAGTAACGGAGAAGAAACAGAGCAAGTGGCTTGATGATTACAGTCAGCCAGTAGGCTTGACTTACGGTGTAAAAGCGAATGTAAATGCCGCGTATCTATGGCGCGGTTTGTATGCAGGTGGTCCGAACATTCAGGCGAGTGCGAACATCGGTTACGGCGGCGCATATTTAGATGTTTGGTGTAATCTGGGAGCAGAAGGATGGATATTCAAACGTTTCCAGCCGGAGGTAGATATCACTTTAGGTTTCAAACGTTGGGGTCTGAATGCGTACATCTTATTCATCCATAATTTCAATAGCGGATTCTTCGATTTCAATAATTACCACGACCACGGTAATCGCTTGGAGTTAGACGTGCGCTATACAGTAAGCAGTAAGATTCCTTTGAGTTTCCTCTGGGCTACTCGCTTGTCCGCCGCAGATGGTTATCTGAATGAAGCAGGAGAGTTGATGCGCGCTTGGTCATCTTACGCAGAGCTCAGTTACACACAGAAGTTGCCTCATGGTTTGAGCCTGTACGGCGCAATAGGCATTTCGCCTTGGCGTAGCGTATATTCGAATTACGAGCAGAGGTTCAGCGTAGCGAATGTGGACATTCAGTTGCGTAAAGATTGGGACATCAGTACGCATTGCGGAATGATGCTGAAGAGTCAGATATCCATCAATCCTTCTGCCATCGCGGCAGACCGCACAAGTGCATTTTGGCACCCTGGATCCCCAGAAAGACAAAGCGTCAATCTCAACGTCTCATATGGGATTTATTTGAAATAATTGGTAATTAGTATTAGGATATGAAAAAGATTTTCTCTATTTTGGCTGCCACGATGATGGCAGTGACTGTAATGGCTCAGGAAGAGGAGGCAAGCAAGCCTGTTTCCTTCGCTTATGAGGCGGGAGCCGAAATCGTTAGCGCCTATATTTGGCGTGGTCAATACAATGGTAGTTTGAGTTTTCAGCCGACGGCAAGCATCGGTTTTGATGCTTTGGACGAGGCGATCCAGTTCCGCGCAGGAGTTTGGGCGAGTCTGGGTGCCAGCGACTGGATGTTCAAACAGAATAAGAACGACGGACGCGGTTACACGAAGTTCATGCCGGAGTTGGATGTGATTGCTTCTTTCTCCGCTTACGGAGCAAGCGTAGGTATGAACCATTACTACTATTGCGATGGTACCAGTTTCTTCAACTGGAAAAGCGTAGATGACATCTATAATTTCGGTAGCACCAGCACAACGGAAGTTTGGGTAGGCTATAATTTTGAGCATTTCTTCGGTCAGAACGCCTACATCAACTGGTACACCATGGTAGCCGGTAATGACTTGGTTTATGGCGAAGACGAGGAGACCGGAGATGAGACTTATCGCCGTGCGTGGAGTTCATACCTCGAGTTAGGCTACAGCTACACCTGGGACAATCTCGGTTTGACGCTTGGCGGTGAGTTGGGTATGTCTCCTTGGAGAAGCGATCTATATGGTAACTCTTCGTTCGCCGTTACGAACATCAGCATCAAGTTAAACAAAGAATGGGAAGTGGGTCCGTGCACGATCGACTTGTTCGCACAGGGATCGCTTAACCCGGACGGTGTGAATACGAAGAACGCGTATATTGCCGGAGCCGGAGATGACAAACTATATAATCAGAAGCTGAATGCCGTTATCGGTTGCGGATTCTGGTTCTAACATTTTCGGGGACCTATAAGCGCCTGTGAATAAGCAAAAGACCATCGGAGCACTGATCGGGATTGCCGTCTGTGCCATGTTGATTTGGGGTTGGGACGACGACCCCAAATCGTCGTATTATCGCAATGAAGGAAAAGTATTCGGGACGTATTACAACATCCGTTATGAGGCTACCGAAGACTTGGAAGAGGCTATCCAAACGGCTTTTGAAGCATTCGACAACAGCCTGAGTCTGTTTAATCCCCACTCTATCCTGAGCGCCATCAACGATAATCGCGACACGGTGACGAATGATGCTTTCGAGCAGATGTGGTCCGAAGCGGAACGCGTTTATGCCCTATCGGACGGTGCATTTGATATCACCGTGGCTCCGCTGGTGAACTACTGGGGATTTGGAAGAAAGAAGCCTACCCCCTCCCTAAAGGGAAGGGAGATTGACTCGCTACGCGCGTTTATCGGTTTTGAGAAAGTACAACTAATTGACCATAAGGTCATTAAGTCCGATCCGCGCGTGCAGATAGACGGCGGCGCCGTAGCGAAAGGTCAAGCCTGCGACATGATTGCTGAAGTACTGAAGGAGCATGGCGCGGAGAACTATCTGGTGGACATAGGCGGCGAAGTGGTGGCGCATGGCGTGAACGACAAAGGACAGGCGTGGCATATAGGCATCACGAAGCCGAACATCAATAACGAAGGTGCGCAAGAGGAGTTGCAGGAGATATTGGCGGTGAGCGATGTCTGCATGGCTACCAGCGGTAATTACCGCAATTATTATTACGCAGACGGAGAGCGCCGCAGTCACACAATCGACCCTCGCAGCGGTTATCCCGTGCAGCACTCGCTGCTGAGCGCTACGGTCGTCAGTTCATCTTGTATGCGAGCCGATGCATTAGCTACCGCTTGTATGGTACTTGGCGCTGAAGAGGGATTAGCCATGATTGTTCGCGCAAAAGATGCCGCTTGTTACTTCATCGTGGCGCAAAATGACAGTTTGATGGTCATTCAGTCCCCAAATTGGGAAGAATTTATTAAAAAATAAAAAAAATCCTTGCATATTTGAATAATTTGTTGTAATTTTGCAGGCTTTTTGGATTTAAATGGGTAAAAAGGGACTTTTCATATTGCTTATAGCGGTGCTCCTCACAAGTTGTGGCGAGTATCAGCGTTTATTGAAATCGCACGACCCTGAGGAGAAATATCAGGCGGCATTGATGTATTTCAATAATAAGCAGTATATCCGCGCCCAGACGCTGCTCGACGATGTATCTTCATATTATCGCGGAACGGAGCGTTCAGAGGATGTGTTGGCTTATTTGGCGCGCAGTTATATGGGTCAGAAGAACTACACCTCTGCTACTGATTATTACGAAGCTTATACCAAGAATTACCCAAAAGGTAAATATGCGATTGAGGCGTATTTCCAAGTAGCCCATTGCTTGTATCTCGATTCCCCCGATGCCCGTTTGGACCAAGACATAACGGAAAAAGCGATTGATGCTTACACCGTTTTTGTAGAACTATACCCAGAGAGTCCTTACGCAGAACAGGCGTACAAAGAGATGAGCGAGATGTACGACAAGCTCGCTTACAAAGAACTGCTGAATGCAAAGTTATACTATAATCTCGGATCCTACTTGGGTAATAACTACCTCAGTTGCGAGATTGTTTGCAAGAATGCGCTCAAGAATTTTCCCAGCAACAAATATCAGGAGGATTTCAGTTGGCTCATCCTGCAATCCAAATATCAAGAGATGGTCAACTCTTTTGAAGAAAAACTTCCTGAACGTGCCCGCGATGCACAAGACGAATACTATAATTTCGTAACCGAGTTTCCTAACTCCAAGCATCGCAAAGAGGCAGACAAAATGCAAGATAAAATACGTAAAACAATTAGAGAATAAACATATGGATTACAAGAATTCAAAAGCCCCCAAGAACACCATTACACGCGACATCAATCAGTTGACAGAAGGCGTAGGTAATGTGTATGAAACTGTAGCTATCATCGCTAAACGCGCTAACCAGATCAGCGTAGGCATCAAGAAAGAACTGGATGCCAAATTGCAGGATTTCTCTATTCCGCAAGACTCTTTGGATGAGACGTTTGAGAACAAAGAGCAGATTGAGATCAGCCGCCAGTACGAGCGTCTTCCCAAAGCTACTTTGATGGCTACTCAGGAGTTTATCGACGGAGAGCTCATTTATCGTACCGGAAACCGCGACGACGCGTTAAAATAAGCCGGTTAGCGACGTTAAAACGTTAAATCGTTAAAACGTTACCATGTTAGAAGGCAAACGCATCATTGTTGGTATCAGCGGAGGCATCGCAGCGTATAAGATTCCCGAACTGATCCGTTCCCTCGTCAAAGCGGGCGCGGAGGTGAGAGTAGCGACGACGCAGAACGCCCTGCAGTTTGTAACCGAGTTAACCCTGCAAACCGTTTCGGGCAGCAGGGTTTATTCGGATGTGTTTGCCGCCATAAATGAACATGCCACAGAGCATATCTCCCTGCCCGAATGGTGCGATGCGATGATTGTAGCTCCAACTACGGCGAACGTACTCGCCAAGACAGCCGCCGGTATAGCGGATGACGCCTTGACCACCACAATCAGTTCCTGCATCGCCCGCAAACCGGTTCTCTTCGCTCCTGCTATGAACGACAAGATGTGGGAGAACCCGGCTACGCAACAAGCTATCAATACCATCCGTACATGGCCAAACGTACGTGTCATAGAACCGGACTGCGGTCCCTTAGCATGCGGGACAAGCGGAAAGGGACGCATGCCCGAAATAGAAGTATTGCAAGAAGCGCTCGAGTATGCATTGACACCTCAGACAATGCGTAACCAACGCGTGCTCATCACTGCGGGGGGTACACAGGAGAAGATTGACCCCGTGCGATTCATCAGTAATTACTCAACAGGAAAGATGGGCGTAGCTTTGGCTCATGCCTGTGCCCGTAGAGGTGCGCAGGTGACGCTTGTTTGTGGAGCCGTTTGTGCTCCCGTGTATAATCCTTTCAGTACGATTCGAAGGATTGATGCGCTGTCCGCGCAAGCGATGTACGAAGTATGTTGCGCCGAGTGGCCAAAGAATAACTGCGCTATCCTCTGTGCTGCAGTCGCTGATTTCACTCCCACAGAGGTTGCTTCCCAGAAAATGAAAAAAGAGCAACTTCTCAGCTCTAACACGCTCACCCTTTCTCTCAAAGAGACGCCTGATATAGCTCGCGCCTTAGGAGAGAGCAAAAAAGAAGGACAGATACTCGTCGGTTTTGCACTGGAGACAGAGCATGAAAAAGAGAATGCGCTCCACAAATTGGAACGCAAACATCTCGATGCGATAGTGTTAAATTCACTCCGTGACAAGGGGGCTGGTTTCGGAACGGATACAAATATCGTTACAATCCTGCAATCCGATGGTTCAGTAACAGCCCTCCCTCTACAGACAAAAGCTGCTATTTCCGAAGAAATCCTAAAAGTCCTTTTTTCTTAGGTTCTTCTTGACTTTCAGCCGTTTCTTCAGGTTTCCACTCTTGTCGCTCTTCAATGTCGCCTAATTGGCTTTGTACATAAGCGATAACATCCTGCAGTCCTTCTGTAAAATGCGCAAAATCTTCCTTGTACAAGAAGACTTTATGCTTCTCAAACGACGGAGCTTCCTCCCCCTCCGCCTGACGGCGTTTGCTTTCCGTAATGCATAAATACAAATCTTCGTTACGCGCTTTGCGAACGTCTAAGTAGTAGATGCGTTTTCCTGCTTTGACGGAACGGCTATACACGATTTCTTGTTCGTGTCTTTCTTCGTTCTTCTCCATTTTTTTTATATATTTTTTATTAATTTGAGGAAATTCGCGGCAAAATTACTAAAATTCTTGCACATATGCAAATTTTTTTGTAACTTTGCGCGATTTTTTTTACTGATTGACTTCGATGATTAATAGAACAATGGTTCGAACGCGCGTTATACAGACGCTGTTCGCTTACTACAAAGCCCCGGGCAAGACCCTTATTACGGCGCGCAAAGAGTTGCGTAAAAGTTTTGCAGACACTTATGATTTATACTTCGTGCTCCTTGATTTTGTCAATGAGTTGACAGCTTATGCACAGCAACAACTGGAGGAGCAATCTGCACGCTCTCGCGCTACGCACACGTTATGGAAACCCAACCGTCGGTTTGTGGAGAACCGTCTGGCACAGCAACTATTTGATAATCGCGCTCTGCGCGCGCATGTGTTAGAGCAGCATCTATCCTGGGACTGCGGCATGTCTGCCGTATCCGAGATTTACCGTCAGATGACAGAGAGCGATTTCTACCGCACCTACATGGAGGCGGAGAGTTGTACATACGACGATGACAAACGCCTTTGGCGGCAGATATACCAATACCTGCTTGCAGACAGCGACGTACTACACGATGCGCTGGACGAAATGGAAGTGGTATTGGATAAATCAAACTGGACGACCGATGCGGATGTTGTTATCAGTTATATTATCAAAACCATTAAGCGTTTCAAACAGGATAGCACGCCGGAGACCCCTTTATTGGAGATGTTTGATAGCGAAGACGAACTTAACTTCGCAATGACGCTCTTGGAAAAAGCGTTAACTGGTCACGAAGAATATGAGCAGCAGATTAATTCGCACCTCAAAGGATGGGAGGCGGATCGCATCGCCTATATGGATCGCATCATTTTAGAGACAGCTTTGACGGAGATTTTGACCTTTGAAGACATCGCGCTCACGGTCTCCTTGAACGAGTATATCGAGATAGCTAAAGAGTACTCGGGCGAGAAGAGCTACATGTTTATCAATGGAATTCTCACGGAAATATTGAGAGACATGAAAAACAACGGAGATTTCTTCAAAGCGCTGACACTCAAGTAATCACGTAAATAATTTATAATCAATACAATTATGTTAAATCTTATTTTTTTACAGGCAGCAACGACTGCAGATGGACAGCAGGGTAATCAATGGTCTTTTTGGATCATGATGATTCTCATTTTCGTAGTATTCTATTTCTTTATGATTCGCCCTCAAACGAAACGTCAAAAAGAGCTTCAGAAACAACGCGAAGCGATGAAGAAGGGCGATAAAGTTGTAACCGCAGGTGGTATCTATGGTGAGATCAAAGAGGTGCAGGACAGCACTTTCATCATCACTATTGCAAAAGATGTCACCATCAAAGTGAGCAAAGAGAGTGTCTTCGCAGACGCTTCCGAAGTTGCTATGGAAGAGAAGAAATAACTCGTCCGTCGTTAAACCATTAAATTGCAGATTCTTGAAAAGGGATTTTCTTACATTCCTGTTGTTCGTAGCGTTAGCGGCAATGATCTGGTACGGACATGCGATGCATTCTGTCCGTAATACGATTGTTCCGGTACTCATCCAGTACACCGGTAAGCCCGGAACTATTGGCTTGGAGGGCGATGGACTGCCTTCCACTGTGATGGTTGAGATCCGGGATGCCGGTTCGCGCTTGAACACTTATCATAAGGATCCCCTTCATCTCACAATTGATTTACGCCCATACATACACGGCGACAAAGGAACAATTCATATTCCTTCCGATGCATTGCGACGCAGTATAAGCGACTTGCTGCAAGGTACGAGCAGATTGATCGAAGTCAAACCAGACGAGATTATATGTCCCTATTTCACCGAGCAGGAGAAAACGGTCCGGGTAGCTTTCTCCGGGGAGATGACTACCGCCAATGAGTATCAGATTGTAGGAAAACCACTTATCAGTCCGCAGAAGATCAAGATCTACGGTCAGGATAAACAATTGGAGAATATTGATACCCTTTTCACCGTGCCCACCCATCTTCAGGAACTTAGCGACACCACGATTATGCGTATCGCATTGACAGTTCCTCAAGGTATTCGCACCGACACGGATAGCATCAGTTTACGTATCATCGCAGAGCGATATACTGAGAAGAAGATGCTACTACCGATACATGTGATCGGGGCACCGAATGGTTACACCATCCGATTATTCCCGAATCAAGTTGAGGTCAATGTGCGTGTGGGTATCAGTCATTTCGCGGAGGTGCAGACTAAAGACATACGCGCCATATGCAAGTACATGCCTGAACGCAAGGACAAACTGGATGTAGAAATCCAATACTCCAACCCGTATATAACCGCCGCATGGGCTTTTCCGGGGGTAGTAGAGTTTTTATTATTAGAACAATAAGCAATGAAAAAAATTCAAATGGTGGATCTGCAGACGCAGTACACCAAGATTAAAGAAGAGATAGATGCCGGTATAGCGGAAGTGATCAACAGCGCTTCCTTTATTAAGGGTCCAAAAGTAGCTGAGTTTCAGGCACATCTGGAGCAATACACGGGTGCTAAACACGTGATCAATGTAGGTAACGGTACGGATGCACTGCAGATAGCCCTTATGGGACTTGGGCTCCAACCCGGTGATGAGGTGATCACTCCTACTTTCACTTTTATTGCGACTGCTGAAGTAGTGGCATTATTAGGTCTGACGCCTGTGGTAGTAGATGTTGATTGGGAGACGATGAATATGGATATTGAGTCTGTTCGCCGCGCTATCACACCTCATACAAAAGCTATTGTACCGGTTCACTTGTTCGGTCAATGCGCGAACATGGAAGCGATCATGGAGCTTGCTAACGAGCACCACCTCTACGTAATAGAGGATGCCTGCCAGGCGATAGGGGCACAGTACACTTTCTCTAACGGCGAGACCAAACAGGCAGGTACGATCGGACATATCGGCTGCACCTCTTTCTTCCCCTCCAAGAACCTCGGTTGTTACGGTGATGGCGGAGCTATCTTCACCAACGATGATGAGTTGGCGGATAAGATGCAAGCAATTGCCAACCACGGATGTCATATCCGTTATCATCACGACGAGGTAGGTGTCAACAGTCGTCTGGACTCGATTCAGGCAGCTGTATTGGACGCCAAGTTGCCGCATTTGAATGAGTATATAGCAGCACGTCAAAAAGCTGCAGCGTATTACGACAAAGCGTTCGCGGACAATGAGAAACTGCTCATACCGGGACGTGAGCCCCACTCAACGCATGTCTTCCATCAATATACGCTACGCGTGGTAGGAGCCGACCGCGATGCGCTGCGTGAGGGTTTGGCAGCGCGTGGCATCCCTGCAATGATATACTACCCCGTTCCCTTGCACCAACAGAAAGCTTACCTCGATCCTCGCTATAAAGACGGAGATTTCCCTGCAGCTGAGCGTTTAGCTGCATGCGTCCTCTCACTACCGATGCACACGGAGTTGGACGAAGAACAACTGCAATTCATCACCTCCAGCGTGCTGGATTTGATTCGTTAAACTGTTAAATCGTAAAGCCGTTAGTTATGCAAAAGGTCGGACTTCAACAAACCATAACGCAGACAACCAAGTTGTCTCCCTCTCAGATTCAAGTCATTCGCATGCTCGAGATTCCTTCTATCGAGTTGAATCAGCGTATTAATGAGGAGTTGCAGGAGAACCCAGCTTTGGAGGAAGGACGGGATGAAAACCTATCGGACGAACGGCTGAACGGGTTGGAGGATGAGTTTGATGATAACTACATGCCCGATGACGGCTATGAAGAAGGCAGGCAACGTGATCCTCTGCAAAACGAGGATTTCAACTATGAGCAATACGTCTCTGATGATGAGACGCCGGGATACATGCTCCATCAGCCTTCCAACCCTGTTGATGAGGACCGACGCGAAGTACCAATTATCGGAGGAAGCAGCCTCATTGAGGAACTCAAAGCGCAAGTATACCTCACTGACATGACCAAACCCCAACGGCACATCGCTAAATGGGTGCTGGGCAATATAGACGATGATGGTTATCTGAGACGTACGACCGAACAGTTGGTCGACGATCTAATGTTCCAAGAGCAGTTGAGTGTTACTGACGAAGAGATGGAGTCGATTGTCAAACAAATCAAAGAGTTCGACCCTCCCGGTATCGCAAGTGCGAACTTACAAGAGTGCCTGCTCAAACAACTGGAAATCAAAAAGCCACAAACGGAGTCGGTGCAGATGGCACATACAATTCTCCAGGACTATTTCGAAGCGTTCTCCAAACATTGGTACGACAAGATCAAACAACGCATGGAATGTACCGACGAGCAGTTCCAGAGTGCCGTTCAGGAGATTATTCACCTGAACCAAAAGCCTGCGAACGCATTCACCGCAAACATGTACGAAACTCAACGGGAGACCATCATTCCGGACTTCACCATAGAGGAGCGGGACGACGAGTTATTCGTTGTCCTCAACACGGGAGATATTCCCGAGTTGCATGTGAGTCGCGAGTACAACGATATGCTCAGCGAATATAGCGCTATGCCGCAGAATGCCGAGACGCGCAAAGCGACTCAGTTCATCAAGCAGAAAATAGACTCTGCACGATGGTTCATTGATGCTATCCAACAGCGCAACGAGACCCTCATGCGCACAATGAAGGAGATTCTCAAAGCCCAATACGATTTCTTCTTGGACGGCGAGGAAAGCAGCCTCAAACCGATGGTGCTGCAAGACATAGCAGACCGCACAGGATACGACGTTTCCACTATCTCGCGCGTAAGTAACAGTAAGTACGTACAGACACGTTTTGGCACCTTCCCCCTCAAGTATTTCTTCTCGGAAGGTATGACAAATGCCGAAGGAGACGAGGTCTCCACGCGTGAGATTAAGAAAATCATGCTGGAGCTGATTGCGGCGGAAGATAAACACCACCCCCTCACGGACGACCAGTTGTCGGCGCTTATGGGCGAACATGGTTATCCTATCGCCCGTCGCACGATAGCCAAGTACCGTGACCTTCTGGATATTCCGGTGGCCCGTATGCGCAAGACTGTATGAACCGATTAGCAGACATATTATCCCGCATGATGAGCGTGTTGTTATACCCGCTTTTCATCCCTACATACGGGATGATACTCTTCTGCTGTGCGTACGCTATTCATGTGAGACCTCTGCCGTTTATCTGGTCTCTCGTAGCGATTATAGGTACGTTTATTCTGACATGTTTCCTGCCAATGAGTGCTATATGGCTGATGATCCGCCGCGGACAAGTAACTGATATACAGATAGTCAACGCCAGGGAACGTACGATGCCATATATCTACACTCTTTCGGGTTTTGCTTTTTGGGCGTATTTCCTGATACAAGTGCTCAAAGCACCTATTTTTCTGGGCTTCATTGCGGTGGGAGCAACAGTAGCAATAGGACTCATCGCCCTCATCAACCGAGTATGGAAGATCAGCGCGCACCTCACGGGCATGGGAGGACTGTTCGGAGGACTGATGAGTTATTGTCTTGCTATCTGCGCTACTCCTACGTGGGGCACTATCATCGGATGGTTGCTACTCTCTTTATTACTAATGTACGCGCGCATACGTCTTGACGCGCACACATCTGCGCAAGTATGCGCAGGTTGGCTTTTGGGCATTACCTGCACGTTCATTCCATATTGTTTTGCCGTTTATGCGTTGTAAGATTCGGACATATATACTCTGCTTGCTGATGATAATCAGCTTTCCGCTTATGGCCCAGTCTCTGAGCGATTCTGCACGTATATCTCTCCTGACCTGTACGCCCGGACAAGAACTCTACGCGCGTTATGGTCACACTGCCATCCGCGTATGCGATCAAGAAAACAATATTGATATCGTCTTCAACTACGGAATTTTTGATTTTGAGACCGACCATTTCTATTGGAAATTCGTCAAAGGGGAGACGTGGTACGAATTAGGTGCTTCCTCATACCGGTGGTTTATGCACGAATATATACTAACGAATCGTCCTGTCTATGAGCAAACCCTCCGTCTGACGGCATCGCAACGCGAAGCATTATGGAAGGCCTTGCTGCTCAACTATCAACCCGAGCACCGCAAATACCTCTATAATTTTGTTTTTGACAACTGTGCTACTCGTCCTTTTGCGCTGATTAGCAAAGTTATTGGAGACACTCTCCTTTCCGATTACAAAGGTTATACAGGTACTACTTATCGGACTTTCATCCGTCATTATACGGGTGCGCTTTCTTGGGAGAATGCCGGTATTAATCTGCTCTTTGGTCCGAAAGCCGACCGTCCGATGAGTTCGGAACAGCGCCTTTTCCTGCCCGAAGAGTTAATGCTTTATCTGGCACAGACACATCGCTTGGACGGTACACCGTTGATGAGCGAGAACCATATAGGACTTTTCAGAATTGAAGCTACACCTTGGTATGCTTCTTGGCCCTTCGGCCTGGTGATTTACACTTTGATTGTAGCAGCAGTCAGTCTCTTTGACCGCCGTCGTGGAAAATGGTCTTGGGGGCTCGAAGTAGCAGCAGGTATTCCCTACGCATTGCTGCTGATGATCGTGGCATTTCTTACATTTTTTTCGTTACATCCGCTCGTAGGGTTCGGATGGCGATTATTGATCCTTCCTGCAGTTCATTTATGCGCAAGACTTATATATATTGTACGTTAATAGGCATGCTCATGTGCCTTTCACTGAGCGCTGCTCCCCGTTTGACAGTGGTAGCGGTAGTGGATGGAATGACCACGGAGAACCTCACTATGCTCCGTCCTTTCTGGCAGCAAGGCGGTTTGAGGACACTGAGCGAAGAGGCTTTTCAGACCTCGATAGCTTATCCCCATCTGGTGTACGGCGGAAATGAGACGACCGCTACGCTCATGACAGGCGTCACGCCCGACCGTCATGGTTATACCATGGATATCTATTTTCAACGTCAGGACCGCAAACAGCATGCCATGTTGGAGGACGAGACCGCCCATGGTATCGGTACCTCGCTCCGCCTCTCGCCCCGTCACCTGCTTTCACAGACGATTTCTGACCGTATGCGGTTACGCTATCCGGACGCGAAGATCTACGCTGTAGGTATCCTACCTGAGACGACAATTCTCTTGGCGGGACATACTGCCAATGCATGTTGTTGGTTAGATGCGAGCTCGCAACAATGGTGTACTACTGCTTCTTATGCCGAAGGACTTCCTTCTGCTGCCTACGAGCAGAACCAAAACGGACGAATAGCGGCATTGATGGCGCATGAATGGCACCCAAGACTGGACATTCTTACCTATTCGCACCCCACAACGCAGGAACAAAAAAAAGGATTCTCCTATGCTGTAAAAGACGTATTATACCGCTCTCCGGAAGCTAATACGCTGGTTATCGAGTTGGCATTGGAACTTCAAAAACAACAGAAAATGGGCATCGATGCTACGCCGGACCTATTGATGATTCAACTGCATACGCTCAGCCCAAAAGCCGAATCGGATCAAATAAACTCTGCGGAGCACGAAGATATATACCTTCGTCTAAACCAGGACTTGGGTTTTCTCATGGACCAACTAGACCGCCGTATAGGACGGTCTAACTACCAACTGCTGGTAGTAGGACGTCCTATCATGGGAGCCTCGATACAAGCAATGAGAGAGTTACAAATACCTGTGCAACAATTTAATACCGATCGTGCAGCAGCGCTTACCGGTACCTATCTCATGGCGCTTTATGGTCATGAACGATGGGTGGACGGCTCGTACGGACAGTCGATTTATCTCAACCGCACCCTCATTGAGCAAAAACGCCTGAACTTAGAGGCACTTCAACGCCAAGTCTCTAATTTCCTCATGGAGTTTGAGGGCGTACAGATAGCGATGCCGGGACTGGATGCCATGAGGTATCCCCTGCTTGGTTCTACCCTCTGCAAACGTCATACGGGCGACGTAGTGCTTATGCTCCAACCCGGGTGGCAACTCATGCAGGACGAAGAACAAGCAGTGGATCGGGTGATCGATGACAACCCCACCTCGCCCCTCTTCCTTTGGAGCGGTTCGCTTCGTCCTATGCCACAACATTCACTCTCCGCTATTGATGTTGTTGAGTTGATAATTGATAAATGACCAAATAAATGGTAAATAGTAAATGGTAAATGATTAAATAGCAAATAATATGATTTTTCACGAATTAAAAGTACATTATGAGCGCCAAACGGGCGAAGATAACCCGGGCAAAGTAAAAGAGATCTACCTTGTGGACGGAGCAGTCAGTTTTGCAGACGCTGAGAACTGCCTGATGGAGGAGATCAAACCCTTTATCTTCGGTGATTGTGAGGTACAGAGTTGTAAACGAAGCCAGTTCTTTGAGGTCTTCCCTAATGAAGGCGGCGCATATTGGTACAAAGCGCGCGTCGAACTGATTACCATTGATGGAGAGAAAGAGACGCGCAAGACACAATCTGTCCTTGTTCAGGCGAACACGCTCGACGATGCAGTCTTCGCCCTCAAACAAGCCATGGGCTCCTATGATTGTGAGTTGATCTCCATCGCCAAAACAGGAATCATGGATATCTTGCATGCCGTACAATAATGCCTATTCAATTTGACATACGAGCCATCCTAAAGAGCAAAGCGCCCAAGGCGCATGTGCCGGACTTCCTGATTCGGTACCTTGAGCGAATCACGCATATCAAGGAGATGAACGCTTTCCTGCGTCGTCATCCGGAGAAGCGCGATTATGAGTTCATACGCCTTACTATCAGTGAAGAGCTCAGATGTTCTGCTTCCATTGAGGGTACGGAGAATATCCCTACGGATGACCGACCGGTGATTTTTGTCTCCAACCACCCGCTTGGAGGTCTCGATGGAATGATCATCGCGCAACTCATCCATGACCATCGTCCGCGACCGCTCAAGGTGATCGTTAATGAACTGCTGATGTTCATGGAACCGATAGCGGACTTATGGGCACCCGTGAACAAAACCGGTCGTCTCACCCGTGAACAGGCAGTGGAGCAACAACGCATGTGGGAATCCGAGAGCGACGTGCTCTCTTTCCCTGCGGGAGCTTGCAGCCGACTCCAACGTATCAACCATGAATGGGTGATACAGGATCTCGAATGGCAGAAGAACTTCATCCAGCGTGCCCGTGAGTACAAGAGAGACATCGTCCCCATCTATTTTGAGGGACAGAATAGTCGGTTTTTCTATGCGCTTGCACTGATCCGTAAATGGTTGCATATCAAACTGAATATAGAGATGTTATACTTGGTGGACGAGATGTACGGCGCAAAGGGAAAGCATTTTAAGGTGCATGTTCTACCGCCTATTCCTTACACCACGTTTGACTCTTCCAGAACACCCAAACAATGGGCACAATACGTCAAAGAAAAAGTTTATGAAACCAATTATACCCCCTGTTGAGACATCCCTCTTGTTAAGCGAATTAGAGGGACATCTGTTACGTCCGTCCAATAAAGCGGATAACCTTATTTATGACATCACGGCGCATGAATGCCCGAACGTCATGCGTGAAATAGCTCGTCTTCGAGAAATCAGTTATCGTGATGGTGGAGGAGCCACAGGCAATGAGATGGACATCGATGAGATGGACACGATGCCTAAACCCTACCATCAGTTAATCGTATGGGATCCTGAACATCAGCAGATTATCGGGGGCTATCGATACCTCATTGGTACGGAAGCAGAGATACGAGACGGACAACCTTTCATCACATCGGCGCATTTATTTCATTACTCCGACCGCTTTATCCGGGATTACCTGCCTCATACGATTGAGTTCGGTCGGGCGTTCGTTCAGCCCATGTACCAGAAACGGGAGATGGGAGTCAAAGCGCTCTTCGCTTTGGATAATATATGGGACGGAATCGGAGCTGTGCTCTATAACCACCCGGAAGTACGTTGGATGATCGGAAAAGTGACCATCTATCCGGATTATAACGTCACGGCGCGCGAGTTGATTTACGAATACCTTCGTCGCTACCATATGGGGGAAGAGGGACTCTTTGCCCCTTATCATCCCTTCACCAATCACCAATTACCGACAGAACTGCCCTTCAGCGGAGACGACAAGCAGGAGAACTACCATATTCTCCAGCGTGCAGTACGAGAGCAAGGAACGGTGATTCCTCCGATGTTCTCCGCCTATCTCAACCTCACCAACGATATTCTTTTCTTCGGAAACGCGGTGAACGATGAGTTGGCTAATGTCTATGAAACAGGTATCATGGTGGATATTCAGACCGTCTATACTGAGAAACTGGATCGTTATATGACTCCCTATAAACAATGGTTAGAGAGCAAATAAAAAAGGTACGCGCGTCTATACCTACGTACGTCACGCTCGTGTGCGTGAGTAAGTTCCAACCCGTCGAAGCTATCCGCGAAGCCTACGATGCTGGAGAGAGACATTTCGGAGAGAGCCGTGTGCAGGAGTTACAACGCAAAGCAGCACTCCTCCCCGATGATATTCACTGGCATTTCATCGGACATCTGCAGACCAACAAAGTGCGTGATCTGCTCAAACTAAGACCGTATCTCATCCAGTCGGTAGATTCGGTCAAACTGCTTCGTGCAATCAACGACGAAGCCGCTAAACAGGGGATCATACAAGACGTCCTCCTCGAACTCCATGTAGCCAAAGAGGAAACCAAAACCGGTTTCACACCGGAGGAGATCATTCACTCCTTCACGCCTTCACTCCTTCACTCCTTATCCAACGTCCGCATATGCGGACTGATGTGCATGGCGACGAATACGGACGACGAGACGGAGATACGGCGTTGTTTCAATTTGGCTAAATCGCTCAATGATCAAATAAATCGTACATTGTACATTGCTCCTTCGTACATTCTCTCCATGGGCATGTCCGATGACTACTTGATCGCCATCGAATGCGGTGCTACAATGGTACGTATCGGTTCCACCATCTTCGGCGAAAGAAATCTGTCAGGCGAAGCCGGTCTTACAGAGAAGCGGTCTGTCAGTGAAACGGTCTGTCAGGCGAAGCCGCTCTCACCCAAAGCGGTCTTCTTCGACCAAGACGGAGTACTCTTCGATTCCATGCCTTTTCATGCACAATCGTGGGCATATGCAATGAATCATTATGGTCTGCCATTCACAGAGGAGCAGACTTATCGCAACGAAGGGCGAACCGGCTCGTCGGTCATTCATGAGGCACACCTTAAAGCGTACGGAACGGAACCTTCGCAAGAACTCATAGAGGAGATCTACCGTCTCAAATCCGACACCTTCAACCGCCTTACAGGAGGACAACTGCCCCCTCTTATTCCGGGCATACGCGAGGTGTTACAATACTTACATGCGCACGGAGTACAATGTTGGGTAGTCACCGGTTCGGGACAACACTCGATTCTGGATAAGTTAGAAACAACTTTCCCTGACATCTTCTCCGGTTTCATCACCGCGTATGATGTCACGCATGGCAAACCCGACCCGGAACCTTATCTCAAAGCTTGGGAACGTTGTGGGTTTGATAAATCCGAATGTATGGTAGTGGAAAATGCCCCTCTTGGAGTGCGTGCCGGCAAAGCGGCGGGGCTCTTCACTGTTGCGGTTAATACAGGCATCCTGCCCGATAAAGCGCTTACTGACGAACAGGCGGACCTCGTCCTGCCTAACATGTCCGCGCTATTATCCCGATTACAGCAAACCCTCTAACTCGCTCAACGAGTGGATAGTTATTAGGCTTTGGTCGCCGGTCGTTGGAGATTTGCCATTTTCTCGATCGAAGAAAATGGCGCTTATTCCCGCATTTTGGGCACCGAGGATATCGGCGGTCATACTATCACCGATCATCACTACCTCATTCGCTTGCAGACCACAACGACGAAGTGCCTCCTCAAAGAATCGTATATCCGGTTTGTCGTAACCGATATCCATGGATATATATGTGTCCTCAAAATAGCTCAATATCCCTGCTTTCTCCAATCGACTACGTTGCAGATGACCGAAACTATTGCTCGCAGCAAACAAACGGTACCCTTTCGCACGCAGATACGTCAATAACTCTTTTGCACCATGCACCAACGTGTGTGTCTGTCCCCATGCTGCACGAAAAGAATGCTTGAACGGCTCTACCGATACATCCGGAAAACCCGCACGCGCACAGAACTCCGCAGGGTATAACTCCATCACCTCCCCTATCGTATGCAGACCATGCTTCGCTTCCGAGAACAATCTCCCTGAAATCTCAAAGAACAACGCAAAGAGTTCGTCGTCCGTCCGTTTCTGATCGCTGATTGCGCACTGTGAAATACTCCGCAGCGCATAATCAAAAGCCTCCCTGCAACATGGGATATAATCCAGCAAAGTATCGTCTATATCAATAAAAATAGCCTTAAATTGCATTTTTTCGTCTTAAAATTTGCTCATCTCAAAAAAAAGCAGTACCTTTGCACCCGATTTTGCTAAAAGGCAAAACGGTAGTAGTTCTTATCTCGCGTTACTCGAACGATTTACTACCCTTTTGCGAAGCAAAAACGGGTAGTAGTTCAGCCCGGTTAGAATGCCTGCTTTGGGAGCAGGAGGTCGTGAGTTCGAATCTCGCCTACCCGACTAACCACCACAGTATTTTTGCAATCCTATGCAAAAGTACTGCTTTTTTTTGACATGTGCAAATAAAATAATAAAAAATTTGCATAATTCAAAAAAATGTTGTACCTTTGCAGTCGATTTCGATAGAGAGTCTTTCTGTCGGGATATTTTCCTAAGAAAAATATAAACACATTTATGCAATACGAATTACAAAAACTCGAGCGTATGTCGCTCGAAGAGGTACGCGAAATAGCTGTTAGTATGGGTCTTAGTCCCCGTCGTAGTCAGTCAATTCGCGAGATCAGTTATGCTATTTTGGATGCCCAGGCGGACAACCGAGCTGCCGTTGTTCAGGCGAAAGAAGATGCACGCGAGGCAGCGGGGCTTCCCTCTAAGCGTGAGCGTGTACGCGGAGTAAAAAGGACTGCCGCTAAAGTGAACACCTCCAATCTCAAGAGCGAACAGGTATTGGCTACCGTTGGCTCGGAGAAAGAAGAAATGGCTCAGATGCAGGAACAGCTCAAAGCCAATAATCATCAACCCAACAAGACGGTGAAGTCAGCTGTGCCCCTTGTAGCCAAAGAAGAGCCGACGGTTCCTAATGAGGAGATGAATGTACCGCAGGTAGCCAATGAGCAACCCGTAGTAGAGCAGCCCAAGAAGAAACGCGGAAGACCTAAGAAAGTTCAGAGCCAAGAGACGAAAGTTGAGAGTCAAGAGACGAAAGTTGAGAGTCAAGAGACAAAAGTTGAGAGCCAAGAGACGAAAGTTGAGAGCCAAGAGGAAAAGAATGAGTTTGTAATGCCTAACTTGGGAGAGAACGTCATTGCGATGGGCACCTTAGAGTGTGCGCCCGACGGTTACGGATTCCTCCGCTCGGCGGATTATAACTACCTCCCCTCTCCCGACGATGTGTATGTAAGCAAAGATCAGGTACGTCAGTACGGTCTCAAACCGGGCGACACCGTAGAGTGCTCCATCCGAGTTAACCCCCAACCGGATAAGTTCTTCCCGATGGAGAAAGTGATCCGCATTAACGGTTTGGCTCCTGAGTTGGCGAAGAAACGCGTGGCATTTGAGAACTTGACACCACTCTTCCCGGATCAGAAGTTCAAACTCTGTGTAGGTAACCGTCAGGATAGTTTGAGCGTACGAATAATTGACCTGTTCTCGCCTATCGGCAAAGGTCAGCGCGGACTGATCGTAGCTCAACCGAAGACCGGTAAGACGGTGTTACTCAAAGAGTTAGCCAATGCTATTCTGCATAATAACCCCGAGGTATATATGATTGTTCTGCTGATAGACGAGCGCCCGGAAGAGGTGACGGATATGCAGCGCAGCGTGAACGCGGAGGTGATTGCGTCCACGTTCGATGAACCTGCGGACAACCATGTACGCGTGGCGAATATTGTTCATGAGAAAGCGAAACGCTTGGTGGAGAGCGGTCACGATGTAGTGATCCTCTTGGATTCGATCACGCGTCTGGCACGTGCCTACAACACGGTCGCTCCTTCGAGCGGAAAAGTGCTGAGCGGAGGTGTCGAAGCTCAAGCTTTGCATAAACCCAAACGTTTCTTCGGTGCTGCACGAAACATCGAGAACGGAGGATCGTTGACGATTATTGCGACCGCTCTGACGGAGACCGGTTCGAAAATGGACGACCTCATCTTCGAGGAGTTCAAAGGAACGGGAAACATGGAGTTACAGTTGGATCGCAAATTAGCTAACCGCCGAATCTTCCCTGCCGTAGATATTCCTGCATCGAGTACGCGTCGTGACGACCTGCTGTTACCGCCTGACGTGATCAGCCGTATGTGGCAGATCCGCAAGATGCTCAGTGACATGAACGGCCAGGAAGCGATGGAGAAACTGAGAGCATACATGGAGCGGACGGAAGACAATGACGAGTTTTTGTTAGCTGTTAACGGAAACCGCTAACTGCGATTGACGATCCTAAATAATTGACGATTTGACGATTGACGAGGTACGATTGATTGACCATTGAAAAAATTGACGATTGTCAGCCACGTAAAATCGGAAAAGTGTTCATCCCGCGAAGCGGCAAATCGTAAATAACTCGTAAATCGTAAATCTGTAAATCGTCAATATATTAAAATGAAGATTTTAATTTTAAATGGACCGAACCTCAATCGTCTGGGGTTACGCAAGCCGGAGATATATGGCTCCCGGACGATGGCACAGATTTTGCTGGAGATCCAGCAGAATTGGCCGGAGGTTCATTTTGTCTATAAACAATCGAATCATGAGGGCGACCTCATCGATTGGATACAAAACCTCTCCCCGACCCTTCCCTCAAGGGAGGGAGAAGAAGGATTTGCCGGTATCGTGCTGAATGCAGGCGGTTACAGTCATACGAGTGTGGCGCTGCGCGATGCGATCGAAGAGAGCGAGGTACCGGTGGTGGAAGTGCATATAAGCGATATCCACGCGCGCGAACCTTTTAGAAATACAGACTTACTCACAGACGTGTGTGCCCACACGATAATCGGACATGGAACAAATGGATATAAAGAAGCTGTGGAACATATTATTACTGCTGCTGGTTGCTAATATCTCTTTGGGTGCAGAAGTGAGCGGACGTGTGATCGATTACGGCACGAAGAAAGCCATCGATTTTGCGAACGTGAGCGTTGAGAAACCTTCCGTCAGCGGTCAGCCTTCAGAACTGATCACCGGTACGATCACCGATACGGAAGGAAAGTTTGTACTCAACCTCAAAGACGGCAACTATACGCTGGTCGTTTCATTCATGGGCTATACGGAGCAACGCAAGGAGATCACCGTATCGGGCAAGGCGCTCAACGTAGGACGTATCCAACTCAAAGAGGACAGCAGGATGCTGAACGAGGTGGAGGTAGTAGGTCAAGGGACATCCATGCGGTTTGAGTTGGACAAGAAAGTGTTCACGGTAGATCAGAACATCTCTTCCGCAGGTGCGTCCGTAACCGATGTGTTAGAGAACATCCCTTCCGTGGATGTAGATCAGGAGGGAACGATCTCCCTGCGCAATTCGGAAGACGTAGAGATCTGGATCAACGGCAAGCCTGCCGGTCTGAACTCCGAGAACCGCGGACAAGTACTCAAACAAATGCCTGCGGGAACGATTGAGAAGATCGAGTTGATTACCAACCCCTCCGCCAAATACTCCCCAGAAGGTACATCGGGTATCATCAATCTGGTGATGAAAAAAGACCGTTCAGCCGGTTATTACGGCTCTATTCAGGCGGGATTGGATTATTCTTTAGCATCCCCGTGGACCACTCCTCCGGGTGTGAATGCAAGTTTTAACATCAATTTCAATGCAGGACCGGTGGACGGCTATTTCAACGTCGGTTATCGATATCATACGAGTAACGGAGGAAGCAAGACCGACCGGTATAACTTGGACGGAGAGGGCTCTTCGCAACTCGATTCAGCACTAATCACAAGTCATCTGATTCAGGACGGTTTGCAGACCCATAAAGGCGGAGGAATGTTTGCCCGAGGAGGTCTGAACTTCCGTTTGGCGTCCCATTCGACACTCGGTGTGTCGGGTTTCGGTATGCTGAGCGAACCGAAAGCATTCTATATGAGCAACTCCAACCATCGTACCTATC
Organism: uncultured Bacteroidales bacterium; assembly: GCA_900319005.1. Lineage (GTDB taxonomy): Bacteria > Bacteroidota > Bacteroidia > Bacteroidales > Paludibacteraceae > Colicola. The sequence goes on from ONMV01000002.1 coordinate 32,564, forward strand.
TGCTGACCGATAAGAACGGCAATGTGCTGCGCGATTACGTACGTGACCAATACGGTAACGGTACTCACCCGGGAGGGAATGTGACGCTCGATTATACGTTTGAGATGGACAAACACAAGTTGTACGTCAGTGGTACCTACAATAACTTCGGTTGGAACCAAGATGTTTATTACACCCAAACGGAGAACGATGCGTCGCTATACCAGAACCAAAGGACCTACAATACGAACCAAGGCATAGAGATCAAGGCGGATTATGAGTGGAAACCGACCCAGCAGAGCCGGCTCGAAGCGGGTTATGACTACACCCGTAACTGGGATAAGAACTTCGCAGACGCCTATAACGACAATGCGGATCAGAGCCACATAGACGAGCTCTTCCCCTACTACTCCGACGTGAACGGTCTGACCCAAAATCATGCGCTTTATATCACGTATGGCAACCGTTTCTGGAACAGATTATCGGTACAGGTAGGTCTGCGAGGAGAGTACTACATGCGGCATTTGGAGTCGTTCTACAAAGATCAGAACGGCGCTATTCAAGATTCTTACACAGGTATGGAGGGAAAGAAAGATACGGCTTATTTCCAGATTTTCCCGAGTGCCTATATCAGTTATGATTTCGGTAACGGGCATGAGTTGCAACTCAACTACACCCGTCGTGTGAACCGTCCGCGTGGTCATCAGCTGAACCCGCGCATCGATTTCTCGGATAGCACGAACATCAGTTACGGAAACGTGGATCTGCTGCCCGCCTATTCGAATAACTTAGAACTCAATTATCTGAAGACTTGGGAGCGTCATACGCTTTCTGCAGGGGTGTTCTGGAAATACCGTGAGGGAGCGGTACAGAACTATAAGTACATCGACCCGACCGACCCGACCAAGACGGTAATGAAGAATACCTATTTCAATATCGCGACCCGTCAGGAGTTGGGAGTTGAGTTGGTAGCAAAGAACAGACTCTTCGGCGAGCTGCTACAACTGACTACGAGTGCCAATTTCTATTGGAACAATATTGCGTCCGTCAATCAGACCATAATGCACCAAGGACAGCCAATTGACATTCAATTAGCGGGACAGAATATCTTCGCAGCGTCTGTTAGGCTGAATGCACAGTTCCTGTTCACCAAGAATTTCAGCGGTCAGCTGACCGCTAACTACCGCTCTCCGCGTGTGGTAGCACAGGGGTACCACAAGTCATAGCTACTCGATTGATATCGGTCTGCGCCATACATTCCTGAACAAGCAGTTGGCAGTAGCTCTTAACGTCCGCGACCTGCTGGACAGTCGTGCCCGTCAGAACAGAACTTGGGGTACGGGTTTTTGGCAGTACAGCGAGAACAGATGGCATAGTCGTTCGGTGAGCTTGACGCTGACCTATAACTTCGGTAATCAGACAGGCAAACATCGTGGACGCAATGAAGGCAATTACGACCATGGAGACGATAACTTCGACGACAGCGGAAACAGCAATATGGACGATTGAAAGGTGAAAAGTGAAAGGTGAAAGGTAAAAGATACATAGTAGTTTTGGGTCTTATGTTTCTGTGCTTTGTTCCTTTAAGGGCGCAGAAAGCAGAGAACAGACCATACGTGGACGATAAGTTGTTCCACTTCGGATTTCAGGTAGGTGTCAATTTCTCTACCTTGCATGTGACGGACAGCGAATTGCCCATCGTCAATCCCGTAACGGGAGAGACGGAGATTTATCATGCGCGAGTCAGTTCGTTAATGCCGGGATTTCATGTCGGGTTTATCGGCGATCTGCGTCTATGCAAGTTCCTGAACCTGCGTTTTTGTCCGGGTCTGCTGTTCACCAACCGCACGTTGAGTTATAAGACGGAGTCCGGACGACCGGTAATGGGTCTTCCGGGCAAACACGGAGCGAACATCGACGTGCTCGCTATTCCGGTCTATTTACCGCTATACCTGAAGTACAGCGCTACGCGCGAAGGGAACTATCGTCCGTATGTACTTGCGGGCGGAGGAGTTTCATTCAATGTCAGCCGGGATCGCGAGAAACCTATTTTGCTGAATACGATGGATTATTTCTGCGAGGTGGGTTTTGGTGTGGATCTCTATTTCCGGTGGTTTAAGTTATGTCCGGAGATCACTTATCGTATCGGTTTTGCGAATCAGTTAGCTCCAACGGACGGTCGTATGGAGTTGGCGCCACAGGATTTCTTCTATACGGATGCCCTATCCCGATTGACGAGTCATTCCATCTGTCTAACCTTCAATTTTGAGTAAAATGAAAGACCGCTACGCTGAAAGACAAAAGACCGCTTCACTAAAAGACAAAAGACTGATTACTATCCTTCGATACATTTTAGTCTTATGTCCATTGTCTATTGTCCTTTGTTATTTCACGGGATGTAACCAGTATAAAGTGAGCGATGACCCTACCCTTCGTCTCTCTTTTTCGCACGATACGGTGCGCTTTGACACGGTCTTCACGGCGCAAGGCAGCGCTACGATGCAGGTGAAGGTGTATAACCGGAACAGCAATGCCCTGCTCATCGACCGCGTATGGATGGAGAACGGTCAATTCTTCCGCGTGAACATAGACGGTGAGACCCGACCGAACCTGATCACGAGTATGCAGTTGGACGGCGGGGACAGTATGTATGTCTTCGTGCGCGTTGCTATTGATACCTTGCATCAAAACAACCCTGTGCTGGTGAGCGATGATCTTCATTTTCATCTCTCGGGCGGAGCTACTCAATCCATTAACCTGCAGGCTTATGGTCAGGACGTCGAGCGGATCGGCAAAGCGGGTTGCGGCACGACGGAGTTTCCCCGTTCGTTTACCTTTACCGCCGATAGACCGTACCTGCTCTTCGATACCGTCATCATCAACGGTCAGATGACAATCCGGCCGGGCGCTACGCTGTATATGCACCAAGGAGCCTGTCTGATGGTCTATGGTAATGTGTCCGCCTCGGGTAACCCCGACCAACCGATACGTATTTGCGGAGACCGTCTCGACCGTCTCTTTGACTCCGTTCCTTACCGTTTTGCCGGAGGGGCTTGGGATGGGATCTACCTCATCGATGTGAAAGATAAAAGTATGAGCGGTTTCACAAGCACGTATGATCTCAACTACGTGGATATCCTCTCAGGTACGGTGGGTCTGATGTGCGTCAGTGACCGTACTAGCGGCAACTTATCCCGACTGACGATGAACGCCTGTCGTATTCATAACCATGCGCTTTACGGTCTCTATATAAGCCATATGGATGCCTGTGTGACCAATACGGAGATCAGTAACTGCGCGGCTTACTGCGTTTATTGCGACGGAGGAAAGCATGATTTTGTCCATTCGACTATCGCTTCTTATTTCGGCAACACGAACATCCGCATTCAATCGGTTCCCAAAGAGCCTACGGCAGCCGTCTTTATCAATAATCTCAGCAAGGAAGAGCCTGCTACGAAGACCTCTTTCTATAATAGTATCATCACCGGTTATCTGACGAACCAGCTGGTGGTAGCTACACCGATAGACCGTTATTATCCGGGCGCATTCATTGGTAATTATCTCAAGACGGACACCCTCCCGATGCCCCATGCTGCGGAGAATATCTATTGGCAAAAAGACGACACGGCGTCCGTCTTTGTCAATGATTTCTATAGATACAGGGAATACGTGTATTATAATTTCCACTTGGACTCGTTGAGCCCCGCAAGAGGTATCGGAGAAGAGGTCAGCGTGATTAAGAACTATCCGGATTTCGGCGATCTGCTTATCGAGGAAGATTACGACGGTGTTCCGCGTACTACCGGACGTCCTGACGCAGGATGCTATCAACATCCTCTTTGATCTGTTCTTTGAGTTGGTCCAGCGTCGCGAAATGACGCTCATCCCGCAAGAAACGCTCGAACCGCAATTCTAATCGGGCGTCGTATAAATCCCCTTTGAAAGAAGGTATATGCGCTTCGATAACGCCCTTCACGTCTATATTGACGAACGCAGGTGCGTTATCCATTGTCGGCGTGTCCAGACGCGCCATATAGACTCCGCTTTTCGGAATGAGCTTATAGGGGTCGGTGGGTTGGATATTTGCCGTAGGAAAACCGATTGTGCGTCCGAGACCTTTGCCGTGTACTACGGTGCCGCTCAGCGAATACGGGCGACCTAATAAGTCATTGGCAAGCACGATATCGCCCGTCTCCAACGCCTGTCGGATCTCCGTTGAGGAGACATGCCATTCGCCCTCCGTATATTCGTTCATCGTCTGTATTTCCATCCCGCATTTCTCGCCCAGACGATGATAATCCTGCGCGCTGTCGAGATGGTCTGAACCGAACCGATGATCGTATCCCATCAGCAACACCTTCACATCGTATTGATCTCTCAGATAGCGCATAAACTGCTCCGCTGTCAAGGGTTGGAACTCCTCAAAAGGCAGTACTGCCACCTCTCCGAAACGGGCAAGGAGGGCTTTTCGTTCGGGCAGAGTGGTCAGCAGTTTGGGCATATAATCCGACTGCATCACAGCACGGGGATGTTTGTCGAACGTCACAATCAACGGTGAACATCCACGCTCTGATGCGAACCTGCGCAGGTGGTCAAAAAGGAACTGATGTCCCTTATGCACCCCGTCAAAGAATCCTATTGTAGCTATCCTCCCTTTCAATTCTCAATTAATTTACGATTTACGATTTACCATTTACGATTTATTTACGATTTGCCGCTTCGCGGTTTATTTACGATTGTGCGTAGGAAGGCAATAATACAATATATTCAATGGTCAATCAATCGTACCTCGTCAATCGTCAAATCGTCAATTTTCAACTTTCAACTTTCAACTTTCAACTCTCTTCGTAGTATCCTTTCTTGATGCCGTATTGCAGCTCGGCATCTTGGATGAGTTGGATCTGGACACCGGTGATTGTGCGTCCCTCCTCTTTCATTGCAGCAAGGACGTAGTTCAGCTGTTCGGTCTCGTCCACATCGCCTTCCAAGTATTCCATCTCGCCGGTCTCGGGATCCTCGCGGAGCAAACCCTGTTCCTCCAGAAAATCATCCATCAGATCCAGCACCAATAAGATGTCATCTTCCGTCAAGCCCTTACGGTCCTCTGCGGGAATGGCCTTCATAATAAACTGCACTAACTCGCGCTCATCCGGCTCCATAAGAGCCGTCTCTATAGTATTATTTTCCATAATGATTACAAAAAAGCATACAAAAGTACTACAAATTTTGCATATATGCAAGCGCTCGGGGATTTTTTTTGCCGAATAGAATAAAATTCTATCTATTTTGTGCGGATGGATAGCGGCTATGCTTGCATAAGACGATATTTATTCGCACAAAATAGGAAGCCTTCAGGCTCGGCAAAAAAATGCCCGCCCTTGTCTATATCCGGCAAAATGCGAACGTACTTTCGGTGGGCCCCTACTATTATAGTAGGGAGGACCGAAAGTACTACAATTTTTGCATATATGCAAATAAAAAAGAGAAAATCGCCCGTATTAGAGCGATTTTCCTTTTTTTAGCCTTGGGTGTTAGCCCTGCGCTTGGTCGTAGGCTTCCAGTTCGAGTTTCCAGAGGAAGCTCTTCATGGTGGTACGTCCGCCCGGGATATCCTTCTGCGCGACGAACGCCGCTTTGTCGGCAGCCATCTTCGAGAGGTCTTTGGCGCGCGCTGCTACCGCAGCAGATACGGTTGCGAATTTGTCGCGTGCTGCCATCTCGTTCGCAGAGGGTGCGGTCTGACGATCGTACGTGCCTGCATTGCGGATGTAGAGGCTGGTACAGTTGGGGTTGGTGGTCTCCGCTTCGCGGTGAGTACCGATGAGGTACGTACCACAAGAGTGACCGTTTTTTACTACCGGCTTGGAAAGGCTACCTTTAACCCAGTCAATACCGGCTGCATACTTAACTTTTCCCATAAGATTTAGGTTTAATTAAAAATTAAAAATTAAAAATTAATATCTCTTTTCTTTAACGCCGTAGAGATTTTTCGGCTTTACTTTTTCTTGACCCCTTGGTACTCCTCGACGGTCTTGGTGGTAATCGTCTGGGTGACTTTCGCGGAGTCGTTGGTCTGCACGTAAGTTGCGGTAGTGGAGACGGTACGCCATGCTTTGCAACTACTGACGCCGATAGTGACGGCAGCGAGTACGACTACGCTAAGCAGTACAAGGGTCAATGATTTCGATTTGCGCATTTTCTTCAATATAATCTAATTGGTTAAACAAAACATCTATGTGGCTCATCCCAGCCATGTTGAGCAAGATACATCCTTTGGAGTGCTCGGGGATTGAACCGCGGTGAATCCGGATGCCTTCTCTATCGGGGACGTTATCAATCAAGGGCAGGAACTTTTTGAATTTGGGCGACCACGTTCTTTCGACGGGGTACGTTCCGGCAGGAATGATAAAATCCGCGTTTTCGAGGGTTGGGAACTCGAAGGTCTTTGTCTCGCCCTCTTTGCCCATTAGCGGGAAGGCTATAGTGCCCGTAACGGCTTTGCTATTTTGCTTATTGCGGATTAGTGTTATTGTTATCATGGTTTCTTGATTTATAGTGATAATCGATGCCCAAGATACTGCCGGCGAATGTAGCGGCTTCTCCGAAGGCTACGAGGACGGTTTCGTGGATTTCTCCTTTAGGGTCAATCTGTATGCCCACATGGAGAAGAACCATACCACCGAGTACAACGATAGCGGCGATGATCAATTGGGCGATATTTTGGGGTTTGTCTTTCATGGTGTTTATATTTTGTCTTTTTCCTTTCTTCGTTCTTTGTTCCGGCATCAGATGCCGGTGTCTCCTCCTCTTCCCCTCCGTCCGCCCTTCCATCCCTTCGGCATCTGTTCATATTCTCCGGGCGATGTTATCGCCCGCCTTTACCTCCGTCCGCCCTTCTATCCCAATTGGGTTCCCCGAGCGGTCCATTTCGAAATGCGGTGCAAAGGTACAACAAAAAAACGAACCCACCAAAAAAGTGAGTTCGCTTTGGTTCAAAGTTGAACAAAATCAATCTTTAGAGAGGTCATAGCCTGCATACAAGGAGAAATTTCGCACTTCTTCGGGTGTCAGATAGCCTTCTCCCGCACTCTTCATACGCATAAAAAGCGTGCTTCGTTTTATGCCACCTTTCTTCATCCATCCGTAGAGGAGTATATTCAGCCCTTTCATGCCGACATTGGCATGTATGGCTCTTTCGAGACGCGCGGTTAGTTGCGCAAAAGTTACTGCATCTTTTTTCATCTTTCATCGGGGTTTTAACGGGGTTTCATCGGGGTTTTATCATGGTTTTGTCGGGATTTCTTAAAGCGATTGAACCGCTCGCGATAGGCAAGCATGATCGCTTTTTGCAGTTTCGTCCGCGCTCTAATCTCAGGAGAATACTCCTTGTACAGATTTTTCAACCTACTCTTGATCGTGTTCCGCAGACGGATAGCCTCTTGCACATCCTCGATCTCATTTTGCAGGATCTCCAAACAATTCTCAATGATGACTTGACGTTTGTACAAGCGCTTCTGAGCGCGTGTCGCCTTTTTCGGTAAACTCGGTTCTTTTCGTTCATGAACATACACATTTCCGTTTATGGTCCTGAACGTCAACCGTCCGATACTTCCGGATAAGCTGCTTATCCCGGATTCTCTATTAAATCTAACTTTTGCCATTTCCTTTTTCCTTTTTACTTTGTTAATTTATCCTTCCTCTTCATCCTCCCTCCTTCTTCCTTCGTCCTTAATTTAATTCAGCGCTTGTATTTCGCTCATCTCCCATACCTTTGCCTCGTCAACCGTGAAGATGCCGTAGATACCGTCGTGTCTGGCGGAGACCATTCTGTTCTCTTTCATTAGGCGGTTGATGAGCGCCTTTCCGTTCCAGTTAGTGGGGTACGGGTGACAATTGTTGACGATCTCGTAAGGCGTGCCGTAGAACCCTTCCCCGCGCCATTTTCGGTAGAGCAGATAGAGGTAGAGGCGGCGCTGGTCGGTGAGAGGGAGTCGATTCCATGCCTCGATGAGGTTTTTGTCCAAACCGAATTTACAGTTCGGGTCGATGAGTTTTAAGAGGCATAAAAGCGACTTGCTCATTTTTTTATCGATCACATCGTTTAATGATTCCATAAGAGTGCTTTTTTTTAAATTTATAAAATAAATTATTTTTTTTAAGAGATAAAAGCGCGCTGCATAGTATTTTCTCTTTTGCTTCTTTTCTCTTTTACTCAGCCGAATAAATCATCTCATGTTAGTTTGAGTGCACGTTGATAGGACCATAAGGCATCGATACGCATACATCTCCATGCTTTTTTATCGATGTCGTAGAAAGCGACTGTCTGCCGGTTGTAAGCGGCTTGCTGTTCGGGTGTCCGTACGCCTTTGGGCGTGTCGGGAGTTGGCACGAGGTCGGGGCAAGTAGTACCTCGCGCAGGACGGAGTGTGCCGTCGATCTTCTGGAACTGAAAGAGGACAATGCCTTCATTCAGTGCTTTTCTTAAATCTTGTATATCCATAATCTTAATTTTTTAATTATCTTCTGTAGGGTGGCAGAGCCGTGTGGTCATTTCTCCGCAGAGCGCTCCGCATGAAGCCCAATCGAGGCGTGCATCGATGAAAGATGCTTTTTGTTTGGGGTCGAGTTCGTCAAAGAGCTCATAGACGGTCTTTTCCATAAGTCGCAAATTCGTTTAATTCGCATAATTAGCCGTTTTTAATTAATAACGGCGAATTGAACTAATTGAACTAATTTTTTATTTTATCGAGTGCGTTTTGAAATTCCTCGTCGGTTGTTTGTCTCGGGTCTTGGAGCTTTTTGAGGTACTTGGTCTCCACGCAATACATATCCGGCAGAACGGCTTCGAGGGCACGTCGACGTTTGTCGGCTACGGCGTGCTGTTTGTACGTGAGCCATCCGATGAGGTTGTCCATGCGTATGTTGTAAGGGTCTCGATGACGTGATGCACGAGCCCTTTGTAGGGGTTGCCTTTGGAGTCAAAGAAGATGGGGCAAGGCTCCTCGTCGAAGGTAGCGAACATGAGACGGTGCGCATATTGGGCGTTGTAATTGCGCATTATGGGGTGTGTTAACCCTCTTTTGCCGTTGTTGGCTTTGCTGCCTTTTTTGCGCATAGCGGGACCATACAAAGGCTTCACTTTAACGCCATACGCGCTCATGAAGTAGCCCTCATCGGGGTTAGCCCATAGCACTTTGCCGCCGGTTAGATCGAGGGGCACTTGTTTACAGCCTTTAGAAAGAAAATAAAGGCGAGAGAGGTGTGTTTTCCCCTTGCTCAAATTAACCGACCCCTTTTTCTGAGCCACTAAAATGAAGAAAAAAAGATATATATTTTTGCTGTTTACATGCACGCTTTTTCTCTCCGCGTGCACGTCTTGTTCTGAAAAGGTTTCTACCTGCGGTGCTCTGTGTGCCGATAGTTCCATTTATTATAATGATGACTCTTTAATGGAATATGCGCGCCGCGCGTATCTTGACGATGATCCTGCTGCTCTGTTTATAACGGGTGCAGCTTCTTATTTGCATGCCGCGGACTCCGCAGCCCGAGACTCACTCTCCGTCGTTCCCCTCGACGAAGCGGATATCATGCTCCAACATGCTTGTGAAATGGGTTATGAGGAGGCTTGCACTTTCATCCATGAACTTGACAAACAAGACAAATGGGAACATTATATACCTGAATAAATATATCATTATGGCAAGAAAAGATTTAGCACAAGCGAAAGATGCCAAGAAGGATGAGTTCTATACCCAGCTCTCCGACATTGAGAAAGAGTTAGTGCATTATCGCGACTACTTTCGCGATAAAGTAATTTTCTGTAATTGCGACGACCCGTACGAGAGTAATTTCTTCAAGTATTTTGCGCTCAATTTCAATGCGCTGGGCTTAAAAAAACTCATTGCTACTTGTTATGATGGTTCGCCCATTGCCCAACAGGAACTGCCATTATTCCCTATAGAGAGCGATACTCCTACACGGAAAGCTTATAAGGTGGAGATCTCCGAAGTGCCGGACTTGGACGGGAACGGTTCTACCGACTTGACGGATGTACAGTTACTGCTTAAAAGCAGTACCCATAATGTCAAGGCAGAGTTAAAGCAAAATGGCTCTTTTGATAGCCCCGAAAGTATAGAGTTACTGAAAGAGGCAGATATAGTAGTAACCAACCCGCCTTTCTCGCTTTTCCGCGAGTTCCTTGCTTTGTTGAATAAATACAATAAGCAATTTATTATAATAGGTAACACTAACGCCCTAAAATATAAACTTACATTCAAGATGTTCCAGGAGGATAAAATCCGAACGGGCTACACGAATTTTAATGTAGGTATGTATTTCCAAGTGCCCGACTCTTGGGAAAAATTCCACCATATAGAGAACGGCAAAAAGATGGCACGAGTCTCTACCTCTTGTTGGTTTACAAACCTGCCGGTAAGTAAGCATAATGAAGAATTGATTTTGATAAAGCATTATACGCCGGAAGAATATCCTAAGTATGATAATTACGATGCTATAAATGTAAATACATATACGGATATTCCATGTGACTACGATGGTGCCATGGGTGTGCCAATAACATTTTTAGATAAATATAATCCCAAACAATTTGAAATAATATGGACAACCGATAGAGGGGGTGATGGGTATCTAGAAGAGTTCAAAAAGCCATGGGATAGATACGACGCGCCTGTATTAAACGGGAAAGGCTTATATACTCGCATCCTAATCCGCAAAAAACAATAAAATCATGGATATAGAAAAAATTAAGGTAAAGATTGCCGACCTCGTGGACGGCTTTCGTGACAGCGACGAAGAAGGCGTTGTCGGCTATCACGGCAAATTGGACATCCGTCCTAAGTACCAACGCGAGTTCGTCTATAGCGACAAACAAGAGAAAGCCGTGATTGATACCATCTCTAAAAAATATCCGCTCAATGTGATGTATTGGGTCGAGAAAGAAGATGGTACATATGAGGTCATGGACGGACAGCAACGCACGCTCTCTATCTGCCACTATTATTGGGGAGCGTTCTCGGTGGATTGGAAAAGTAATCTGTGGGGGTTCAAGAATCTTCCGGAGGCTGACCGTGAGCAGTTCCTCAACTACGAATTGGATGTTTATATCTGCAAAAACGGCTCTGACACCGAGAAATTGGATTGGTTCCAAGTGATCAATATAGCCGGTGAAGAATTAACCAAACAGGAGATCCGAAATGCCGTCTATGCCGGTTCATGGGTGACAGATGCAAAACGATATTTCTCGAAAAACAACTGTGCTGCGAAGCGTCTTAGCGATGGATATATCTCCAAAGCTTGGAACCGTCAAGCAGGGCTTGAAATGGCTATCGAATGGGTCGCTAAAAGAGACGGAGTGACGATTGAGAAATACATGAGCGACCACCAGCACGACTCCGATTGTAGCGATCTATGGACTTATTTTAATCTCGTCATGACGTGGGTTAAAATGAAGTTCATCGGCAAACATGCTGCCCTTTACACCGCTACCGATTGGGGTGAAATGTACCGTTTACACAAGGATGATGAGATAGATGCTAAAAAGCTCGAAATATGGATCTCGGAACTCCTCAAAGACGGTGAAATTACCAACAAGAAAGGTATCCTCTGGTACGTCCTCGATAACAAAGAGCAACACCTCGGACTTCGTGCTTTTGACGAGAAAACCGCGCTGGAGGTGTACGAGGAACAAGGACATAAATGCGTCGGTGCTAACTGCCCGGAACATGGTCGAGAACTTGAGTTCTACGAAATGGAAGCTGACCACATTGTGCCTTGGTCAAAGGGGGGTAAAACAGTAAAGGAAAACTGCCAAATGCTCTGCCGACATTGTAACAGAACTAAAAGCAATAAATAGATAAAAAAGACATAACTGCTAAAGCAAAAAAGCATCGTAACCGATAAGTCTAAGCTGGAAACTTTAAGAACACTATCGAGGAACGATGCCTATGACGTAGTACACACTACGGCACGGGCGGACGTTTCTATGAATGGTGTTCAGAGATTCCAGCTTAGGCTCGTTTATAGATACCGAAGTCCGTGCTTTTTTATGCAAATAAATATTTCAAAGATATGCAACAAATCATTAAAATTGAACAGCCGACTATCGGTCAAAATTTCGGGTCTGTAACGATCAACAATTATTATCCTCAACCGCTTACAGACCCGAAGCCTAAGGTTGAGGATGTAGTGACGAACCCTCTTTCGACTATCCCACCGGATTTCTTTTGTATCTCGGCACGGTTTCCCGAAGAAAATATCCGTGAAAGACTCGATGCCGAGCTGTCTTTAGCTACTACCAAAATCGACTATTGTAGGGCTTTGTACCGCTTACAACATATTGGCTGTATCAATCTTAATCTTTATGCATCAGATGCCCAAAGGGCTATTATTTTTAATCGTTTTCAATCTAAATTTGTACTTTCTCCCGATGATTTTTGCCGAGCAAGGCAAAGTAAATAACGCGGAATATTTGCGGTTATCGCGGAGTATTTGCGGAGTATCTGCAGAATAATTGCGGAATCCGCGGAGTTATTGCGTCCCTCTTCTGGGACGTTTTTTTTATGCCTACCTTTGCATCGGATTTCGGACAACAAACCATCCCCGAATCCGATGTTTTATGTCTATAAAAAAATCATGTCCCGAAGTGGCTCAGAAAAAGGGGTCGGTTAATTTGAGCCGGTGGGTTAAAAACCTTTGCGGGTGCAAAGGTACGGTTTTTTTGCGAGATATGCAAATAAATTAAGAAAATTCTTCTTTTTCTTGCACATATCATAAAAAAGCAGTACCTTTGCGGCGCTAAACAAAAAGAAAGAGATGAGTGAAAGATTGCGTCGAAAGGCGGGACACGATTATTCCAAGCCTGCAGCTTACATGATTACGGTGACGACAACTAATCGAGAATCGCTATTAGGCACACTCGCATATGATAAGCCGGAAGATGCTCACGTAGAACCTACCCCACTCGGGTTGGCTGTTATAGCAGAGTTTTACGAAATAGAGAAACAGATATTCGCAAAGACCGGATGTGCTATACAAATCATTCAGTATCAACTCATGCCGGATCATTTCCATGGCGTATTGTATATTAAAGAGGAATTACCAAAGAGTTGGAGTCTGGGAAAGATAATCGGCGCATGGAAAGGAGCATGCTCACGCGCTTATTGGAGGAATACGTCTTCGACGAGGAGCATACGCTCCGAATCATTATTCGAGCCTGGCTTTCACGACCGGATTCTACACGGGAAAGGACAGATGCAAAGATGGATAACCTATCTTCATGACAACCCGAGACGATTGGCAATCAAACGCGAGAAACCCGATTTATTCCGAATACATCAGCTTACATTCATTAGAGGCGTGTATTGTACTACACTCGGAAATATATTCCTTACCGAACACCCTCAACGAGCCGTTTTACAGTGTTCGCGGAGTTTAACCGATGAGCAGATAGAGGCACAAAAAAGGCAATGCCTACAAGACGCGGTAAACGGAATCGTATTCATCACCGCGGCTATCTCTCCCGGTGAGAAAAAGATAACCAGAGCCCTGCGTGAGAAAGGGTTTCCGCTAATCATTCTTTTAGAAAAAGGATTTCCTGCGCAGGATAGCGAACAGTACAAGTACTTTAAACCACAAGGAGTTTATTTTGAGGCTTGTGCGGCAGGAAAATTGCTTTTGGTGGAGCCTGCGCAAGAACTATTTGAACGGGAGGACATCGTAGCACAGGTAGAGGCGAAGGTGGGACATATACCACATGAGGCACTGCGCTATCGGTTCGTGGCGCTCAACGCTATAGCAGAGAAAATGTCGAAAGGAGATGAGCGGGGATAAAGCGCAGCTAATGCTGCTTGTCGAGAACGTAATCTATAATCAGGAGACTCATACAAACAACGGAGAGGCACACGAATGGATGCCTCTCCTTTTTATCACTCGTAAACATCGGTTCATTTTTTTCTTTTTTTTCTTGCACATATCATAAAAAAGCCGTACCTTTGCCGCCGAAAACACTACAACTGATTATTATGAAAACAATTCGCTCCTTTCTATCATTCAAAAACATGATTTTCATGATCATGTCATTCGTGTTCGTAATCACACTCGCCTCATGCAAGAAAAATGCTTGCCCCTATTGTGACGGAACAGGAAAAGTATATATTCAAAACGACCCGAACAGCACACCCGTAGTAGCAACCTGTCCTATTTGCAACGGGAGGGGATACAATATAAACACAGATTATTAAAAACTCTTTTGTACACCGAATTTCAAGCCATACAGACCCGGGGTGAACTGATTAGCAAGCATATTGCTGAGTTTACCGGAGAAGATGATCACATCATTGATGTACTGTTTAGAACCATCCGCATAGCAGTACGTACTACCACTATACCCGAGACTGAGAATGGAGAAGAAAATCTGGAAAGTACTCTTCTTATTGAACTGATAGGTGATGACGGGCGATACCTGGAAGCCATAAGAAACACAATGCCGCAAGCCTTCATAATCCGTTCCGCGCTCCATATTATTCGTGACACGGGGGAAATCCATTCCGGTAAATACATGCGTCTCGAGCCAAATACCCACTTTTCCGTCAAAAAGGGTCTTGAGACGATACCTCATGTACGGCTCAATCTGCCATGAACCATAGTGTACACGCAAATCGGCGGTATAGGTAGTGTCTAAGAGTTTCACATCACTCTGGATGGTCGTATTCGCATAACTACCACCTATCCTCATACCTAAATAGATACGGTCAGAGAGTTTCCATCCTACCTCGGGCTGCAGAGCAATCGACCATCCGTTCTCTTTGCGGTCAGAGCGCGAGTCATGATGAAAATAGATGTCGAAATTATAGCCATAATAGAGTTTCTGTTTCCAGAGAGGTTTCTGTTCCGGAAGAGGGGGTGAAGTCACTGAATCGACAGCCGTATTCGTCTCTGCGGCAATAGATGCAACAGAAGACAATCCGTCAGCGATATGGTCATCCTGCGCCATCAGGACAGTTACACTGCATAGCAGTACGGCAAGGAAAAGAAGTTTAGTTCTCATTTTTCTGATCGTTTTCGGTCATATTCTTGATAAAGAGATCCACGACATGCTTCGTGACATACGTCTTACGCACAGCACGACGCACTTTGTCAGCAGTAGAAGGTCCATCCGCTTCCTTGGTCTCAGCGGCTGCTTTCTCGGCTGCTTCTACCTCTTTCTCCCGCCGGTCTATCTTATCGCGCAGACTCGGGGAAGCATGGTTGTAGAGGAAATTATAGCAGGGGATAGTCGCCTTCATGATATAAGGGGTGAGGAAGGTAGTGAGCACGGACGCCGCTACGATGATCGGATAGATAGCCGGATCGGTTACGCCGAGTTTGCTACCAAGGGCTGCGATGATGAAGGAGAACTCACCGATCTGCACGAAGGAGAAACCGGTGGACATAGCATCTTTCATCGTCTCACCACCCCACCAACAACCGAGCGTACCGAAAGTAATCATACCTACGACGATCACGAACGCCACAAAGAGAATCGAATCCCAGTAGGTCACCAGCGAAGCGGGGTTGATCATCATACCCACCGAGACAAAGAAGATCGCAGCAAACACATTCTTGAGCGGCGCCATGAGGTGCTCGATACGATGGGACTCTTTCGTCTCCGCCAAGATCATACCCATTACGAACGCACCGAGCGCAGAACTGAAACCGGCTTCCTCGGCAGTCAGCACCATTCCGAGGCAGAGACCGAGGGCAAGGATAATCAGGATCTCATCATTCAGATGGGGACGTACCCAACGCAGGAAAGTAGGGATAATCAGAATACCGACTACAAACCAAACCGCCAAAGTAACAACAAGAACCACCACTTTATCAAGCAGTTCAGCACCCTCAAAATTATTCGACACAGCGATCGAAGAGAGCAGCACCAAAAGCACCACTGCGATGATATCCTCGAAGATAAGGATCGAAGTAGCCCCCTTGACGAAACGCGACTTGGTCAGCCCCGCCTCGTCAATTGCCTTCATGACGATCGTGGTAGAGGACATACAGAGCATCGCCGCCAAGAAGATCGAGTTCATGTTGTCCAGCAGCGCAAAACGCCCGACACCATAGCCCAAAAGGAGCATACCTCCGACGATGGTAGAGACACCGATGAGCGCCACTTTGCCGCTCTCGAAGAGGTTCTTCAATCGGAACTCCAGACCGATACAGAAGAGCACAAAGAGGACACCGATATTACCCCATGTCTCCACATTCTCCATCTCCACGAGTTTCTCGCCGAAGAGATGAGGTCCTACTAAAATACCGGCTACGATGTAGCCCAACACTACGGGTTGTTTGAGCAACTTGAAGAGCAGGCTCACAATGCCTGCTGTAATCATCAAGATGTATAAATCATGTACCATTGTATAGGAAATTAAAAATTAAAAATTATCAATTAATTTACGATTTACGATTTACCATTTACGATTTATTGACGATTTAATTTAATTTACGATTTTAATACAATACCTCGTCAATCGTCCATTCGTCAATTCTCAATTATCAATTATCAACTATCAATCTTCCAAGGGAGAAAAGATGTCCATACCAAAAGCCCGCGTGAAGGCGTCCGTCTTACGGAGGTTCTCTGCCGTGTCGAGTTGCACTCCATTGCCTGGGGTCATCAGCAGAATGCGGTCACTCAGCGCCAAAGCCAAGTCCAACTCATGTGTGGAGATGAGCACCGTTTTGCCTTGCTCGTGGGCTAAGGTGCGCAAAAGACGCAAGACAAGAATCCTGTGGGGTAAGTCCAGATGGGCGGTCGGTTCGTCCAATAAAATAATTGGTGTTTCCTGCGCAAGTGCTTTCGCGATCAAGATCCGCTGCTTCTCGCCGTCCGAATGGGCGTTGAAGAAAGACCGCCCTACGGGCTGATAGAATATAGACCGCTCCGCTGACAGACCGCTCGTTTCACTCGCTGACAGACCAAAGCCCACTTTCTCCAAAGACTCCGCAATGATCCGTTCGTCCTCTTCGGTCAGTCCGCCTAAAAACGAGGAATAAGGATACCTTCCCATCGCTACGACATCGTGTACGGTGGTGTTGTCCAACGAGAGCCGTTCCGTAAGCACTAAGGAAACCTCTCCCCGCCCCTCCCCTCCAGGGAGGGAGTTCAGACTATACTCTCCGGAAAGAGGCGGTTGGAGTCCAGCAAGCGTACGGAGCAAGGTCGATTTGCCACAACCGTTCGGTCCCAACATACAGACCATCTCGCCCTCATAGAGCGAGAATGTAAGATCGCGTTGGACGATGGTAGCACCGTAACCAATACTCAGTTTATTCGTAGAAATAGATACGTTGGACACGACGTGAAACAGAGGTTAATATTTCGTATGTGATAGTTCCTAATTTATCTGCGAGTTCTTGCAGCGGCATATGTTCGCCGAAAACCTCGGCTACGTCTCCGGGCCGTGCATCCGTTCCGGTGATATCAACCATGGCTTGGTCCATGCACACATTGCCTACGACGGGACATCGTTTGCCGCGCACATAGACCTCTCCACCGTAGTTCGAGAATCGCCGGTCGAAGCCGTCTGCATACCCGATCGGGATGACCGCTATCACACGGTCTTCCGTGAGACGGGTATGCCGTCCGTAACCGATCGTCTCTCCGGCTTTGACCGTCTTGACGGAGAGGATCGTGGTCTCCAGCGAGCAGACGTTACGTAGCTGCGCTCCGTTGAACGAGAATCCGTAGAGACCGATACCTAACCGGCACATATCGAACTGGAACTGCGTAAACCGCTCTATACCGGCGCTGTTACATATATGCTTGATGATCCCTTCATCCTTTAATCCTTTCTTCAGTTCTTCCGCACAACTATCGAAGTACTTGATCTGCGAGAGGGTAAAATCGTCAAACTGCGCCTCGTCCGAACCGGCGAGATGCGAGAAGACCGAACGGACAGAAACGGCTTTCTGATGGGTCAGACGGTCGATAAGCCAAGGGATGTCTTCCTTGTAAAAACCAAGACGGTGCATGCCCGAGTCGATCTTAATATGTATCGGATAGTGCTCCAAGCCCTTCGACTCCACTGCTGCGATGACTGTCTTGAGTGATTGATGGGAATAGACATTCGGTTCGAGGTTATTCTCCAAAATCAAATCCATGGCAGCCACTTCGGGATCCATGATGATGATCGGCAGCGTGATCCCTGCACGGCGCAGTTCCACCCCTTCATCCGCTACTGCTACTGCTAAGTAATCCACCAACTCCGAAGCCTGCAATGCCTTGCTGACCTCCACACTACCGGCACCATAAGCGAACGCCTTGACCATGCAGGTCAGTTTGGTAGTCGGTTTCAATAGGGACCGGAAATAGCGCACATTCTCCACGAGCGCAGAGAGGTTCACTTTGAGCACCGTTTCGTGGGTCTGATGCAAGATGCGTGAGGAGATCGTCTCCTCATCGTAGCCCAAGGAACGCATAACAGCGGCACAAGTACGCACGTTCTGGTGCGTGGGGTCTTCAATCACGGTCTGAGAATGCACGAAGAGTTTCATTTTCTCCGCCCGTTTTTGCTCCAATGATTCGAAGTTCTCGTCATGCTCATGCCCGATATAGGTAATCACGCCTATCGTCGGACGGATGATCTTCTCCAATCTCTCCATCTCCCCGGGCTGCGAGATACCGGCTTCGAAGATTGCCAAAGCAGGCTTCCCGTTACCCGTAACCTGTAACCCGTAACCCGTCAGTTGCCAAACGCTCAGCGGCACCCCTATCTGCGAGTTATACGACTTCGGCGAACGCACGATCTCATAGTCCTCTTTGAGCAACTGATATAGCCACTCCTTGACCACCGTCTTGCCGTTCGAACCCGTGATACCGATGACTATTCCGCTGAACTGCGAACGCACGTATGCCGCGAGAGCCTGCAGCGCCGCCAAAGCATCACCCGTCACGAACGCCTGCACGCCCTTTGCCTTCAACTCCGGGATATACCTTGCCCCGTCGTTCTTGTCCGTCTTGATGGCAAAAAACAGCGTATGGGCTGTTTCTCCCATAACCGGTAACCCATCACCCGTAACCGTTAATTGCCGGCTGTCCGTCAGCAGATGGCGGATTTCTATTGCGTCATCGCCCTCAACCGTGGCAATCGAACCAATGACTTGTTTGATCAGAGATAACTTCATGTCTTCTAAAACCTTTGCGGCTGCAAAGGTACTACAAATTTTGCACATATGCAAGATTTTCAGAAAAAAAAATTTATCTATGTTTATTGTTGATTATTGATCATTGTCTTATCTCGCTCTGCTCAAACGATTATAGCAATGCTATTTTCGGTATTTTTTGTCATTTTTTGAGATTAAATTAGGATGAACATCTTGGATGTGAGGATTTATTGTGGATAGGCTATCTGAGAGTTTACTTTCAAGTAGACTATTCAGAATAAAGACTCATAGTACTAAAAGTACTTATCCTATTTAATCATTTTTCTCTAAACTTTTTTGATTAAAATACTAATCACTAATCGATAATCCATAATCGAAAATCTTTATCTTTGTTTATTTTCTTTTGGGTTAAACACTAATAACACAAATAAAAAATGAATAATATTGCAAATATATTTGCATATATCAAAAAAAAGTACTAATTTTGCGGCATGTTAGGAATAACCCTTTGTGAAACCTTAAAAATAACACCATTATGGCTACTTATTCGATGAGACATTCCCGCCTTTTATCCATCCTGATTCTTACGCTCTGTGCGCTATGCAGCATGCACGCCGCTATTCCAGCTACGCCTCTGGCGTATTATACCCCTTCTGCGGCGCTGAACATGACCCGAAGCGGTAACGGAGACCCGAACGACGAACCCTACACGGTCATCCAAACAGAAGCCGGCCGCGAGTGCGTATATATCCCGTCCTCCAAGTTCCTCTATTTCCGCATTGACAAGAAGGCGGTGCCGTCCACGATGGATACCCTCATTTTCAAAGTGACCTACCTCGACCGCGGTACAGGCGAACTGCGGATGCAGTATAACGCGACCAACAACCGCAACTACGAGTCCTGCGTTGCAGGCAAGACCGGTTCGGAGCAATGGATCACCGTCACGATGGCGGTCACGGACGCTTCGCTGCGCAACGCGCAGAACCACGGTGACATACGCTTCAATGACGGCAATTATATTGCCCGCGTGGAAGTCTATAACGGTACGCTCAACCCGCTCACCGAGCCGCTCTGTCCGCACGCAGGCGGAAGCGCGTATTCCGAATTTATAGGTAAGTCGGTGGCCGGTTATCAGGCATGGTTCCGCGTAGCGGGACGATATGATTTCTGGCACCACTGGGGCAATGACGCCATTGCCGGTGATGGAACACGCTGGCCCCGACCGAACAACCATACCTTCGAGATTTACCCGGATATCTCTTTCTACGACGATGCCGAACTCGCGCAGACGGGTTTTGCGAACCTCGGGAACGGCGAACCGGCACGACTGTACAACGGCGCCTCTGCTTCGGTCATCGGGCGCCATTTCGCGCTCATGCAGCAGCACGGTATTGACGGCGTAGCCGTACAACGTTTCCTCGGAGGCGAGATGCGCACCATCGCCAATAATCCGGCGGCAACGCTTTCTTCGATCCGCTCGCAGGCGGAGCAGAACGAACGGTTCTTCTATATCTGCTATGATATCACATCCAACGGTCTGGAATCGACGTGGGCAGACCTGATCCGCTTTGACTGGGTCTATAACATCGAGCAGAACTACGCGCTCACCCAATCGCCGGCATACGCGACCGTCAACGGCAAACCCGTCGTGCAGGTATGGGGAACGGGCTTCACCGACAACCACCCGGGTACTGCTCAGGAGACGATCGAACTCATCGAATGGCTCAAGAGCCGCGGATGCTATGTCATCGGCGGTGTGCCTACCTATTGGCGGGAGAACCGCAATGACGCCAAGGGACCGTCTCAACCCAATCCGGCTAACCAGGAGAGTTTTGAGGAGGTCTATAAGCATTATAACATGCTCTCGCCCTGGCTCGTAGGCCGATTCAGCAATATCAACGAGGCGCAGTATTTCTTCAACCTCCAGCGCCAGGACAAAGACTATTGCGACGCGCTGCATATCGATTATATGCCTACGCTCTTCCCGGGTTTCGGATGGGCGACATGGAACACCGGCGTACCGAATCAGGCACCGCGTCAGGCAGGTCTTTTCCTTTGGGCGCAGGCGAAGAACATCCATGAGACAGGATGCCGCAACATGTATTTCTCCATGTTCGACGAGTATGACGAAGGTACAGCGCTCCTCTCGGCGGCTACGGACTACACGATGCTGCCTACCGACGCCTATTTCCTCACCACGTCGGCGGACGGCAGATGGCTCTCTTCGGATTTCTACTTACGCCTTGCCGGCGATGCGACGCGGATGCTGAAAGGCACCCAAGACACTGCTTTTGCTACGCCATACAGCCTCGGACCGGTTTACTACCGCAATAGTTTCGAGAGCCGCACAACGCCCTATAACTACGTCAATAACGTAGCGCAGAACACAGGCACTTTCCCCATCGACCCGTGTTTCTACCAGCCGCAACAGCTCATCAGCAGCAATGTGAGCAATACGAAGTGTGAGATAGTTAAGTCGGGTGCCCGAACGGGCGATTATGCCGTCTCCGTCAGCGGCTCTGCTTCCGCGAATGCGGTCTGGCAGTATCGGTTCTCAAAAACCGATATCAAGGTCACGAAGCCGATGCGATTGACGGCGTACCGTGCTGCCAACGGCGTGGGAACTAAGGTGCAGATCATGCTCTCCATGCGTTCGGGACAGAACATCATCACCGATTTCGATTCCGTGGACGGTTCGTTCACCCGCCTCGCAGCCTATATCCCGCAAACCTTGGTGGGAGATAATATCGACGCTATCTCCGTCTATCTCAATACCAATGAAGCGGGTTCTTTCTCTGCGAAGATAGATGATATCCTGATCGAAGAATGGGAGGCGCAAGAAACGGCGATTGAGAATATCGATGGCCCGTCGAACCTCGACACCAGACGTTACGACATCCTTGGCCGTCCCGTCTCTGCCGATCACCCCGGCCTCATCCTCACCCCTTCCGGCAAATATATCATGAAATGATTATGATATAATTTGATTATTGACGGAAAATACTTTATCTATGTTTATGGCTTTTAAATGATTGTGACACGTTAGTGTGTGGATTGAGGAGGTTAAGCAGATAGAGAAGTTCACTTATATAGATGCTTAAACACCTTAATGCACAAAGAGCTAAGCTCTAACAATCATTTAAAAGTGTTTATCTATGTTTATTTACTTAAGAGATTTTTGGTATTTTTTGAAGCAAAGCGATTTTTTGAGATTATTGTTTTATGACTCTGTGGAGTGAAGATTTGGTATGAAAGGGCAACTGCAAATTTATTTGTGAGTTGACTTTCAGAGCAAAGATTCAAAAGTACGCAGTACTTATAAAACAATAATCATTTTTCTCTAAAATTTTTTTGGTTAAAATAATATCCTTAAATCAATAATCAGTGTTTATTTAGTTTTATTTACTTTTGATTGAGCATATAGGCAAAAGAGGCTTATATGGCGGTATATTATTTCTTGATTTTTCCGGACAACTGTTTTCATTTATTATTATATATATAATAATAGATACAATATAGATATCAAATATATCTATATTTTTATTATATTATTTTCGTATATGCGCGAAAAGCAGTAATTTTGCAGCGATTTGTTTAAGAAAAACCGCCAAACAGAACGTAGAAAAACATTAACCAACAAAATCTATACATTATGAAACACTTTACTCAAACAACTGCGAATGGGCTTCACACCCCCCCCTGTGGTAGTTCGCATGGTAATTTATCGAGTTTTACTCTTTTAACATCACTCCTGCTTTTCTTCCTGCTGTTCGTGGGAAGCAATGCTGCGTGGGCTGGTTGGAGATTCCAAGGACAAGACGGCTCAAATGACGGAGGAGCTTGGAACAATGGCGATAATATGACCCAAGTTGGTAGTTCAGATGTTTGGTACTATAAGATTAGCAACCTCAACGCCGACATCCAATTCAAAATCAATAATGGAAATTGGGGTGGTGATAATCAAAAGTACTGGAGCGCCAACCATGATGACCAAAATCGTGGTAATGTGCAATTAGAGGATGCTAACGATGGTGATAAGGATGGGAAAAATCGTTTCAAATATTCTCCGTCATATAATTTTGGTTCCAATCTCTCGCGTGATGTCTATATCTTCGTGAAAGGCGATGCCAATAATCCATCAGCTAACGACCGTGTTTGGGCTATTGCTGTAAGACCGGGTTCGGGTACCATCAGTAAGCAATATTCTCTGCGTGGTGATTTGTGGTTAGGTTCAGTTGGTGGCGGATGGGCAGGAACGGCCGACTTAAGTCATAATCCTACATTTGTAAATATGACAAATGATGTAGCTGCACAATGTTCGTACCTTATACCAATCCCCTCGGGAAGCAATGCCATGAAGTCACGATTTACATTGGTTTCTGCGGGTACTGAAAAATCGGCAGATCACTATGAGGCAGAATCTTCGAATCTAACAAACAATTCTGATAACATAAAATACCGACTGACCATTCCTGCGAATGGTAGCAGTTATCCAACTGTTAAGCGAATCGTTTTGGATTATTACCCGACTAACGGTTATGTTCGCGCTCACCTTGAAGATTATATTGTCAAACGCGATGGGTGGCATCTGTATGTTGATAACAAATATATGGGTGCGATGAGCAATTCTGGCTCATTTACTATCGAGAGTATGGCATCCGGCACACACACCATGTATATAGCTAATTATAGCCATAATAGCATAAATAGCTCCACTTACGACCCGTATAGTGATGGCGGAGGAAAGATCCATGCTCAGCAATGGTTTGGCGGCTTGTATATAGACGTTAATCCAGCACATAGTAATGTAACTTTTGAAAGCAAGACAGCGTACTATAATAACGGCAATGACTATTTCGGTCCTCAAACATATCCGATCGCTGGTACTCAAGACGCTCGTGGTCAATTTAAGATTAACGAAACCAGTAATGTAAAATTCACTTTTGATGGTGGAGTGATTACTATTAATACACTTGATGGAACAGAACCGGATGAGGTAACGTATACCGGTAAAGAATATGTGTTCTTATCCAAAACACAAAAGCACACTGATAACAATGTCTTCAATTTCACAGCGGATGGTGCTCACTTGTTTGTTTATTTCTGGAACTCGGAAACCAACGCAAATGCTTGGTCAGACGAAGCATTCATGTGGGATAGTGGAGACAATGTGCTGGCAGCAAAAGCCCCAGCAGGAACATGGACTAATTGTATAATTGTTCGCAAAAACTCCAACGACAACGCAAAGAACATGAATAATGTTTGGAATCAAACGGCTGATTTAGCCCTTGAAGAAGGGAAAAATTATCTGCAAACAGGCGAGTCGTCTGTTTGGGGCGTTTATACACCTCCGTTCTATCTGACAGGTTCTTCTGTCCTTTGTGGAGAGGACTGGGGCTATAGCGGCAATAATACAGTAAACAATGGAACGGTTACTCGTGAAAATATTCCTGCCGGTACATATCAGTTCAAATTGAATCCGACAAAGAGCTACGGCGGCTGGGATCATCAAGTGAATGCCGATTTCATTGCTTCGTCGGGGAGCAATGTGGACTTATCTTCTGTAAACGATAAGCAGATCCAATTCACTCTTTCTGAAGCTTCCGATGTAACAATCGCTTATGATGGCTATGGTGTAACTGTTAACGCGACACCTTCCGCTCCTGAACCATTGTCCGGCGACTATTACGTCTTTGGTGCAGGCGGAACCAATTGGGTGACAGGTTGGACAAGAAATGTTGAAGCAAATAAGATGACCATTGTAGATGGTGTAGCTACCAAAACATTCTACAACGTTAGCGGACAAGGTTTAGAGTTCAAAATCCACAAAGGAGAAACGGAATATAATAACAGTTTATTGTTAGAGGAAGTTGGTGAAAATAATTCACACCTCATCAAGAAAGTATGGAAAAATGGCACAAATATTGATTTTAGCATTTCCGATATCAATATTACCCACAAAGCCGATGTTACAGTTCATTTCGATGGTGAACATATTTGGTTGACGGCAGTTCCTCATCCGGAGACTGTTGCCGGTTCTGATTGGTATATAATGGGCTCAGGAAATGTGGGAACCACGAATTCGCTATCTTGGGATAAAAATACCCAAAAAGGACGTGGTAATGAGCATAAAATGACCGTTCAAGACGGTGTTGCGACTATCACGTACTACAATGTTCCTAACAATAGTATATCATATAAGGTATTCCGCGGTAGCGATAATTATGAGATTAACGATTTCTACTATGATGCGTCCGCTTCTTCGGGTATCATCTGTACTGATCAAGACGGAAACGATAATATCAATGTAAGTCTCAACAACCAAAATATCTGCATCCATTGGGACGGAACCAAGATTTGGACAACCGAAGCAGCTGCTCCTATAACCACCTATACCGTTACTCTTCACCCAAACAATGGAGGCGATAATATTGTACGGACGAGTGTACCGGAGAATAGTACAGCCAGTGCAGCGGCGCTAAACTTGTCTGCTGTAACATACGGCGCAGGTACGGCAACTTGGTACACGAATGCCGAATGCACTGTACCGTTTACTTCCGTCACCGAAGACAATATGGATCTCTATGCAAAGTGGGGCGTAAGTGGTAACTACTATGTAGTAGGTGATTTGCAAGTAGCTTCCGATGCTAGCAGTACGGGTAACTGGGATAATAATCTCGGTCGGCAAATGACTTATCCGAGTTCGCAGCCAGGAGTATGCTCTTTCTCGTTTGTGGCACCTAAAGGAAAAACTGTATTTGAAATCATCAAAAATAAGAATTGGTCAGAAAAACTCAACGGAGGTAGTTATGCAGCCGTATTGGATAATGCTAATTCAGACGTAACGCTGTCAGTAGAAGGAGGTCATATATCCTTCACGCTGGATGCCCCCAAATTGGTTACCGTCTCTTTGGATGGAAAGGTCAAAGTGACAACGGCAGATGTAGCTTTCGATAACAGCAAGACTTGGCGCGTAAAAACTTCTAATACCGGTTGGGGCGCTGATGGTAACAATTGGGATTGGAATACCATAATGACCAATAACGGCACTACCAATGCTACGGCCATTTTGCGCAACGTGCCTGCCGGTGCTCATCGCTTCATCATAAGTACAGAAACTTCGGATGGAGAAGCATACAAATATGTAGGAAATAACACGTTCCATGCATTGTATGTAGATACGAGCAATCCATCCAGTGGGTTGACTTGGAATACAAATACGGTTAATTTAGCAGGGAATGTCCAAGCGAATAATATCCCGCACGAGACTAATGATAACTATGAACGTCGTTGCAAGTTCACCCTCTCTGCCATTAGTGATGTGTGCATCACGTTCGACGGTGGTAAGATACGTTGCGATATTCTGCCGAAATACACCGTGACTTTCAATAGCAACGGTGGTAGCGAAGTAGCTTCGCAGAGCGTGTTTGAAGGCGCAACGGCATCCGAGCCGAGTGCACCGACGAAGGCAGGTTGCAACTTCCAAGGCTGGCAGCTCAGCGGCGCTGACTATAGCTTCAGCGAAGCGGTAACAGGCAATATCACATTAGATGCTGTATGGGCAAACAAACCTATCTCTTCTGTTGAACTCAACGAGAGCGAGCACACCACTTGGGTAGGTAACAGCGATTTCGTGCTGACGCTCACCAAGAACCCGTCTGACCTCATCACCAAGACGATTGTTTGGAGCAGCGACGCAGAGGGCGTAGCATCTGTCAGCAACGGTACCGTACATGCGGCAGGCGTTGGTACAGCTACTATCACCTGCACCGTAACCGATATGTTTGATACCCAGCGTTCGGCTACTTGCGAGGTAACGGTTGCAGCATGCCAAATGACAACGGACGATCTCTATAGCATGACCGTCACCGGTTATAACAGCAGCACCGGCGACGATGCTACCCTGACGGGATTATGGAATCAGAGTAGCGATAACACCGAGCCTGCAACACTTACCGTATGTAATGTCCGCATAGGTAATAATGGCGGTAGCAATGAATATTATGCGTACGACAATAACGGCACAGTATCTATTGAGCAACGCTCAAGTGACGATGTCGATAAATGGTATCGCATAGAAGCCGCAACCAATCTTTATTACTTAAAGAATGTATCCACAGGCAAATATATGTATGTCGGTTCCACCAACACCGAAAGTTCGAAAGGCAATGGATGGTCTGAAAATGGAGATTGGTTATTGCGTTCCGTATATACAAGTACCACAAATGCTGAAACTGATAGCTACAAGTTCTATAGTGCAAAAGATGACTGGAATAATGACATCATTATTTCACGTGCTGATGCATCTAACGGCGCTAAAGCCACAGCTACCGATTTCGTTCTATCGCGTCAACAATTGACCGGAACACCTAGTGTATGGAGTGACGTAGTTGCTAATACGGTATCGGCAAGTCGCGGAGCAAAACAAGGTGGAAACGCATATAAAGGTTTCCAATCCGCATTTGAAAATGTGGAAAATGTTGCTAACCCGAACTACAAGGCATCGCAGATGAATAGTTCGTACTACCGCATGAAGGCGGATGCAAGCGTGCAGGCTAATTTGGCGAACGGCTTGGCATACGGATCGGTCATCACCGTACGTCTCTACGCGGATGCAGCAACTACCGTTCAACTGACCAAAGCTGACGGCACCGAGATTGAGACCATCGACCTCAGTGCTGATGCTGCGCGCGAGTACACCTATACTGTTGCTTACGGCTCTGAACTGGTAGGGGCAACTGCCTTCATCATCAAGGCGGCAGACAACCACGCTGGTATCGCGTCTATAGAAGTTTCGCGTATGCACGCGGTAGATCCTTCAAGCCCGGCTCTGACATGGGACGCTGATCTCAGTGAAGGTGTGACGCAGTCTGCATTGGCAGGAACCTTCCAACATGTAGCTTCTTCTGCTTTGAGCGAAGGCGCAATCCATTACACCTCATCGAATGAAGCCGTTGCTACCGTGGCTGCAGATGGTACCGTAACGCCAATCATGGCAGGTAACACCACTATCACCGCTACCATCGAGCAGCGCGAGTGCTACGCCGAGCAGTCTATCAATTATAACGTAACGCTGACCGAGCCGACGTTGGCTGA
The DNA here is from genome assembly GCA_900319005.1 of uncultured Bacteroidales bacterium. Taxonomy (GTDB): domain Bacteria; phylum Bacteroidota; class Bacteroidia; order Bacteroidales; family Paludibacteraceae; genus Colicola. The sequence continues at coordinate 60,800 of ONMV01000002.1, forward strand.
GATGATTGCTGCTGACGCAGGCGCAGGTATCACGCTGACGCATGACTACGCAGAGAATATCGTTATTGACAAAGCTATCACCATCAACGGTGCAGGACATAGCGTCGGCAACCTAACGGTGGAGACAGCTGGTGACTTGACGCTGAGCGGTGCGCTGACGGTCAATGACTTCAGTATCTACGCACAAGCTGGCAACACCACTACTCCTGCCGCTTCCGGACAAGTACGCAATGCCGCTAACCTCACCGCTAACGGAAACGCATACTTCTACTACACCGTAGATCCGAACGGACACGTACAATACGGATGGTACGACTTCACCGTACCGTTCCCGGTTAATGTGATGACCGGCATCAAGGGTATTCAGGAAGGCGTTCTCAAGGAGAACTTCGTCAACGAAACAGACTACGCGATCATGGAGCACCTCGGCGACAAACAAGCAGCGGGTCAATATGCTTATAAGAAATTCCGCGGCGTGATGCAGCCCAATAAGCTGTACTCCATCACCTTGGACGATGACTACAACTACAACACCGTTCGCTTCCAGAAGACCAATGACGGCGCACTGGTTGCCAGCGATGAAGTGACCCTCAACACCTATGCTTCGACAGTCGATGACAAACATGCCAACTGGAACGGCGTAGGTAACGGTACACTCCACCATGCGGATGCCGGATTGAGCGTAGCAACTATCCAGGTTTACCAGAGCGGCGAGAAGACCTTCTTACCTGTTAATAAGAATCAATACTCGCTCGTTATCGGTTCTGCCTTCATGGTTCAACAGACAGGCACGATGACGCTCAGCCAAGCTACTCATAGCCCGTTGTTAGCGCCGAGACGTGATGCAAGCGCTCAAGCTACCGCTATTCAGATTGCACGCGAAGGCAAGCCGTTCAGCGACCAGCTCTACATCACCGCTGACGAATTGGCAGGACAAGGCTATACGCAAGGCGTGGATGTAGCGAAAGCCGGAAACATCGGTAATGTGAACGTACCGCAGATCTGGACGAACGCTTACAACAGCAAACTCTGCGCACATGAGGCACAACTCATCGACGGCGAGGCACAATATACCCTCTCGCTCTATGCTCCGGCTAACGGCACCTACACGCTGACAAGCAAGAACATACCGGAAGGCTATACCCTCTACCTCACGCAGAATGGTAACAAGCTCTGGGACATGAGCGATACTTACGTGCTTGACCTCACCAAGGGTACTACTACCGAGTACGGTCTGCTCCTTGTGGAGAACTACAAAATGCCAACTGCCGTAGATAACATCTTCAGCAATACGGACGAAACGACAAAGATCATGCGTAACGGCATCCTCTATATCCTGCAGAACGGCAAGGTATTCAATGCACAAGGCGCACGCGTTAAATAAACAATACGTGATAAATAACAACATCAAATAACATATTAAACAGATTCATGCAATGAAAAATTATTTAAAACCGGTTACCGAATCGATCGACATCAAATCAGTAGATTGCTTCATGGCGATGGGAACATCCGATGGTCATGGACAGACAACGGATCCGAACCCGGCACCGAAAAAGAAGGGTATAAAAAGCTTTTAATGCACCAACCATGAAAATTCACAATCTTTTCAAATACGGTTCAGCTATTGGCTTGGCGCTCCTATGCGCCACCAATAGTTGGGCGGACTATCGTCTGAACAACCCTATCGGTGCGGACGGCTATTACATCGTCAAATGGGACTGCGAAAAGAACGATTGGGCGGAATCCAACGATATGGAATACGACGAGACCTTTGTTTTCGCCGTGGACCTGACGGGTACCAAATATGAAAGTTGGGTAAAGAGTGCTCAAACGCGTAACGGTGTCACCTATCCCGTAGAAAACACCATCGTCAGCCTGAACGCCCTTCGAGATGATAGGGGAAAGGAGTACAAGGATAACCGTGCGCGCCTATGGCATATCAAAGGCAATATATACGGCGCGATGTATAACTTTGCGCAGTTTGAGACCAAAGACAACGCATGGAACAACACCACCCCTGCGATCGGAGAACAGACGAAGATCCATGCGCGTATGTTCGCTTCTGCAACGCTGTTCAGCGACCGTTGCTATCCTATCGAGCCCTCCCAGAAAGCCGGAAGTGTTTGGGATTTTAAAGATGAGTGGTGGTGCGCGACAGACGGCCAACCGCTCTTTGTCTTTGCCCCTTATACAGGTACCAAGACCGGCGCGCTGTTCCGTACGGAAGAAATGACGCCCGGTACCCATATCTTTTACGACAAGGATCACTACGTAGTGGGTAACGGTTACGCCGCGCCCTGCGACGTAGTGGATGAGGATTGCTGTCCGTTCTTCCATCCTCTGGATCCGGTCACGCAAACCGTTCCGGTAGGCATGGACACCACCTTGGTGGCGAAACCCAAAAGCGGTAACATGGCGGGCGCTACCTATCAATGGTACCGCTATGTCACCTCTGCCGGCGAAACCACCGCCGTCAAATATACCGGACAAGGCGCACAAACCAGCACCTGTCATCCGGCTACCAATGAAGGCGAGACGGATTATACTTATTATTGCTTTATCAAAACCGACAACTGCCCGGAGGGCGTCTATACGACCCAGGCACAGGTCATTGTCTATAAGCCCTGTCCGGATTATACCATCACGGTAGATGGCGCGGAGGTGACTTCTGCGCAGACTTTCTATCCGGGCGGCTGGTACGTCATCCAATGCACCAGCGCAGCAGGCAACCCGACCGTTAACCTGCCTGCCGGCGTCAAGGCGCACTTCGGCCATGACACCCTCTATATAGACGCTGATGCTGCTACGGCACCGCTCTCTATTGAGTTCACCACCGCCGAGACGACGAATTATGCCGCATGCTCCGCTACGCTCAACGGACTCATCTCCCAGTGTGGCGAAGACCAGGCGTATATCTTCAAATGGGACGATAACAAGGGCTACGTGATTGATAACAACGGCACTGTGCAAATCTCCACGTCCGTCAATGACAACACCGCCGACCGTTGGTTGGCGCTGCCCACCGGCGCACAGGTATTAGGCAAAGATGTCGTTTATCTATACAACCTCAATACCCATCGCTACCTCTACCACGGTCCTATCCAAGCCACTAACCCGGGTGCTGGAGGAGATTATTCGGCGGCACTCACTTCGCCGACAGTAAGCAACTCCGATGAATACAAATGGATCTTCTACCAAGGCGACCAGCAGCGTATCTACATCATGAACATGTCCAATTGGACAGGCAATTGGCGACAAGCCTTTGTACTGCACTGCCGCAATTGGGAATATATGTATTGCGAAGGCAATAATGGTCAACACGCGATCCATGTATGCGCTCCGGCCATGAAAGTAGGTAAACTGGATAACTATGAAGTGAGCGGCGAAATGCATACTTCGGTGAACAACCTCAAAACAGTCACCGGCACCAAAGTCGTTCTGCCTCCCACCGCCCTCGGTTGGGACGGAAAGACACCTACCGCTACGGTAGAGATGATGGCCGGCCAGAACATCACGTTCACCGCCAAACGTACGGATAACACCCATTCAATCAATAGAACCATCACCTACTCTTCTTCGGACCCCGACATAGCCTCCGTGGATGCCACGACCGGCAAAGTGACCGCCGGTAACAGCGGAACCGCTACCATCACAGCCAAACTGGAAGATGCAGGTTGCTTCGAAGGCGCAGAGATTACCTATCAGGTACATGTGAAAGGATGTAGCGCCTTCACATGGTCTATCGACGGCGAAGCGGGTTTGAGCAAACTGCTCTACCCCGGCGGATGGTACTTGCTCAGTTGCTCCAATGATGACGGTGCACCGACCATCACCGTCTCCGGCACAGGCATCACCACCGGCACCGCCACCACCTCCGGCAACACCACTACCGTCAAGGTAACCCTGAACGGCAACGCCGCAGGCGACATATCCCTCAAAGCCGCACTCCAAACAGGCGGTATGGATTGTGAAGACAACCAGATCGTTCCCGTAAGCGAGTGTACCGAGACCGCAGCCGAGAGCCGCAAGATAGAATGGTACAACTACAACGGCACCACCACTTTCCCGCAATACTGGATTCATGACGGCGCACCCGTCTATCTGCGCGATAACAACGGCAAACTGGAAGCCGACATCGAGCATAACGACGGAAACGACCAATGGTATATCATCAAGACCGGCGAGAAATGTCAGGGCGAAGATGTCTTCTACCTGCAGAACGTACAGACCATGCGGTATGTGTATCGCGGTGCTCAGACCGGAAACACCGGCGGCGATTGGGAGTACGCAGAGGCCTTACTCTCCGCTACCAACGCGCAGACCGACGCCTATAAATGGATCATCTATACGCATAACGGCAAGAATGCCGTAGTCAACGTAGGCGGCTTCACGGGAACGAACTTCACCATCGGCGCCTACATGCTGCATGTACGTAACTGGGAGGCTCCGGGGCTGTTCTCCAATCCGAATATCCCTTCTCCGCGCATGGTATGCGGTAAGATGGCGAGTCAGGATGGCAGTCCTGTATTCTACTATAAGGGCTACACCACCACCGTACCTATCACGCAGTTCCAGACCCAGATCGCATGGAAAGGTACTGCGCCTGATCCTATCAAAGAAGTGACGGCAGGAGGCGTATATACCTATGCCATCGAGCGTACGGATGAACTCCACTCCATTAACGCGGATATCCGCTACGAGTCCTCCGACCCGTCTTTCGCTACAGTGGACGAAAACGGTAAGGTGACCATCGTAGGTACGGAAGGAACAGCGACCATCAAAGCGTACCTGAGCGATGAAGGTTGCTTCAAAGGCGATACGCTCAGTTATCAAGTGGTGCTGAACCTCGATTGTCCGATCTACACATGGACCGGTCAGAACACCGCAATGTACGCAGGCGGATGGTATGAGCTTACCTGTTCCACTACCGCAGGCGCACCCACCATCACCGTCACCGGTACCGATGTAACGGCCGCCACAACGACCGCCAACAATACGACGACCGTCAAAGTGACCTTGGGCGGTAATGCCTCTGGCGATATCAAGATTAAAGCGGAGAACCCCTTAGTGGGTGGTTATAAGCTCTGTCCGGATTCGGTGATCATCACCGTCTCGGATTGTCCCGCTCCTGTCACGGCGGCCTTCAAGACCACCGTCAACTGGCAAGGCGCTACACCTCCTGCCGAGATCGTGGCAACGACGGTGGGTCAGACCTACACGTACACCATCGTACGCACGGATAACATCCACTCCATCAACTCCGCAATCCGCTACGAGTCCACGGATGTTGCTGTAGCAAGCGTGAACAGCCAGACCGGCAAAGTGACGATTGCCGCGGCTTCCGGCGAATGCGAGATCCTGGCGATACTCGAAAATGTGGGTTGCTTCAAAGGCGACACCTTATCTTATCGCGTACGCCTGTACGACTGCACGCAGGACATCACCACCCACATGGATTATATCCTGCCCAAGCAGCCGAAGACGACGGAAGACTGCTCGTATATCGTGCTCTGGGATTGCGCCAATGATACATGGGCATCTGACAACACGATGGAATGGGGCGAGACCTTTGTCTTTGCCGTCAACCTCGCCGGAACGGCGCTGGGCGATTGGGCGATGAAACCCGCCAGCGACCCCGACTTGGAGCGCTCGATTGCTTTCGACCGCTTCCGCGTGAAGAACGACGAGGGTACCCAATTCAACCTCGACGCTTCGCGTCTGTGGCACATACGCGACACCATCTTCGGTGCAGAGTTCAACTTCTCGCAGATCCCGTACACGAACGGTACGTTCTATACACCGGCAAGAGGAGAACAAACCCAAATAGCTGCCCGCCTCTTCGGTCAAGAGACCGCCAAGGGTGCGGAGTGCGGTGCGGCAGGTCCGTCCAAGGCATGTAACTGGTGGCAGTGGTCCAACGAAGGATCGTTGCAGAACCAGTTCACGGGCGAATGGCTGTCAGGTTCGTACGTATCGAACAATGACGAATACCTCTTCCGTTTTGCGCCGTACACCGGTAAGTCTGACCCGGTTATCAAACCGTCAGACGATGACACGCGTGACCAATGGTACGACAATCATTACTTCACCTCCATCAACGGCTACCGTTCGCCGTGTCCGAAAGCATGGCCGGTAGACCAGCGACTAAGCGCTTCTGCCACCTCTATCTGTCTGGAGAAAGAAGAGACGGCCACCATCCAATTGGCAAGCAGTGAAGCCGGATGGGCGTATACCTTGTATCAAGACAACAGCGAGGTCAGCGGTTCCATGCAAGCCGGTACCGGTGCAGCACTCGCTTGGAGCGAATTAGGCGTAGGCGAATATACCGTCCTGGCTACGGCTACGGATGAGACATCGCAGCACTCCGACTGGATGGGCGACTGCTCCAAGACGCAAAAGATCACCATCAGCGCGGCTGTCGACTGTGTAGAACCGGAGGTTTGTGTGGATGCGATCTACCGCAAATGGAACGACCTGCTCTTCGTGGATAACGGCGAACAGCTCTATACCGCTTATCAGTGGTACAGCAATGACGCGCTGCTCGATGGCGAGACCCGTCAGTTCCTCTATACCGAAGGCGTGATTCTGAACGGCGACGGCAAGACGTACTACTGCGTGATGACCTTAGCAGACGGCTCTACCGTCAAAGCTTGTGCCAACACCTTTGACGGCTTCCCCGCCAGCGTGGTAGTAGATAAGAAACAGCAGGCACCGGAAACGGTCAAGTATATCTATCAAGGCAGATTATATATCCGCCATAAAGGTAAAACATATAATGGGCAAGGAGCATGCGTAACCGGATTCTGATCATATTCCTCTCATTAGGACTATCCCTGCCGATGACTGCCCAGATGCATTCCGCCGTGGAGATATCCGTCGGCGGCGGATGGAGCAGTTTAGGCTACAAAGTGCAGCCTGACCAAGCAGATGTGAACGGGTCTAATCCCGGCAGCTGGGGCGCACAAGTGCATGTGGGGTACGCGCTCTTCTTCACACCGAATGTCGGATTGGGCATAGGCGCTAATTTCTCGCACTACGGTTCCACGGCCTCCTTCTCGGGCACGGCACAGTGGGAAGGTGTCACCGACACGGAGGGGGAGAAATATAACCATCTTGCCCTTATCCACTCGCTGAAGGACAAGCAGGATGTTTACCTGGTAGAGATACCGCTCACTTTCTACTTCGTCTATCCCATCACAGACCTGCTGAGTTTCAATATGGAAGTCGGCGCCAAGTATGGCATCCCGGTGATGAGCAGTGCCTCGTTCCGTGCTGATATAGAGCATCAAGGCGACTATGGTATCTGGGGATTGAACCTGCATGAGGTTAATGGGCACGGGTTCTACCGCGAGAAGAATTTCCACGATGACTACCCGGTCTCCATCCCCAACCAGATATCCGCCTTCCTCAAACTCGGTATCGCGTATGAGTTCCGGAAGAACATGCAGTTCTTTGCGAATATCTACGGCGACTACGGGTTTACCAATACCATGAAACACGGAGAGTCTGCGCTCGGTTTCCGAAACGATCGCGCAGGAATGGAAACGGTTCATTCCTTCATGCCCGCCTATCACGGCATCACCGCGACGAATAACATCTCCGCCAAATCACATCCTATGCAGATAGGATTAGAACTGGGAATACGCTTTGTCTTCCCGCATAAGAAAACATATCCTTGTCGATGCTATCGCTTTTAATACCTATGAAACGATTCACACTCATCACGTTGGCACTTATCTTGCTTGTTCCAACATCTGTCTTCGCTGCTAAAAACACTTTCAGTAAGCGATATAAGAACACAACGATCAAAGAAGTACTGGCAGATCTCAAAGAGACTACCGGCACACGTGTCAGTTTTAAGAAAAAAGAAGTCAGCAACACACGCCGCGTCACCGTGGCATTTCATAACGCGACCCCGGAAGAAGTGTTCAATGAGCTCTTTGACTGCGAATATACGATCACCAAGAAAGGTAAGAAAGGTAGCAGTTATGTGGTGACCAAGCGTATCTTGGCGCAGAGCGACACCCTCTTTGCCTCCGTGCCCGTAGATACCGTTTCGCTGGGCAAGCAAGTGGTCTCGCAAGAGGAGCGTCCGGAAGAAAGTCAGACCCTACTCTATCGCGAAGAAAAGTTACTGGTTCACTACCGCGACTCGATCCTTCATACCCGGGAGCGCATCGATCACCCGCAGATTACCAAAGAGGTTTCTGTCAAAGAGACACCGGCAGACCAGGGTTCTTCATTACAATTCTACTTAGGAGGAGCTTATTCATCAATGGGCTATAAACTGCAGGACGGTAAGAACCTCGGTCATATAGGAGGTGAAGTGAGCGTACGCTACGCGTATTTCTTCACGCCCGAATGGGGTTTGGGCATAGGCCTTGATTTCTCCACCTACGGTTCGCGCGCCAAACTGAACACAACCCTTCAATGGGATGGACAAACCGATACGGAGGGCGAGCGGTATGACCACCGCGCCGTCACGCATAACTGGCAGGAGGACCAGCGCACCTATATGCTCTCTATACCGCTGACGGTGCAGTACCAGCATCGGTTTAACGACAAAGTAGGTATCTTTGCTGCCATAGGAGGATTCGTAGGACTGCCCCTCATATCCAACTATAAGCTTGTGTCCGGTGCTGTAGAGCATCGGGGTTACTACCCGCAATGGAACCTCGAGTTGTACGACCTGGATAATCACGATTTCTATACAGAGCGTATCGGTCGCGATTTCTCGAAAGCACAGCATAACTTATCCCTCAAGCAGTTGGCAGCAGGCGTCAAAGTGGATCTGGGTGTGATCATTCCGCTCAACAAGCAGTTGGATCTCTTTGCCGGTGTGTATGGTTCGGTAGTATGCAATAATATCCAATCCGAGCAACATGCGTTAGGTTGGCAACACGCTGATCTTGCTGGCTATCAGCAACATGCTTTCATGCCCGAATACCAGGGCTTGGCCAACTCTACGCACGCCGATGCCGTTCGGCCATGGGCAGTAGGCATCAAAGTTGGTCTCCACTTCCGCCCGGCGAAGAAAGCACCGAAGCCCGTCATCGGTTCCGACTGCGTTGTCCTGACCGACACCACCTACCGCACAGCACAACACACAGATACGCTTGTCCTTGCATCTGTGGATACGATCGTGAGTCTGAAGAAGACCCTTGAGACATCCGTCATCTGGTTCAATGTGAACGACTACAAGCATCCGCGTCTGGAGCCGGCTGATATATTGGAACAGGTAGCCGATATCCTCAAGTCTAACCCGGCACAACGCGTGTATGTGAACGGTCACGCGAGTGAAGAAGGTAACAAACGTGCCAACCAGATACTCTCCAACCGCCGTGCAGAAACGATTGCCCGCCTGCTCAGGGAATTAGGCGTGCCTGCTCAGCAACTGGTTGAACACGGCTTTAGTTCCGACGTAGAGTATCGTGGCACGAACACGACCAATACGACACGTACCCAACGTGAGCTCAATCGCCGCGTCGAGATCATCCCTATTAACGACTAATCGCTAGCATCATGTCTATTCTTCTTACGATACTGACCCTTTGTCTGGATTCGACAATATCCTTGTGTTCCCCTGCGATCGATGACACGCTCTTTTATAGTTGGAGCACCGGGGAACAGACTGCCTGCATCAACATCACCGGCACTACCGTCGGGGAGGCTATCTATACGTGCGAGGCGCGTACGAAGACGTTCTACACCACCGATAACCTGATGGCCAATGGCGATTTTGAAAACCACACGGACTACCATCAGGAGCCTACGGGATTTACCTCCGACTACGAGTATCTTCCCTTCGATCCCTATGGTACGAACCTCTACGACCAACCGGAGTTTTACGACAAGTCCGGTGTCTATCTGCTCTCCCATAACGCCGATCACACATGGCGGGACTACGCCAATGTAGGCCCGCACAGCGGCGACTTCTTTGCGATGTTCGATGCGGCCCAATCGGGTTACGCATGGAAAGCCGGCACACCCGAAAACCCGGACCTGCGCATTGAAGAGAACGGACTCTATGTTTTCTCCTATTGGGCAGCCGATCTGAATGAGCCATTCCAACGCGCTCACCCGGCACGCCTGCAGTTCTCCATCCGCTATAAGATGCCGGATGGGACAATGGAAAAAGAGTTCTTGGGAGAAGTTCTCACCTTAGGCAAAGATAACGCATGGCACTTCTCCCAGACTTTCTGGACCTCACCCGTCACCAGCGATTCAATCGAGATCGGTGTGGAGGACTTGAATAGCTTCTACGGGGCAGGTAATGACTTCGGATTGGACGATATCATCTTCCAGATGGTGACCTTGGAGGGAAGCAAGCAAGTAGCCACCGACACGTTCTATATCACGACGCAGGATTGTACGCCTTGTCAGGACTTTGTTTATCGCAAATGGAATGACGTGCTCTTTGCCGACAATGCGGATGAGCAGTTTGTAAGCTATCAGTGGTACGAAGACAGCGTGGCTATTGTCGGTGCCACCCGGCAGTTCTACCAACTGACGGACACCATCAATCCGCATTTCTACCATGTGGAAGCGATGACGACAGACGGACGTATCCGTACCAGTTGTGTACAACTGTTCGAGCAATTCCGACCGAGTGTTTCCAACCAGCCTGCACAGCGCAATCAGTTAGTGCTGCATCGAGGCCATCTGTATATAAAAACCGAGGACGCTCTTTATGACATCCTCGGCAATAAATGCGAATCTCTCTCGCGTTAATTCGTCTGCGCTCTATTGCTTGGCAAAGCGTATTGCGCATCCACCGCCTGTAGCAAGCCGTATCTTCAGTGTATCATCTGCACTCATTTGTCGTGTCTCTATGGATGAAGCATAGGGATTGGTTTGCCAGTCTGCATCTGCTGCATCAGCATAGATCGTTGCCTGCCATTCGCCTTCGCCTAAGAAATCAAGGGGAATGTTTATCTCCCGTGCCTCCTCGTTCGTGACAGCACCTATATACCAGTTGTCCGATTGACGGTCTTGGCGCGCCATAACGACATACTGACCGATCTTACCATCCAAGAGGCGCGACTGATTCCAGTCACAAGGCACATCGCGGATGAACTGAAACTCCGCCGGACGCTTGGCATAGTTCTCTATCTTATCGCATGCCATCTGCAGCGGGCTATAGAGGACTACAAACAGCGCCAACTGATTGCAGAGCGTGGAGTGAACACGTGTTCCAGGGATGATGGGGTTCTCAAAAGCAAAGACACCGGGCGTATAGTCGGCCGGTCCAGCCATCATACGCGTGAAGGGCAAAGTACATACATGTGCGCACGGCGACCCCCCGTCTTGCGCCCATGCATTCCATTCCTGACCGCGGATACCCTCTTGCGTCATCAGGTTCGGATACGTGCGCTGCAGACCGGACGGCATGGCAGGTTCGTGATTATCTATACATATATGGTACTTGGCTGCGGTCTCGATGACCTTACGATAATGCTGTACCACGCCTTGGGAACGATTGAACTGGTATCCGTCCCGCGTACGTATGAGCGGACATACATATCCGGTCTTGACAGCCGGCATGCCATGGTGCTGCATAAACTGATAGGCGGTATCCAGATCAGCCTCATACTCGTCCGCACGACCCGATGTCTCATGATGGCAGATGATGTTCACGCCCAGCTCTTTGGCGTAGCGGCTGAGGGCGTCCACGTCATAATCGGGATAAGGCGTGACGAAAGAGAAGCGGTCGTTATTGATACCCTCATATCCTTCCCATCCGGTGTTCCATCCTTCGGCGAGCACACCTCCGAAACCGTTCTCGCTTGCGAACTTGAGATAACGGCGCATATTAGCGGTGGTCGCGCCATGACGGTTACCCTGGCTCCAGGTCCACTCATGCAGGTGCATGGACCACCAGATGCCGAGGAACTTCATCGGTTTGATCCATGAGGTGTCCTCTATGCGGCAGGGTTCGTTGAGGTTCAGCATAATACGCGAGGCCATCATCTCGGGCAGCGTATGCGTGAGGATCATGAAGCGCCAGGGCGTAACGAAAGGAGCATCGAGATAGGCCTTGTCCTCCAGCACCTTGCCGTCCCTCATCCATGGGGTGAGATAGGTACCTAAGGTGTTCGCGGACTGCGTATAGAGGTTCTGACAGGGATAATCGGTCACGTTCGCCTCATGCAGGAAGGCGTACATGCCATCCGCCATCTCAAGCGTGAGAGGCGAGCACATGGTATCTTTCTCGTGCAGAGGTGCTTTGGTATAGATACCCTCGTAATACTCTGTCCGCCAAGGGATGGCCCATATCTGCGGTTCTTCTGCAAAGACATAGGCCGTCTGTTCGTCGAGCACCGTCAGGTCGCGCAGCTCTTGCTCCGGGAACTCATAACGGAAAGCAAAGCCGTCATTGAAGACGCGGAAGACAATGTTCATACGCATCGCCTTGGCGGCAAGAGATATCTTCATCTCATTATGCCGGTCACGAATGAAGCGTTCCTCGCCCCATACGGTCTCCCACGTATCATCTGCAGAAGCATACTCAGCGGACTCCACCGACCATCGTACATCCCGCAGGGTGTCTTCTCCGATAGTTAGCACAAGTCCCAGCGGGGAGGGCATCAGGACGTCCTTTCCGTTGCAAGCAACGGAGTAAGAAGGTTGCCCGTTACGGAGTTGAAAATCAAGCGTAAGTGTCCCGTCCGGAGAGGAGACTTTATGACCACTGCACGCCACCAAAGCGGCACAGGCCAAACCGATGAGTAGTTTCTTCATAATTGTCAATTATCAATTATCAATTGTCTAATATCCTTCCGATTGTTTCATATTCGCATTTCGTGCGATCTCCAGTTGCGGAATCGGCTGCACGTAGGAGCAGTCGCCCTTCCACGTGATGGCACCATGGCGGGTGGACTGATAGTAATCCGCCTCAGCCGCACCGCAGCGATAACGACGGATATCCATCCACCATTGACCTTCTGCAAACAGTTCCGCCCAACGCTCATACCGTATCACATCGTTGGCGAGAGGGTCTGAATCGAAATAGGCCTTGGTGCGGTCGGTGAGGGATGCGTAGTTATATGTAGGATCATCGCCGTACGCACGTTCATGCACCTTATTTACATAGTACAACGCTGTACCGGGATCTTCGTCCTGCAACAACTCCGCATAGAGCAGATAGATATCGGCGAGGCGGATAACATAGATATTGCAGTCGCTTGACTCGTTCTTGCCATACGGCGCAGAACCCATCTCCACACCGCGTATGTTCGTGTACTTGCGATGCTGCCATGCCAATATATCAGGCCTGTTATTCACCTCCGACGAACGGTCATACCACGTCTTCTCACCGCCGGAGCCTATATAGTCATCCACATACGGTTGGCCGGCACAGATCATCAGACGCGGGTCAATCTTGGTCTTGTCCGCCTTCAGCGCCTTCGCATCTGACAGATAGGTCTGGTCATGCAGCATATAAGGGAAGTTTTCCTGACTGCGAGGTGCGGATTTGTCATAGTTGGGATTAAAGGTCCAGCGCGGTACGGTATCGCCATGGAAATCCCAGAAGCCGAAACGGGCAATATTCTTGTCATGCACGAAGTTATTTCCCCATTGCGAACTCTTGCTCGAGATGATGATATCGTCCTCTAATGTATAGGGGTCAATCACATCCTCTCTTCCCGGACGGAAACGCGTGTTGATATTCACATACCAGGGTGCATACACGGTCGGCATACCGGATCCCGTGGTGTAACCGGCCCATGGACCGTCTTGCGTGTAGTCCGTCGTCATCGTAATCTCGTATAACGACTCGGAGTTATGCTCGTTGGCCTCATTGCCATAGAACATATCGGCATACACGTTATACGGAACAAGCGACTTACCCGAACTCTCGATGATCTCTTTCATCACCTCCTTGGCTGCCGTTTTATTCTCCGGGAAGATGTATAGCGACTGCATATACACTTTCGCCAGCAAACCCATTGCCGACCAATAGGAAGCGCGGAACTCGCCTTCCTCTATGTCCGAGCGATGCTCTGTGAGCAGAGTGCAGGCTTCCTTAAGGTCATCTATCATGAATTGCCAACATTCTTTCACCGTGTTACGTCCGCGTTTCAACGCTTCCGCATCACTATATACTTTATCGATTATCGGCATTCCCAGCCCGTCTTCCTTCATCTCAAAGAAGATCTGGCCGTGCCAGTACGCAAGCGCACGGTTGAAAAGGCATTGACCACGCATGTAGTCCAGTTGCTTCGCTTCAGCGGCACTGGCTTTGGCGCGGTACGACTCAATGCCCTCCAAAGCTTGCGTGGACAGATTAGCCCATTTGCATATATCCGTGTACGTGGTGGTCAGATAACGCGACTCCGGAGTCGAGTAATTATCCTGACTGAACGCCCGCTCGTCATACGAACCATATAGGTCCGTCGTGTGGTCATAGAGCCATACACCCATCGGGAACCAATAGAAGGCATATAGTCCAAAGGCATGGTCCTGCGCATACGCAGCCGTAACCAATTGATTCACTTGCTCCAACGAGGACGGGAAATTGGCCTGGGACAAAGTCTGCGGATTGGTAATATCAAAGAAATTCTCGCAAGACGTCAGCGCCAATGCAAGCATAAGTATATACGCTACTTTTTTCATATTGAACAATTTAACGGTTTAACACTTTAACAGCTTAACAATTAAAACATCACATCCAGTCCGAATGAGAACAGACGATTCGGCAAATAACGATACTGGGTATCTACGTTCCACAACAATTGGGAAGAACTATACCGTCCGATCTCCGGATCATTACCCGAGTACTTGGAGATAGTGAATACGTTCTGCGCAGAGAAGTATATACGAAGTTTCTCTATCTTTGCCTTACGTGTCCACTTGGACGGGAAGGTATAACCAATACTTAAGTTCTTCAGTTTTAAGTAACTACCATTTTCAAGTAAGTAACTGGAAACTGTCGAATAGTTCTTATTGGCTGCGCCGTCTCCGATCATAGAGTTGTTCTCATCCAAATAACCCACACGCGGCTCCGACGTAACTACCGTATTATCCTTACCAAAGCAAGAGGTACTGAATATCCTCGCCGTTGTATTATCCGAAGAGAACATGTTCGTATAGGGCTTCATGAGGTTCATAATGTCGAACCCGAACGCGCCGGAGAAGACTGCCGCCAAGTCTATTCCTTTCCATGCAAACGAAAGCGTCAGACCCATCTCCATCTTCGGCCAGGGATTACCTATTATCTGCTTGCTTTTATCCGTTACTCGGCCTTGGCCGTTATCGTCAAAGATCAAGTCTCCTACTCCTGTGTTCTCTTTCTGCCAATAGATACCCATCTCTTTCCCCTCGGCATTCAGAGGTTGACCGTTAGGCGCATAGCCATACGGGTGATCCGGATGCTGAGCACGCCAGTTCTGCAATGCCAGCTGGTTATATTCATCTACCTGGGCTTGATTTTGGAAGATACCCAGGCATTTATAGCCGTAGAAAAGTCCCATTGGCTGACCATCCTGCGTACGGGCGAGGAGCGTCCAAGAGTTATCTACACCCGCATCAATGGGTTCAGCCCCCGGAGCGTCACCAACCTGCTTTACCATGTTCCGGTTGAAGGAGGCATTCCATTGGATGCCATACTCGAAATCACCCCGCTTCTCCTTCCAACCGATAGAGATCTCATGTCCCTGGTTCTCCACCAAACCCGCATTCAGATAAACGGGCACCGTGTTTCCCGGGTCGTCCGAGGCGAAATAATAACTCATTCCCGAAGACAATGGAAGGCTTCCTCGATAAATCATATCCTTCGTTTGACGATTATAGTAGTCATACGTTACCGTCAAGCGGTTATTGAAGAAGCCGAGATCCAATCCTATATCCCATTGGTTCACTTGTTCCCAGCGCAGGTTCTCGTTGCCCAATACTGCCAACCATGCTCCCGTGGAGCGAGTGGCCGAATTGGTAAAACTATGACTGACACCCGTCAGCGCGTACGTGCTCTCGTACATGTATTGAGCTACGTTGTCATTTCCTAACATACCCCACGATGCACGAATCTTCATATTGCTCATCCATTCCTCTGTAGCCGGCTTCACCCAGGGTTCTTCCGAGATACGCCATCCTACGTTCACCGAGGGGAAGAATCCCCAGCGGTTCTTTTTCACAAAGCGGTCCGAAGCATCCGCACGGAAGTTAACCGCCAGCATATATCGACCGCCATACTCATAATTCAAACGCGCAAACACCGACCCTCTACGCTCTTGGGGAGTAGTATCGCTCGCTTTCTTGGTATTTCCCTCCGATGCCAAAGCAATGGAGGAAGCATTATTGACTGTGAAATTGTAGGCCTCCGTGGATATACCATAACCGCTCAGTCGCCACCATTCGGTGCCGACCATTGCCTTAAAGTGATGATCTCCCCATGTATGATCGTAAGACAAGGTAGAGTTAAACATCAGATTCAGCGTTGTTCCCGAACTGGAATACAAGATTCCGCCGGGCACACCTACTTGCACAGGACCAAAGTCCTTATATTCCTGAAACTGATTACTCGTATAGGCCGTAAAGGAAGCGGCACCATTGGTATGCCATACCAAACCCTCAATGAATTTAACATCCAGGTAGGCACGGGCATTCAGTGTATAATTGTCATTGTGATAGGTCTTGAACGCATCCTCAAGGCCTGCAAAGTTCGGACCTGAACCGACAGAAGTAGGAGTCTTTGCGAACTGACCGTCCTCGTCATACACATCCGCAACAGGAACCGTGCGGAACGGTATAGTATGATAATAAACCGAAGAATTTGCCGCAGGGTCGGTCTTAGCCCAAGTACCATAAACGGACTCGCCTATGCTCACATGCTTGCCCACTTTATGGTCAATATTCGTACGGAAGGAGAAACGCTTTGCACTCGTTCCCCAGTATGTACCCTTCTCGTCCAGATAACCGATAGACATAAATAGATTCGTCTTCTCTGAACTATGTGTGATGCTCGCGTTGTATTCCTGTTCAACGCCTGTACCGTACATCACATCCATCCAATTGGTGTTTGGTAACTCATCAATCGAAGTAACGCCCATTGTGGCTAAAGTCGAACCCGTTCCCCACGCATCGCGGGCACGGATCCAATCCTCTGTTCCCAAAAGGTTTAAACGATTCAAGGTCTTGCGCCATCCCGCGCGTATATTAAGGTTCACATGAGTCTTTTCCTGACGCCCATGTTTCGTCGTAATCAAGATAACGCCGCCGGCAGCACGGCTACCATAGATAGCGGCCGAACCGGCATCCTTCAGAATCTCAATGGATTCCACATCGCGCATATTGAAGGAAAATCCCGCATCTTGCGCTACACCATCCACCACATACAACGGGCTCATGCCGCTCAGGTTTCCTGCGCCTCGAATGAGAATCTCCGCTCCTTCACCCGGAGCACCGCTTCCCTTCGTTACGCTCACACCGGCAGCCAAACCTTGTAACGACTCGGCTAATGACTGAGTGGAGAAAGACTCAATATCCTTGGTACTGACAGAGGATATAGCACCCGTCACGTCGGAACGCTTCTGTGTACCATATCCCACTACAATGACGTCTTCCAACACTTCGCTATCCTCCTCCAACGTCACATCGTATACCGCGCGACCATCCGTCACGCTGATCGTCTGAGTCTTATATCCCACATATGAGATAACAATCTTCTTGCCTGCTTCTACCTCTAAGTGAAACAGACCATCCAAGTCCGTTACTGTGCCTGTCGTTGTATTCGGCACCAACACACTCGCGCCAATTATCGCTTCTCCGCTCGCATCGCGAACTGTGCCCGAAATGGACTTGGCGAACATTGTTAATGGAAGAATGAGACCTATACTTAGTACAAGTACTCTTTGTAAGTGGTTCTTCATGATGCTAATATTTTTAAACTTGTCCCCTGTTTCGACATATGTCGAAATCAAAAAAAGAAAAAAGTCGAAGCGGCAGGGGGCCGCTCCGACTTATCATGAATAATTTACTTCACAGCAGTACCAAGGGCGTTGTACTTAACGCCATTGCTCATGATGTAGAGTTGTCCGTTCTCAATGAACTTAGCACTCTTCGCCTTGATCTCGGTATTCTCAATATCGGTTGTAGTGAATACACAAGGAGCTGCATAACCCTTGGTCTCCATACCAAACATACCCTCTGAGAAATCATTTGCATAGAAATCCTCTACGCCACGACCAGCTTCGTAAGGAAGAATTGCAAAGAGAGCACCGTCAGAAAGAGGAGCATACGTGGTTCCTACTTCATTGCCGTCCCATTGCCACCATTTTGCACCCGCGTTATCAGCGGTGTATTCAAAACCGAATACTTGAGCGTACACATAAACAATACTATCCGTCATAACGGCCTTCGGTGCCTCGGTAGCATTAACCATGGCTTGACTCAAGCACAGAGTCATTCCATAAATGGTACCATTGATTTGTTTGAAACGCTTAATATCGCCATCAACATCACCATAGTTGGTCCAGAAGTTACTAGCGATACCACGTGATGCACCGGCAACTTCAGGTGTACCTTTCACCCAATCTTCCAACCAAGTGCCTTTGATATCAAGAGCAAATACAAATGCTTCATCCGCCATAACGTCGTTAGAAGCAGCGAAAGCTCCGGCAGCACAATCATACTTAACAATGTAACGATTGTCTTCTCCGACCGGGTTGTTGCACTCATACTGAGCATTTGCAGCCAATGACATTGCTGCAATTGCAACTAAAGTAAAAATCTTTTTCATGACACGAAAAATTTAAAAAGTTAAACAGTTATTTAATTTAAGGCATGTCGCCTCTTTTTCAAAATTTCTGCACAAAATTACTGCTTTTCACGCACATATGAAAATTGTACGATAAAAATATAGATGTTTTTTATATATTGTAAAATACTTATTATTAAAAATAATAAATGTGTTCATTCTCTCAAAATTTATCAAGGATTTTTATAATTAAAAATTGACCGTTTTTGCTTGATTTTTTGCCTTGAGATTTGGTAATGTCAAAAACTTATTGTAACTTTGCAGCGATTTTTACACAATATGCCTATAATATGCAAATCACAAAACACATACAATCTATGAAAAAACAACTGTCTTTTGTACTTGCTTTCTTCTTTTGCGCAAGTATGTATGCCGCCCAAACGCTCAACAACCCCATCGGGTCTGACGGGTGTTACATCGTGAAATGGGATTGCACCACAAATAGTTTTGCCTCAAGCAATAACTTCGAAGCGGATGAGACCTTCACCTTTGCGGTGGACATCACGGGTACGGAATGGGTAAGTTGGCTGGCCGCGAATAGTAACCGTGGTATTTGTACCAATTTCTCGCTTACGAGCGACGGCGCGCAGAACATCGCCCGAGACGGCGACCGGTTGTATCGCATCACGGGAAATATCTACGGCAAGACGATCAACATCGCTCAACTGGCTGTTAACTGGTCCACTCCGGCTACAGGTACACGAACGGCGATCTATAGCAATCTCTTCGGATTCTGCACCAACCCTGAAGAATGGTGGCAAAACCCGAGCGATAACATAACTGGAAACAGCGACTGTTTCTTCCGCACCGCTGCGTACACCGGTACGCATACTTGCCCGGCGTTCTACACGAATGATTACGAAGGGAACATATACACATGGATTAACCAAAAAGGTTACGCCGTTCCTTGCGCTGTCTCGGAGCCGTGCTACTCGACCGATCCAGGTCCGGGTCCTGATCCCGATCCTACGCCCATAGTAGAAGGTTCGCACGTATATACCTTTGCCACGGACGCACAGCAGAGAGGTTATTACAACCGTCCTTACGAGCGCTATGAGGCAGAGCCGGATTGGTGCGAGACGAACGGTACTTTCCTTGCCGCCTCTGACGATCAGGCTAATCTGCAATCCGAAGCATCACACCAGCAAGCGGTGCAGCTCATTAACCAGAACAGTTATGTACGCTGGAAAGTGAACCAAGCCGGGGATGGTCTGACTATCCGTTTCTCCCTGCCGGACAACGGAGCCGGAACCGGTACGACGGGAAACATCGATATCTATGCCGGCAATGACAAAGTAGGTTCACTGACGCTGAACAGTTATTGGGCATGGCAGTACACCATCAACGGTGGCAACTACCCGACCAACACGCCTGCCACCCCCGGAAACGGCAACGTAGTGCGTATGCGGTTTGACGAGATGCATATTAAGCTGTCCCGTCAGGTAGCTTCCTCCGAATACCTCAAGATTGTGAAGACGGATAATAACTCCACTCCTTACACGATTGACTTTGTGGAATTAGAGCCCGTTCCGGAGAAAGTGACCTTTGAGAGTCTGAGCGGCAACAAGATCCAATACGACGGTAGTGACTTACCCTCCTTCATATCCAATAACGGCGGTAAGATCATCTATATCCCCGAAGGAACATGGAATTGCCCCAATAGAATCAAGATCCCATCCAATGGTACGCAAATCATTGGTGCCGGTATGTGGTACACGACGGTTTATTTCAACACCAGTTCCAATAACCCAAGCACCTATGGTAATCGTGGCATTGAGACGGAGGCAAGTAACCTGCGTGTAGAAGGAATCTATTTCAATACGGTCAATAACCAGCGTTACTACAACGGCGATGCCAACAAACAAGTCGGCAAAGCGTTCATGGGCAGTTGGGGAACTAATTCCGTGATCCGCAATTGTTGGGCAGAGCATTTCGAATGCGGCGCATGGATTGCCAATTACGTGGGTAGTGGCTCTAATAATCTGCTGATTGAGCATTGCCGGTTCCGCAATAACTACGCGGATGGCGTCAACTGCTCGCATAGCAGTAACGGGCACACGGTACGCTATTGTTCCTTCCGTAACAATGGCGATGACGACATGGCATCATGGAGCGTGGTGAGAATATGTCAAAATGTAACGTTTGCCTATTGTACAGCCGAGAATAACTGGCGCGCCAGTTCGCTCGGATTCTTCGGAGGCAAGAATCACACGGCGCACCATCTGGCTATTTTTGATGCCTTAGAGAGTGGTTTGCGTGTCAATTCAGACTTCTCCGGCCCCGGCTTTGACACGAACGGAACGATCAATATCTACGATGTTACGATTGATCATTGCGGTTGTTCCGGCGGTACTCGCGGTAATAGCGGTGACTTCTGGGGAAGTACACAAGGTGCGGTGAATATAGGCAGTACAAACTATTATGCCATTCATAACGTTACGCTTAATAACATCAGCATCAACAATGCTCGTTCGTACGGCGTTTATGTACGCGCCACCACCTCTAATTCGCTTAATAACATCGCCTTTAAAAACATTGCCATCAATGGAGCGACAACAGGAATATACTTCTTTGGAGCAAGAGGCACTGCGACATATTGCAATCTCTCTTTCCAAAATGTAAACAAAAACATGAATAATATCCCGTCTTCGCTCTCTTGGACTCAAGCAGCCGATTGCCAACCGCCTGTTCCTACGGCAGAGGAACTAACCAAAGTGGACACAAAGGAGCAAGCGCATAAGTTTTTTCGCGAAGGGAAACTCTTTATTTCCGTTAACGGGCACACATACGACTCACTCGGGAGACTAATGTATTAAAACTATGTGCTACCGTCATTTATTCTTTGGCGCCCTGTGCCTGCTCGGCACTACGGTCTCTGCGATGCAAACGGCAGAGATAGACCTGCTGGATTGTGAACTGCAACGGAAGGCAGAGTATGACCGGCAGAAACATCTACGCATTCAGGCGATTGAGCAGGACCCGTCCATCAGCACGTACGACAAATATGTGCTGCTCTTTGAAGAATATCAGTCCTTTAATTACGACACGGCTTTCAGTCTGGTCAATAAGATGATCGACGAAGCGAAACTTTTAGCCCACCCCGATTATCAGGCAAAAGCAGAACTGAAACGCGCGTTCATCTATCTCAGTTCCGGACTATTTCACGAGTCCCTGGAGGTTTTCAACAGCATCCCTCCTGCCCAACTAAGCACGCAAGACCGGATATACTATTACACCAACTTCGCGCGCCTCAGATACGATATGGCGGATTATGTGCAGGGCGATCTCAGTTACATCTATATCAAAGAGGGTAATGCCCTGAGCGAGAAAGCATTAGAACTCATTGAGCCTTCCGACACGGTCCTTTATTGGAGTACCTCTGCTTTGTACAAACTCAAGATGAACGACTATGCGCGTGCTATTGAGCAATTTAAATTGGCACTCGCATGCAGTAGTATCACCGAACATGAAAAAGCGATTGCCTACTCCAGCATGGCGCATGCCTACACGCTGCAAAACCAAAACCAAACAGACATCGCTGATGCATACCTTATTCAAGCCGCTATCAGTGATTTACGAAGTTCGACCAAGGAGACTATCGCGCTGGCGCTCGTGGCACAGAGACTATACCAAAACGGCGACCTGCAACACGCGGCGTATTACATCCGTATGGCAATGGACGATGCGGAGTACTACAACGCAAGGCACAGACAACTATCCGTCGGACGTATCATGCCGATTATTGAGGAAGAACAACTGCTCACCCTCAAACATACGAACCGCCTCATCGCGTTTCAGTCCACGCTTCTATACATTCTTCTAACAGCGCTTCTGATCCTGCTTATTATCCTCGTTAACCGCATACGTGCAATTCGCAAGGCACAAAGCACTATTCAGACGATGAACGATAAACTGCTTGAGACCAATCGCATCAAAGAGGAGTATATCGGTACTTCGTGCTGCAGTATGTCGGATCTTATAACTCGATTGGAACGATACGAACGATTCGTTCGGCGAAAAGCACAAGAGAAACGGACAGATGAACTGGTTGTCATCCCAAATTATATTGACGCGCACAACTGCAGAAGAGACTTCTACAAGCAGTTCGATCAATCGTTCCTGCATATTTTCCCGAATTTCATCCGGGATTTCAACGCCCTTTTACGAGAAGGGGAAGAACTGACCGTCAAGGGCAACGAGCTCCTTTCGACCGAACTGCGTATCTTCGCGCTCATTCGGCTCGGTATCAACGACAACGACCAAATCAGCAAAGTGTTGGATTACTCCATCAATACCGTTTATTCCTACAAAACACGCGTCCGCAACCGTTCCGACCTGGACAATGATGCCTTCTTCCGCGCAGTGATGAATATCCAAAGCTTCTGATAAAGCAGTCCTTCGGGGCTGCTTTTTTTCCCTCTAAACCCTAAACTTTCCATAACTTCAGATCGTTTCCCAAAGGAAATAAGAACCTTAAACTGAAAAAGTTTAACTTTTTCTTGCACAATTCAAAAAAAAGCAGTACCTTTGCCGCGAAATTGGGAAATATGCGCGTTATGCGCACGATGGCATGGAATATAAGTATATCAATAAGATTGATTCGCCGGCAGATTTGAAGAAAGTAAGACTGGAGGAGTTGCCGGCTTGATAGCAAAGAACAACACTTCCTCCGGCTTCCAATCACTATGCGCTGCCAATTCTCTACTATCGGTTAACAGATGACGGATCTCTATATCATCGTCACCCTCCACTATGGCAATCAAGCCAATTATCCGTTTGATAAGCGATAACTTCATTTCCCAAAAAACTTTTTGCGTGCAAAATTAGTACTTTTTTTTTACATACGCAAGAAAAAAAGCGATAATAACCAAAAAAAATGGTACATGACTACTCATATACCATTCTTTCGGATTAAAACAACTCCTTATTTTTTCTTCTTCGGAGCCTGAGCAGGTACCTTATCCTCTACCGGAGCCGGTTCTTCCTGCTTGCAGCATTTCGTTTGACCATCGTTGTGATAGATATTCACTACCTCACCCTGTGCATTCATGTATTTGAGCACCTCAGGATTATGCATAATGAGGTATTTCTCGATATCCTCACGCGTGAGTTTTTTGATGAGTTCCATATCCTCAATCTGAGTACGGGAGTTGGTATAATAACCAGCGAAACCGATGAGAGAAGCTTTGAATTTTCTCTTTAATATGCGGTACTCAATCTTATAAATCGGATCAACTACGAGGTCAATCTTGTTCTCGGTGATAGCCCGATAGTTACACTCTGCCATGGCATCACTCTTGGTATGGCACCATCCGGAAGTAACTTCTACACGTTTGGTGAAATCAGCCTTCACATCCACGATAGTGGGAGTAGCCTGAATATCTTGACGATTGATGCCCGCCTGACGAGCTGAATATTGATAAGTTGAGCAACCCGTCAGCGTGAAAGCCAACACCGTAATTGTTGCAAAAAATAATCTTTTCATATCACTACTCTATTTATAGCGTAAAACCTAAACCTATACCATTCGTTCCGGAATTAAGGGTAATATCCTTATATTCGGTTCCCTTTGCCCGATCAACACGAATCTGCCCCACTGTTAACAACGGAATACCGGCATAAACGGCTGATACAGCACCAATGCACATAAATGCAATACCTGCTCCGACAGCCCCATCAGTTTGTGCACGGACTAACATCGGCACACCAATACCCACACAAAGAACCGCACCACCAACCATACAACCTATACCTGCATTACGGATAGCCTTACTCTTTTTCAAGTCGTATGTTTGATTAGGCAGATAGGCGCGCGGAGACATACTATTCTTAGGGAGCAGAATAGAAGATTTTGGATTCTCATTCAGTTTCGGCGCGCCGGAGTTAAAAAAATAGCGGTCCCCCTCATTCGATTTTTGGTAGTAATACTGCGGGAAATTAGCATCATAGAGCAGTTTGAATTTCTCGATCTCCTCAAGCGTATATTTCTTGGAATCATCGAGACGGTTCGGCTCTTCTTTGTACTTTCCGGCGAAGCCTACGATAGTAGCTTTGAAGCGTCTTTTGAACTTGAACGGGTTGTACTCTACTTTGAAAATCGGGTCAACCACAACATCGATCTTCTCGTCCTCAATGCAGCGGAACTCAGCCTCAGCGATCGCATCTTTCTTGGTCATCTGGTAATCCGAAGTAGCAGTAACCTGCTTGTCATAATTAACCGTGATGCTGTTCAATTGCTCTTTGGCATCAATCGGACGCTGCCGAACTTCCGTCTGGCGAGCGGTGTACTGATAAGTCGAGCAAGCAGAAAGAACCAAACTCAACACAATCAGTGGTAAAAAATGAGATTGTTTCATTGATTTAAAATATTAAATGATGCCTTCTTTGCAGGCAGAAGGCTGAGCCTGAAATATGTTTGTGACGATTTCGGGCACAAAATTACAATATTATTTTGAAATATGCAAATTAAAAACAGAAAAAAGTGTATTTTTTCTCAACTTTGCGTAAATTTAGAGGATTTAGCCGCATTGAATCGTTCAAGAACGTTGCGTAGTGGTAACGATGCGGTAACGTAAATGAGGGGTGATTGATTCTTTTTTTTTGCTTTTTTATTTGCATATATGCAAAATTTGTAGTACTTCGACCTTCTCCCCCATCTAAAATGGGGACCCCTTCGAAAGTACAGTCGCATTTTGCCGGATATATAAACAAGGGCGGAGATTTTTTTTGCCGAGCCAGAAGGCTTCCTATTTTGCACGCATACATATCGTCTTATGCAAGCATAGCCGCTATCTATCCGTGCAAAATAGATAGAATTGTATTCTATTCGGCAAAAAAAAATCCCCGAACGCTTGCATATATGCAAAATTTGTAGTACCTTTGCAGCCGAAATTGCGTAATACGCGCCTATACGCGCAGAAGATAAGGTATAAACAAGGTCATTAAATGGACTATCAGTACATCAATAAGATTGATTCACCGGCAGATTTGAAGAAAGTAAGTCTGGAGGAGTTGCCGGCTGTTTGTGCGGAGTTGAGGCAGTTCATCATCGAAGCACTGAGCAAGAACCCCGGTCATCTGGGCTCGTCCTTGGGCGCTATCGAGTTGACAGTCGCTCTGCATTATGTATTCGACACACCGAAGGACAAACTCGTATGGGACGTAGGTCATCAGGCATACGCCCATAAGATCCTGACCGGACGTCGGGACCGTTTTCACACCAACCGTCAGTTCAAAGGGCTGAGCCCCTTCACCAACCCTGCGGAGAGCGAGTACGACGCTTTCATCGCCGGACACGCAAGTAATAGCATATCTGCGGCTTTAGGCCTTGATATAGCTAATTCAAAATTAAAAATTCAAAATTCAAAATTATCTCATAATACCGTAGCCATCATCGGAGATGGAGCGATGACGGGAGGATTGGCTTTTGAGGGACTGAACAACACCTCGATGGACAAGAATAATTTGCTCATCGTACTGAACGATAATCACATGGCTATTGACCCGCTCAAAGGCGGTTTCACGCAATACCTCGTCGATCTGACTACCAGCGCTACCTATAATAAATGGCGTTGGCGTTTATACCAAATAGCCGAGAAACTGCACTTGGTCGATGATCGCAAACGGCGCGCCATTCTGCGGCGCAATAATAGTCTCAAAGCCGTATTAAGCAAACAACCCAGCAATATCTTCACCGGACTGAATATCCGTTATTTCGGTCCAACGGACGGACATGACGTCATCGGTTTGGTACGTATCCTCAGCGAGATCAAAAACCACCGAGGACCCAAAGTGCTGCATATCATCACCAAGAAAGGAAAAGGGTATGCGCCTGCTGAGAATGACCAGACCGTTTGGCATGCACCCGGGGAGTTTGACGTGGAAACGGGACTCCGTTCCGTCGAGGTACAAGGTGACAATGTACAATGTACAAAGGATATTCCCCCTCTTTGGCAGGAGGTGTTTGGCGAGACACTGCTGGAGTTGGCAAAGAAGAACGAGAAGATCATAGGTATCACGCCCGCAATGCCGTCCGGATGCTCTATGAGTATCATGCAGAAAGAGTTACCCGAACGTGTGTTCGATGTCGGTATCGCCGAAGGACACGCCGTGACCTTCAGTGCCGGACTTGCGAAAGCCGGTATGGTGCCGTATTGTAATATCTACTCCACTTTCCTCCAACGCTCGTACGATAACATCGTCCATGACGTAGCGCTGCAGAACCTGCACGTAGTCCTCTGTATCGACCGAGCGGGCATAGTCGGCAACGATGGTGCTACGCACCACGGATTATTGGATCTCGCGTACTTACGCCCGATACCGAACATGCAGATTTGTGCCCCGATGACGGGCGAGGACCTAAGAGAGATGATGCGATTAGCAGAGACGCTCGAAGGACCGGTGGCTATTCGTTACCCGAGAGGACGATGCCCTATGAAGGAATTAAAAATTCAAAATTCAAAATTAAAAATTGAGTACGGCAAAGGGGTCAAACTGCGGGACGGAAAAGACATCGCCGTCCTGACAATCGGAAGTATCGGTAATCCGATGAGCGAAGCTATCTCTCAACTCTCAACTCTCAACTCTCAACTTTCAATTGCCCACTACGACATGAGGTGGTTGAAACCATTGGACGAAGAGATATTACACGAGGTTGGTAAACATTTCAAGACCATCGTGACGGCGGAGGACGGAATCATCGCAGGAGGATTGGGAAGTGCCGTTCTGGAATGGATGAGTGATCACGGATATACACCGCACGTCATCCGGCTCGGTGTCAATGACCAGTTTGTAGAACACGGCTCTACCAAAGAGCTCTATCATATGCTTAAATTAGACAAGGAGGGTTTATTATGCGAATTGTTATCGCTGGTGCAGGCGAAGTAGGAACGCACTTGGCTAAACTGCTGAGCCGCGAAGATATGGAAATCAGTCTGCTGGACGAGGATCCGGAGCGTTTGGGAGACCTGAGCGCCAACTATGATATTTTGACGCGCGCAGGTAATCCCACTTCTATACGCGATTTGCGCGAAGTAGGCGTAGAGGGATGTGACCTCTTTATCTCCGTTACGCCCCACGAGACGGAGAACATGACCGCCTGTCTCATCGCCAACTCGTTAGGCGCCAAACGTACCTTGGCGCGTATCGACAACTATGAGTACTTGCTGCCGGAGAATAAGAAATTCTTTGAGAACATGGGTCTCAACCACCTCATTTATCCGGAGGTGTTGGCGGCAAACGAAATCGAAGCCAGTCTGCGCACCAACTGGATGCGCTATCATCTGCAGTTATGTCAGGGGGCTTTAGAGTTATGTATCGTCAAAGTACGGGAAGGCGCTAAAGTACTCGGTCAGACCTTCGCCTCGGGTATCTATAATCACGGCAAATACCGCATTGTAGCTATCAAACGCGACCAGCAAACCATTATTCCCCGCGGTCAAGACACCGTGGAAGTGAACGATCTGGTCTATTGTGTGTGCCCGAAAGAAAACATGGAGTTCATGCGCGAAGAGTTAGGTAAGAACAAACGCGAGATCAAGAACGTCATCTTCTTCGGAGGAGACCGCATTGCCCGCAAAGCAGCTACTGAACTCGTGAATGAGATGAATATCAAGATCATCGAAAAAGACCGCGATCTATGTAATACCCTAAGCGAGAAAGTGCCTAACGCCCTCATCATCAATGCCGACGGCTCCGACATGGATGTTCTCAAAGAAGAAGGCATCCAAGAGGCGGACGCCTTCGTAGCCGTAACGAATAGCAGCGAAGCGAACATCTTCGCCTGCCTTGCCGCCAAACGGTTCGGAGTTCGCAAGACCATTGCAGATGTAGAGAACCTCTATTATATCCCTATGGCGGAAGGTCTGGATATAGGTACGGTGCTGAACAAAAAAACCATCGCGGCTTCCTATATCTACCAAATGTTGCTGGATGCCTCGGTTCGCGGCGTACATAACCTGACAAACGCGGACGCTGAGATCGTGGAGTTCTACGCCAAAGAGGACAGTAAGGTCACCAAGAACAAAGTGCGTGATCTGGATATTCCCGAGGAAGCAAACATAGCCGGTATAGTACGGGCGGGAGAAGGTGTATTGGTAAACGGTGATACGCAAATCATCGCCGGCGATCTGGTGGTAGTCTTCTGTAAAAGCCATGTAATACGTAACTTGGAGCGATATTTCAAATGACACGGATGTTTAACTGGCGATTGGTCTTCAAGACCATGGGCGTGCTGACGATGCTCGAGGCGCAGTTCATGCTTATCCCTACTTTTGCGGCTTGGTGGTACCAAGAGGCAGATTTGGGTGCATGGATAGCTGCGGGTGCTATCACATGGCTGAGTTGCTGGTGGATGTTAGCCGCTGGACGAAACGCCGAGAAACGTGTGGGAGAACGGGAAGGCTATGTCATTGTGGCAGCCGTATGGATCGTCTATTCGCTGTTCGGCATGTTACCGTATTGGTTAAGCGGTGCACTGCCTTCCATCACTGATGCCTGGTACGAGACTATGGCAGGATTCACCACCACCGGCTCAACCGTTTTCACCGACGTAGCGGCACAAACCCACTCGACGCTTCTCTGGCGAGCCTTGACCCAGTGGATAGGCGGTATGGGTATCATCGTCCTCAGTGTGGCTATTCTGCCGATGTTCGGTCTGGGCGGAATGCAGCTCTACAGCGCCGAAGTGACGGGCGTGAGTTATGATAAACTCAGTCCGCGCATCGCTGATACTGCCAAACATATGTGGGTCACCTATATCCTTCTAACATTAGGCGAAGGGATTCTTCTTTGGCTCTGCGGCATGGATAGGTTCGATGCCCTCTGCCATTCAATGGCGACGATCTCAACCGGTGGTTTCGCTACGCATAATGACAGTGTGATTGCTTACACTCCGGATATCCAGTGGATTATTCTCCTTTTCATGCTCCTATCGGGTATCAACTTCACCCAACTCATTTATGCCTTCCGCGGTAAGCCGCAGCGACTCTTCCGGGACGAGGAAACAAGGTGGTATATCGGGGCATGTTTCATCGCAGGACTGATTCTCACAATCGGTCTGCTAATCTACACAAATGGCGCGCTCACAAGCATACGGTTAGGTTTCTTCACGGCTGTTGCTACTATCACCAGTACCGGTTTTGTAGCTACCGACTATATGATTTGGCCGCCTATCCTTTGGATGATTGTTTTCTTCCTGATGTTTACCGGAGGTGCTTCGGGTTCGACCTCCGGAGGTATGAAATGGGTACGTTTGGCTATCTTCGCCAAGTCTGCATTGGCGGAGATCAAACGTCGTATTCACCCTAATGCCGTCATTCCCGTGCGGTTTAACGGCAACACACTCCGAGAACAAACGACGAGTAATGTGGTAGCATTCATGTTCTTCTATATCGTGATCATCGTACTGGCGTCCCTCTGTTTCTGCGTGTGCGGTATCGGCTTCGACGAGTCCATCGGAGTAGCTGTTTCGATGATCGGAAACGTAGGTGTGTCCATCGGTCAGTGGGGATCAAGCGGATGTTATGCCGCCTTCCCTGACGCCGCCAAATGGATCGCTACCTTCGTCATGCTCATCGGACGTCTGGAGATTTTCACGGTATTGTTATTGTTCAGCCGCGCATTGTGGAAAAAGTAATAAATAGTTGAGAATTGACTCCCCGTAAAGTACTGATATTTATAGCCTGCGTGATGGCATGTCTGGCAGCACTGTGCATCGTGTTGCCCGGACGTATTGCGTTCGGCGGGAAGCAACTCCGCTGGCCTACATTAGCCGAGGTGATAGGAACGGAAGAAGCCTACCCCCACCCCCTCCCTGAAGAGGAGGGGAGTATAACCGCTCCTGACACCATTGCTCCTTCTCCCGACACCCTCCCTCTCATAGACACCGCCCTCACTCCGACTCCGGTAGAGACGCTTCCCGTAGCTCCTAAAATAACCGTCGATTCCACCACCGACAGTCGTATCTTCTTGCGCGCTTTCTATGCCTCTTTGGAGGACGCAGGTAGCCGAAAGGTACGTGTACTCCATTACGGTGACAGCCAGATTGAAGAGGACCGAATGAGTCAACAGATCCGCGAGACCCTGCAGAATAAATACGGCGGTGCTGGAGCAGGACTGCTGCCTTTGGCGCAGACTATCCCCAGCCGTACGGTAAGACAACAACTATACATGAACGGTCGTTTCACGATGCCGGCACAAGGTCCTCGGAGATACTTGGTGTACGGTCCAAAAAGAGATCAACGCGAAGATGGTTTGTACGGCGTAATGGGTCAGGTAGCGGTCATGAACGACAGCCTCGTCAAAGGAAGCGAGGAAATAATGGCTATTTGTTCGCCGATGGACGGCAGAAAACGGTATAGCCGATGGCAAATCTTCGCAGACCAGACCATCAGCGATTCGATAGCCGGAGACACGGTGTATCTACGCGGACGGGGCAACGTGTATGCGCTTTCGCAAGAGAGCCCCACAGGTGTCATCGTAGATAATATCCCTATGCGCGGATGTCTCGGAACGGTGTTCACGAAGATAGACAGCGCCCAATTGGCTACTTTCTATAGCGAACAGAACGTACGACTCATCATCCTGCAATTCGGTGGAAACGCTATCCCGTCGAACAAGAACCCGGGTACCATCCAAGGCATCGTCAAAGGACTACGCCAACAGGTACAACTCATGCGTATCTTGGCGCCGGATGCCTCTATCCTCTTCATCGGTCCCAGCGATATGCTCACCCAGGAAAACGGAGAATGGGTCACCTACCCCATGGTGCCCTATATGGATAAACTGCTGCGCAAGATGGCGCTGGAGGAGAATATCGCCTATTTCAGTCTCTACCGATGGATGGGCGGTGCAGGTAGTATGAAACATTGGCAGGAGATAGGACTCGCCGGAACAGACGGCGTCCATTTCACCCGTTCCGGTGCCCGTAAAGCCGGAAATGCTGTTGCAGAATGGATTTTAAAGGGAATTGATAATTGAGAATTGATAATTTTTAAATACATCATTGGACTTTTTACATCACATATTTGCTTTTGACGCGGATAGTCCCTTGCTCTTCACCCAGTTTTATTTCTGGGCATTCTTTGCGTTGGTGTACGCGCTCTTTGCGCTGCTAATCTCCCTTCCCTTTAGGGAGGGGTCGGGGGTAGGCTCATCCAATACTAAACTCCATCTGCGTAACGTCTATCTCCTCTTCGTCAGCTGGTTTTTCTATTACAAGACCAGCGGGCTCTTCCTACTCATCTTAGCCTTCGTGACCCTCTCCGATTGGATCATCGCCGGACGAATCCATAAAAATCTAACAGCGAAGCGCTCTAACAGCGAAGCGGTCCAACAGCGAAGCGGTCTAACAGCCAAGATCCTTTTGGCGCTCTCAATCATCATAGACCTCGGTTTGCTGGCATATTTCAAGTACGCGTATTTCTTCACGAACATGATCAACGACCTCTTCGGTACGGGTTTTCAGGTCTTTGACATCTTCGCGTATGTAGGGAATGGTTTCTCCGAAGCAGGGCGGTTCAGCGTGGACACGATCATCCTGCCGGTTGGTATTTCGTTCTATATCTTCCAAGTCATTTCTTACACCGTCGATGTATTCCGGCGGAAGATCGAGCCGGTGAAGAACATCCTGGATTTTGGATTCTATGTGTCCTTCTTTCCGCAGTTAGTAGCGGGTCCTATCGTTCGGGCGGAAGAGTTCATCCCGCAGCTCTACAAGCCCTACCGGCTGAGCCGCAGACTCTTCGGCATCGCTGTCTTCTGGATTCTGAACGGTCTGGCGAAGAAGATCATCATGTCCGATTATCTGGCGGTGAACCTCATTGACCGCGTCTTTGATAACCCCTTACTCTTCTCGGGATTTGAGAACCTGTTTGCTTTGTTCGCTTACTCGCTACAGGTCTATGCCGATTTCTCGGGCTATACGGATATCGCTATCGGCGTAGCGATGCTATTGGGATTTTACCTGCCGATGAACTTCAACTCGCCTTATAAATCGCAGAGTCCACAGGAGTTCTGGAGAAGATGGCATATGTCGCTGGGTAGATGGCTCAAAAGCTATCTCTATATCCCCTTGGGCGGTAATCGACAAATCGGATTCGGCACCTTCTTCTGGATGAGCCTGATTGCTTTTGTTTCTGCCGCACTCACAGGCTGGTGGTGGCAGATCCTCGTCCCCTTCGCCCTCTTCATGATCAGCGTGGCGATTAGCGATAAAGTCTTACAGCGAAGCGGTCTTACAGTGAACGAAGCAAACGGTCTTACAACAAAGCGGTCCAACAGCGCAGCGGTCGAGAAGCGCAAGCTTCTCTACGCCAACCTCAACTCCTTCATCACCCAGGTATTAGGCGGTTTATGGCATGGTGCCAGTTGGAACTTCATCATCTGGGGTGGTATCAACGGCATTGGAATGATTGTTGAGAAGATTTGGAGAGGAATGAACTGGCATACACGGTTCTTCCTGATGACGCTCCTTACCGCCGGACTCTGTTGTGCGGATTACTACACCCATCTGCCGGCTTGGCGGCTCTTTGCCGTTTGGGCAGCGATCATCTGGGTGGGTACCGCCATCCGATATATCTATTGGCTGATCACGCAAGACATAACGGTTAATTCTCAATTAGCAATTATCAATTCTCAATTAGCCAAAGCGTGGGCTGTCTTGCAAACCTTCACCTTCATCACGTTTACGCGTCTATTCTTCCGCTCCTCCTCTAACCTCGACCCTGAAACAGCGAACGAGGTAGCATGGGAAACGGCGAAGAACATGGTCAATCAGATAGGCGGGGCGTGGAGCAATGACATCATCCCGGATTTCCTTTGGGAGTACCGATGGGTGGTAGCGATGTTCATTGCCGGAATGGCGATTCACTGGCTTCCTACCAACTGGAAAAGACGTTACCGCTTATGGTTCAGCGCGATGCCACTTTGGCTGATGGTCATTGCAGTCTGCCTCGCTATCGTCGTCATCTATCAGTTCGTTTCCGCAGAAATGCAACCATTCATATATTTCCAGTTCTAATATGATCATCGGCATCACAGGAGGCATAGGAAGCGGGAAGAGCACGATCGCTCGGGAATTGGAGAAGCAGGGCTTCGCGGTCTATGACTGTGACCGTGAGGCGAAACGGATCATTGCGGAGAATAAAGCAGTCCAATCCGCCATCATCCAACTCTTAGGCGAAGAAGCTTTTGTCAACGGGCATTATAACACCGCTTACGTAGCCCGACGCGTCTTTGACAAAAAAGAACTGTTAGAGCAACTAAATAAGATTGTTCACCCTGCCGTGAAGGAAGATATCTTACAGCGTAACGGGCAGTCCGCAAAGCCGGTCTTATTCATCGAATCGGCTATTCTCTGCGAAGCAGGCTTGGATGAACTATGCGAAAAGATCATCGTGGTGGAAGCACCCGAAGCGATGCGTATTGAACGTGTCATTGCCCGCGATTATAAGGGGGACGCTTCGCCCGAGAATATAAATAAGGTTCGCGCACGTGTACGGGCGCAAGAGAACGCCTATGCTTCTATCCCACAAAAAAAACGCCTGACTATCATCAATGATGGTCAGACGTCTATAGATGAGTTGGTACAAAACCTGCTTACAAACTCTTGATATACTTATCCGCTTCGATAGCGGCCTTGGCTCCACTGCCTGCTGCCACAATGGCTTGACGGTAATGCGGATCTGCACAATCACCTGCTGCAAAAACACCCGGCACGTTCGTGCGAGGACTATCACCTTCCACAATGATGTATCCCTCTGCATCGCGGTTCACGTAATCCTTGAAAAGATCCGTGTTCGGATGATGACCGATAGCGAGGAAGAAACCATCAATGTCGATATGCTTCATTGCCTCGTCGGGTTCCCCTTTGCGGTAAACGAGATCAGCTCCCTGCACTTTGCCTTCTCCGGTTAATTGGATCGTGTTATGCTCAAAGAGCACCTCGATCTTGGGGTTGTTCAGCACACGTTGCTGCATGATCTCCGAGGCACGAAGGTATGGCTTACGCACAATCATATACACTTTTTCGCACAGCCCGGCGAGGTAGTTTGCCTCCTCGCACGCCGTGTCTCCACCACCTACTACAGCTACCGTCTTCTTGCGATAGAAGAACCCGTCGCAGGTGGCGCACGCGCTCACGCCGCGACCACGATAGGTACGCTCCGACTCGATGCCAAGGTATTTTGCGGAAGCACCTGTTGCTATAATCACTGCGTCCGCTTCGTATTCCTGCTCGTCTTCCACTATCACTTTCTTCGGACTGACAGAGAAATCTACTTTCGTCACGATGCCGGAAACAAACTGAGTTCCGAAACGCTCTGCCTGACGACGCATATCCTCCATCATCGTGAAGGGTTCTACACCATCGGGATAACCGGGAAAATTCTCCACCTCTGTGGTGGTAGTCAGTTGCCCGCCGAGTTGCGGACCCTCGATCAGTACCGGTTGCAGGTTCGCACGACTCGCATAGATTGCTGCCGTATAACCTGCCGGACCGGATCCTATAATTAGACATTTTACTTTATTCATAATTTTAATTGACGATTTACGATTTACGAAGTACGATTTATTGACGATTTATTTTTATTGACGATTTAAAGGCGCATGTCGTTGACATACGTATTCTTACCGGGTTTGAGTACGTATTCGTTTTGGGTAGTCACAAACTTCGGCTCTTTGAGTTTGAGAGACGAGGTCTTCTTCCCCTCTTTGATCTCGGCTTTTAGGGGCATCAGATCCGCATTGCGCACATGTAAGGTGAAACGGTTGATTCCGATCGACTGATCCTTTGGCGTCAGGGTGATGATCGTTTGTGTTCCATCCTGCGACTTTTTTTCGGTGATGTTACATACATCCACCAATGCCTTCGCATACAAGAACGGATTGGCTTCCAACAACTCCGTCTCCGTCGGATTGGAAAGCGTCAACTCGTCCGTCTCGCTCGAATACATATACATCGTTTTGCCGTCGTAAGCCGCCTCGATAGTCATCATCTCCAATCGGAACTGATCACCATGCAGAATAATCTGCCCGGGGTAGTTCATCGGCGCATTGACCTCTTCCGTTATCGTAATAGTAAAATCCGACTGCAGGGTCTTATTCTCCAGATTCGTCAAAAACGAACTGAGCACTGTTAATATAGTTAATAATGTCGTCATTGTTTTGATAGTCTATTAGTCTACTGGTCTACTAGTCTACTAGTCCACTGGTCTACTGGTCTACTAGTCTACTAGTTATTTCACGCCTAATTCTTCGAGGAGTTGATCCAATTGGGTCAGATCTTGGATGAGCACATCACGTCCTTTCGGACCCTTGTTCGGTCCCACGATACCGGCTGCCTCGAGTTGGTCGGACAGTTTGCCGGCACGGTTATAACCGATTTCGAACGCACGTTGCAGACGGGATGTCGAACCCTCCTGTTTGCTGACAACATAACGAGCTACGTCGGCAAACATCGGATCGAGCCGTTTCATATCGACGCTACCGGGAGCAAGAGATTCCCCTTCTCCGCCTTCACCCACATATTCAGGTAATTGGTACGGCTCGGTATAGCGTTGCTGTTTGGATATATGCTCCACGATAGCATCCACCTCGGGTGTATCCACAAACGCACACTGGATACGCGTCACGGATGCATTGCCCGCATAGAGACTGTCTCCACGACCGATGAGTTGCTCCGCACCCTTCGCATCGAGCACGGTACGGCTGTCGATGACCGATTGGGTACGCAGGGCGATTCGCGTCGGTATATTCGCCTTGATCACACCCGTGACGATGTTCACTGACGGACGCTGGGTAGCGAGGATCATGTGCATTCCGACTGCACGCGCTTTCTGGGTGATACGCGCAATCGGTGTCTCCACTTGCTTGCCTGCCTGCATGATGAAATCGCCGTACTCGTCGATGATGATGACGATATAGGGCAGATACCGGTGATGCAGTCTGTCCGCTACCAGTTTATTCGGGTTGAGACGACGACGAACGAACTTGTCATTATAGTCCTCCAGATTGCGGACTCCTGCGTCCATGAGCAACTTATAGCGGTTCTCCATCTCGATGACGAGCGAGTTGAGCGTGTTGATCACACGGTCGCACTCCGTAATGACAATCTGCTCGGGATCGGTGTCCGGCATCGCCGCCAAGAAATGTTTGATAAGCGGTTTATAGGGAGCGAACTCCACCATCTTCGGGTCCACCATCACGAGTTTCAGCTCCGCCGGATGTTTCTTATAGAGCAGGGAGGTGATGATTGCATTGATAGCAACGGACTTACCGGTACCTGTTGCACCCGCTACGAGCAAGTGGGGCGTCTTGGCGAGGTCGAACATAAAGACCTCATTCGTGATCGTTCGTCCGTAGGCGATGGGCAGTTTCATCTTCTGCTCGTCTTGGAAACGTTTGGAGGCAATCACCGAGTGCATGGAAACGACTTGCGGTTTCTCGTTCGGCACCTCGATACCGATGGTACCCTTACCGGGCATAGGAGCGATGATACGTATTCCTGTCGCACTCAGGCTCATCATGATATCGTTCTCCAGCGCCTGGATCTTCGCTACGCGAATACCCGCTTTCGGCACGATCTCATAGAGCGTGACAGTCGGACCTACGGTCGCTTTGATGGACTCGATCTCAATGCCGTAATTTCGCAATGTGGTCACGATTCGTGCGCCGTTAGCCCGCTGTTCCTCTTCGTTGATCACCGGCGCCGACTCATTGTCATATACCTTCAGCAGGTTCAGCGAGGGGAACTTGTAGAACTCCAAGTCCTTACGCGGATCGTACGGTCCGAGTTTCTCCAAGAGTTTGTCGGGATCTTTGGTGTACAACTCATCCTCGTTCACCTCCTCAATCTCCAATGCCGGATCGTTCTTCGTCCCTTGTACCTTGTCACTTGGTACATTTTCCGGTTCTTCCATCGGGAGCGGAGCATCGCCTAAAGGCTCATTATTATCATCCACACTCGGTTCTTCCCTCTCCTCTCCCGTCTCCTCCTGTACAGGCTCGATAGTGAATGTCACCTCATCGTCCGGCATTTTGGGATTCTCCTCTATCTCCGCTATCGAGTGAGGATGAGGTTCCTCTTCCGTGAGGGGGATATCGATTGTTACTTCGGTCATTCCGGGTTCGTCAGCCGGAAGGCTCACTGCTGTTTCCTCCTTGTGCTTTTTAGCAAAGAGCCCTTTGATCCACAAACCGAAGGCTTTGCATCGATCGATGAACTTAGGATCCGCCACGATAAGGAAGATCACGAGTGCCAAGAGCAACAAGAGCAGCGTCCCCGTGGCAGCCATATAACTGCTCATCCATTGGGCAGCCCATGTACCGAACCGACCGCCCCAACGGAAGACACCCATATGAATCATCTGCTGCGCAAACCCTAAAACGACAGCGCCCCAGAGGACCCAGAACGTACCACAGCAGAAAATACGGATAGCGGGAATATCCCTGACTACGTGCATCAGTCTCAACCCATAAATACCGATCATCCCGACGAGCAGCACACTCACAAAGCCGAAACTGCCGTCAATGAGGAAGTGCGCGAGATGCGCCCCGGGCAATCCTAACAGATTACGAATCGCCTCACGGTTCGCAATCCGCTCGGCATGCTCCATCGAGAGGACGGATTGGTCATATGTTCCGGTGAATAAGAAACTGATATATGCAAGCAGGGCGATGATGGAGAAGGTGAAGAGCAGGATGCCGATGATCATGCGTGTACGGCGATCCTCGCAAAACTGCTTCGCAGCTTTCCAACCGCTTAATTTCTCCACACGGATAGGTCTTTGCGAGCCATTCTCCGCACTTATAGTTGAGTTTTTACTTGATGTCCGAGGCATAATAATTCCATTTAGCGTCATCGAGGGACGATGATTTTATGCGGCTACTCCTATCTCATAGAGATACTCTGGGGCGAGGTCTGCTCCATTGGCCCACTCAATGGTAACCGGTGTGAGCGCATACTGAATAAACTGGTCTTTGTCACGCAAAGAGCCAAAAACCTCACCTTTTAAGTGCGGTTCCAAGTCCACTATCTTATGCACTCCGTCACTAAAAGTGAGAGCCAATTTGTAGTCACCCAGATAATCAACATCTTTTACGCGTAACATAGTTTTTTATTTTAGAGGTTCAATTCGTCCTATTTGTTTGCCTGCCTGTGCGCTTTCCCATAACGAAAGGATTTCTTGCTCATGCAAATCTATCCATTGATTTACCTTGCTGATTACTTTTGCAGGTGCTTGTCCGTCAACTATACGATCCAAAACACTGATACTACATTCATAATCTCCATACGTAAAATGTACATGGGGCGGATTATGGTCTTTCCAATACAGACAAATTATAATTCCATAAAAACGGCTAATCTCAGGCATAGTGTTGGTTATTACATTTTGCGCTGCAAAGATACTACAAATTTTGCACATACGCAAACATTCGGGCATTTTTTTTGAAAAAAAGCGATTTATCGCGTTTATTAGGGTATTGGACGGCTATTGGGAGCTTGCTCGCGGATAGTTGTCCTATATCCTGATAAGCGGGGACTTCAGTCCCTTTTTCAAAAAAAATGTCCGCGATGCTTAGTATATGTCCTTATGGGGACCCCGAAAATCTTTAATTTTTGCGGGTGAAGAAGTGCCTCGGATGGCACTTTGAGTGTTGCAAGCAACACATAGAACTTTCGGAGGCAGGAGTTGCTTTGTCGATTTAGAGGATCGGTATCGACCGTCGCAACCTCCTTGCCGAACGCGAAGCGAACGTATTTTCGGTGGGCCCCTATTATATTTATAATAGGGAGGACCGAAGTACCACCGTCCCCAATTATCAATTCTCAACTCTCAATTATCAATTCTCAACTCTCAATTATCAAAAAACGGGCTAAAAAATGGTTGTATGCAAAAGAAGCCCTCACGATGTGTGAGGGCCTCTTCCAACTAACTTTTTGTTTTGATTTATTTTACACGTACGCCGCGTGCATCAAAGATAGTACCGTCATCACGAAGGATGAAGAGTTGTCCGTTGATGAGCACTTTGCGTGCGATATTGTTAGCGCTGTCAGATACATTTTGTATATCTGTCGGTAATGTTGACTTAGTAGGTATATACTCGATCTTGCTTACCAGCACGATACCGTTGGTGGTACTTGTATTTGCCAGATCCCAATAAACTTGGATCGCATAGCCTGCGCTCCATAAGTCACCTTGACGGAAGCAATCTCGCAATCAAACGCCTCTTTGTTGACCACATAAACCGGATTGACCGTTGCGAGCGTCGTGTTCTTGCCGCCCATCTTGACATAATCCCACTGCGCGCCGTTATTGGCACCGCCGTAAACGGTCCAGTCGGTGTCATATACCCAGCTATCCGTATAAGCAGAGTGGCTGGAAGCCTTGGCGGTAAAGTCACAGACGAATGGGTCGCAGTCGCCACCGACCACCGGAGTCTTCGGCGTGGCGGTGAACTGCGCCGTGTAGTCGGCATCCGCCGTAGCCGCCACGACAGCCGGACTCCAGCCATTAAAGGCGTATATATAATCGTCATCCTCCGGCTTGGTCGGTGTGGCACCCGTGTATGACGGCATGCTACCTTGCGCTACCTGACTGCTCTGGAGCACCGTGCCGTTGTAATTGAGGAAGCGGATGGTGTAATAGGTCGGGTCAACCGGAGTAGTGTTTCCGCAATCAGCCGTAAGAGTGAGGTTCTTGATTTCCCATGTAGCGTAATTCGATGACGTACTGGTGTATTGGAACGCAAAGACGGTGTTTACTCCCACCATGGACACCGGCACATTCACCGTCGCATCTACAAACGTCCAGTTGGTATTTGAGCCATAAGGCGAGATGGTCAGTTGTTGCCATTGTGAGGCAGCATAACTACCTAGATAGTTTGCCGTTACCCAGAGTGTGAGTTCATTAGACGGCGTGCCTGCATATCTGTGCGTATGCTGGAAAGTGAGCGTTACCGTCTCCATGTCACTCAAATCTTTAGCGGGCGTCATAAGATGAGCGGTATAGCCGCCCTGTTTAGTTGCCTTGGAGCCATACTGGGCGTCATATTTCCAGATGGTGGCATCATCCGTTGTCATCTCACCCAGACTTCCGCTACCGGGCTGCAACCATGTAGCACTGATGTTCTCGCAGGCGGTTTGCTTTCCACGAGCGGTGAACTGCGCCGTATAGTCAGCATTGGCAGTAGCGGCAACGACAGTCGGTCTCCAACCGCTGAACGTATAGGTGTAATTGTCATCCTCCGGTTTGGTCGGCGTGGCACCCGTGTATGAAGGCATGCTGCCTTGCGCTACCTGACTGCTTGTGGTCGGTGCCACCACCTTGTAGTTTCGTGAACCGGACTTGCCGTATTTGGTACCGGTAGCCGTTACTGTGGCAGTACCTTCGCTTACGCACTGAAGGACGGCGTATGCGGCATGGTAGTTGTTCAGCGTGGAATCTTCTGCGTACGGAATAACCTTCAGCACATTTTCATCGCTGCTCTGCCACGTGAACGGAGTCTGCGCTGCTGCCGGCGAAACATACGCTCCCACCAGATACTCCCAGTCCTTGTCAAGAGCAAGCACCGTTGAAGCTGTCATGGTAACAGACTGCCATGCTGTATTTCCGATCGGGCGTTTATTGTGTATCGTTCCATACACAACGACTGTCGGTGCTTTGATATTGAGCGTACATTTCTTGGCGAAGCCGCCGTCTTCGGTCGTTGCAGTAATGATTGCGGTCTGGTTTGTGCTGGCAGTGACACGTACAAAGCCGTTTTCATCCACGGTGGCGTAATTCACATTATTGCTGGTCCAATGAATCTTTTGGTTGGCAGCGTTGGCCGGAATAACCGATGCGTGCAGTTGGGTACTGTCACCGGTCAGGATCTCCACGCTGGTCTCTTGCAGCGTGATGCCCGTTACGGTTATCGGATCCGGACTGTTCTGAATCCCCGGATGGAAGACACGCAGCACGGGATAGCCATCGTTGTAGTCGTCATTGCGTGCCCATACGTTCTCAAAATCCCAACCTGCATAGGCATTCATCGTGTGCATTTCGTAGGTGTTTTTAGCGCCTCTGGTTGTTTCCGGTTTAGCGACCAAATCTTTGTTGTAATAACTGGTTGTTCCATACATACCGACTTTACTCGTTCGACCTGCATTATAGCAGTTAACCATTGGAGGCTCACCTCCATAGATAAATTTACCAACTTGTTTGAGCGTATCGCGTTGCGTCTTGTCGTCC
Organism: uncultured Bacteroidales bacterium; assembly: GCA_900319005.1. Taxonomy (GTDB): domain Bacteria; phylum Bacteroidota; class Bacteroidia; order Bacteroidales; family Paludibacteraceae; genus Colicola. Next base: position 102,788 of record ONMV01000002.1, read on the forward strand.
TGATACATATCGATACGTGAGTAACAATTGACGACAGAATCCGAGACACTATAGATCAAACCTGCTTCCCAACCAAGAGTTGAAGAATATATTCGTCCGATGCCGTAGCATTGCTTGAATTTTGCGCTAAACGCATTACCTCCCAACATACCTAGCGCACTCATATCCTGCGTACTGCTATAATACCAGGAATGGTCATCGGCAACACCAATCGTATTATGGTGTTGTGCGTCAAGAACGGATGCTTCGACACCTACGTTTTGGATAACAGCATCGTCACCCGTCCATCCAAACAAACCACTCAACTCTATACCCGGCATACCTCCTTGCTCCACATACAAGCCATAGATGACATGTCCCTGACCGTCAAACGTGCCGTTGAAGGCGATGGTGTACCGACTCTCACCTGTATAGCCGGTCATAGAACCGATGGATTTCCACGGCAGACCGTACGCGCCGCGTCCCCAGTACTGCCAGTCGGTGGTGTCGCCAAGCATAATATCATTGTCGAGGACGATCGTCTTGCCGGTGAAATCACGCGGAGCTGCTGTCTGTACAGGACTTCCGCTACTCCAATCATAGATGCCGTTTTGCAGTTGTGCAAAGCCGCGCAGCTGTGCCGCTGTTGTGATATGATAGATGTCGGTGAACTTATTGTTAAACGGCGTGATATCCACATCGAAACGCTGGTCGTTGATCCATCGTGCATAGAGTGTGATGTCGTTTTCTACGATGTCGCTATAGAAATCAAAGATTTGCGTCAAGCCCGCGTCTTTGTACCAACCGGAGAACAGTTGACCTTCCTTTAACGGACGAACCGGCATCTCGATACGACTGCCCGGAACAACCGTTTTGGAAACCACAGCACTACCACCGTTGCTATTAAAGGTCACCACTACCGGTGTATAACTCGGATTCTTTGTCAGTTTCGGATAGTTACCTTCCTGCCACTCCCAGTAATCCATTTGCAGTTCCTCTCTGTGCGAAGCATTCCAACACGAAACGGCGTAGTTGAGCAAGTTTACATATTCTTTCGATTGGAGATAAGCCGTCGGGCGTACACCTCCGGGATTGTGACCGTCCGTGGTAATATTTGCCGCAGCACCGTCTTCAAACACGTTCCTATTATAGCCGTACGCATTGTTAATACCTGCTGATGAACCATCATTCAGTCTTCCCGTAAAGAGATAATTGACAATCGTATCATTATGCAGATAAACCTTGCCTCCCCATATATCACCGATATAACTTTCGTGACCGCTTACCTTAGCAGACGAAGTACAGTTCAGCCACAAACATTCACTCTCATCTCCGGCAATTGCCCCCACCGGATAACCGTATCCGTTCACAGAAGTGATTTGTCCGGACGTGTGGCACTGCAAGAAGAGTACTTGCGGGAAGTTAAACGTTGCCCCTACGGCGCCAGCCAAGATACCGGAAGTATTACTTGCTACTACGTAGGCATCGGTGACGCCGAGATTGCGGATCGCCACCATATTGGTCGTTCCGTTAAATCCGGTACCGCCGATACTGCCGAAGAAACCCTGACAAGTACGGATATTGTCAATGTACATATTCTTGATTTCGTGGAAATCTCCGTCATAGACACCGCGGAAAGCCGTTTCCACATCACCTGAGCGTTTGAAATGCGGGTGGGAGTGTACAAATCCGCCGATAGGAATCCATTCCTCCGGCATTTGGATTCCCCATTCAGACATCGGTGCGTTGAGCGCAATATCTGCTGTCTGTTTGATATACTCGCCGCAGAAATCATAGCAGCCGTGGTTCAGCAACCAACGGAAATTCTCCAGTTGCTGCTTGTTGGAAATCAGGTACGGATTCTCTTTGGTTCCATCGCCGCCTGCAAAGAAGACAGAGGTGTTTTTGACATATACACCTGTCGGTTGGGGTAAGCCGTTGCGCAACTCCCATTGGCTGGTTCCGAGGAAGGATGCACACATGTTCAATGTATCCACAAACGCCTGGCTATGCAGATAAGCACTGCTGCGCGCTTCGCAATACGGACGAATATCAATCTGGTCGGTAGCAGACAACTCATCGTCATTGTACCAACAGAACGCATTCCGGCTGATAAAGGCTTCAGGGTATAACCAACTATACGTTTGATAACCGCTCCCTTTCATAAAACCGCACGCTCCCGCACCAAAATTGGCCGAATTATAGATATACTTGCTGGTAGAGAAGCAGTTCAAAATAGTACCGGGGCCACGGTACACTGCATCTCCGGCATCTCCGTTTTGGCCTACAAAAGAAGCCATCGCAGGCTCAAAACCGGTTGTAGCAGAGATATCAATCAAATCACCGGTACAATAACTAGACTCGATTCGTCCGATATTGACAACACAGAAACCCGAGGCTGCATAATATTGACCTTTGCTGGCAGCTGTAGCCGTTATATTACCCGTAGCTACACACTCGCGAATCGTACCGTGGATATCATTGAGCCAACAGAAGCCACCGCCTCTACATCCGAATCCTTTACTATCTGTTAAACCGATGATGGCTACAGATGACTGACTTTGCTCAATCAGACCTTCATTGCGATAGACCAAACCGGCAGCACTAGTCCCCAACGGAGTTATTGTTCCCGTTGCAGTACAGTTGCGTACAATACCGCCTTCCTCGTTGGAGTAAACGAGACCGCCACCTCCAGAGCCTTGTGTCGTGACATTAGCGGAGCAGTTTTCAATCAAACCATAGTTATAGGCAACGAGACCGGCAGGATGCATATCAGTTGTTCCACGGAAATACCCTTGCACATGGCAGTTACGGATGACAGCTCCGTCCGTGGTGTTATTCGCCAGAAAAGAGGTACCTTGTATACCGCACATGTGCCCGTTCGCCATATTTAGGTTCTCTATGGTACCGCCCTTCACATTGGTAAACAACGCATTGTTCCATGCATTCAAGTCCAAAGCACCTATAAAAGCAGCCGGGTCAAAGAGTGGGTCATCCGGATCCCAGTCATCCCCCCAACCGGCACCGCCGTTGTAATAGAGGTTGTAGATCGTGTGCCCGTCGCCGTCAAAATGACCGCAAAAGAAACTGGAATCGGTAGTCGAACCTCCACCACTTTGTTGCTGCCTGTTGGTGCGGGCAATAGGTATCCATTGCTTCCAGTTGGCGGTGTCCGTGTCATTGAAATTGGTCAGATAGATGTCCGCCGTCAGTTTGATGTACTTGCCAGCGAAATCCTCTTTGTCCACGTTCGTGCGTTCCGCCAGACCGGCTAACTGTTCCGCCGTACCAATCAAGTACGGGTCGGATTGTGTACCCGAACCGCTGAACACTGTGTTACTCGTACCGTTCCAGTACGTTTGTGCCTGTACTACGACTGCCATCAGCAGTCCTAATACGAAGAAGAGTTTCTTTTTCATAAGCGTTAGTTTTTTTAATTAGTATAATGGATTAGTAAGTAGTTTTTTCTAATATACATACGAAAAAGCGCGGGCTTTCGCTTGCTTCAATTTGATACTTTGAGGTCTTCGACTACCTTATCTACCCAAATTTATACACGGAAAACTCACGCTATCAACGTGAGCGTGCATAAACCGTACTTGGGTAAATAAAGAACCTTTCAGTTCGTGATACTTAAGAAGTGTCGAAGTTTCAAAGTATCAAGCTTTTCGGCTTATTACGCTTTTTTTAGGCGCACGCTTGCGCCTGTATGTCTTATCTTAATATATTTCTCACCGTTTTTTTACGCTATCGGTGAGGTCAAACCTGAGATTCATTTAACGTCAGTGAGTGACGATGATTTTATGCTTTCTTTACAAATTTAACGATGCAATCAATGCAAATCGGTTTGTTGGATTGAGGGTCTACGAATACATTTGCAGGGTGCATGTCTTCCAAATTTACGCGGTCGCTGATATAGTTCACTCCATTACCATCACCATTGTCATGAAAGCCTTTGACTCCGACCATTTCATCTATCTCTGCTTTGGTCGCAAGCCTCAAACAATCGATGTATGGTTGCGTAAGAATGATACGAAACAGACCTTCTGAGTCACGCGTAAAGCCAATAACACTCATTGGTGTTTCTGGAAATAGAGCGTTGTGCAACACAATTGCTTCAAGGGCTTTACTAAGCGTGGCATAAATGGAGGTACGCTCTTTTACTACAGAAATATCTCCTTCTTTATAATAGACTTTTGCCTCTGCGCCCTGTGCTATCTTAGGTCCGAAAGTTGAGATTATCCATTTTTCGGATTCCGGTATCCACAGTTTTTTAGCCACCGCCCATTGTTGCAGCACTTCCTCTTGCTTAGCATCTATTTCCCAATTACTTGGGCTGCTTTCTTGGCTTTCTGGAGAAACGCGACTTGATTCAAGGCTTGCTCGCGCGTAGCTACAGACGGTGTACGCCCCAATGAGCGGCGCACCTGCTGTGCAGAGTCCTGCATGCTCTTGTAGATTAAATCGATGAATGTTTGTTCTTCCATTGAGTATATTGTTAGTATAATTATCTATCAGTTGGAGTGTATAAGCAGAGAAACCGTTTTCGCGGATACTGTCAAATATGGCAATTAATGGGTTCTCGTTCATGTCTTCACATTTTGCGGTGCAAAATTACAACAAAAAATTGGAATATGCAAGAATTTCTCCTAAAAAAATCACTTGATATTTGCATATCTCGCAAAAAAGCACTACTTTTGCACAAAATTCATCGTTCGTATGGCAAAAAATACTGAAATAGAGCGTAAGTTCCTTGTTAAGTCGGAAGAATATCTGTCGCAAGTAACGGAGAAACACGAGATCATCCAGGGCTATTTATGCAAAGAGCCCGGCAAAACGATCCGCGTCCGAATCCGTGACGAGAAAGCTTTCTTAACCATCAAGTCGTCCCTCCTGCGCGAAGGGATTGCAAAGTTCGAATGGGAAAGAGAGATTGATGTGAGCGATGCTCAGGAATTACTCAAGATCTGTTTGCCTAACCCGATTATCAAAACACGTTACATCGTTCCTGCGCCTGATTATGAGGGGAATAAACGGTGCTGGGAGATCGATGTCTTTTATGGTCACAAAGCCGGATTAGTATTAGCCGAAATCGAGTTAGGGGATGAGAATGAGCCTTTTGAGCGCCCGGCATGGCTCGGAAAAGAAGTGACGGGCGAACCGCAATACTACAACGCCAATATGTGATCAGAGGGCTTTGAGCGTATAACCCTGCGCCTGTAACCACTCAATCGCTTGCGGCAAAACGGTTAACATCCGTTCGTTGGATTTGAGACTGTCATGAAAATTGATGATCGATCCGGGACGGGTGTTTCGTTGTATATTCGCGAGCATCTCTTGGGGCGTAACAGAATGGTCATAATCGCGCGTCAGGATATCCCAATAGATGAGCCGATAACCCTTTTTATGCAAAGCATAACGCTGCCAAAACCATGCCTTGCCGTAAGGAGGACGGTATAATGTACGATGTACAATGTACGATGTACGATGGACAGCTTCCTCCCATTGAGCAACATTCGCCATGTATTCCTCATGCGAGGTTCGCCAACCCTTGAGATGGTTATACGTATGATTACCGATCGAATGACCTGCCTGAACCACCTGCTCAAACACCTCGGGGTGTTTGTCTATATTCTCCCCTACCATAAAGAACGTAGCCTTCACCTGATACTTATCCAGAATAGCCAGCACCTTAGGCGTCACTTCGGGGATTGGTCCGTCATCGAAAGTGAGATAGACATCTGTACCCACACGGAACACGCCGTATGGGTACAAACGTTGCAAGATATTTTTTAAAAATCCAGTCAACTGGTCTACTGGTCTACTAGTCAACTAGGGTTTTTACCAAGCGAGTGAGGACGCACCAAGGATGGCGGCATCGCTATCTTTGAGTACAGAGATAGAAACCGGGATCTTACCCTTCCAAATCGGCATCAGATTAGCGTCGAGCGCCTCTCGGATAGGATCCATGATCCAATGACCGGACTTAGTCAGACCGCCAAAGAGTATGATCGCCTCCGGACTGGAGAAATGCACAAAGTCTGCGAGTTTTTCGCCCAGCAGACGTCCCGTATAATCGAAGATCTCCTTGGCTACCAAATCCCCCTTCTCAGCGGCATCGAACACATCCTTGGAAGTAATATGATCAATATCCTCCACCTGACGAAGGAGCGTCGATTGGGTCGTACTGGTGACGATCTCTTTTGCGGTGCGCGCCACACCGGTAGCCGAGGCGTACGCCTCAATACAACCTCTCTGACCGCACCCACAGAGACGACCATTCCCGGTATGATCGACCTTACAGTGTCCCAACTCCGCCGCAAAACCATCGTGCCCGTAGAGCAGTTTGCCGTCAATCACCACCCCGGCTCCCACACCGGTACCCAAGGTGATGACGATGAAATTTTTCATGCCGCGTGCCGAACCGTAAATCATCTCGCCCTGCGCCGCTGCGTTCGCATCATTGGTAATCGTACATTTGATACCCATCCGCTCGCTGATGAGTTTGGCGAACGGCACGACGCCTTTCCACGGCAGATTAGGAGCCTGCTCTATACAGCCCGAATAGAAATTGGCATTAGGAGCACCGCAACCTATGCCTACTACATCCGACATATTCAGGCCTTCATCCGCTACCAGCTGTTTGAGCCCTGCGCACAACACATCGCAGAACTCATTGATATCCGGATACTGCTGAGTCGGAAGAGAATTACTTCGGAGCACTTGTCCCTCTTCGTTTACCAAACCGAACTTGGTACCTGTTCCACCCAAGTCGATACCTAACGCGTACTTTTTCATAACTATTAAATTTAAAAATTAGAAATCATAAATTGGATTTCAAGAATCGCAAGATTCTCTCATGCATATGTGCGGCATTATTGCCCTTACGCAGATGATGATTATCATCGGGATAGAGTTGCATCTCGAACTGCTTGTTCGCACGTACGAGTGCGTCAATATATTGATAGGTGTGTTGCACATGGACGTTATCGTCCGCCGTGCCGTGGATGAGAAGCACGTTTCCTGTCAGATCTGCCGCCTTATTAAGCAATGAAGCTTCGTTATACCCGTGCTCATTCACCTGCGGACGACGCATGTATCGCTCCGTATAGGCAGTATCGTAGAGCCGCCAATCGGTAACCGGCGCAATGGAAACCGCAGCCTTAAAAGGATGACCCTTTGTGCTCATCGTATAAAGGGTCTCGTAACCTCCGTAACTCCAACCCATAATCGCCATGCGCGAACCGTCTATATCGTCTCTTTTCGCTATCTCATTCGCTGCCATAATCAAGTCCTCCGCTTCTTTCTGACCCAGACTCATGTAGGTCTCATTGCGCCATGCACGCCCTTTACAGTCTCCGCCTCTCGGATCGACGATCAGCACCGCATAGCCTTCTTCCACCAGAGCGTACTCGAACTTCTTGCGCCAACGGTTCAAGACGCGCTGACTCGCCGGACCGGAATAGTGCATCACGATTAAGGGGTTAGGGGTTAGGGGGTTAGAGGTTAGGGGGGAAAGGAGCATTGCTTCCAAGCCGTTGATCTGCAGCATCTGAGGTTCGGGAAGACCGTTTGAGAGCCACGCGTCGCGCACCTCATGGTTATCTTCGATGAGTTCGTATTTATTCTTGGCGTAGAGGTAATACGTGTTCGGCGTCTCGAAGGACTGATAGCACAGCACGGCGGCACTGCAGTCCGGATTGAAATGTGCGGACCACATGCCTTCCTCTTCCGTGATCTGAGTGGTCGTATTCTTCTTGATATTCAAGGCATAAACTTGCCTTGTGGACGGCGTCGGAGCGGCTTGGTAATAGAGGGTCTGCGTTTTCTCGTTCACCCCATAGACCGCCGTTACATCCATTCCTTCAGGTGTCAGCGCTTTCTGCTCAAAACCCTGCTTGGAGTACAGATACGCCCGTCTCCAACCATCCTGCTCACTCAATACGATAAATCGCCCGTCACTGAGCCAGCACCATTGGTCAAAGAGCTCATAATCTACGAAATACTGCTTGCTCTCCTCCGTATATAAGGGATGAGAGACTGTCGATTTGGGGTTACAAGCGAAGATCTCCATCTTGTTCTGGTCCCTATTGACCCGCATTACCAAGAGCGCGTCGTCGGTCCATCTGAGGCGCGGGAAATAGACATCCGCGTTCTCGGGATTGACTTGCATGGAAAGGATACCTTTGGTAGCTACATCGTAAACGCAGACGCTCGCTTTCGCATTACTACACCCCGCCTTGGGATAACGCAATGATTGCGTCGTGGGATACTGCGGATAAGCCGGCGTTCCGTCCTCTGCAGTCGGTTCGCCCAAATAGGTCTCCCAACTGAAGGTAGGCACCTCGCGCTCATCAAGTTTGACAAAAGCTAACTGCTTGGAATCCGGCGACCAAGCAAAGAGAGCCGTAGTACCAAACTCCTCTTCGTACAACCAATCCGATACACCATTGATGATGTCTGTGTTCTCATCCTTGGTGACCGCCACTTCGGTACCAAAATCCAGTTTATGGATATAAAGGTTATTATCTTTTGCGAAAGCTACGTACCTACCGTTCGGGCTCATTACCGCATCACGGACTTTTCCTAATTTCAACCCTGCGCCTAACTGCTTGCGGGTATGACGCATCGTATCAATAACATACCAATCAGCCATGCGCGAATGACGGAAAAGACGCTCCTCGTTCTCGCTCTCCAAGCGATAACGGGTACATTGTCCTTCGGCACTCTGCACATTCAGAATACTGTCCTCTTCCTGCTCCGACAAAGTCTTGGCATTATAATCGCCCGACAGAATAGCAGGCAATACAGATAATATAATCAATAACAATTTCATCTTATTCTCAATTTTTTATGTCCGTCTTGGATATGTAATTCGTAGATGCCGAACGGCACAATCACTTCTCTTCCCTCTACTGCAGGGCTCTCTACCGCTTGCTGCCGTGCCGGAAAGCACGAATACCACGTTTCTTCATTCTGCGGCGCCGTGGACAAAAGAGCCGTAGGAGCTAGCGAAATATCAAGCACCTGTATCAGTTTCGTGTACTCTGCATCATTATCCCAAATCCCAGGGTACAACATATATGTTTTCCCGCTAACGGAGATATAGAAAGCCGTCTTATCTCCTTCATGGAACACTGCCCACTTGGATTTTTTTGTCGCTAATTTGGTACCCGAATATCCGATATAATCACCGGTATAAGCATACCGGATAGTAGCTGAATCGCCCGGCGAATCAAATACGAACGAATAGCATTGACTAACATCGTCTGTATTTGCCGCCCGCACATCCGCCTTCCCGTTTTCCGGCAGACCGGACATCGCTTTCTTATCAAAAGTATGCAAATAGATATATTCACCGGACACCAGTTCGGTTGCATACCCTCTTGGGGCAGGTTGATATGCATACACTGCCCACAGCATAACATCATCGCTCGGATAAAATTTCATACCGGAACGGTATAAAGAAATCAAACCCGTATAATCCGACTCAAAAGGACTCTCCGTCCAGCCGGTAAACTGCCACTGAGTGAGCCCGGGAAGATCGGGAAGCGTCACACCTTGTCCGCCCGTTTCCTCTTTGACAGTCCCGTACACCTCATCGCCGTTCATCAGCGTCACCGTCCGTGCAGGTCTATTACCATACGTGATTTCGTATTTATCGATATAGAGCGAACTGGTTGATCCCGTCAACTGTATCGTTAAGTTATTCACATTGGAAACAGAACTCTCTAACAAACAAACTGTATGGTAGAACTGATTATCAAACATCCCTACCCAATTCTTGAGCGAACCGGACTTGGTGATAACCGTATTCCCGTTCGCCTGCACTTCAAACGTACCTGCTCCGGAATCTTTATTGGATTTCACACGCGCTTCAATCTTCTCTATAACGATGCCGCCTAAATTGCCTAAAGTCAACGTCGCTACATCGCCCGATCTCACCTGCCCTTTCTGGTACGAACAGTTATATGCTACCTCCATATCATACGGACATTGACCATTCGTTGTCACGGAGTTTTTGGTTTCTACCGTGAACGTCATGACCGATAATAAGACGAGCAGGAGATTCATAAAGAAGATGATTTATTACATGCGTTCGGGCATCTCTATTCCCAACAGACTCATCGCTGATTGCAGCACTTTTGCTACGTTCTTCGCGAGCAGTAAACGCAATGCCCGTTTGGTGGCATCCTGCTCATTGAGGATACTCAGATCATGATAGAACGAGTTGAAGTCGCACGCCAAATCATACGCATAATTACAAATGACCGCAGGAGAGAAGTTTTCTCCCGCATTGCGCACGACACCCGGGTACTCGCATAGACGCTGGATAAGCGCGAGCTCCTTGGGATCCAGACCGGCTTCGCCTGTTTGACCGCTTACGCTGTTTGACCGCTCCGCTGTTTGACCGTCCTTCGGACTGTTAGACTTTCTGAGTACGGATTGAATACGCGCATAGGTGTATTGGATGAAAGGTCCGGTATTACCGTTGAAGTCAATTGACTCTGCCGGATTGAAGAGCATATTCTTACGCGGATCCACCTTCAAGATGAAGTATTTGAGCGCGCCAAGACCCACTTTGCGGGCAATCTCGTTGGTCTCGTCCTCGGTAATACCTTGGAGCGTATTGACCTTGTCTTTGCTGATCTCTTTTGCGTCGGCAATCATCTTGTCCATCAGGTCATCTGCATCCACCACGGTACCTTCACGGCTCTTCATCTTGCCGTTCGGCAGTTCCACCATACCATAAGAGAAATGCACCAGTTCTTTGCCGAAGGGGAAACCGAGACGGTCAAGCAAGATCGAGAGCACTTTGAAGTGGTACTCCTGTTCGTTGCCTACCACATAAACCATCTTATCAATCGGGTAATCCTGGAAACGCAGTTTGGCAGTTCCGATGTCCTGCGTCATATAGACCGACGTGCCATCCGAACGGAGGAGCAGTTTCTCGTCCAATCCGTCCGCTGTCAGATCCGCCCATACCGAACCATCCTCACGACGGTAGAACTGTCCTGACGAAAGTCCTTTCTCTACCTCCGATTTACCTTCGAGATAGGTTTTCGACTCGTAATAGATCTTATCGAAAGACACGCCCATCCGTTTGTAGGTCTCGTCAAAACCGGCATAGACCCACTCGTTCATCTTCGCCCAAAGACCACGCACTTCAGGATCGTTGGCTTCCCATTTGCGAAGCATCTCTTGCGCCTCTTTCATCAACGGAGCCTCCTTCTTGGCGGTCTCTTCGTCCATGCCACCCGCCATCAGTTCGGCTATCTGCGCCTTGTATTCCTTGTCAAATCGCACGTAGTAATCACCAATGAGGTGGTCGCCTTTCTTACCGCTGGTCTCCGGCGTCTCGCCGTTACCGAACTTCAGCCATGCGAGCATAGACTTGCAGATATGAATACCACGATCGTTGACAATATTGGTCTTCACTACTTTCCATCCGTTCGCCTCTTGAATCTTCGCAATCGAATAACCCAACAGGTTATTACGCACATGACCCAAGTGGAGCGGTTTATTGGTGTTCGGCGATGAGTACTCCACCATCATCAACTGTTTGCGGTCAGGTTGCTGTCCGTAGTTAGCCTCTGCATCGATTGCTTCCAGTTGTTGAATCCAGAAAGCATCTCCAATGACAAGGTTGAGGAAACCCTGTACAGCATTGTATTTGGCAATCAGTCCTTCACCGTTCGCCATCAACCATTCGCCGATTTCCGTTGCCACTTGTGCCGGTGCTTTGCGTGCTAATTTAACAAAGGGAAACACAACGAGTGTGATGTTTCCCTCAAACTCCGGACGGGTCTTTTGTAACTGAATCTGCGAGTCCTCTGCCTCTACTCCATACAGCGCCTTCACCGCCGCTTTTGCCAATTTTACTATTTGTTCTTCTAAACTCATTTTCTTTCAACTTTTGAACTTCTCTCAACTCTAAACTCTTAACTCTCAACTAAATCTTAGGATATTTTCTGAACCATGAAGAAATCTTGAGACGAATCACACCAAACAAGGCTTCACTGAAGATACCGCCGCTCATCTTGCTTGTTCCCAACACGCGGTTCACAAAAACAATGGGCACCTCAATAATCTTCGCTCCGCATTGATGCGCCGTGTATTTCATCTCTATCTGGAAAGCATAGCCCTTAAAACGGATCTTATCCAACTCCATCGTCTCTAATGTATGGCGTTTATAGCATACAAATCCGGCAGTCGTGTCGTGGATACCAACTCCTAAAACGGTGCGCACATATTTCGAAGCGAAATAACTCATCAGCACACGCCCCATCGGCCAGTTAACCACGTTAACGCCCGTCACATAACGACTTCCGATAGCAAGGTCGGCACCCTGATTGGCACAAGCATCGTATAACTTCAGCAAATCCTGCGGGTTATGACTGAAATCAGCATCCATCTCAAAGATGTAATCCACCTTGTGCTCAATCGCCCATTGGAAACCGGCGATGTACGCCGTGCCGAGCCCGAGTTTACCGGAACGCTCCACAAGGAATACGCGATTCTTGAACTTACCCGCCATCAACTCCTTCACAATAGCTGCGGTGCCATCCGGCGAACCGTCGTCAATAACGAGCACATTAAACTCAATGGGCAACTCCATCACCGCGGTGATGATAGCCTCTATATTCTCTTTCTCGTTGTAAGTCGGTATGATTACTAATCGTTCCATAACTAACTGATTAACGTCCCGTAACGAGACCATTTTAACTATTTAACGTTTCAACGTCCTGGATGATTTGATTATTCAAGACATACACCGGACTGGGTGAAGTACGAGCCAAGGGTTTGAGGAAAATCTCCTGACCGGGGATAATATCAATCTCCTCAAGGTATGAAGCTACCGTGCGGAATGCCACCTCCGGATCATTGTTCTCCAGCGACAAATGGCAAAGCCATACATTGCGCAACTCGGGATGCCAGTTTCGCTCCAATAACTCACCGCACACATCATTACTCTGATGTCCGCGAGGGCTCAAAATACGCTCTTTCAAATAAGTAGGATATGGACCATTGAGCAACATATGCTCGTCATGGTTCGCCTCGATCACCAGATGGTTCGCCGTACGGATATACTCCTCCATCTCATCGTTTACCGAACCGCAGTCCGTCATCAGCACGAATCGCTGACCCAGAAAATCAATGCAGTAACCCAGACAATCAGTTGAGTCATGCTCAATATGGAACGTGTTGATCTTCATGCCGAAAAGCTCCCACTCCACGCCGCGTTCAAAATAACGTCGGCTCGTACGCAGTTTCTCACGCACTCCGTAATTACGGTCTATACCCTCATGTATCTCTGCAGTCGTGTAGATTGGTAACTTCACACGCTCGCCAAGCGTACCCACGGCGCGAATATGATCCGCATGATCATGCGTAATCAACACTCCCATGATATTCTGAAAATCCAAACCCATCTCACGCAGACATTTTTGAATCTGACGCGCAGAGATGCCCGCATCAATGAGTACGCCTCTTTGACGCGTACCAAGGTAGTAGCAGTTTCCACTACTGCCGCTCGCAAAGCATCTAAATATGAGTCCGTTTTCTTCCATTCTATCAAAAAATCGTGCAAAGGTACGAAAAAAATTGCATATATCAAAATATTTTTGTAATTTTGCAAAAATTTTTCTGAAATATGACAGTACAAGAACGTTTATCCGCCCTGCGCGGACTGATGAAAGAACAGGGGTTAATGGCATATGTAGTGCCCGGTAATGACCCTCACGCAAGCGAATATATGGCATCTCACTGGTGCGAGATGCAGTGGTTGAGTGGTTTCAATGGTGAGTCCGGAACCGTTGTTGTCACCTTGGATCGTGCGTTGCTTTGGACTGATAGCAGGTATTACCTGCAAGCCGGTATCGAACTCAAAGACAGCACGATTGAATTAATGCGCGAATCGGATATTGATTGCCCGAGCGTGATTGATTGGCTGGCAAGCAATGTACAGGGCGTTGTGGGTGTCAATCCCGAAATGTTCAGCGTGAACGACTTTGCCCAATGGAGCGAGCAGATTGAGATGAAGAGTGTGGACTTGATCAAACCCCTTTGGACGGAAGGTCGTCCCGCTATCCCGAACGATAAACTATACCCCTACTCCGCCGATTTTGCCGGAGAGACCGTAGAAAGCAAACTCGCAAGAATACGTGAAATAGTAAATCGTAAATCTTCTAATCGCAAATGGGCACTGGTGATTAGTGCCCTTGATGAGATAGCATGGCTGCTCAATATTCGCGGAAACGATGTAGAGTATAACCCGGTGGTAATCTCGTATGCGGTTCTGGAGGATGATAAATGTACTCTCTTTGTGAATGCCGAAAAGATGGATTCACCGGCACAGAACTATTTCGATTTCAATAATATAGAGGTCAAGCCGTACGAAGCTGTTTATGACTATCTGGCGAGCCTCACCGGTACCGTCATCTATGATGGTGCACGGGTGAATGAAGCGCTATATGAAGCCTTCCCGAAGGACACCAAGAAGATCAATACCAAATCGCCTATCCTGATCGACAAAGCAAAGAAGAACGCCGTAGAACTGGAAGGCGAACGGATTGCGATGCGGCAGGACGCAGCAGCTCTCACACGCTTCTTCAAATGGCTGGAGGAAGAAGCGTTTGCGAATGGACAGACCCAGACCGAGTGTACATTAGCGGACAAACTGCACGACTTCCGGGCGATGGGTGAGAACTTCGTAGAGGAGTCATTCGGCACTATCGCAGGCTATCAAGGTAACGGAGCTATCGTCCATTATTCCGCTACAGAAGACAGCTGTGCAGAGGTGAAACCGCAAGGAATGTTACTGCTCGATTCAGGTGGTCAATACCTCGACGGTACAACCGATATCACCCGTACCGTTTGGCTCGGAGGACGTATTCCTGAACAAGCCAAACTGGATTACACCTACGTCCTCAAAGGACACATTGCCCTCCAGCGTGCACGTTTCCCGAGAGGCACACGAGGCAACCAGTTGGATGCGCTCGCAAAACAATACATGTGGGAAGCAGGCATCACTTTTGGTCACGGAACAGGGCATGGTGTAGGACATTTCTTGGGATGCCACGAAGGTCCGCAGAACGTGCGTACCGATAATAACCCAACCGCCTTGGAGGTTGGACACATCATCTCCGACGAACCGGGTATTTACCGTACCGGCAAGTGGGGAATCCGAACGGAGAACCTCATCACCGTCATCCCTGCCAAACAGACCAAAGTAACCACTACCGAAGATGAATGGCTCGCCTTCGAGACCCTGACGCTTTGTTTCTACGACACGTCGCTCATCGAAATGAGCCTCATGACCGAGGACGAGATCGATTGGCTCAACGCTTATCACGTACGTGTCTATAAAGAAACCGCTCCGCTGCTCAATGCAGACGAAGCGGCTTACTTAGCGCGCAAATGTGCAGCGATAGAGTTGTAAATTACTCTACCTTAACACCCTGCAAGTTATAGACTCGTCCACGCTTGCGGATATACAGATGACCGTTGTGGAAGAATTTCTCTGCACGGTCATCTTCTTTTATGTCATCAAGACCTTCGATAACCTTAGCTACTACCGTCAATTTCAGCGTATAGGTCGAGTCACAGCCATAAATAGAAGAATAAGCCGCAACCAGAGTCGTGTCGCCTACCGGCAGCAAAGACAGATCAATATCCTGCCACGTTTCCTCATCTCCTTCTACAATCGTCTTCGTAGCCTTCTGGCGCATTGCAGGCAGCACTTTGACTACCAATACCACAACGGAGTCACCACCAAGATAATTAGCGTTCTCAAAAAGTACAGAGTCCACTGTCGGACGCTTATAGGTTTTACCGGCGTACTCAACACTCTCTCCTGCGCACACATTGAGGGTATCTGCGCCATAAATTGTCGGAGCCGTAGGTTTAGCTACCACCGTCAATTTCAATGTATAGGTCGAATCACAGCCATAAATAGAAGAATAAGCCGCAACCAGCGTCGTGTCGCCTACCGGCAGCAATGACAAGTCTATCCCCTGCCAGGTGCGTGCTGTACCTTCGCGGATAGATAATTCGCCTTCGTCAACGTTTGACAACGAATGGGAATAAACCTTCAATCGTACGATTGAGTCACCTCCCATGTGATTCTTCTCCTCTAGGAGCACCTCTTCCTCTGCGGACGAGGTATAGACCTTACCTTGATAAGCCACGCTCTCTCCTTCGCAGAAATCCAAACGCAGTTCTCCATACGTAGTCGGACGTTCGTTGACTGTCAAATTCAAGGTATAAGTCGAGTCGCAACCATAAACAGTATTGTACTTCGCTACCAACGTCGTGTCGCCTACCGGCAGCAACGACAGATCAACACCTTGCCATTCCTCCAAGGCACCTACATACATCTTCTTCTCCTCTGCATACGCATAACGGGGATAATGCCCCAGAGTCAACGTTATAATCGAATCACCTCCATATGCATTGGGAATCGTATCTTTATAGACACCTGCCTCGCTCAACTCGCCAAACAAAGCATCCACATACGCCTCTCCTTCGCAAACCATAACGCTATACGCATACTCGGTAACTGCAGGGTAAATAGTAAACGTCTTTACCACCGGCTCGGCGGGGTTATAGATTTCGTTTCCTGCCTGAGAAGCGGTAATCGTCACCACACCGTCTTTCTGAGCCGTCAGCACGCCATCAACCAGCGTCACGATGTCTTCCGGATCGAACGAATACGTCACCGGCAGTTCAGACGAAGCAGTTGCCCCTTCGATAGTAGCATTATTGAGGAGCGTCAACTCGGGGTTCCACGTAATCGTCTGCTCTTTCTTGGGCGCACTTCCCTTCAACAAAACCGTTGCCACCGAAGTTCCGTCACTGATAGTGATCGTCCCATTAAACGTACCGCCCTTTTGCGGCGTGAAATAGACCGGGAAATCATAGTTGCCAATCTTGCCCAACGCACTGCCACCGGCAGCCGAAGCCTTACCGTTCGCTGAAGCACACGAATTAGCACCTACCGCATACACGATACTCTCCTTGTTGTCCGGATCACCTATACGGAACACCTCCGGATTCGAAGACGTCATCGTAATATCACCTGCCGTCAGGAACGAACGCAGATGAACCATATACTCCTCCGGGGCGGCATCTAACTCCTTTTCACCGAAATCATGCGAAGCGGTTTTCGCTCCGTATTCACCAGAAGCCAACAAGATATGCTTCGCAAGCGGGATGTCCTCATGATACAAAATCACCTTGTGGGTCGGCACTCCGGAACGCTCATACTTGATCCAGTTGATATTTTCGCTTATGGAAAACGACTCCGTAGTGTTGCTGTTCTTGTCGGTATTCTCAGCTAACGAGCCTATCTTAGTAGTATTATCTCCGTTGTTCGCCGACTCCAACACATCTGTGTCAATCTTTCTGGCAAAACCTACCCAATCCACCCACTCATATTTCCATTGGACGTTCAGTTTTCCTGCCGTCGGCGCAAAAACACCTCCGTGCTCATAATCCCCTTGGGTATTCATCGTATGGGTATTATCGTCATAATAGGAATACCACGTGCCGTTATGGTAGGTCTGCGCTGAAACGTAAAGCGCAGCGGTCAACGGCAAAACAAGTAATAAAAAACGTTTCATATCCATCTCTTATTTAATTTTCGTACCTAAAATTGTATATTGACTCTCATCCTCACGGATAATATATATTCTGTCACGCATCATCACCTTGCGGGCACCGCGATGAACCTCCTCTTGCGCATCATCCAATCCCTCCTCAATGGGTTGAGGAGCCAATACCGTCAGATGAAGCACGATCGTGGAGTCACAGTCATCGATACTATAATAAGAAGCATATAACTCACTCTCACCGACAGGAACACCGGAGAGGTTCCATCCTTCCCAAGATGCTTTATCCCCTTCCGTAATCGTCATCTCCTGCTCAATAAGATAATTCGGTAAGATCTTGACCGTCAATCGAACAATCGAATCACCGCCGTATATATTCACACCCTCCAGATGAATATCACCCGTAAAAGCCTCACTATAGATCACACCTTCATACTCCACTTGATCACCCTCGCACACTAACGCCTCATAGGTGCCATAGGTAATCGGCAATGCCGACACGAAGACCTTCAACTCATACACCGAGTCACAACCGAAGACTGTCTTCAGACTGTCATAGAAGAGATACGGTTCCTGCCTCGCTTCCAGCGAAGCGATCGTTTGACCGTGCCATGTGGTGTCGACAGTATTCACCCTTAGCGTCTCCGTGAAGGAATAAACCGGCAGCACGGTAAGCAGCAACACATATACCGAGTCCGTCCCGTAAACCGATTTGAGCGAGTCATATACATACTTCTCTCCCGCACCGTCGGTAGGCAACACTTTTCCGCGCCAAGTTCCCTCTTCACCATGACAAGCTGTCATCTCTTCGGAGAACTCATATGCAATTGGCGAAACAGTCAGAGCCAGCGTATAGACCGAATCGCAACCTCTTTTCGTCTTCAACTCCACTACGTCGGAATACGTACCCGGCACCAAATCCTTAAACTCCTTACCGCGCCAACTATAACTCTCATTCATACGGATAGAAACCTCTTCCTTGAAAGAATATGTAGGCAGCACCTCGAGGGTCAGCGTAATCACGGAGTCACCTCCTTGCATGTTTGGAATGGTTTTAACATAATCGCCGCTCTCTTTCAGACCCGAAAACAACTCATCCGAATACGGCTCTCCTTCGCAGGTGGTCGCCGAATACTGATAAGCGGTATTATGTACCGGCTCTGCCATCTGCAGCGTATAGACCGAGTAACCACCTCCCTGCACATAGTTATTCGCCAACACATAGATATACACCCTGCTCGTTGCTGCGTCATAACCGATAACCATCTTTGCTCCGATACCGTTCGTAGTCGCCGAGAAAGTATAATCGCTCTCGCTAAACACTGCGTCCGTAGTCGCCTTACCACCGACAAATGAGATACTCTTCCCGTTCATCTTCAGCGATTGCAATGCATGGTTATACACCATCTCTACATCGTCCAGATAGACCTGATCGGAACTCGATTTAGTCGAGTTACCGCCGCCCGGATTCGCGTTAGTCGAGAAAGTGATCAACATATAAGCTACGGAATTACGATCCAGCTGTGTATAGACAAAAGGAACTGACAGACGTTGCCATCCTTTGGAAGAAGTAGCCTTATAATTGATGGTAGCGTCCGCGATACGAACCGAAGCTGAGTTACCCGTCTCAGGATCCTGATAACGCGCATTGGTCGTAATCACCGCGTGAGCACGCGCCTTATTACTTTCATCCGTCACAGAACCACCACCCGGAATATATTTCGCCCAGAATACCAACGAATCCGGATTTCCCGCAAAAGGCGTGTTATAACCCGAATTGGAAGGATCCGAGAAATTATAGTTCTTTGAGGGATCATCGGCAGTAGTTGAACCGGCATTAATCTGACCGTTTGTACAGTTACCATTAGCTCTCTTGTTCATTACATTTTTGGAAAAAATCTTCGCGCTGTGCCCCGTCACACCTGCGCGAACATCACTCGATTGTTCAAACTGACCACTTACAAAAGTGGCAAAAGAACCCGTAGCAGTATTAAAAAAGTGCCATCCTGAGACCTCGCCATTCGACCAAGTGCCTTCAAAACCGCCGTTCGTAATCGCATAATTGCGATCCGTCACACGGTTTCCGTTAAAACGCACCGTCAGCGACGAAACAGTAGGCGTGGACACCGAGAGAGTAAACTGCGCACTCTGCTTCGATAACGAGGATGCCGTCACCGACACAACCGCTCGCTCTGCACGTTTAGCCAAATAGACCGAACGCCCCGACATACTCAAACTGCCGTTCGAACTCATCTCCACGTCCGTCAACACCATCTCTCCTAATGTCGTACCGCTCGTACCTTTCGGAACCACGATAGTGACACTATTATGAGCCACACCGGGCAAGACATAAACCTCTACTCCTGCGTTATTAGCGCTCCCAATGGTCAGCGTGCCGCTATACACACCCGCTACATCCGCCACACTCACTGCCATCACACCGGCAGCAAACATAGATACTAAAATTACACTCAAAATCTTTTTCATATCAACTATCTATTTTCCTTCATCCTTTCATTTTTCATTTTTCAATTAAAACGTAAGGTTCACGCGGCATACAAACGAACGGGGAGGAGCCAACGCCATCGGACGGAAACTATACTCCGTATTCAGCAGATTATTAACCAAGAACTGGAACTCCACATGTTCTTTGAATCGCACCGAAGCACGCAGATCCATCGTGAAGACACCCGTATTATGCGCCATCCAGTAGTCATGAAGCGACACACCGTCCTCATAGCCGAAGATGAACTTACGGGCATAATCCATCAGATCCTCTTGTGCCTTCTCGCGCTCGTCAACCATCAGATAATCAACCGCTAACATCTTACTCCTATACATCATATTCACACCTAATGACAACCACTTGTAGTTATAATCAATCGTGGTCTTGAAGGAGTGACGGTTACGGTATTTCAGATATTTTGTGTCATTGGATTTATTCTTCATCTGCAGCGGATCCGTATAAGTCTTCTCTTTCTCTATACGGCTGGCATTGTCCAAATCCTCCGGCTCGGTAAAGGTATAACCGATTGAGTAACGAAGACCCATATCCTTCTGAATATCTACCTTACCTGCTGTACTCACCTCCGCGCCGTAAATACGGGCATGACTCACGTTCACAAACTGTGCGCCGATTCCGATACCTGCATTCTTGAACGACTTGGTTTCCTTGAAGTCATTGATCATCTTCTCCGCCTCATCCAACACATCCGTCATCGAGTTCACCATCGAGAAATCCGAGTTTCTGAACAAACCGAACTGATACTCAATCATGTCCCGATACTCGGTATAGAAAGCAGCTACGTCCAGCGTTCCGGTAATAGGACCGAACTTATACAACTGCTTATAACCGATCTCCGCATTGAATCCGGACTCAGGCTTGATATCATGATTCGGATAAACACCTACACCTCCGATATCTTTGCGCGCAAACTTCTCCGTCACAGACGGGTTGCGATAACCCTGACCAAAGCTGGCACGAAGGAATCCCGCCTTGTAAATCTCCCAGTTCAAACCCGCGCGAAAAACAGGACGCACAGGGCAAAGCCAACTACCCAACTGGATATTCGCCTCTTTATATTGGTTATCCATCCGGTAGTACTCCAGACGCATTCCGGCGCTCAATGACAACTTGTCCGCAATACGATGGTCATACTGCAAATATGCCGCCAGATTATCGGTATGGTGAGTGCCCGTCACATTCGCTGTATTGGTGATATGATTCCAGTTAATACCCGTCGTCAGACGAACACCGTTGTCCCACTGCTTGGCAAACTGATAATCGATATATCCGTTATAGGTCAATTCCGGACGGGTCGGCGTGTTATCCGCCATCATACCCATCGCATAAGCCGCTACATCTTGCAGCTCCGCGATAGTACCCGTATAGCCTAAACCGTTCTGTACCAGATTGATACCTTCGTTAATGGCTGTCATCCAGTCCTCATCCATAATCGGCAGAATAACATCTTGGAAAGTCAACAGCAAAGCGTCCGTCATCTCCATTCCGTCATTATTAATATACCCCTGGATCTGGTCATAATAGCCTTTCACTTTATCCATGTCAAAACTTGTAATCGCCCATTTGGCAATGTCCGCCGTGCTCTTCAGTTCCGAAGGAACGGTCAGGTTATCTGACGTCAGATAAAAACGCGTACGTAATTTATGCGAAATACCGCGCTCCGTATCGTCGTAATTGAAGAACGGATCAATATTGAAATTATGCTCCTTACGACCCATATTCGTCAGCGGAGAAGGATGAATAGGATCTTTCGGACTGCGCCAGATGAAGAAATCGCCAAACTGGTTCGCTACGTAGTTCACATTAGCGCCTACCGTCATATACTTGCCTTCATCTACTGGATGATGGTACGTCAAATTACCACCCAAACGCACACGGTCGTTAAAACTCTGCTTACGATAGCCCTCATCCTTGAATCCGCTGATAGCCATGGACACATCGAAATTGCCTACTCTTCGCGAATGAGATGCCTCCGCTCCGTAATACAACGGCAGCCTCGCGCCCGTGTACGCGTAATCCTTATAGTTATCATAGATTCCAACATAACCGCTCACCTTCGTCTCCGGCTCCAAACCAGGACGCTGCGTACGAACATTGATTACACCGTTCAGGGCCGACGAACCGTACAGCACGGAAGAAGCACCTTTGATCACCTCCACCTGAGCTACGTTCTCTAAAGGAATATTATTCCAGTTGATCTCACCCGTCTTAGGGTTCAAGATCGTCATTCCGTCCATCAGCACTTGACAACGGCTACCTACACTGTACGTCCAACCACCTCCACCACGGATGGATGGCTGCTTGTCAATGATCTCCACGCCCGGCAGGGTCTGCAAGGTAGAAGAGAGATCAGTAGGAGCCTGACTACGCAAAGCTTGAGGTTTCAACACTTCCATAGAAACCGTCACATCTGTCTGACGCTGCTCAAAACGACCTGCTGTCACCACCACGTCATCCAATATCTCATTATGAGTCAACAAAGGCACATTGATCACCTTCGTCATTGCATTCACTGAGCGGTTCTCCGAATCATAACCCACATACGAAAACGTCAGCATCGTCGGCTTACGCGTATCAACGCTGATCGTATAATTTCCGTCAAAATCAGTTACCGTTCCATGAGAAGGATCGTTCGCATCATATACAGTCACACCGATCAACGGCTCACGGGTCTGAAAATCTGTCACTACACCTGTCACTTCGGTCATATAAGACTGCGCAAACACAGGCAGTGCTGACATCACACTAAAAAAGAGAATTTGTAGAAATTGTTTCATTACTTGTACCTTAATTCAAAAACGGCTGCAAAATTACTGCTTTATTCTGACATACACAATACCGATTTTTAATAAAAGTATTCATATTTTTCGTTTTTTCATATCTATCTTAAAAATAGTACATAAATAATGAATAATTTCTAACATTACAATAGACCAATATTAAAAAAAGGTCCTCTTTCGAAGACCTTCTTTTCTCAATTTCGAAACTTCGATATCACGAAATCCCGAAATCCCGTCATCACGTTTTAACGTCCCATCAATTCCACGCTTCGATTAACGAACTTAGCGAGTGCTTCGCCTTTAAGCCGACCGGAAGCCAGCAATGCGATGTCGATGAGTTGTTTCAGACGCTCTTCCTCGCCACTCAGAGAATAGACCGTTTTGACGACGGTCTCTTTTTTGCCGTCTTTCTCCACTTCTTCTTGAACCTCTTCCGAAGTCTCTTTCTCAACCAACTCCTGTATCAACGGATGGTTCGTGTTGACCACCAGATTATAACTATCCGGCATCTGACCGTAGAAAGACATGCCTTGCTGGTGTGCGCTCATCTCCTTCATACGGCGCATAAACTCATTCTGTGTCAGGAAAACTGGCAGCGCATCTGCCGAAGCCGCCTCGCAGGAAACATAATAATTGAGTTTCTCTGCCTGTGGGATATAGGCCTCAAACGCTTTCCTCAAGCCCTCTTTCTGCTCGTCCGAATACGTATCTTTCGCCGTCTCTTCTTTCTTGATCAGGTTCTCGATAGTGTCGCTGTCAACCCGTACAAAACGCAGTTTCTCGTGTTTCTGTTCGGCTTGACTCATACAATGTACGTCCAACTCGCCGTCCATCACCAGCACATCATAACCCTTCGCCTTCGCACGCTCGATGGACGTATAGTGTGCATCCGCATCATTCGTATAGAGAAGCACCAAATTGCCGTCCTTATCTACCTGATTTTCACGCACTTTATCCATATACTCATCCAATGTCGCGTACTCACCGCCGAGGTTCTTTACCAGCGCAAATTCTTTCGCTTTCTCATAGAATTTCTCGTCCGTCAGCATACCGAACTGGATGAACATCTTGATATCATCCCATTTCTTCGCAAAATCCTCTTTGTCTGCTTTGTACAACTCCGCCAACTTGTCAGCTACCTTCTTCGTGATGTAACCGCTGATTTTCTTGACGTTATTATCGCTCTGCAAATAACTGCGGCTCACGTTCAGAGGAATATCCGGACTGTCGATCACACCATGCAACAACGTCAGATACTCCGGAACTATGTTCTCCACCTCATCCGTCACATAAACTTGGTTGCAATACAACTGAATCTTGTTGCGTTTAACATCTAAATTGCTCTTGATTTTTGGGAAATACAGGATTCCCGTCAGGTTGAACGGATAATCCACATTCAAGTGAATATGGAACAACGGTTCGTCCATCTGCATCGGGTACAACTCATGGTAGAACTTGTCGTAGTCCTCATCTTTCAGATCCGCCGGCTTACGTGTCCAAGCGGGGTTGATATCATTGATGATATTCTCCTCGTCCAGCTCCACCTCTTTGCCGTCTTTCCATTCTTTCTTCTTGCCGAAAGCAATCTCTACCGGCAGGAACTTGCAGTATTTCTTCAGCAGCCCTTCAATCGTCGCGTCCTCCAAGTACTGCGAAAACTCATCGTCAATATGCAGCACGATATCCGTTCCGCGCTCCGCCTTGATCGTCTCCTCCATCGTGTACTCGGGCGAACCCTCGCAACTCCAATGAACAGCCTTCGCATCCTCCTGATAACTCAGCGAGAAAATCTCCACTTTCTTGCTCACCATGAAAGCGGAATAGAATCCCAAACCGAAATGTCCGATGATAGCTTCGGTCTTGTCTTTGTACTTGTTCACGAACTCCTCTGCCCCGCTGAACGCAATCTGGTTGATGTACTTATCTACCTCTTCTGCCGTCATTCCGATTCCGTGATCCGATACTGTCAAAGTCTTTTTCTTCTTATCTATTGATACGCGTACACGCATATCATCCATCGGAATACTCACTGCTCCGGGCTGACGACTGATTACTTTCAACTTCGTCGTCGCATCAACAGCATTGCTTATCAACTCACGCAGAAAGATCTCATGATCCGAATACAAAAATTTCTTGATGACAGGGAATATATTATCACTCGTCACCCCAATATTTCCTTTACTCATATCGTTATTTATTTAAAAATTCATAATTTTCAATTATCAATTATCAAATCTTGTGCCAACTCTAAATCATCTGCCAATTTGTCAGTTTCATTTTCGTTTGAAGCTCCATTCGATTCCTATTCGGTCGTTTTTGTACAAAAAAAGCACACTTATTTGCATATATGCAAAATTTGTAGTACCTTTGCGCGGCGAAACATACCGGAGTACCGGCATCTCTCATAAATATGAATCGGTTTATTTTTCTTTGGATGGCTATCGGCTTCTTCGCCGTCTCTATCTATGCAGACGACACATTGCCTGTCATTGAGGTAAAGGCGGACAGGACCGTGATTTACCCACAGCGCATGGATCTGACGGGGGAAGAGTCCTTAATGGACATTCTCCGGATGATGCCTGATTTGATGATAAGCGGATTCGAAGATGTCATCGATGATTACAACCTACGCATTGACAATACACCCATAAACTCCGATGTGCGGCTGATCCTGACGCAGATGAAAGCTAAAAACATTGCCAAGATTCAGGTTTGCAACAACACCGGTGTCGCAAAAGGTACCATCGGAATTGGTAACGTGCTGGATATCAACTTACTAATGCCGGATTCAATGAAAGGTTTTGTGGAAGGACAGGGCGGCTTCGGAAAAGACCTCGAAGGCAATGGAACGGTCAATGTGCTTTACGGCAGTGAGCAAACGGATATCTATGCCAATGCTGCCTATCGTTATTGGAAAGGCCATCAGGAGTACGTGTCGTTCCACATGACAAACAGATTTGATAAAAAGAACAAACTGTTGACCTATTTCACACAGCAGTATATTGCTACATCTGTCGGACATTCCCGGAAAATCATGGGACGCGCAAGGTATTTCCATACATTCAATGACGCCGGAACGGAACTGCTTGTCGTCGGGGGATATCAGTACGACGAAAATCCGTTTATATCCAACCATTTACCCTTGTTTGTCTTGGAATTGAACACACCACTCCCTGTCAAAGGCTTGGACTTGATGGCGGGTGTGGAAGGAGATTATCTGATGACAAGCCAAAAGGAAACGAACAGACGTTGGAATGTCTTCAACCACGATATCTATCTGCAACTTTCCTATTCATTGCCCAAATGGCGGTTTACAGCGGGACATCGTGTGATGTTATATAACTATATGGTCACGGAATCGGACACCGTGCAAAAGCATTTTGACGTCCGAAACAACACGAATGCAAGTATCATCTTTCTCCCCAATAACCGCCATCAGATTCAATTGGGCTATTACCGCAAGTTCTATAATCCTTCCTATTTAGGGCTTTTCATGTCTTCCAACACGCTTTTTAGCGAAATGTGGGAACTTACCAAAGGACAGTTGGAGGAGCGGGATATTAATCAGTTCAAAGTCTCTTATGCTTATAGCCGGCAGAAACTGACCGTGCAGACTGACGCAAACTTTTATATCATCGAAGGAGAAGATAATTATGGGGAACTGAATGCCTCGGCGTATTGGAAAATCAAATGGCTCGCGCTGACTGGTGGAGCGAATCTTTTTATTGCTAAAAACAAAGTGTTTGCATCTATTCGCTTGACGCCGACTGTTTACCTCCCTTATCGATGGCAAATAGGGCTTCAACTCATTTATTACACACGTCTCGCTCCTTATCGCATTGCGTACGGCACACCTGTCTATGGATGCCTTTCTGTGAACAAACAGGTAGGAAAAGGATGGAATCTGGGAGTGGAATGGCATGATATGTTTGATTCCTTCTGCCGCGAGGCGATGGTAAACAGGCACGCCGCAAACATCAAAGTACAATATCGATTCTAATAACATGCTATATGACAAACATTGAACTGGACATGATTCAAACTGCCGGAATTGGTGCTTTAGCACTTGTGGTCGGCATGGTTTTAACCCGAAAAATTGCTTTCTTGCAGCGGTTCTGCATCCCTTCGCCTGTCAGTGGTGGAATCATCTTCTCTTTGCTCACTTTAGCCCTGTACGGCTGGTTTCATATAGAGGTAGCCTTCGATGCCACATTGAAGGATATATTCATGCTCGCTTTCTTTACCAGTGTGGGCTTCCAAAGCGATTTGAAAGTGCTCAAACAAGGCGGAAAGACCTTGATTGTCATGCTCATCCTCTTAGTCATCATCATCACAATGCAAAACCTTATGCCTTTGGGTATTACGCGGCTCATGGACGTCAATTCGCTGGTCGCTATCGCTACAGGTAGCGTCTCCATGACAGGAGGACACGGGACTGCAGGTGGATTCGCCGGAGTCCTCGAAGAAATGGGACTGCAGGGAGCCGATACAATCGGTATGGCTGCTGCTACTTTCGGACTGATTGCCGGATCAATGGTCGGGGGACCTTTGACGGAATTGATCATCCGCAAGAAACTGAAGGAAGAACAAATGCAGCCGCAGGATGAAACCATTGACCCCGCTATGGCGGGTATTGAGAGCGACGAAGCTTCGCCGGAAGGACGGGCAAAACATATCAGCTCCAATGAGCAGGAGTTCCAGCAATACGCAAAAGCATGTTACTGGATCCTCATGGTCATGGGAGGAGGAATTTTGTTAAGCCGTTTGCTCGCTAAAACAGGTGTCACATTTCCAACTTATTTCGGGGCACTCATATTGGCTGCTATCGTGCGTAATATAATAGGTGTCATCAAATACAAAGAAAACGGGAAATGGGTAAAAGCCGACAAATTGATTGACATGGAGCGAATCGTCAGCGTGGGTAACATCTGTCTTTCACTTTTCCTTGGAATAGCGATGATCTCACTCAGACTTTGGGAACTGCAAAGCTTGGCACTTCCGTTTATCATCATTCTGGTCTCACAGGTAATAATGATGATTCTATTTGTATATTATATTGCCTTCCCTTTCTTAGGACGCAACTACGATGCCGCGGTACTCTGTGCCGGCATTTGCGGATTCGGGCTTGGCGCTACTCCTAACGCCATGGCGAACATGAGCGCGGTTTGCTATAAATACCGCTATACCGTCAAACCATTCCTCATCATCCCTATAGTAGGAGCCATGTTTACAGACATCATCAATACAGTTCTCATCACCCTCTTCCTGAATCTGTTGTAAAGAAAATCTGTCATTTTGTCAGTTCATAGACGTTTGGCGCGTTGTTTGTATATTGTTTAGTGAACTCGAAAAACTCGAGATCACGAAAAAATGGTAACTAACTAAACAATATACAACTATGAACGCAACGAATCAAAACAACCAAAACGAAAACCTCAAGAAGTTCGCAATCAACCTCTGCGAACGGGCGAAAGAGGGCAAACTGGATCCGGTCATCGGTCGTGATGACGAGATCAGGCGCGTGCTGCAGATTCTCTCGCGGCGTACAAAGAACAATCCTATTCTTATTGGTGAGCCGGGTGTCGGTAAGACTGCGATAGCCGAAGGTCTTGCGCATCGTATCGTGCGCGGAGACGTGCCGGAAAACCTGAAGAAGAAACAGATTTACTCCCTTGATATGGGTGCGCTCATTGCGGGTGCGAAGTACCAAGGCGAGTTCGAAGAGCGACTCAAAGGCGTCGTCAACGAAGTGGTAGCTGCCGCCGGAGAGATCATCCTTTTCATCGATGAGATACACACGCTCGTCGGAGCCGGTAAATCTTCCGGCGCGATGGACGCGGCGAACATCCTTAAACCTGCGCTGGCACGTGGTGACCTGCGGGCGATCGGCGCTACTACGCTGGATGAGTACCAGAAGTATTTTGAAACCGATAAAGCCTTGGAGCGCCGGTTCCAAAAGGTCATGGTCGATGAACCGGACGAGGCAGCGACAATCTCTATTCTCCGTGGTCTGAAAGAGCGTTATGAGACCCACCACAAAGTGCGTATCAAAGATGACGCTATCATCGCAGCCGTCACACTTTCAGCACGTTACATCACCGATCGTTTCTTGCCCGATAAGGCAATCGACTTGGTCGATGAAGCCGCAGCCAAACTGCGTCTCGAAGTGGACTCCAAGCCGGAAGAGATCGACTCGCTCGACCGTCAGATCAAACAATTAGAGATCGAGCGCGAAGCGATTAAGCGCGACAAGAACGAAGCCAAACTGAGCGAGATTGAGAAACAGCTCAAAGAGTTGAAAACGAAGAGTGAAGAGCTCAACGCCCGCTGGAACAAGGAGAAAGGCTATGTAGCAACTATCCAGAACGAGAAAGCGCGTATTGAGACCCTCAAACATCAAGCCGAGGTAGCCGAGCGCGAAGGCGATTACGGCAAGGTAGCGGAGATCCGTTACAGCCAGATTCCTGCCGCCGAAGCGAACATCAAATCCGCTCAGGATACCCTGCATCAGCTGGGCACCGAGTCCCTCATCAAAGAGGAAGTCGATGAAGACGATATTGCCGAAGTAGTAGCTCGTTGGACCGGTATTCCGGTGGCGAAGATGATGCAGTCGGAGCGCGACAAACTGCTCCATCTGGAGGAAGAGCTCCACAAACGGGTCATCGGGCAAGACCAAGCTATCGAGGCTGTTTCCGACGCTATCCGTCGTAGCCGTGCGGGATTGCAAGACCCCAAACGTCCTATTGGTAGTTTCATCTTCCTCGGTACAACCGGTGTCGGTAAGACCGAGTTGGCGAAAGCGCTCGCGGACTACCTCTTCGACGACGAGAACATGATGACCCGTATCGATATGTCCGAGTATCAGGAGAAGTTCAGCGCGACACGACTCATCGGTGCGCCTCCGGGATACGTGGGTTACGATGAAGGTGGACAACTGACCGAAGCGATCCGACGCAAACCGTATTCGGTAGTCCTCTTCGATGAGATCGAGAAAGCGCACCCGGATGTGTTCAACGTCCTGCTCCAAGTGCTCGATGACGGACGTCTGACGGATAACAAAGGTCGTGTGGTCAATTTCAAGAACACGCTGATCATCATGACCTCCAACCTCACGGAAGAGCAGCTCCGCGCACAAGTCCGCCCTGAGTTCATCAACCGTATTGACGAGATCATCCACTTCAGCGAACTGACCGAAGACAACATCAAAGCGGTAGTGGGTCTGCAAGTGAGTCGTATCCACAAGATGCTCGAAGCCCAAGGAATCGACCTGCGTGTCACGGACGATGCAATCAACTACATCGCCAAAGAAGGTTACGATCCGCAGTTCGGTGCGCGGCCTGTCAAGAGAGCGCTCCAACGTCTCGTCCTCAACGAGTTGTCCAAATCGATCATCGGCGGAAAGGTGGATCAAACCAAACCCGTCATCGTCGAACTCCGTGACGGCGAACTCCACTTCCGCAACTAACGGATTTTATGGTAACTCTTTTACCATAATCAATCACTAATTTTCAAAAAATGGCATACAAATTTGCGTATGTCATTTTTTTGTGTCCATGCCCTTTACTCCCTATTATTGGGCAGGATTTATAGTGCTGTACTGAGCGATTTTGTGCAGTTTAGAATATAAAAAATACCGATTTTGTGCAGTTTAGAACGAATTTTCTTGCATATCTCGTAAAAAAGCCGTACCTTTGCATCGTTTTTTTAACGATGAGACGAAACGCAGGAATATTTATAGGATTGAGCGTGCTTTTGGCACTCTTTTTTTGCCTTGATATATGTAGCGGGAGTATCTGGTTGTGGCCGTGGGGAGATTTGAGTGTGATGGAGCAAAACATCCTGCATTCAATCCGTTTGCCCAAGGCTATCACCGCCGTTTTATCGGGTGCGGCGCTTTCGGTCTCGGGACTGATCATGCAGACCCTTTTCCGCAATCCGCTCGCAGGTCCTTATACCTTAGGCGTCTCGTCCGGAGCGAGTTTAGGGGTTGCTTTCCTGACAATGATTTCAGTAAGCAGCTTTCAGTTATCCGCAGTCAGCCTTCCTATTGCAGCATGTATCGGTGCTACGCTGGTCTTGTTGCTGGTACTGGCTGTAAGCCGGAAAGTGACAAGCAATGTGAGCCTGCTGATCATAGGTATGATGTTTGGTTCGATTGCAGGAGCTTTGGTGAGTTTGCTGCAGAACTTCGCAAACCCCGATGCGCTAAAGCTCTTCATCGTATGGACGCTTGGTTCGCTCAGTAGTGTCGGATGGAGCGATATGCAGCTGATGATACCGGTTCTGGTTATAGGTGCTTTGTTCGTTCTATTGGCGATAAAACCGCTGAACGGGCTTTTGTTAGGTGAAGACTACGCTCGAGGATTAGGGATCAACGTAGAGCGCACGAGGCTGTATATCGTCTTAGCGACCGGTTTGTTAGCCGGCGGCGTAACCGCTTTCTGCGGACCTATCGCTTTCATCGGAGTAGCGGTACCGCATATCGCACGCGGAATCTTCAAAACCTCTAATCATCGAGTAACGATTCCGGCGTGCGTACTAACAGGAGCGTGCCTGCTTTTGATATGCGATATGCTTTGCTCTTTAGCAATCTATCCGCTTCCGATAAGCACAGTGAGCGCACTCTTCGGCGCACCGGTCATTATATGGATTATTCTTAAAAACAAATAAAAAATGTCAGTACATGTACAAAATAGCCGCATGACAACGGCCAAATTACGCCAGATGAAGGCGAACGGTGAGAAGATTGCCATGCTCACCGGTTATGATTTCACGCTGGCCTCTTTAGTGGACGAAGCGGGTATCGATATGATCCTCGTGGGCGATAGTGCCAGCAACGTCGTTTGCGGCAACCAATACACGCTGCCGATTACTGTGGATGAGATGATTTTCCTCACCAAGGGAGTAGTCCGCGCTGCGCAACACTCCTTGGTGGTATGCGACATGCCCTTCGGCAGTTACCAGGTGAGCGAAGAAGAGGCGGTTCGCAACGCCATCAAGATTCTCAAGGAATCCGGTTGTGATGCCGTCAAACTCGAAGGCGGCGAAGAGATCCTGCCTGCTATCCGCCATATGATCCAATCCGGCGTACCCGTCATGGGACACCTCGGCCTCACGCCACAGAGTGTCAACCAGTTCGGCGGTTATGGCCTGCGAGCAAAAGAGGAAGCGGAAGCTCAGAAACTGCTGCATGACGCCAAGTTATTGGACGAAGCCGGCTGTTTCTCTATCGTCTTGGAGAAGATCCCGGCTGCGTTAGCGGAGAAAGTGACGAAAGCCGTTTCCTGTCCGGTTATCGGCATCGGAGCCGGAAACGGTTGTGACGGACAGGTCCTCGTGCTCCACGATATGTTAGGACTCAACCAAGGCTTCAAACCCAAGTTCCTCCGGCATTTTGCACACCTCGCCGAAGAGGTGAAGGGCGCTGTAAGCTGTTATATCAACGCGGTCAAAGACCAATCTTTCCCTTCCGCTGAAGAGAGTTATTAAGATGAAAATCGGCTTCACTACATTAGGTTGCAAACTGAATTTTGCGGAGTCGAGTGCCTTGGGAAAGGCGCTGATTGCACGTGGTCATACGCGCGCCAAGAACGGCGAAGAGGCGGATATTTGCATCATCAACACCTGCTCCGTAACGGACGCTGCCGACCATAAGGACCGGCAGATGATTCATCGGATCCGTCGTCAGAACCCGAACGCCATTCTGATTGTAACCGGTTGTTACGCCCAGCTCAAACCCGACGAGATTGCCCATATAGAAGGAGTGGATTACGTCCTCGGGCAGGATGAGAAATTTCATCTGGAGGAGTTCATCGAGCGCCTTGAGCTCTCACCGCTCAACGCTAAACGCTCAACGCTAAACGTCTCTCCTATCCGCGATGTGGAGGATTTTCACGGGGCGTACAGCAAGGATGACCGCACGCGGTGTTTCCTCAAAGTGCAGGACGGATGCAATTATTTCTGCTCTTATTGTACGATTCCTTTAGCCCGGGGAAAGAGCCGCAATCCCTCGATAGCAACCTTGGTTCAACAGGCCAAAGAGGCGCTTAACGGCGGTGCTAAAGAACTGATACTAAGCGGTGTGAATATCGGCGATTTCGGTCGTAGTACGAACGAACGCTTCATTGACCTGCTCAAGGCTTTGGACAATCTTTCACCGGACACCGATACACCCTATCGAATCCGTATCAGCAGTTGTGAGCCGAACTTGCTGAGCGATGAGATCATTGATTTCGTAGCGCACAGCAAGCATTTCGCGCCGCATTTTCATATTCCTTTGCAGAGCGGCAGCAACACGGTGCTCAAGATCATGGGACGCCGTTACACCCGCGAACTCTTTGCCGAACGGGTGACACATATCAAAACGGTCATGCCGAATGCCTTCATCGGTGTGGACTGTATGGTGGGCGTACGAGGAGAGACCGAGGACTGCTGGAAAGAATATATCGAGTTCATCGAATCGCTGCCTGTCAGCCAATTACACGTCTTCACCTATTCGGAGCGTGCCAACACGCGTATGTTGGAGATGGATCTGGAGATTGTGCCCCTCAAAGAACGGGAACGCCGCAGCAAACAACTGCATGAGATCAGCGCACGCAAGACTGCCGCTTTCTATAAAGAACACGAAGGCGATGAAGCCCTCGTGCTCTGGGAGTCGTCAAAAAAAGACGGACTGATGTTCGGGTTTACGGAGAACTATATCAAAGTCAGTTGCCCGTACGACAAAACTAAAGTGAACACGTTTGAGCGCATAACCGTGCCGCATCCGTATTAGGAAGACATTCCAGCTTATAAACCGGTGTCAACTCTAACAGTTGAGCTATCGATTCGTACAACCGGTCCATCATTTCCGGCATCACTTTCAATCCGCTGACAGAGGCTAAGATATACGGATAAGCCTGCGTCATCTTCAAGCGAGTAATGATATTCTCCGGCGCTTGTGCCAGTTGCACGAGTGCAGCTACAGGCGCGCTGTCCTGGTTATAACAGGGTGTCTTACCGGACCACGGTGTACCATACACGCGTACCGTGTTATCGGGCAGGATGCGTACAGCAGGATTATCATCGTTCAGCAAATGGGCGTCCTCAAATGCCTCTAACCACTGACGAGAGTGAGTACTCTTACCTGTTCCCGAATGACCGAGGAACATGTATCCGCGACCTTGACGCACCGTAACGGAAGAATGGAAAAGCAGGGTCTTCTTATCCGATGTAGCAAAGGCATACATAAGCATAGCGGCATTGTCAATCGCAAAACGGGCTATACCGGGCACCATGAAAAGGCGTACCTCACTCCAATCTGCCGTACACTGTATCGCGCTCACTATCTCCCCTTCCTTACTCATCGACACGAGAAACATCCACTCGCCTTCACGGCTGTACATCTCGATACGGGGCATGTCATCATCCGACATGTCTGTATAAATGTGTTTCCAACCCTCCTTGGAAGGCAGCGGACCATCCTGCAAACGAATCGCAAAGAGAGTCGCCGGTTGTGGATCGTTAGTCGATTGACGGAAAGGCGCATAGTTCGTCAGACACTCAAAATGCGATTCTTCCGCCTCAATGGAAAACAGAAAATCTGCTACGTTGTAATACTGTATCATTAGGATTGCAAATTTAGGATTTCAAATTAATGATTTCAAATTGGGTTTAATATTCTTGCGGTTTACGTCCGCAAAGGGCAAAGAAGGGGCAGAAAGCAGGGCATTGTCCCTCTTCGCAGAGCGGAAATTCAGTAGCGGTTAATACCTCTTTTGCTTTAACGCGCAGGGCGTCGTAGAAAGAAGAACGGATGGACGCATAATCCGTAACGGTAACGCCATCTATATCAATCGTCGTCTCTATATCGTTCAGCTTGCGGCGACAGAAATATAAATGAGGCTCCACAGGAAGACCGATCCGATCATTGAACGTCACGGCATGGCTGTAAATCAAGGTCTGACGCACGTAGCCTTTTTCATCGCTCTCCATCAGATCCTCCCAAGAGGACGACATCCGTTTCTGGTGGGTGGTATCGTTATACCCTCCGGATTTATAATCCACCACCCGTAACCTTTCATTGCCCGGAGCACCGTATATATCCAATCGGTCGATTATACCACCGGTCAACAGTTCCCCTACTCCATCCACATCCACGGGGAAAGTCCTTTCCTGTTCCAGCAGGAAGAGTTGGAGACCAATCTTGGCGTCCTCGCGGTCTTTTTCCAAAATATTATTCACGTAGCCTTTAATGACCACGTTCTCCGACACATGATGCGCCGGATCATATTTCTCCATCGTCTCATATACCGCCATGAGTGCTTCTTGTATCTTCGCCTCATCAGTCCGGATAGCTTCAATCGCTTCGGGGCTGACACGTACCGGTGTCTTGCCGTCACAATGCAGATAGGTACGATAGAGGTATTCCATTACATGATGCACAAACGAACCCAGCGTGTTCGGAGCAAACAGCACTTCCTCTTCCTCCTGCGGCTTGAGCCCTAAGATATACTGCAAGTAGAAACTGCGGCGACAAGTAACGAAAGTATTCAACGCGCTGGGCGAAAGCCGGTACCGTTTGCCGTCCGCTTTGCGCAGTACACCATTCTCTATCTTCAAGGTCGAGAGCAACGAGTTCTCTTTTATGGTCATCTCACGCGTCTGAGCCGCTACACCGGGCTCTTCCAAGGTCGTACGCGTCACATCGAACTGAGACGAATAAAGTATCTGCATGATGAAACGCGACATCCCTTTGCCGCCCTCTGCCGTCTCTGCCGCTGCATAAAGGAGGGTTGTATGACCGGCACGGCTCAACAGACGGAAGAAATTATAGGCATACACCGTCGCCCGTTCGTCCGAAGTCTGCATATGATACGCCTTACGCAGATAATATGGGATGAATGAGTTGTCCTGTTGGCGTTGAGGAAGGATTCCTTCCTCTACATTGAGCAGCAACAAGCGGTCAAAATCCAACATACGTGTCTCCAGAACACCCATCACCTGAATATCCGTCACAGGTTCACCGTGGAATGGCATCGTGACGTTCTCCATCATACGGCGCATTAATAATCGCAGCAACTTAACCGTCATCGGTACATCGCCTAAGCCTTCGTTGAGTAAAAGCCGCATCTGGTTGATGATCTTACGGGTTTGGAACTCAGATTCCAAGATTAGCAACTCCTGCCATGAGAGAGTCGATGGTTGTTCGTCGTTAGTCGTTGGTCGTTCGTCGTTGGTTTGAATTTCAAAGACTTCCTCGGTCAGGCGATCGATCATCTCGGGCGTCACCAAGTCCTCCGCTCCTTCGTGTACCCGATCGGAGAGCCATGCCAGGACGCGGGAATAAACGGCAGTGTTCCGCAGCGGAAAACCTTTGGTTATATTGATGGGTTCGGGTGTCTCTTCGCCCTCTAATGTGATGGAAGGCAGGGTATAAATCACCGGTTCCAACATCGTCTCATCGCAGATGACCACGCCGACGTGCTGTCCTTTCGCATGGTAGTTCTCCTGCAACCATCGGTGTACGTACTGAGCTTGCGCCTCACGGGAACTGCAACGCATCACCGTCACAGGACGTGTTTCCTCCCAATTCCTTGCCGGCAGAGAAGAGCCTAATATTCCGCTATTTAGTTTGGCAAAAGAGAAAGCTTTCTCATTCGTCGGGAAATCCGCTACATAATCCCAATAGAACAAGGCTTGTCCTGCCTCTTTGAGCCGTTGCATCAACTCTCGCTCCACCGGCAGCAGATAATTGAAGCCGACAAAAATGAACGTTCTGCCGTTTATCTGTGCTTGCACAGACTCATTCTCCCATTCCTCGATGACCGCACGTTGCCTCATTCCCGGATAACCCTTGTGCTCCTCCTGCATTTGGGAATGCAGCATTTGGTAGAACGTATATAGTTCTCTCCAGAGAGTTTCGTAATGGTGTTTGACCGAATCCGGTGCTATCGGTGCAGCACCCGGATGCACCAACTGTCTCAACCGCTCTTCCGTTGCGGGATCCAGATGACAGGTACTCAACTCATGAGCTGCGATCGTGTTCGCAAAGAAATTCGGAACCTCCTCTGCACCCATCGATGCATCGATATTCGTGAAGTCCGCTATCATCTGCCGTCCCCAGTTATAGAACTGGTCGAAGGACATCAAGTCCCTTATTTGTGATTTGTCATTTGTGATTTGTGATTTCCGATAGATCTTATAGAGCCGTACGATGGTGAATAATTCATCCTCGGCGTAAAGAGGACTGAGTGCATCCTGTAACTGGGTCAGGGTCTGCACGGAGGGCGCCCAGACAGCTTGCGCATGACGTTCCTGCTGCAATCTCAGCAACTCATCTTTCAGCACCAATCCGGCACGATGAGATGGAAGCACCAAAGTAGTGCGACTCAATTGTTTCCAATCCATCTGTTCCAAGATGGACTCTGACGTATGTCGTAAGAAAGATTTCACCTTAACCTTTCACCTTTCATTTTTCATTTTTCACTTCGACCAGTTTATTCTTCCTTGCGTACCATAGGAACCCTCGGACGGTGTGATAACCCATCCTTCGCAGGGCTTCCATGTATTCGCTCACTTGTTGTTTGTAATGGTCGTTCCACTGACCGAACTTATAATCCAGCACGATTGCTTCGTTCGTCTCCGGATTGATCATCACGCGGTCGGGACGCAACTCACGATGGTCGATATATATCGCTTCTTCCAGCCTCAGTTCCCAAGGTGCGGTGAACCAATCACGCATCTCTTCGCTGCCTTTCCAAGCAGAAGAGATGAGGTTCGCCAACTCTTCCCTTTGCGCCTTGTCTCTGATCTCTCCACGGGTCTCAAACATATCCAGCACAGCCTCTAATTCGTCCGCTTTGCGCAAATGGGCGAAGATCTCATGGCACAACGTACCCTCTTCCATCCGCGCGACACGACGGTAAGCCTCCTCGCCATAATCGGTATAGAGCGCTCCTTCCTGAGATTGTATGAATCGCACTTGGTCGCTGTTCGCCCATAGTTCGGCCGTCTCCTTCACTCCTTCACTCCTTTCCTCCTTCACTCCTTTTATCACGGGTTGTCCGCTTTCGTATTCATCGCACCCCAGATAATCCATAATATAGCGTCCCACATGATTGCAGGCACCCATCACTCCTTTCGATGTCACCGGGTACGCCGTAGATATATACAGATTATCCTCAGCACGGGTCAAGGCGACATAGAGCATATTCAGGTTATCAATCCGCATGTTCAGGTGCTCCGCCTCATAGGCTTTCCCATATGCCGAATGTGCCATCTCTGCACCATCCTGCACAGGAATCCAATCCTCTCCTGAATGCAGTTCGGGTGCCAACTCGCACCATACTTTCTGCGGATGTCTGCCTGCCTCTTTCGTCCACATACAGAAGGGGATAAAAAGGGTCTGTGCCTGCAGTCCTTTGGAAGCATGAACGGTCAGGATACGAATAGCATCCACGGCTGAAGAAGGAATCGGTTTGGCGTGCATGGTGTCGTCCCAATAAATGAGGAAATCTTCCGCAAAACTTCCATAGGAACTGACATACGCACGGGTGCGGTCAAGAAAATTATTGATGTACGCAGTCTCAGTGCCGTTATAGAGTCCGTTCTCATCAGTCAGCAGTACGCGCATCAGTTCGCAAACCATCTCGTAAAGCGGCGTCGTGTCAGGGATTGCTTTCACGCGCTCCACTGCCTCGGAGGTACCGCTCACCATCTCTATGAATTGCGCAGCCAGCTCGTCGCCTTTGATAAGAAGCCGTAAACCCGCTATGAGAACTTGCACCGCTTCCGATGCCTCCAGCAGAAAACTATCCGCACTCACTAATCCTGCTTGAGACAAATAAGGGTATTGCTCCGGAGACAACTGTGCCTTGAGATCCGTGATCAGCGCCGCCTCTTTCTTCTCCCGCACAAGGATCATCATATCGCCCGGCTGTGCCCCTTCGCGCAGCAGACCCTCCATCGTGTCAAACATGTCTATCGTCAGTTCCTCTTTCGTTCCTTTAGGGAAAGCACGGAAACGTACGTAACCGCCCTGCTTCTTATCCGCCTGATAGAACTGCTCAAGAGTCTGAGGCGTGAAACCCTCGTCATACACCGCCTCTATCAGTTCGGTTTCTTCGGCATAAGGGTAATGATCGATGATATGCCTAAAGAGGGAGAGGTTGAACCGCACCACTTCTTCACTACTGCGGTAGTTACGCGTGAGGTTGGGGAAAGCATGGTTCACCATCGGTGCCAGAGGTGAGTCCTCTGCGCCCAAGGACGCCATTATATGCCAATCTCCGTTTCGCCAGCGATAAATCGACTGTTTGATATCACCCACGATGAGCAGAGTGTGCCCTTCGCCGGCTAAGACATCCTGCACCAATTGCCGGATAACCGACCATTGGAGACGACTCGTGTCTTGGAACTCGTCCATGAGAATATGTCGGTAGCGGATACCGGCTTTCTCGAGGATAAAGTCCGCATCGCCTGCCCTCAAGGCATTCGTCAGCGTAGCGGCTGTACGCGCCAACAAAGCCAAGTTAGCGTCTGATAGGTTACGCTGGATCAGCGCCTGAAGGGATGCCATCAGTTCTATATCCCTGCTGAAACGGATGGACAACTGGATCGTATTGTATTTGCGGGCTACCCGCTCAGCCAAAAGAGTTGCTTGCATCATCTCATCGGCGTTGCAGGATTTCTCGCTCACTCCTCTGAAACGGTCGGCTGCGGACATCTTCTGCGGTGCTGCTACGCTGCGTACCAAACGCTCATAGGCGGTCTTGGTATAGCGGTTGTATTTCTCAGGATTGCATCCTGCTAATAGTTGCTTGAGTTCCGCCAACTCGGCACACTCTTTCCATTGTTGCTCCAAGGCGGCACGGCGACGAGCGATAGAGGGGGCATCGAAGAGGATACGTCCGTCCGCATCTAACATCTGCACTGACTCGTTATACAGCTCTTTCGCCATCATGCATAAGCTCTGACGCACATCCCAATGGGATTCTTCGTCCAGCTTGAGTTGCATATAATCCTCCAACACGGCACGGTCTTCTTCCGTCATGTCGGTGGTCAGCAGCTGATCGACTGCCTGACGGATCACATGATCGATATCCAACTCCGTACTCACTCCCGCACTCATCTGCAGCATGCCCGCCAAACCGGAGAGCAGGGTCTGCAAGAACGAGTCGATGGTCATCACCTGAACGTTGTCATAATCGAGCAGCATCTTACTGAAACACTCTCCTGCCCTGCGCGCCAACTCCGTATCCGACGCATTTTTGTTACGCACCATGAAATCACGCGCGCGTAAAAGAAAAGCAGGCTCTGTGCCCTGCGAGATTCCATAGAGATACCCTAAAATGCGCTCGCTCATCTCTGCGGTCGCTTTGTTGGTAAAGGTGATAGCCAATATGGAACGGTAATCTTCACCCGAAAGAAGCAAGCCTACATAGTAGGCTGCTAAGGTATATGTTTTACCCGTACCGGCAGAGGCACGACATATATTCAAGGGGTGTAGTACGTCTATCAAGGTTGTTCTAATTAATGATGCAGAGCGGATTGGAGCTGTGCGATATGCTGACGAAGCACTGCGTCTTCCTCCATCATATCGCGCACATAAGCGATCGAATGCAGGACGGTAGCATGTGTGCGGCGACCAATACGATAACCTATCTCGGTCAGCGAGCGGTCGGTCAACTGCTTGCATAAATAAACAGCTACGTGACGCGCCAACGCAACATCTTTTGACCTATTCTGAGCCAACAGCGCTTTAGGTGGAAGGTTATAATGCGCCGCTACCGTATTGATCACGTCATCGACGGTCGTCGTCTGCGGCTGAAGAGCTACTACATGACTAACCACCTGCTCGGTCAATGCCAAGTCTATTTCTTTGTCCGTCAGTGTCGAATGCGCCAACAACGATGCCAGGATACCCTCCAAGTCGCGCACCGAGTCCCGCACGTTCAGCGCAATGAAATCAACGATCTCATCCGACAGCACGATACCATCACGGCGCATCTTGCTCAGCAGAATATTCCTGCGCAAATCATAATCCGGACGCGTAATCTCCGCCGACAGACCCCATTTGAAGCGAGTCAGCAAACGCTCCTCTATATCTTTCAGCTCCACCGGCGGACGATCGCACGTAAGGATCAACTGCTTACGGCTCTGCTGCAGATAATTGAAAATATGGAAGAAAGTGTCCTGCGTACCTTTCAGACCGGCAAAATACTGTATATCATCTACAATCAGAATATCCACCGACTGATAGAAATTCAGAAAATCCGGTATTCTGTTCTCCTGACGCGCCGCCTGGAACTGCAGCTTGAAAGTGTTAGCAGATACATACAGTACGCGCGCTTGCGGGTATAACGCCTGTGCCTGATGCCCGATCGCGCAAGCCAGATGGGTCTTGCCTACTCCGCTACCTCCGTAGATAAAAAGCGGGTTAAACGCCGTATAACCGGGTTGTTTGGCGATCGCCAAAC
This sequence comes from uncultured Bacteroidales bacterium, assembly GCA_900319005.1. Lineage (GTDB taxonomy): Bacteria > Bacteroidota > Bacteroidia > Bacteroidales > Paludibacteraceae > Colicola. The sequence continues at coordinate 144,141 of ONMV01000002.1, forward strand.
CCGCCGTGCGGGCTAATTTATTCGGTTCGCCGGCAATGAAAGAATCGAAAGTGTACAATTCGTTCAGTTTCGGCAGATCAGCATTTGAAGGACGGGTCTGACCGGCAGGCATCCATTGCTCCTTGGCAGCTGAACCGGCAGAGGGCAACATCGTACCCGCACCCGAGGCTGCGTCAATCAGCACGCGGTATTCCAAACGCGTACCCGCACCAAACACGCGCAGGATCGCGCTGGATAATAAAGGAATATAATTCTCCTCGATATACTCCGCAACGAATTGCGACTTCACCTGCAACACCAATACGCCCTCCGCGAACTGCAAAGGCACGATAGGCGCGAACCAAGTCTGGTACGCACTCGACGTCAGGTTGTCAGCCAAAATGGTCTGGCACTGAGCCCATTGTTGTTGTAGTGTTATAGTCATTCTTTTTTGTTCGGGTTTCGCCGAAAACGAGTGCAAAGGTACTGCTTTTTTTTGAATTGACCAAATCGAAGCAGACCACCCCATTTTTGACACTCCCGTAACTTACGCATTTTTAGATACTTACACGAAAAGCCTGACTTTCAATACGTTAAGCAAATTATCAACATTTAACTTGTTGATTTATAGTACATTTTATTTATGCAAGAGGGGAGCTATGTTTTTTCATAAAAAAGTCCGCAACGCACGAATTTTCGTAGAGTTACGGACTAATAAAAATAGTTGTTATTTAGAAAATATGCAAATAATTCTTTTGTGTATTTCGCGGTTTGTGGAACAATTATTTATCTTTTTTTCCGAAGACTGAAAAATGTACATAGCGTTTTGGATGCGCCTTGAGGTCGGTCAAGAGCGAATCGGCAGAAAGGACTGCAGCATCGATATGGTTATAAAGGGATTTATTGTACATCAATTGTCCTAAAGTACCCTCTCCCGAGCGGACGTCCGCCAATAGTGCGTTCACCCCGTTCACGGCAGTATCGACGCGAGCTACAGTAGCTTTAAGGTTCGCATCTTTGAGATCAGCCACGATGATATTAAAGTTCGCTACTGCTGTGTCGGCATTGTTCACGATGGATGGAACACGGGTAACCATCAGACGCTTCAACTCAGCAGACACGCCTGTCAAATCAGTAGATATACGATCCACATTTGCCAGTGTCGCTTTGAGGTGGTCGCCCTCTAATTGTATCTTAACCTGCGCTACCAGCGAATCGATATTTTCTACCGCGCTTGCTATCTTTGCAATCAACTCACCCTGCACACTCTCCATCAAACCCGGTACATACATCGTCGGGATGTACGCACCATGAGCGATGAAATCCGAGGGCTGAACTGCGTTTTCGTCGCTCTCCGGCAGGATCAACTCAATCGCCATGCCGCCCAAAAGCCCATCTGCTACCAACGCCATCCGCGTGCCTTGAGGCAGGTCAATGTCGGTATGGATGGATATATCCACGGTGAAGGCACTGTCCTTCGTGAAATCATACCGGATAGCATCCACTTGACCCACTTTATGTCCACGGATCGAAACGGCAGCCTGTTCCTCCAGACCGTGCAGGTTATAATAAACACCATGGTAACTATTAGTGGGAGAGAAAATATTCACCCCCTTCAGGAAATTGAACCCGAAGAATAAAAGGAACAAACAAGTGGTGGCTAATAATCCCACCTTTATTTCACGCGCATATTTCATATATCAATTCTCAATTATCAAGATTTTCGCTTGTCGAAAATAATCGTTCGAGCAAAGCGAGATAAGAATTATCAATTCTCAATTCTCAATTCTCAATTCTCAATTAACAACTTTCACCACCCAGCAATCGGGGAAGAGTTCGCGCAGTTTCCGGCGTGCGGCATCTACTTTCTTGCGGTCCTCATCGGCTGCGGTATAGTATTTATACCATTCGCCTACTTTCATATAGTCGCATTTCTGCCCTTTCAGTTTGGGGTCATTGGGTTCCAATATCGTCCGCGACGCACATATCTGTACGGCATAGAGGGTCGTTGGGGCTTTGTTCTGTTTGAGGGTTTGAGGTGCCGGTTCGGGTGCCGGTTCGGGTTGCTTCGGAGTGTCCTGAATCTTCGGCTCTTCAATCTTTTGGGTTTTCACTTCCTGACGATGCGTATAGGTACCGAAAGCTTTGACGATTGCTTGCGCCATCTGAGTCATGGAAGCGGGTTTATTGAGGTATCGTTCCTCTTCGGGGTTGGAGATGAAACCCATCTCGAAAAGGATGGACGGACAGGCAGTTTTGAGGAGCACCCAGAACGCTGCCTGTCTTACGCCGCGATCCTCGCGGTTGAGGTGTCCCACAAAATGGTTCTGCACTTGGGTGGCAAACTGCAAGGATTGGTCCATGTAACTGTTCTGCATCAACTCGAACATGATGTACGAATCAATGGAGTTGGGGTCAAAACCCTGATACGTCGTTTTGTAATCCGCTTCTAACTTCATCACGGCGTTCTCGCGCATGGCTACGTCGAGGTTTTTCTCCATCTTGTCAGCGCCTAAGATAAACGTCTCCACGCCGCTGGGCACTCTCGACTCCGCTGAGTTGGTATGGATGGAGATGAACAAGTCTGCGTTCGCCTTGTTGGCAATGTCCGCACGTTGCTGCAAGGGAATGAACACATCGGTCTTACGGGTATAGATCACTTTCACGTCGGGGTACTGCTCGTTCAGCTGCTTCCCCACCTCTAACGCCAAAGAGAGATTCAGGTCCTTCTCCTGCGAGAACTTACCTACAGCCCCCGGATCTTTCCCTCCGTGACCGGGGTCGAGCACCACCGTGTACGTCCCCGCCGCTATTAGCGGCAACCACCCCGTCAAAAGGGTCGTCATAAGCAATAGTATTCCTATGATTTTTCGCATTCTTTGCCAATTTAATTCAATTCGGCTGCAAATTTACAACAAATTTTGCATATATGCAAATAAAAAAGAGAAAATCGCCCGAAAGAGAGCGATTTTCCTTTTTTTGTAATTGACGATTGGACGATTGACGAGGTACGATTGATGGACGATTGAATATATTGTATAATTGCCTTCCTACGCACAATCGTAAATAAACCGCGAAGCGGCTAATCGTAAATAAATCGTAAATCGTCAATCCTCTTAGCCCTGAAAAGCACGAACCTACATTTTTGTGTGAATTTGTGATTTGTGTGAAACAATCATTCGAGCGTGATAAGAATTTGTCCCCCCAAAAAAAAGAAAATAGAGAAAAGAAGAGAAAAATGCATTTTTTTGCATTTTTTTAGAGAATCGGACTTCTTGTGACATACCATGTGTTGTAATTTTGCAGAAAATTTAGCAGACAATGACAAGGCATGTTTAGAATCGATTGACCCATTTAACCAAGTTTGTTCAGTCATCCGCAAGGAGATGGGATGGAATGGAATAAAAAGACTAATCAGATTTTCGGATAATTGTAAAGGAGTTCAGATAGTTTAATAGGAATCTTTTCTTCTAACCAATTTTGCGCTCTAAAGTAATTTATTATCATTTCTACCGAAACATTAAATGTGCTTGCCAGGTATGGGAACACTTTGCGTGGCAGTTCTCGGTTACAAGATTGGCTATCAATGCGTATTATCGGGAAACGAGCAAATTTATGCCTTGCATACCATTGCGCATACTCATATTGTAAGGCATGATCCGGTAATAATAATTGTGCGGCAAACTTATTTGCTTGAATTTCCATTCGGCGTAAATTTGCATCACTTATAGCAAGCGTGTTACACTCCTCGTCTATTGCACCTTTTAGTTCGCAGTATTTGATGTTTTCTAATATGGTCTCATGCAATATAATATGACCTATTTCATGAGCTACTGTAAATCTCCATCTAGGAGAATTATATTCTAGTTCCGTAGATACTCCGACTTTTTTATTTTCAATGTCTATCTCTCCCCATATTCCTTTAGGCAACCTGCTTGACACTATCTCATATCCTCTTTGCGTAAGCATATCCTCCAACTGCGATGTTGTAGTAACTCCATGCCATTGCGCGTCTCGCCCGGTTTCCCTGTAGATGTAATCATTTATATCTTCGTTAGTAAGATACGGCAAATTGATGTCTTCTGTTAACTGCTGTTCTAATTCATGAGTAAGAAAGTCATATATATTGGTATAAACGATGTCGCCACATTTTGCAACAAATGGGAATACACATGGAGTTTCTTGACCGCAAATGTATTGTTCTGCTTCATGTCGCAAAATATCCGAAGAATTGGTGTACGTTCGTCTTACTTTCCACTCTAATGAATCATCAGGCTGTACGAGGACTACTCCTATATTATGTTTCTGCGCCATTTGAAGCGCGCCGGATTGCAGAGGTGCAGAAGTGAAAAAGAATCCTTTATGTGCTCCTACAGATTGTATTTGAGAATGAAAATTTCTAATTCTGTCAACTGTGATGGAAGAACAGTAATCTTTGCATTCTATAAGAAAAATTGTGGACGGCGTTTCTGCATCCGGCATAGAAGTCTCAACGGCAATATCAAATATGATATCCATTCCTTCTATCGCTGGATATTTCTTTTTTGCAAAAACTTTAGTGTATGAGCAATTAGTAGGAAATGTGTGTTTGGTAATCAGGGAGTTAATAATATTAAATACCCTCTTCTCGAACGCATCTCCTTTCTGTGTCGTATTATTTTTCTCTTGATTTGCCATACACTCACAGAAGAATTTATTTTATTCCAATAAAATCGCTCAATGGACGAATTTTAGCTATGTATGTATTTAATTGTTGTTTAAGATTAGGGCGTTTCTTAAACTCTATTGGTTTATTGTCGAAAGGAATTACTATATAATATGCGGCATGTTCAGGATGGAAACCATGCTTTTCAAGAGTTTCTTTCGTCCAAATAGAGAACGAGCCTTCTTTTCCTTTTTTGATATGAAATAATTGCATATCCTCCCCATTGGTATGCAATAAGACGTAACGCATTCTTTCAAATCCTGACTTTATTTGTAATGAACCATCACTTTCTCCTGCACGCATATAGCAAAGGCCATTCTGTATCATCAATTCCCGTGTCTCCTTACGCGCATGATTCACAAGTACGGTTACTTCTTCGGGGTTCTCACGCATCTTGCACAGGTATTTCTCTGCTATTTTGGAATCGTTTATTTCTTCTTTACGCCGAATACTTAATTGCAAGTATTCTTCAGACATATCAATTCCGACAAACTTGCGTCCTAACAAGTTAGCAGCGATACCCGTGGTACATGAACCGGCAAAAGGATCTAAAATCATATCGCCTTCTCGTGTGCAAGAAAGAATAATGCGGTATAACAAACGAAGTGGTTTTTGCGTTGGGTGCTTGCCACAATGCTTTTCCCACATTCCTGCTGATGGCATCTTCCATACATCCGGCATATGACGCCCTCCATTCATAGCTTTTAAGATGGAATAATTAAAACAATGGGATGCACGCTCATACTTTTGCGCCCAAATTATATATTCAGACGCAAAATTAAATCTACCACCATATTCAGTGGAATGTGGGTCTGATTTATGCCAAGTGATAATATTAAGAATTTGGAATCCTAGTTCCTCAAGACAAGTTGCGACAGAAAATATATTATGGTATGTACCACTTACCCATATAGTACCACGATCCTTAAGATGTTCGCGACATGCAGCAAGCCACTCTCTATTAAAAGCATTCTTCTCCTCTGTCGGGCGAACTCTATCCCATTCGCCTTTATCGCATACTTTTTGTCGTCCTTCTTGAATTAAAGTTTGACCATTGGATAAGAAATAAGGAGGGTCAGCAAATATCATATCAAATTGCTGATTGATATTGGCTAGGACATCATTGTTGTTACCTTTATATAGAATAAAATTTTGTCCCTCATCCGTATAATATGGAGATATTGGCATTATTTATTTTAAAAGCGCACTTACTCTTTCACGCAACCCGTTTATGTCCACCCGATACTTTTCAAACTCATTATAATTACCTCTATTTATATGTATTTGACCTTCAACAACTTCGCCAGATTCTGTTCTGCGCGAACCACCATGCTGATTGCTCATAAATAAAAAGTCTTCAGAATTTGGCATTGTGTCGCGTAATTCGCATGATTTAATTGACGTACTTGGAATAACCCAATAATCAATTTTATCCAACCAAACAGCCATCCATATGAATATATCACAGCAACTTGGTTTCAATTGCTGAAAATTCATATCAAAATTTTTCTGGCTCTTGCTATTCAGAGCTTTTTCAATAAGTGCCGCATCAGATGAATCGTCCACGACTCTTGATGCCTTTACTTCAATGCGAATATTTGGCTGCATCCACAAATCATATTGACCGCGGTAATTAGGATCTCTGTTAGTATTAGGCTTGAAGAATTCAGGGATGTGTTCCATAAGATGTCTTTCTCCCCATACTTGTCCAAACGTACGTGGAGCCATATCGAATAAATATAAGTAACGGTTTCTTTCGACATAGGAAGATCTTAAATTGTAATACTCATCCAATGATAAAACGTCATTAGCGAGTAAATGAGAAATCACATATTCGAATTTATTGAATGGGTACACGCTATATAGGTCATTCAATATTTCATCACTTATTTTATCTTGCTCAGTTCTAGCAAGACGTTGTTTGAGCTTATTAAGTTCTTTATTTAGATTTTCCATAAATTGAATGTTTATAAATTATACACTTTGCATTACTAGATTTCTTTCTTCTATGTTGATATCAAATAAGTTAAATATTTCAGTGTTAATCTCCTGCATTATTTCTGCCTTTTTCCCTTGTTGAAGAATCATTGTAACAAGATATGCAAGTTTCTGGTCTAGAAGAGGAGATATTGCAGGAAATGGCAATGCACTCAAATTACTTTTAAGAACTTTTAAATCGGAGAATTGCTGAATATACAAATATTGATATAATGCAGAGTTGAGGAATGCAACCATACTTTTCACGGAGATAGTATCAACCTCTGGAATAAGTATATTTGCGCTATTAAGACAAAGTCGTTGCTTATTATCGTATGCAACTATTGGACGGTTGGCAATAAAGCGATAAACCAATTTTTCCGGAGCACGGAAGAACTCTTCTTTTGCACATTGCTGGAAATTAGCAGGGTCAAAGACAATATATTTCTTTTCCTCGGCTACTGTATATGGCTCAATTTCTTTTCCTGTATAAATGGGTTCTGCCTTCCCCTCTCTTTCTGATAGCAATTTTTCCTTATTATTGCCGGTCACGATGCCTAATGCCCATTTGCTGTGGGTTAAATAATCATTTGCTCGTAATGCAACTTTTTTCTTAATAGATTCGTCTAACGGATTCCTTTCCGACAGACGGATATCCGATTGGTCAGGTACTACAGAATAATCAAGATTAAATGTCTGGTTGTTCTTTTTTACCTCATACGCTTGACTTTCAGTAGAAAGCGGCAATAACTTAATACTGAAATAATCCGTAAAGACACCATCAAACCTATCTTTATACAATTCAATATTTTGTATTGTACAATGACTAAGTATAAACTTGCGCACATCAGCATGCACTTGAATCTTCAATAAAGATGTTGGCAAAAGGAAATGGAGATGTCCTTGTGGTTTGAGCAAATCAATTGCTTTAACCAAGAACATAGATGCACGCTCTTTGGATTTTATTCCACTTATTTGATATTGATGATTCTTGTCTGCTCCCCAAGGTGGATTAGTATAGATATAATCATATTTTCGGGAAGTATTATCTTTTAGAAAATCCACACAAGCTATATTTGGGATAAAATCCTTCTTCGCGTACTTAATTAGGAGGTTAATCTTTGCAATAAACACAGCAAGCGGATTTAAGTCTGTCCCATATAGGTTTTCCGGATATTCGGTCTCTACACCAAGCAGAAATGCGCCGCTACCACAACATGGATCATAAAAAGTCTCATTGGAAGTAAGACGCAAACCATTGACCATAGTTTGCACAATTTCCCTGTTTGTGTAATATTGACCGGTAGCATTGCGTTCGCCCTCTGATAGTAAGGATTGTAAAACAAATCCTAACAAATCATCATTAGTCGCCCATATCTCATCGGGGACATTTATGTTTAAGTTGAGATAAGATTGATACGGGATAAGTGTTTTCTGCACATTTGATTTGTACAGAATTCCAGCCGCTTCTAATCTCCTTAAGCCAAGAGTATATATAATATCCTCCAAAGGAGCATCTATTTGAGATACTATTTTGAGCAGGTTAGAAGCATTATCCGTTTGTGCATAACTAGCAGCAATCACTTTCTTAGCGGAAAGCGTTTTATTTGCTCTCTTCGCTAAACGTCCTTCCGTAGATGTATGTAATCTTTGCCAGTTAGACTTTGTCGCGTCACTAATAGTTGCCATATATGAATTCATAAAAATCGGGTGCAAAGATACGAAAAAAATCTGGATTATGCAAATTTTTGTTCAATAATATATATTTGAACCTACATTTTTGTGTGAATTTGTGATTCATGTGAAAGTAAAAACCCACCCGGATTGCCGAGTGGGTTTCTTCTTACAGTTTTCTCCAAGTTGTTTCGTTGATCTTGACGATACGATGGTTGGTGCGCCATCGATTAAGAACCATGCTGATGGATGAACCTTTGACGGACTGACCTTTGCGGGCACGGAGTTTGATGAGATCGGCAATGGCGAACTCCTACGAAAGGAGAGCGAGGAGTGACGAGGCGGAACCTCGTTCGCCGGAGATGATGTCCAAGGCACCTGTCAGTTCTTGCTCCATCTGTTCGCCCCAGAGTTCCAAATAAAAAAGAGAAAATCGCCCGAAAGAGAGCGATTTTCCTTTTTCAACTGCCAATTGTCAATTATCAATTCTCAATTATCAATTCTCAATTACCCTTCGTAGGCCTCCAGTTCGAGTTTCCAGAGGAAGCTCTTCATGGTTCTTCGACCTCCCGAGAGATCCTTCTGCGCGATGAAAGCAGCTTTGTCGGCAGCCATCTTCGTGAGGTCTTTGGCGCGCGCTGCAACGGCTGCAGATACGGTTGCGAATTTCTCGCGTGCTGCCATCTCGTCCTGCGAGGGAGCTGTCGAACGCTCTACTTTCGAGCGCAGATACAGACGGTTGCAATCGGGGTTGGTGGTCTCTGCTACGCGGTGGGTAGCCAGCAGCATTTTGCTGCATGAGTGT
>ONMV01000014.1 GCA_900319005.1 uncultured Bacteroidales bacterium
GGTTGCAGAGCTGCAACGTGACACGCACGGTGACCACGCGAAGCGAGGCATGGCAGAAAGGCGACACCTCGGTAATCATCCAGACCAAGACCGTAGAGACGTATGATGCAAGCAAGAAACTCTAATTATGTCACATCATAGGTTTATGATAAAATAAAGAAATCTAATGAGTTTGGCATAATTATTGTAGAGAGTTTAGAGTTAAAAGTACAGAGTTAGAAAAGTGGATAAAAAAAGAAGCATATTTGGTATTGTAGCAATGTGGGCGATGATGACGATGGCGGTAGTTCCGGTGTCGGGTAAAAAACGCCCTCATGTGCCTGATTCATTGCAGGTTATCAACATTGAAGTAAACGGTATTCCTATTCGGATGCATCGCGTAGAAGGCGGTTCATTCACGATGGGAGGCACCATCGAACAGACAGATCGGGATGTCTATACTGATAAGCCGGCTCATCTGGTGTTTTTGTCTCCTTATTACATTGCCGAGACAGAGGTGACTAATCAGTTATGGGCCGCGGTGATGCCGGAACGTGAGTCGTTGAGTCCGAGGGGATATCCTCAGCATCCTATTTCGTACGTAACATGGACTGATTGTCAGGAGTTTGTACGTCGATTAGACAGTCTGACGGGCAAGCCTTTTCGCTTACCTACAGAGGCGGAATGGGAGTACGCAGCCCGCGGCGGCGCGAAGAGTAAGAAACACCGTTATTCCGGTGGAGAAGAGCCGGATAGTGTAGGATGGACGAATCATTGTTCGGGCAACTGGACTCATCCTGTAGCCCGCAAGCATCCGAACGAGTTGGGTCTATACGACATGACGGGCAATGTGAACGAATGGTGTGAAGACTGGTACGCGCCGTATAACTTAGGAACAGCTCCTAATCCGTGTGTACGCGATTCCAGCGAAGGAAGGATAGCCCGAGGCGGCAGTTATGACGACTGCATTGCCAACAGCCATCTGTCTATCCGTCGATGGTACACACCTGAGACAAGCCGCGGATATATCGGTTTTCGCGTAGCTTTCACGTTGCCGGATGACCCGATGATGCAGGTGGAAGAAGAGAAAGAGTTGCCGCTGACGAAAAAAGTGAAGGTAGGAGGCAAGAAATTGCAGTTCTATCTGGTGCCCGTTGAAGATCCGTATTATATATCGGATGAGATTACTGTGCAGTTATGGAAGAAGATGATGCGCAAGAATCCGCCGAGTAAGATTAAGAGTGTGGCAGCAGGCATGCGTCCGTCGGATCGTATGATTTTTGCAGAGCGATGCAGTCGCGAAGCGAAGGAAGTGATGCGTGTGGCGAATGCGGAGAAAATCGTAACCGCCGTACAGCAGGGGTTGATCACGACCTCTAAAGCGGACGTGAGTGAGCGCGACAAGAACAAGAGCGTGCAACAACTCCAGAAGAAGCGGAAGAACCGAAAGAAATTAACGCTACTAACAGAGTTAGTGGGTGTCAAATTGACGCAGCCGGATGATCCTGTGTTACTACAATACAAGAAGGAGAACGACGAGAGCCGCCCGCTGAGAATGGTTATTAAGGTAAATTGATAATTTTTATCTCGCTTTGCTCTCTTGATTATTGAAAAAAGGGCATTTTTTTAGAAAAAAAGAAAGAAAATCGCGTACGCGCTTGCGTATGTGATTTTTTTTTTGTAATTTTGCCGCCGGTTTTACTATACTATTAACAAACTGAATAAAAAAAATCAAAAATATGCAGAAGATGCACGCACACACGAGCACGTATATTGCAAGAACAATGCTTGCTTTGATGCTCTTATTGACAACCCTTCCCTCTTGGGGTCAGTACCGTCGCCGCGGTGGATTAGCGGCCGGTGATCATTATCACTTCGGGTATGTAAGCGGTCACGTAGGATACTCGATGTTAACGATGCATGCGGTAGGAGTGATGCCGGCAGGCGACGTAGGCGGAGGTGTCGGATTCGGATACGAGTACCGCAACAGCGGACTATGGGCGAACTTCGGCTTGCAGTTGAGTTTCCATCGTTCTTCCTTGCAACGTGATCCGTATAGTACGTACACGCATAACACCGATCCCAACTACGATCCGTTCACCGATAAGAAGTATGAGCCGTATATCGGTCAAGACGTACAGGGAAAAGCTGCGTTGTTTATCTATGACGTGAATCAGACGGACAAGATAGAATGGAACTTCCTCGACATACCTATCCTAATAGGTTATTATACGCATGGTTTCCATATAGGAGCCGGTCTGAAGTTGAGTTACGCGTTAAGTGCGCGTTCCTACACACGCGGTTCATACGAATTAAAGGCAATGAATCAAGACTATTATAACTCGACCAACCCCGTTATATTCCAGAACAAGCCGGAAGTAGGTTATACTACCTATCCCATCCAGAGCAACACCCAGACTAACCGTCTGAACATTGGTGTAGGTCTCATAGGTGAGATCGGTTATGATTTACTCTCTTCCGCTCCATTTAACAGCCGTATATGTCATGTGCTGAAACTGAGTTTTTATTTCGAATACGGATTGAACAATCTGGCAAAAGGCAACGAATCGACGATGCGTTCGATAGAGGTAAACCCATTAGATGTGCGCCAAGCGACGATCAACCCATACTTGAATACGATAGACAGCCCCTCACGCACAGTTCCTTTCTTTGCAGGTGTGAAAATAACCTATATGATCGGAGGCAGTAGGACCGCACGTTCGGGCTTCCATCACGGATGTATGTGCTATAATTAATATTTCAGATTTAAGATTTCAGAGTTAGGTTAGAATATGAAACATTATCTCTATAGAATGTTAAGCTGCGTGTTGCTGATAGCTGCAGCAGTAGTGAATGCAGACGCGAGTATCCATTACGATACTCCGATGAAGTACAAACTCTGTATGGGCGATACCATATTCATTGACGAGGTACGCGTAGTCAATGACACGATATGGTATGACACAATTGTGTCCTCTACTCCCCCGAACGCGAACGACACGTTGATACGCACGACGGTAGTGAACAAGTTCCCGACCTTTTTGAAGGTTGAGACGGAACGCCGTATCGAGCGAGGAGGCGAACCGTTTACGTGGCATGGCATAGAGATCAGCAAAGCCGGCATGTACGAGAAGATCTACAAGTCGGTACACGAGTGCGACAGTATCTACCAAGTTCGTGTACGTGAACGCGTGGAGACACACGTGACGGACACGTTGTGTTTGGGAAGTACCAAGACGTTTGGTAATCAGACACTTACGAAGCCGGGTATCTACCGCGACAGCTTGCATTATGCGGACTACGACTCGATCACTATCCTGTCGTTGATCGGTCATATGCCGGACACTATTCTGTCTGACATCCGTATTCCTGAGGGGACGCAATTCGAATGGCAAGGCGAGGTTTACGAGACGCAGGGCATCTATGACAAGGTGTTCACGGGCCGTTTCGGTTGCGACTCATTACAGCGCTTAGTGCTGACGGTTTACCATGTCGATACGATAGACACGACGGTAGTGGTATGTCCCGGCGAGTCGTTCACATGGCATGGTCATACAGGCGGCGAGACGCATGTGTATGAGTTCCCGGGAGTACGGGAGAACGGCGACCAAGTATGGTATCGTTTGGATCTGACCGTCAAACAGATGGTTCGCGTAGATACGACGTTTGTAATCTGCGACGACGAGACGGTCTATTTCAACAACAAGACATATGCCAACGCAGGCGAATACGACGACCAGTACACATGTGACACGCTGTACAAGGTGACGGTGATCAAACACCCGACGAAGTTACATGTACAGACGGGTATGCTGGATCGGACCAATCCGTACTACTGGCGGTATGAGTTAGACGGCGTACAGTATGTAGATACGATCCTCGTAGCCGGCACGTACGAGCACCGCACGCATGATCCGGAGACAGGATGTAACGAGATTTACCGTTTGATCTTGACGAAAGACGAGACGAGCTATCATTATGTGCTTGACACGACGATATGCGAGAACGATTATTACGAATGGCGTGGCAAGAAAGGTCTGAACCGTCAAGGTATCGGAACGACGACGCACTATTTCGACCGTTACCGTACTATCTCGGATCAGGACAGTATCTATGAGTTGATCTTGCGTGTACAACCTGTTCCGCGCACATCGACTACGATAAAATTCTGTGGATCAATCGAATGGAACAACCAGACAATTACTGAAACGACGATTTTTGTAGATACATTAACTTCGATTCAGTATCATTGCGACTCGATTGTAACGACCATTCTGTCGAAAGGTATTCCTTTCCACAAGCACGACACGGCATCTATCCGCCCGGGTGAGACGTTAGAATGGCGTGGTCAGCTGATTACGACGGACGGTTTATACAAAGATTCCTACAAGACAGCAGCCGGCTGCGACAGTATCTACAGTATCGGCGTTGGTTTGGAGGAGGTTCCAGTAGCTACACCGACGCGTACGTGGTATGAGTCGATCTGCGAAGGAGACTTCTACCCGTGGGAGGCAGACAAACAGAAATACTTCAATTCCGGCACATATGTAGATACCGTATGGAAGAACGGAGACAGAGCGCAAGGACTTGATTCTCTGCATATTCTGCATTTGACGGTTAATAAGAAATACGAGAAATTAGAGCGTATCACGTCGCATTCTTTCCCGACGACGTACCGTGGTCACGAGTTTGCCAATCCGGGTGAGAGCTACACGTTCAATTACACGTCAGCAGGCGGTTGCGACAGTTTGATTACGGTAGTAGCCGAGTTCGAGATTTCGCAATTTGAGGAGACGGTAGTGATCTGTCCGGGCGAGACATATGTATGGGATTGGGATGATCAAACATACAGAGAATCCGGACGTTACCACAAGACGATTACAGACGTTAACGGTAAAGACAGCGTCGAGCACATCCTGAATCTGACGGTTCGCAGCATCCCCGACACGTACATCAAAAAGACGATTTGTAAGGGCAGCAGTATTACTTTCGGCGACCAGACCTTAAGCGAGAGCGGCAATTACACGTACACGTACCATGTAGAGGGTTGCGACAGTGTTGTTCATCTGGCACTCAATGTGGTTAATCCGGACACCATCCGTTACGTGAAGAGCATGAATCCTGGCGAGAAATACACCTGGCATGGCGTGACGTATCAGGAGACGGGTATTCACTATTTCTACGGGACGAACCGCTTAGGTTGCGACTCGATAGAGATACTGCAATTAACTATCAATCATGTAGATACGATAGACACAGTAGCTGTCATCTGTCCGAATGAAGTGCCGTTCAAATGGCATAGCATCACCGCCAGTCAGAGCGGTTTATTCACGGGAACGGAAGAGCGCGCCGGCGTGACGAGTTACTACCGTTTGCAGTTACAGGTGAAGGAGATGCAGTACAAAGACACTACGTTCACTATATGTAACGACCAGACGGTGACATACATGGGCACGACTTACAACGAGAGCGGCACATTCGCTAACCAGATTGCTTGTGACACGATCGTTAATGTACAGATTCTCAAGCATCCGCAGGTGGTTTATGAGAGCCGCGGAACGGTAACCGACGATCACGGCTTCTACTGGACATACTGGAAAGACGGCGTAAAACACGAGCATGAGTTGTTCAACAATGCGGGTACGTACGAGTACACGAGCGAGAATCCGGAGACGGGCTGTAACGACATTTACCGATTGATCTTGACGAAAGACGAGAACGAGTACCATTTCAAAGAGGAGCTGACGATTTGCGAAGGAGATGATTTCGAATGGCATGGTTTGGGCAACCTGAGCAGCATCGTCGGAACGAACACGTATCATGTTGATTATAAGACACATGCAGGTAAGGACAGTACGTTTGAGTTGACGCTGACGGTAATGCCGGTAGAGCGCACGGTACGTACGATCACTTTCTGCGGCGAGACGAGTTGGAAAGGCAAGAGCTATACTAACTCCGCTGTTGTTTATGACACTATCTCGATGCCGACCGGCTGTTACCGCATCGAGCGCATCAATTTAGACAAGGCACAATCGTATTATTTCACGGAGTCAAAAGAGTGGCCTCAAGGCAAGGTGCTCATCTGGCATGGTCAGAACATTACGACGGACGGCGTTTATTACGACCGTCAGACGACCGTTCAAGGTTGCGACAGTATCTATGAGTTGACGGTAACAATCATCCCTGCGGCTCCCGAGAGCAACCAGTATGCGGAAGAGCTATCCGCTTGTGAAGGCGATACGATTCATTGGCGTGGCAAGGATATATGGCGTAGCGGAACGTATGTCGATACGGTTTGGGCAGACGGCAAACTGAAAGTGGATTCGATCTTCACGTTGAGTTTCACGGCATGGCCTGCTCCGAAAGACACTATCTACGAGCACTTATATACTTGTAACGACGGCGGTGTGATCCGCTATAACGGCAAAGACTACATGCAGAACGATACCGTTGTGACCAAATACCATACTATCCACGGTTGCGACAGTATCGTAAAGACCTATCTGCATTTCAACGAGGCGTTGTTCTTACGCGACACCGCGCGCGTAGCAGAGAACACTCTACCCTATGCTTGGACTCCGACAGGAACAGACACAACGATCTACCTGATGGAGCCGAAAACATACCAATTCAAGCGCAAGACGAACGGAGGATGCGAGAACGTATGGGAGTTGTTCTTCGAGGTTTATCCTGTATTTATCTACCGCGACTCGGTAGCAGTCTGTGAAGGCGACCTGCCGTATTATTGGGAGAAAGGTCCGATTGAGCACCGTGCTGATCCGTTGAGCGCAGAAGCAAACACGACACGCGAGGTATCGTATAGCTACAAGCGCGTAGGAACAGGAGCCGACAGCGTATATATCCTGAAACTGACTATCTTACCTCAGATCAAGAAAATAGAGCAACACTATTTCTGCGAAGGTGAAGAAGTCAGCATCTATGGAAAGTCGTATCACTTGAGCGGTTCTGATGCAGTAGTACGCGACACTATTATGCGTCCTAATCCGGAGGTAGCGGGTTGCGACAGTATCATCTATTTAGAGATATACCAAAACCCTGTGAACCGCGTGACCAAAACAGTCATCATGCATATCGGCGACACGATCTTCTGGGAAGGCGACACCATTACCGAACTGATAAGCAAGACATACACCAACACCGACGAAACAGATCCTGTCACAGGTTGCTCTATCATCAAGCAGTTACGAGTAGTAGCAGAGCAGCGAACGACAGCAACGGGATGTGAGTCAATGCTGCCGTACACCGATTGGCGTTACCCGATACAAACAGCGGGGCTTCACACCGATACCACAAGAGAAAATGGTTTTATCACCGGTTTCTACACCTTGGATTTACGAATCGATACCGTTCCGACGCGAACGATACGCGAGTACGTATGCGCAGGTACGCCGCGCACGATAAATAATAAGGTATATGGAGCTGATCCTGCTCAGAACGGACAAATGTTCCGAGATACTATTCTCGATTGGCCAAGCTCCACCTCTGTATGCGACAGTACGATTTATTACGAGATCTACGTATCCGGTCCAACCGAGCAAACCGAGACCAAAGTGATTCGTGAAGGCGAGATGATTGAATGGGAAGGTGATACCATCACAGAGGTAGCGACCAAAACCTATAAACATATCACGTACGATCCTGTAACCAATTGTGAAATAACTCATTACCTGAATGTTATAGCAGAAGACCGATTAGTCATCAATGATTTCTGCGCACTGGATACACCGTACGTTTGGAGCTATAATAACAAGAAATATTACACCACAGGAGTTTACACCGACACGACCTACGAGAACGGCTTTATCACCCGTTTCTATACCCTTGACCTGACCGTCAAGAATCCAGAGGAGAAGACTATCTTCCTGAAGGGATGTATCGAAAAGGGCGGTGTTACGTTCTTGGACAAGGTGTATCTGAACGATACAATTGTCAGCGACACTTTGAATTGCGACACGGTCTATACGATTCATGTCAATATACATCGCGCCGAAACGGTATATCTCAATGATACAATCTGCGAGAACGACCTACCGTATATCTTAGGCCGTCAGAATCCGGATACCATCTGGACGGAAGATGCGAACCCGTATTACCACTCAGACACCACCGCTTACGGATGTGACTCGACGGTAGTATTGACCCTGCATATTACCCCGACACTCGGCAAGAATGACTCCACCTTCATCTGCGAGGACGAGATAGCCGAGCATCCGGTAGTGTTGGGCAACCTGACTAACCCGTGGTTTGATACCAAAGAAGGCGGTAAATACCACGGTAAATGGGAAGGCAAATGGACGGGTGTCAAGTACACAACAGACACTATCGTATGGGATTGCAACCATGAGTATTTCCACCATATTATCGTTCGTCCGCGTCAGAAGACGATTCCTGAAGTGGAGTATAGCATCTGTAAAGGCGACTCCGTTCAACCATTCTGGCCGCACAACCCGATTTGGGTGAAGACCGATACCGTCATTTATGACACGATACCGAACATCAATCCGTTCGAGGACATCAAACATGGCGGAACGGTTCATAACGATCGTGCATATGTATGCGACAGCATCACAAAGTGGACTTTCCATCTGACGGATACCGTTCATGAACACCTCTATAAACATATTCGCGAAGGCGAGACCTATGTCTTCAACGACAGTATCCTTGCTACCACAGGCGTTTACGACTCTATCGGCAACTACACTACGATGGATTCGGCGCACAACTACTGCAAAGCATACTATCATTTGCACCTGACGGTTCATCCGGTATATCGTATGATTGATACGCTTGAGCTCTGCGAGCGGGCGTATAAAGAAGTCGCTTACGAGATGACGACTGCGGACGACTCGACATACACGTTCAAGTTCACAACTCCGGAGAAAGACACCGCGATCCTTGTGCTGAAAGACTCGTTGATGCACCCGTCATATCAACATTACGACCACTACTACACCTTGGTAGTATTCTATCGTCAGGAGTACTTCACGCAGTTGTACGACACGATATGCGAAGGCGACTCCCTGCGGTTCGATATCCATCACCGCAACAATACATTGGAACAACGGTTCTTGAAAGTCAAAGGTATTTACTACGATACGATCCCGGCTTTGAACGGTTGCGACAGTATCATCCAATTGTACTTTGAGACCCGCGACAGTATCCCGACAACCTATTTGGAGAAGACTGTTTCTGATCGTGAGTTGCCGTATATTTGGACTAACTCATGGTACGAAGAAAACGTTCGTCAAGACTCCACGATGGAGCTTCGCGAAACCGGTATCTATCAAATCACGATGCCGAACCTACATGGTTGCGACAGTACGATCGTCATGCACTTCACCGTTCATCAGACGCACGTCTTCCGCGACACGATCACGGTCTGCGCTCCGGTGAACAGAACGCTGTCTCATATATGGGATTTCGAGCCAAACTACGAGCAGTTCTTCACCGTTCCTGATCACGATGTAGATACCACGTACGAAGACACACTGGTGACTCGCATCATCAACGACAGTATCTATCATTTGTATGTACACTACCATGTAGAGGATTCGACGATTATTAATGCCACTATCTGCGAAGGCGACTCGATGCGATTCGGTCTGTCACGACTGAATATGCCACGTTTCCTCAAAACTCCTGGCACTTATCGCGATACGCTGGTACGTCATGACAACAGTTGCGACAGCATCATCGTACTGCGACTCAATGTCTATCCGCGTTATTTCAACGACTCAACCAAACACATCGCAGATGTTGACACGCCATATGTCTGGATCCATAAGCAAGGCGGACAAGAGATAGCACGCGACTCGCTATACACCCCGGGTAATTATGAATATATCTATAAGAGCCAATTCGGTTGCGACAGCATAGACAGTTTACATCTCTTTATCCACAAGACCTATCACATACACGACGATACCATCAACATCTGTTACAGCGAGACACCGTTCACATGGCGAGAGTTGAACAACATCACAGAGACAGGCAATTACGAGAACCGCAGACAGACCACCGAGGGTTACGATAGTATCTATTACGTACATATCAATGTTTGGAAGCAGATTTATGACACAATTCAAGCATCCATCTGCGAAGGCGACTCGATGCGCTGGGGTCTTACTAAGACCAACAAACCGCGATTCGTTTACAACGCAGGTCTGTACAATGATACGCTTGTTTCCAGCCGCGGTTGCGACAGTATCCTTGTGCTGAATCTCAATATCTTCCCGCGTTACTTCAACGATTCGACCAAACACATCGCTGATGTAGATACGCCGTACGTATGGATTCACAGACAAGGCGGACAGGAGATCGCACGCGATTCGTTGTATGCAGCAGGAAGATACGGATACCGCTACGAGTCATCGTTTGGTTGCGACAGTATTGACAGCCTAACTCTTGTTATTCATCCGACCTATCTGTTCAAAGACACCGTCACCATCTGTTACGACCAAACGCCGTACACATGGTACAACGCCGATCAGACACAGATATTCCAAGAAGGTATCTACGAGACAGGCACCTATATCAAACGTCTCCAGACGCATGACCTATATGATAGCACGTACGTACGCTACGTACGCGTGATACCGGTTATCCATGATACTATTCGTCATGCGATGTGCGAAGGAACAGACTACCTGTTCAACGGTGTACGCTATTCTGAAGGAGGCTCCTATACCGACACACTCGTTTCCTACTACGGTTGTGACAGTATCGTGACTTTGATCCTGACTGTCAATAAACCCGTTTATGTACGTATCCCTGCAGATATCTACGAAGGCGAGAGTTATCTGTTCTACGGTCAGCCGTACACCACTTCGGGAACCTATCGTCATTACAGTCTGACACCGGAAGGATGCGATTCGATTGCAGAACTGTTCCTTACCGTTCATCCGCAGATAGACACGACAGTGACCATCTGTAAGAGCGAGTTGCCATACACATGGGTTCATAAATGGAGCGGACAGGAACGACTACTCTACTCGCCGGGTATCTACCGAGACGACACGACCGTAGTCAATGACCAACGCACCTTCTACACCTTACAACTCGTAGTCAACGAACCGCTATACGACACTATTCGCGCTTCGATCTGTCAAGAAGAGAATGACTTCTACGAGTTCCATGGACAACGATTGACTACCACCGGTATTTACCGCGACACCATAACAGCCTCTAACGGATGCGACAGCATCACCACCCTATACCTCACGGTGAACAAGCCGTACTACAACTACATTGAGCGTCACATCGTGGAAGGTCAATCGGTAGAAGTACTCGGCAAAACCTATAGCAACGACACTCTGGCAACGTTCAAAGGACTGACACCTGCCGGTTGCGACAGCATCACAGACATACGTATCATCATGCATCCGCTGGTTGACACGACCGTTATCGTCTGCTCGAATGATCTGCCTTATCGCTGGATTAATAAGTGGAACGGTCAGGAGACCCTCCTCTATGCAGCAGGTCTTTACCGCAACGATACCACGATGGTGAACGGCAAGCCGATGTACTACGGATTGCAACTCATTATTAACGATCCTATTCACGACACGATCCGTCATGCTATGTGCGAGGGTGCAAGTTATGAGTTCAAAGGTAACACCTATTACAAGGCAGGCATCTATCGCGACACACTGACAGCTACGAATGGTTGCGACAGTATCGTTACTTTGATCTTGACCGTTAACAAACCGTACTACAACATCATCCGCGAGACGATCCTCGAAGGTAACTCGGTTAAGTTCTACGGCGATACCTACAACACCTCCGGCACGTACACACACTATGCACGTACGCCGCAAGGATGTGATAGCACGACGATTCTCGAGTTGACCGTACACCAGTTGGTAGATACCGTTGTTACTATCTGTTCGACCGAGTTGCCGTACGTTTGGAAGAATAAGTGGAGTGGTTTGACCGAGACTCTCTACAAAGAGGGAACCTATCGCAATGATACCTCCATGAACGGAGAACGTTACTTCTACGGATTGAAGCTCGTAGTCAACCATCCGACATATGACACGATTCGTCACACGATGTGCGAAGGTGACTTCTATATCTTCAAGGGTCAGCCTGTTTACGAGGCGGGCATCTATCGTGACACGCTCACTGCGGCTAATGGTTGTGACAGCATCGTTAGCTATCTCATCACGGTGAACAAGCCGTACTACAACTACCGCATTGAGCATGTGCTCGAAGGGGACTCAGTACAGTTCTTCAACGAATGGTATAAGGAAACCGGTACGTACACGCATTATGGTCAGAAGATTGGAGGTTGCGATAGCACCACCGTATTGCAACTCGTCGTTCATCAACTCGTGGATACCGTAGTGACCGTCTGCTCGACTGATCTGCCGTACACATGGGTGAACAAATGGACGGGTAGCACTACCCTCCTATACTCAGCCGGTACATATCGCGACGACACAACGTTCGTCAACGGAGAACGGATGTTCTATGGTCTCCAACTGAACATACGTCAGCCGAGCGATACCACGATCTATCGTGAGATCTGCGAGGGCAGCAGTTATTCGTTCAACGGACGTGACCTCACGGTAGGCGGCGAATACCGCGACACGCTCATCAATGCAATCGGTTGCGACAGTGTGATCATCCTCAACCTCAATGTACTCAAGACCTATCATAATGTAGTTTATCATTCGATCTTCGAAGGTGATTCGGTAGAATTCCAAGGCAAGTACTACAAGACAGCCGGCAATTATCCGTTCTTCTTCACGAGCTCGTATGGTTGCGATAGTATCATTGAGTTGCAGCTGACGGTTAACCGCCTCTTCGATGATTCCGTATCCATCTGTGCAAACGACCTGCCCTACGTATGGAACGGAAAGACTATCTATGAGTCCGGTATCTACCGTGACACCGTCGTTAACACTGAAGGCAAACAGACGCCTATCGGACTGAAGGTAACCGTACTGCCTATTGCCCATGCACCGGAGGCAATCGTAGTTACTATCTGCGAGGGAGACTCCTACAAGTTCGGTAACTCGATGCTGAGCGCACAGGGCACGTACTACGACACGCTCGTTGCCGTTAATGGTTGCGACAGTATCGTCATGCTGGCTCTCCAAGTAATGCCGTCCAAGCATCTGGTAGATAACAAGACTATCTTCGAGGGCGATACAGTCATGTTCTACGGAGACACCTTGAGGACATCGGGTATCTATACGCACAATGACACGACGGAGTATGGATGCGCTAACACGCATCAACTCGTACTCACCGTACTCAAAGAAGCAAGAATGGATACAACGGCATACGTATGCGGAAATGAGCTGCCGTTCATCTGGCATGGATACGAGTTCAACGAAACGGGTGACTATGAAGTACCGACCTCATGGACCGATTCCTCACGCGTCGTAACTACCTTGCACTTGTTCGTACGTGAAGCTCCGTATAAAGAGTTGAATATCTCCTTGTGCTACGGAAACATGCTGATCGTTAACAAAGACACCATCAAAAAGAGCGGTACGTATGACTACATCGTTCCTACTCCGTTGGGTTGCGACTCTACGATCCGCTATATCGTAAGCGTTCATAACCGATTCGAACGCTGGGATACAGCTCATATATCCGATCAGCAGTCGTACGACTTCCCTGATGACAATGGTTCAATGCGCCATCTGACAATCCCGGGTGACTACGAATACACAGGAAAGACATATGAAACGGCTTGCGATAGTATTATCCACCTTCACTTGGTTGTTCATCCGTCGTATTACTTCAAAGATTCGATTGACATCTGTAAATCCGATTCGAATTATCCATACGTTTGGAAAGACGGTAAGGATTCTATTATCGCGACGATCTACGAAACCGGCACTTACTTCAACAAGCATCTGACTGCACGTTATGGCTTCGATAGTATCTACGAGTTGAAGGTATCGGTTTATGATTCCTATCTAATTGAGGAGAAATACGAATTAGGAGTCAACGAGCATTTGTTGATCCACGAAATGGATATCTCTAAGCCGGGTATCTACTTTGACAGCCTATACTCTTCGCATGGATGCGACTCCATTTACCGCATTGTGGTGAACCCCAAACGTGTAAAAGAGTACACCTGGACCAAGACCATCTGTCAAGGCGATTATATTGAATTGCCGGATGGCTCGAAGAAAACCATTACCGGTAATTATACCTATTACTCTGAGGATAGAGAAACTATTATTCACCTGAGTCTTACCGTTGTTCCGGTGAACTATACAGAGAAACGCATCGTCATCGCAGAGTCAGCACTGATCCAATACCCATGCGAAAGTGGCACATGCAATTCGTACCTCTACGAAGGAACTCTGTATAAAAACCTGAACTTAGGTAACAATATCTTTGAAGAACGTACGGCAAGCGGCACGATGTGTGATAATATCAAACGGCTTATCATCTGTGTCACGAAGCATGTGTCCGAATGGACTCCGATGGCTCTCTGCCCGGGTTCACCGATTAAGATTGATGACAAGGTGATCACCGTATCCGGACTATACACCTTTGAGCGACGTTCGAAAATGACCGGTGAGATAGATAGTCTCTGGCGGGTAGAGGTATATGATGCTCCTGCATATGAGTTTGACGAGACCCATGTTATCTGTGACGGTGATACACTCCGTTACGGTAACAAGATCGTTACTCGTGGAGGTAAGCAAGATGTGGTACTTAAGACGGTTGAAGGTTGTGATAGTATTTACCACCTCAACATAACGGTTAACCCATCATACCATATCGATACGTTTGCTACTATCTTCGATTATCAGAGCTTCACATGGTCTGAGAATCATAAGACGTACAAAACCGAAGGTATATATGAAAAGAGTTATCCGACAATCAATGATTGTGATAGTACTTACCAACTCCATTTGACCGTTATACCTACCATCCGTCAAAACACGATTGATACAATCTGTATCGGTCAAGAGTATATTTGGCGAGGCGACACAATACGCGAGGCAGGTTATTACACGGATACAGTAGCAGAAAAAGAGGCACTCCGCTCCGCTATCTATACGCTGAACCTCACCGTTCTCCGTCCTACTAATATAACGTATGCAGATGTAGGAGAAGTATGTGCAGATGGAGAAAGCTTCGACATCCATTTCACCTACTCGGGTGCTAAGCCCTCTGCATATAGCGTTTACTTCAACCAGTTAGCTAAGAACGAAGGCTTCCGCGATATTATCAACGAGCCGTTCAAGGGAGAAGAACGCGTTGCGCATGTTACTATGCCGGTGAAGACGGAGGTAGTTTATCAAGGTCATACCAATTATGTCAGACCGAATCGCTACTCTCTCCGCCTGGTATTGGATAACGGTGTTTGCGGAGTCAGTCGTTCGGATAGTCTGACACTGCTTGTAAAGTACCCGAACTGGATTATTGAGCAGAACTGGAATGATATAGTTGCTCCGCTGCGCAAAGAGTTGAATGGAGGATATGAGTTCACACAAACGAACTGGTACATCAATGGTACACTACAACCTAATAATGGTCTGGGTTACCTGCACAGCAGCAAGTTGCGTATCGGTGATGAAGTGGTGATGGAAGCAACACGTAAGGGTGAGAGCTTCGCCATCAAGACTTGTCCGTTGGTCATCACGGAAGCTAAGCCGGATGCACTGCCGAATCCGATCATCGTTTATCCGACCCAGGCTCCACGTCATATGCCGGTCATCACGATCGAGGCGCCAAGAGGAGGTCAGTACGCTATCTATTCATCTACCGGTTCGCTGCTGAGCGAAGGAAAGATGGAAGAAGGTACAACACAAGTGAAACTTCCGAGCGTATGTGGTATATACTTCATCCATACCTCTCAAGGCAAGGATACGGAGACGCACAAAGTGCTACTCTACTAAACAACAAGCCCCGCGAATCAATCGCGGGGCTTGTTGTTTAAACTGGGTCGATGATTGTTAGTGGTTTACTTAACAATCAATCGTCTTCTTCCAGAAAACGGACGTGATGTCTTTCCATTCGCTTTCAACGCGTTTATAAAGACGCTGGTTTGTCTTCTCGCTCTTCAGTCCGCCAAGTGCTTCTATATACGGACCGAGTTTGACGTAGTCAAAAGCTTGCTCGTCTTGGGGCATATTCATGCGCCCGCTATACCATGCTGTCTTTAATCTTGAATCATGAATATAATTTCCCCATTGGGCTACTTTTGCGGGTTCTGCATCTCCGCCCATGAAAGCGACACAGGTGATCATCTTCCCGTAACGGGCGATGAGTCCATCCATGAGTTCTTCCGTCAACTCTTCGCCAATATCTTCCGCCAAATGCGGGCTATGACATCCCGGGCAGTGACAAGGGCAATTAGAGAGATTAAGGGCGAGTGTTACCTCGCCCGGAATCTCTTGAAAGACTATGTCGTATGAAACTACTTTCAGCATTGCGGTGCTTTCTGCTTCTCTGCGTAATAACGCTGAGCTGCCTCTTTCTGGCGTGCTTCGGAGAAATTGGAAACACGTTTCATGTATCCGATGACACGGGTCAGGTAATCCACATTCTTCGAATGGCAATGCGGGCACTCTTTCAAATAACGCTTGTCAATATGACCGCAGTCATTACAAATGGTGTTCGGGATATTGAAGGTGAAATAGTTACATCCCTCAATTGCCGCAACGCGGAGGAGTTGGCGGTATTGTTCCTGTGAGAGGTGCTCCTCTAAGTTGCAATGCAGGGCAGAACCACCTGTTAAGTGCTCAATATATTTCTTGCCGTGGAGACGGAAACGATCCAGCACATTCAGGCTCTTATCCTCTACGATGTAGAAATAGCTGTTGTAGCAGTCACGCGGTACTACATAACCGTCCTCACGGTCCCATTTAGCATGTTTAACACCCACGTTCTCTGCCGGAATCATCTCACAGTTGAACATCACATCTTTCGTGCGATACTCTTTGTTTTTCTTCTCGATGATACCGAGCAACTCCTGCACGAAATGCGCATACTCGGGGGTGTCTTTGATTTCCAGGCCGAGGAATTCAGCTGCTTCTACGAGACCATTGACACCGATGGTGAGATACTGACGACCGATATTGATGTATCCAGCGTCGAAGAGCGGCAACATGCCTTTTTCCTGTAGCGATTTGAGGTTCTCGTTGTAAGCTAATTGCACCTTGTGCATCAGATCCACTACATCTTCTACATAAGCCTGATAGGGGATGTTGTTCCGTACGGCATACTGGATAGCACGGTTGAGGTTGATGGTCAATACGGATTTGGAACCCGTGGAGATACCACCTGCTCCCAGGGTGTAGCTGAAGCTGTTGTCGGTAATCGCGTTACGCAGACGGCAGCAACTGGAGAGACTGTCGGCATTGTCCGAAACGTACGTGAAGAAGGAGTGCCCCTTTGCGTACATCTCAGCCGTGAAATCGCCGTATTCCTTATCCTTGATATCGCCGTTCTCCGCCAAGAGCGCCATCGTTTCCACCGGGAAGGTGAGAACGCAACGCGTACGCTCTTCGTTGAACCAGTTCATGAAACGGCGTTGGAGCCAATCCAGACTCTCCCAATGAGGCGCCTCGCCGTTCGGGAAACGGAAATTATCAAAGAGAGATTTGAAATAATAACGGTCGTAGTAACTGATGTTCCAGAAAACCGATTGGAAATTACGCGCACCGGATGGCTGGTTCAAGCTATATACGACTTGCTGGAAACAATCGGTGATCACCTTGTCGATTGTACGGCGTTTCTTACTCAGATCCACCACTTCGTCCGCGCGTTTGTAGTAATCCTCTCCGTATTCCTGCTCGATGAAATAGTTCATATACATAAGGAACTCGGGCGTAGCGCACGCGCCTGAGAGCATGGACGAAACCATGAATACCATGTTGATGAATCCGCCGCAGAACGATTTGAGGTTATGCGGAGGTGTTGCATTACCGCCGATGCTCTTCGTTCCACCAATCAACCACGGGTACATCGTGATGGATGCACAGTAGTTGGCGAGGTTGGTCTCGTCGTTCTTGTAGATGAAATGCTGGTTCAAGAGGCTCATATAGCGATCGCTCAACTCCTTGCCGTACATCTCTTTGATGCGCTCGGTCAACAGACGACGGTTCAAACGAATGAATCCCTGCTTCGGCAGTTCGCCGATCAGCGTAGCGATGTTCTTGTGCTCCACATTAGCGTTAGCATCAAACTTACTTCCTTCTGCCGCATTGGATGCCTGCACATAGTTCATCATAAAGTCCAAACGCCGCTGTGTGTCACGGTCCTCGGAGTGTCCCTGACGATAGAGGATGAAAGCTTTTGCCACCTGATAGTAACCTTCTGCCATCAGTGCAACTTCTACTTGATTCTGGATCTCCTCCACCGTTACATCGTTACGCACACGTAAATGGGACAGGATAGCACCTAATGTCTCTTCTGTAGCGAAAGCGCCAACAGCTAAGAATGCCTTCGCAATCGCATTCTTGATCTTGTCAATGGTAAAAAGTTCTTTTTTACCGTCTCGTTTAATAATGTATGTTTCCATAATATATATGTATTTTTCGTAGTCTACGTATTTTTCGTAGTTTACGTAGTTTTCGTAATATGCTTTTGAGAGATGTTCGTTATTATGGTGAAAATCGAGTGCAAAGGTACTACAAATTTTTTAAATGTGCAAATTTTTTGTCAATTATTTTAAAGAAAAATTTAAAAAGTTTTCCAAAACAAAAATGCAAATGACTTATTTTCAGTCATTTGCATTTTTTATCAACGCAAAAAGTTTTCCAAAACAAAAATTTGTCAATAAACCATGTTGCCCGTAATGGTAAACTTTCTATCTTGTTGAATAATAAGGATTTGCCCGTTATGGAGCACTTTTCTGGGCTTCAAATCATCCATTTGAGCATCTTCCAAAGCCTGGTAGCCATCGGGATACAAGACCGCCTTAACCGTCCTACCATAGGAGTTCTGACCCTCAATAATAATGACGCCGTCTTCACGAACCGTGACACTGCCGGTTACAAGCAACCAAAGCTGATTCGGATAATACGTATCTCCATCATTCACCAGCGTCCCGACAAAAGAAGGCGTCATACCTCCCTCTTGTGCGCCGGAGCTGGCATTGACCGTATAATCGGCTTGCGTATAATCAATCGGATAAACGCCTGCTCCAAACTGCTCTACACCCGGTCGTGTCCAGAACTGCAAATACACCATCCGCATATTCACTATATCGTATGCTGTCAAGATGGCATAGCCGTTGACAAGGTTATCCAAATTAAGATCATAAGTTGTAAAATGATGCTCGAAATTCTCATCAAAAGTGTCATACTCCAGATGTTGCTTGGTCGGATCAAGCGGAGCGGGAATCGTTCCCGTCCAATTCCATGTATAATCATTCTCGTCCACCACTTGTACCACAATCGTCGCCGATCCGTCCTCTGCAAAGGTTTTCACAAAAGAGACGGTCTTATACTGAATACAGGGTTGGAACTGATAGTACCCTACCGAATAAGTGAGGTTCATATCCAAGGTCGTGTACGTCACTCCCGCTTCTATATCCTCTTCGCCTTCCGCCAACAGAAAATCAAAGACAAAAGCAAAACGGGGATCATTCGTTTCAAATGCATACTGAATCTCTCCTTTATATCGGGTAACAACCACCGTATCGGCAGTAAACGTACCGCCTTTCGGCATCTCGGGAATAGCCGCCTCGTCGTATAGAAGGATATACGTATCTCCATTTTGATCCGTCACCTCCGCGTCAATACGGATCTTACCTTCCTCATTTGCCGTCACCTTGAAAGAAGCGGCGGTGTACATCGCATACGTATAGGTAGCCTGCTCAATCCAATAGGAGTATTGGTTCATGTCAGTGAGCGTATAGGTCTTACCGTACTCCACATCCTCTGCTCCGACAGGCAGGTTCTCAATCGGGAAGATATACATGCGGGACATGTTTTCGTTCAGCAACTGATAAGTAACGCCGGTACTTTGCGTCACCTTCTTGTACATCGACACCGTTACGTTCGTTGTTTCCGCCCAAAGAGTCATCGAAACAACCAGACTCATCAAAAGTGATAAAATTTTTCTCATAGATAAAACATTTTTAATCATTTGCGGGTACAAAGGTACGAAAAAAAAATGACATACACAAGAGTGCATGCCATTTTTCGATAGTTTATTGGGGTTATTTCACCTGAACCGTACTTTACAAAAATTACGATCAAATATTTGCATATGTCAAAAAAAAGCAGTACCTTTGCAGCCAAAATCGATCCATTACAAGCTATTTAAAGACACAAAAACATATGAAAAAATTCTTTACCTTATTCTTTATTGCGCTCACATGCGCATACGCGCAAGCGCAAACGCGTTACGTAGGCGGAGACATCTCTATGCTGCCGCAGTATGAAAAATACAACCGGCCTTATCGGAATGTTTACGGCACCAAGATTCAAGACATGATTCCATTCTTCATAAATGACTGCGGATGGAACATGTTCCGCGTGCGTATTTTCGTCAATCCCAAGCAGAAAGCGAAAGGAGAAACGGATTATGCTGTATGTCAGGACTTGACGTACGTAACGGCATTGGGTAAGCGCATCAAGGCTGCCGGAGCTTATTTCATGCTCGATTTTCATTATTCGGACGAATGGGTGGATGCAACGCATATCCAACCGCCTGTTGCGTGGAAAGGTCTGTCAGAAGATATAATGGCGGATTCGATTGGACGATACACACGGGAGGTATTACAGACGCTCAAAGACTCCGGTGCTACCCCGGATCTCGTTCAAGTAGGCAACGAGATCATGTATGGTCTTTGCGGGATCAAAGTAGCGCCATACGATCATGCCGGCGACAACTGGACAGGTTATTTGAAACTCCTTCGCGCCGGTTGTAACGCTGTGCGCGAAGAGTGCCCCGACGCACAGATCATCATTCATACCGACCGTCCCACTAACCGCAGTTATGATTTCTATTACTATAACAAACTGATTCAAGGAGGCGTGGACTTCGATGTAATCGGTCTGAGTTACTATCCTTTCTGGCACGCAGGCATGAAGCCTACCGCCTATAGTACAGGAGCAGATGTAATGCAACCACTGGTTACTGCCATTAATTATCTGGCATCCAAATTCCCTTCCAAACGGGTACAGATAGTGGAGTTTGCTTATAACTACCAATATTGGCCTACAAGCGGCGTCAATTATGACACACGCTACGTTTGGCCTTGTTCGGACGGCGAAAGCACGGAAGGAACGGAGGGACAGTATAATTTCGTAAAGGATTTTGTAGATAACCTCAAACCGCTGGAGAACCTGGACGGAATCTGTTATTGGTTTCCGGAAGAAGCCGGAAACGGCGACAAACAGCCGCCAGTGGTTATCAGCGGATGGATCAACCGTGGTTTTTGGAAACCCGAAGCAGGCACGCAAGGGCATGCCATCATCAAGACCGCATCGGCCTCAGCCGGCCGCACACCGGAAGATGTCTGCGCGCCGTATTACATGAAAAACTTCTACAATGAAACAAGCGATATAGAAACCGTCAACCTTCCTTCTGGTACACAGCACCGAAAGATTCTAAAAGAAGGTCAGCTTCTAATACTTCGTTCAGATGGCGTTCTTTTTGGTCCTGACGGTAGCCGGCGATAAGGAACATCACGATTGCCAATGCAAAATACATAGCCGCTAATCCCCATAAGGCCATATACTCCGTGCGCGTCTGCCAAAGGGTAGCGCCCATGGAGTTGATATGTATGAAACCATTCGCTGCCCAGGTATAAGGGATGAACCAGGATGCCACACGCCATCCCACCGGAATCATTTCTTTCGGCCAGGATATACCGGCAATAAAGAGAAAAACGAGCGAGGTGGAAATCAGCAACACAAAACCTGCCTCGCGATTACGGATAAAGAATCCGACGCATATCGACATGAAGATGACCGACAAGATAAAGGGCACATTGAAAGAGAGGATATCAATGATAGATCCCACATGCGGCAGGTCAAACAGACGCGGCAGGAATCCCAACAGGATAGCTGCCAAGGCATAGTATATCAAGAAATACGCAGCGCCACGGCCGAAAATAGTACGAAAAGCCGAATAGCCGCGTTTACGTCCCGGCAGACGATAAAGTTCCTTGCGCTCCTCGCGCACTGTTCCCGCTAACATACAGATACCGAAGAATAAGGTCTGGTGCAGCACCATCACCAGCACCGCCGGGATCAGGAACGAACCGTATCCGCCGGTAGGGCTGAAGAGTGTCGTTTCCGTATAGGGAGAGGCTTGTACTAATTCCCAGGAGAACTCATTGCTATATCCCATTTTCTCATAGCGGTCAATCTGGATATTCCGCATTGATTCCAGCATGACCATATTACAACTAAGGTATATACCTTTCATGTAAAGGAAAGATGACATGTCGCAATAAAGAGATATATGTGCCTGCCCCAGCGGGTCCGCCAGTTGGCGCGCATAATCACGCGGAAAATAGATGATACCATGCACTTTCTGGTCGCGCAGCATCTCTTCCGCTTCTTCCATAGAGGTACAGGTATACGCTAACTTGACATCCGGCGCAGCGCTCCAGCGATGCAGAAAATCCCTACTCTCCGGCGAGTTGCTCAGATCCACTACGGCTACGGGGATATCGGTAATCTGCTCATTCCAATACATGGCTTTGTACAGGAAGGGGTACACCAAAGTGGCTACAAAGAAAATAATGATCACGCCCGCATCGTGGAAGATACGGTACAGCTCATTCGCGAAGATGGAGCCGGATTCTTTCAATTGCAACCAGTGTAGATATAGATAGCGCCACATAGACGAGTTTATTTAAGCCTGTAATTCTGATAGATCAATGCATGGTGCAGACGCGGAGCGACCGCCAACGCAGCCACGATGAAAGCCGATAGCGCCAAGGCGTGCGGGGTACTGTTGATAGGAGGTGCTCCCAACAATGCATCATTGACGTAGATGAGGTAATAATGGCGGAGAGGTTCCAGATAACTCAAGGCGCGCACGAAAGGCAACATCGCCATATTCGGATACGTAAAACCGGACAATGAGAAACCCAACATTGCGTACAATGCTCCCACAGACAGCGCATCGCGCAAGACAGGGATACATCCGAGTATCACAATACCCATAACCTCCATTGCCATAATGAACAGCAACAAACCCAACAACAAACGCGTATGGCTGCCCTGCACCGGGAAATCCGCGATGTTATAGAGGATGATATGGCATGCTATTCCTAAGGTCTGATAGATGATTGTGTACGGTATTAATTTTCCAATCATCGCCACCGTATAGTTATCCCCTGCCAATTTCAACCACTCTCGTGACGTACGGTTCTTTAGTTCCGAACCGATGGAATAAATCGTCAGCATCAGCGCAATCAGGCCTATAATACCGGGCATGATGGTGCTGACCAGATAAACCGTATAGTTTCCCCAAGGATTAGAGAGCATATGTCCCTCCACCACGACAGGCTGGATACGCTTCATGATCACCTCTTCCGGCATACCTTTCTTACGCAGTACTTCGCGTTGAAAAGCACCGCTCACAAGGTTAGAGACGGTTAACATCTGCTTGTATGCCGTGTTGCCGCCCAAGGTGTACGCATTCGTGATATAGAAGTCCATACGGGGTCGTTTGAAAGAAGCTATATCTCGGTAGAAACCTTCTGGCACAATGAAGATACCATATATCTTGCCCTGCTGCATGGCTTCGCGCGCCTCTGGATAGGAGTTGGTGATGATCTTCACATCTACGGAAGGCGTTGCCTGCATCTCATGTATCAGACGGCGCGAGATAGAGGTCTGGTCCAGGTCCACTACAGCTACAGGCATATTCTCTGCTACACCACCTTCCATGAGCGTCATGAAGAAGAACATCGACACCATCACCGCCCCAACGGATGAGGTTAGGTACAGCGGACGGGAGAGGATAATCCTCACCTCCCTGATCAGCACATTCCAAATATTAATGAAAATCTCTTTCAACTTACACCGTACACTATTATTCTCTCATCACGATTGCAGTCATGCCCGGACGCACACCGTCAATATGCGCCATAGGACGACATTTAACGTCGAACGTACGAACGTCATAACCGCCGTTTTGACGGGTGGTACGCCAAGTCGCATATGTTCCCATCGCTTTGATATGGGTCACGATCACGGGGAAGCGTTTTTCTTCTCCTAACGCCGGAATCTTAATCGTCACCTGTGCACCCGGTTGGAAATACGGCAGTATATCTTCGCGTACGGAGAAAGTGAACCATACATCGTTCAGATCCACGATAGCCATCACAGGGCTACCCTGTCCCACCAGTTCTCCTACTTTTGGGAAGGTCTCACTCACCTCGCCGTCGCAAGGCGAGAGCAGATAACGCTCGGCCTCAGCGGCAGCTACTTCCTTGAGGATACCGTCCACACGTGCCACTTGGGCTTTAGCCGCCGCCTTGTCTTCATCGCGTGCACCGGCCAACGCCATGTCGTATTGACTCTTAGCGGCACGTACGGTAGCTGAAGCAGCTTTATACTGCGCCTCCACCTCATCACGTTTCTGCGCGCTTACAACGCCTTTGTCGTACAGACGTTGCACACGTTCGTAACTCTTGCGGTAGATCTCCTCACCCGCCAGCGCTTTCTGGTACAACTCATATGCACCTTCAATCTGCTGGGGTTGCGCACCGTTCTTTGCTTTCTGGTTAACAGCCTCCGCCATCTCGCGGGCTGCTACCGCCTGGGCTTTTTTTGCTTCCACTTCGGGCGAATAGATGATGACCAGCGTATCGCCTTTGCGCACCTGCTCGCCTTCTTCGAACAAGTACATCTCAATACGGCCGGGCACCTTACCCGATACGCGATACTCGGTGGCTTCCGCCTCACCTTGAATAAGCGTAGCATCCGGTTTGAGCGCCAGCACACCTACCAACGCTACCACGATAATGACTACCAACAGGGCAATGATACCCAGCAGCAGACTTCCTTCTTTTTCCTTTTTCATATCTGAAGTAATGAATTAACGATTAGCGATAAGCGATAAACGAATTAGCGATTAGCGAGTTAGAGGGTGCAGAGATATTTGCGCAGTTTGGTTTCTGTGGTCTTCGCCTCCACTTCGGCATCAATCACATCGCCGGCTGCAGCCAACCAAGCGGTCTGGGCCATCAGCAGGTCGGAGGACGTAATCATACCGGCCGCATAGGATTCCTCTGCCATACGGAGTACCTCGGCTGCATTCTTCTCCGTCATACGTGCCCAGACGATCTTCTGCTGCGCCTCCATCAGTTTCTGGTTCGCTTGCGTAGTCTGTAGTGTCAGCAACTCGCGTGTCTCTTCCGTCTTGAGCGTTGCTACTTTGGCAGCATGCTTGGCTGCTTTATAGCGCAAGATTGCATCCGCATGCGCAATAGGCACATTGACTACGACACCGGCGTTGAAGAAGCCGGTACCACTCCAATTATTGCGTATTCCATTCTCCACATTCGGATTGGTATAGATATAGTTCGCCGCAGCGATAATATTCGGTTGCAAACCGGCAGATGCCAACTTGGCGGAACTCTTCGCAATGCGCTCCACTTCCTCCACCATCTGCATCTCGCTTCGTCCTGACACAGCTGCTTGTGCTACCATTTGGTCCACTGGCAATTGAGTCTCCCCCAAACCGAGGTCTTCCAATTCGAATACTGCCGAAAGAGGCATGCCACATACTTGTGCCAAGGCCATTCGGGAAAGTGTGAGACCGTTATCGGCCTGCAGACGTTTCACCTCCGCTTCACCTTTCTTGGTCATCACCTTCAGCAGGTCCGATTGTGTAGCCAATCCTTCTTTTACTGCTTCGTTCACATCGCTCTCCAGTTTGACCAAGAGTTGGTAATACTGCTCCGCCAGCGCTTTCTTATGCGCCACGGACACCACGCGCCAATACGCCTCATCTACTTTGTAGATGATATCGTCATGCGCTGCGTTCGAGCGAATAGATGCCAGATTCTCCACCGATTTGGAGATTCGGTACATCTGGGTCAAACGACCACCCAAGTATATCGGTTGCTGAACTCCTACTTGCGCTGCAAAAATATGCTGCACATCAAGCGTGAGCAGGTCATATAACTTGCCATACGCATTGGAGATACCTTGTCCCGCAGCACCGGAGATTGCCGAGAACGGTTGCTCCAGCGGCGTACCTTGCACCAACGCACCTATCTCCGACACGATACTCTGGTCGCTCCATTGGAAAGATGTTGTTCCGTTGCCTCCTACCGAGGCTGTACCGAACGGAAAACTATGCTCGTTGGATGCCAGATGGGCGTTACGCGAGTTCCACATATACCCTCCGTTGGCACTTACGCGGGGAAACATCATGGCCAATGCCGCCTGACGGTTATATTTCGCAGCCAACATTGACTCCTCTTGTACCTGTGCAGAGACACTCTTGTTCAACGCCATGTCGCGGCACTGCTGTAGCGTATAACGCAAGGTATCGCCGGCCTTTACGCCCAGCGATACAGTAATTAATACCAAACAGACTACAAACTTTCTTATCATCGTCTTTATGCTTTAACAACTTTCAAACTGCTTGAGGAACCGCACGTCATTCTCCGAGAAGAGACGCAGGTCTTTCACGCGATATTTGAGGTTGGTGATACGCTCAACGCCCATACCGAACGCATAACCGCTGTACTCCTTGCTATCAATGCCGCAAGCCTCCAGCACGTTCGGATCCACCATGCCGCAGCCGAGGATCTCGACCCATCCAGTACCCTTGCAGAACGAGCAGCCCGTACCGCCGCATATATTACAACTGATATCCATCTCGGCACTCGGCTCCGTGAACGGGAAATAGGATGGACGAAGACGGATTTTCGTCTCCGGACCGAACATCTCCTTTGAGAAATAGAGCAGCGCCTCGCGCAGGTCAGCAAAGCTGACATTCTTATCGATATATAATCCCTCCACCTGATGGAAGAAACAGTGAGCACGTGCGGAGATAGCCTCATTTCGATAAACGCGGCCCGGGCAGAGTACCCTGATCGGAGGTTTCTGGCTCGTCATGACACGTGTCTGAACCGAACTCGTATGCGAACGAAGCAGGACGTCCGTCGGTTTCTGAACGCCCGCTTCTTTCTCAATGAAGAAAGTATCCTGCATGTCTCGTGCCGGGTGCTCGGGAGCAAAATTCAACATTCCATACACATGCTTGTCGTCCTCTACCTCGGGCCCCTGTGCAATTGTGAAACCGATACGGGAGAAAATCTCTTCTATCTCTTCGCGCACGAGCGAGAGCGGATGACGCGTACCCAGAACGATAGGATCGGGCGTACGGGTAAGATCATTCTCCTTTTGGACATTTACCATTTGGTCGCTGATCTGCTCGCGCAGGTCATTGATGCGGGTCTCCGCGGTCTGACGCAAATGGTTCAGCAACTGCCCCAACTCGCGCTTCTCTTCCGCCGGAACCGAACGAAACTCATTGAAGAGCGCCGTGATCTCACCTTTCTTACTGAGGTACTTGATGCGCATTGCCTCTACCTCTTCCGCATTGGTTGCTTTAAGGCCTTCCACCTGCGTCATCAGACTCTGAATCGTATCTTTTAAAGCCATAATTATGCTAATATTTTCAAAAAATCGTGCAAAATTACAAAATTATTTTTATATGTGCAAATTTTTTTGTACTTTTGTGCCAAATTTTTAAACAGAGAAGAGGTAAATAACCAAAAGGTAATTGAAATTATGAACCGAGACTTAGAAATTTTTGACATTATCCGCCGTGAGCGGGATCGTCAGACGAAAGGAATTGAGTTAATCGCCAGTGAGAACTTTGTTTCCGACCAGGTGATGGAAGCGATGGGTAGTGTGCTGACCAATAAATATGCGGAGGGCTACCCTGGTCATCGTTACTACGGCGGTTGCGAAGTGGTGGACATTGCGGAGAACATTGCGCGCGAGCGTTTGAAGCAACTCTATCATGCCGAATACGTGAATGTACAGCCTCACTCGGGGGCGCAGGCGAACATGGCGGTCTTCATGGCTTGTCTCAAAGCAGGCGATACGTTCATGGGGCTTAACCTCAGTCACGGCGGACACCTCAGTCATGGTTCGGCGGTTAATTTCTCAGGGTTGATGTTCAACGCTATCGGTTATGACCTGAAGGAAGAGACCGGTCGTGTGGACTATGACGATTTGGAGATGAAAGCGCGCACGCATAAACCCAAACTGATTATTGCAGGTGCTTCGGCTTATAGCCGTGAATGGGACTATGCCCGTATCCGTCGGGTTGCGGATGAGATAGGTGCAATCTTCATGGTGGACATGGCTCACCCGGCTGGACTGATAGCCGCAGGATTATTGGACAACCCGCTCCAATACGCGCATATAGTCACCAGCACCACCCATAAGACGCTCCGTGGTCCCCGTGGTGGTGTCATCCTCATGGGCAAGGATTTCGATAACCCATGGGGCAAAACGACCCCGAAGGGAGAGATTAAGAAAATGTCCGCACTGCTCGATTCAGCTGTCTTCCCGGGCACGCAAGGAGGTCCGTTAGAGCACGTGATTGCTGCTAAAGCCGTAGCATTCGGCGAAGCACTGACGGAAGATTTCAAGACCTATCAGAAGCAAGTGAAGTTGAATGCCGCAGTTATGGCTCAAGAGTTTAGGGACAAGGGTTATAAAGTGATCTCCGGCGGTACCGACAACCACTCGATGCTCATTGATCTTCGTACCAAGTTCCCTGAACTGACGGGCAAAATCGCAGAGCAGGCTCTGGTGAGCGCAGACATCACCACGAATAAGAACATGGTTCCTTTTGACAGCCGTTCGGCTTTCCAGACATCAGGTTTGCGTTTCGGAACACCGGCAATCACCACCCGCGGGCTCAAGGAAGACAAGATGCCATGGATCGTGGACCTCATTGACCGTGTTTTGAGTGCCCCTTCAAGCGAATCGGTTATAGCTTCCGTTCGCGAAGAGGTCAATCGCGAGATGACCACCCATCCGCTCTTCGCATGGTAACAAAAAAAACAGCCAAACGGCTGTTTTTTTTTGCATATAAAGAGGATTATTGCTGCTTTTGTTTGCGGAAATGATTCGGCGTCAAGCCCGTATGCTTCTTCGTATATTGGCAGAAGAAAGAAGCATTGGGGAACTCCATGACCTCGGCTACCTTATGAATAGGCATGGTCGTATTGCGGAGGAGATGTTTGATCTCAGAAACCGTTATATCCGCTATCCATTGGCTGGCGGATTTACCGCTGCGCTCCTTGCATATCTCCGAGAGGTATTTAGGAGTGATCTTCAACACCTCGGCATACCACTGTACTTCACGTTCGTGCGGATGCTCTCGTAACAACTGGGTGAATGCCTCGAACGTATAATCACTCGCATTGGAAGACATACGACGTATCTCATTATCACCCAGCACCAGAGACTTATCCATATAATCGAGCAACTCCATTGTAACGACGCGAGCAAGCAGTTTGAGAATCTGCTTGCGGTAATCGGTCTGTTTGTCGACCAACTGCAGACGGAGCAGAGAGAAATACAGATGGCAAACGTCGATGGATTTCTGCTGCAGATGGAAGATCGGGTTCTCCTTGAGATACTCCAGTTTCTGCCACCAAAGCGGTTCCACACGAATCAGATCGAACATCAGGCTTTCGAACAGCTGAATAGGAATCGTAATCTGCTTGAACTCAAAATCATCCGAATGGTTAAACGGACCCTTCTCTGTCGCACGGGGAACGCGGATGAAAATATCATCCTTAGCTATATGGATCATCTCACCGCGATACCACACATCTATGTGCCCGTTCAGACACAAAAGAACTGTCACGGAGCTCTCGAACCGCGTGTCACGACACATTCTAAACCCCTCAATTTCGTCCGTCAAAAAAATAAAATCTGTGTACAAAGTCATAGATATATAAGATTGTTGGTTAATAAATTTGCCGCAAAGTTAAGCATTTTTTTTCAAATATACAAATTTTTTGCACTTTTTTTTGCATATTTAATTAAAAATTACTACCTTTGCACCAAAAATTGGAATAATTATGCAGAAAAATCTCTTTTTTGCGCTTATTGCGCTGCTGATGGTTGGTTGCGGAAAAAATGAACGTTTGTTAACCTCAGCTACTGGTTCTATCTACGAGTGTCTGGTTGTCAGTCCCAATGCGGTGAAAGCCCCTTTATGCGAGACGATGGAGGCGGATATGTACGGTCTGCCGCAGATGGAAGCTACGTTCACTGTCACCCACGTGACGAATGCGCAGTTCGATGATTTTCTCAAATCGTCGAGAAATATCTTATTGGCGGACATCAACCCCAATAAATACACGTTCGTCAAAGTGCTCAAGTCCTGGGATGTATGGTCCACGCCCCAAGCGATGATTCGTATTCAGGCGCCGTCTGAGGAGCAGTTACTGGATTATTGGCACACGAACGGAGAGAAAATCCGCGAATGGTTTGTACGCGAAGAGTTGGAACGGCAGATTCGCTTTTATCGCGCGTGTACAAATAAGGACGCGCGCGCGTATTTGAATAAACAAGGATACGACTTGCTTATCCCGGAAGACTTCATAATAATTAAAAATGAGCAAATGGTAAATGACCAAATGGTAAATGTCCTTTGGTGCTGTAATAACAAAGGTCCGATGCGTAAGGACGTATTGGTCTATAGCTATCCATACACGGCTCTGGAGCAGTTCAGCGGGGATAGCATCATCTCCATGCGCAATGCCGTCCTTGGTCAGTTGGTGTCCGCGCAGGTGGAGGGCAGTTATATGGGTACGGAGTACAAACATTTCCCGCCGAGGAGCCGTCAGGTAGCTGCGTTGAGGGACACCGTAGGAGGTTTCTTCGGGATTGAGACAAGGGGTCTTTGGAAAATATACAACGGCGAAGCGATGGGTGGACCGTTTGTGAGTCTCACGAGGCTGGATCCGGTGAACGGAAGGGTCGTTACGGCGGAAGTGTTCCTCTTTGCCGCCGGACAGAAGAAACGCAACGCGATGCGTCAGTTGGAGGCAATCCTCTACTCGCTCAAGATGCCGGATGAACGTTGAACGTTGAACGTTTAGCGTTTAGGGTTTAGAGTTTAGAGGTTAGAGGTTATCAATTTTCCACTTCCGGAGTCCATATAGGCAGTTGGCGCACCAGAAGAAATACTGAGCCGCCATGCAATAATCTCCGGCACGGAGCCATAACAGAACACTCAGTATATCTACCGCGAGCCATATGAACCAATGCTCCCGATAGACGAGAATCATCAGTACCTGCGCTACGAGTGCAGGTACTGTCGTAAAAGCATCCAAGTAAGGTTGGGTATCATCGGTCAGGCTCGCTAACCCCCACCCTGTCAGCCATGCGCACGCAAAGGTAACAGAAACGATGAGGCACAGCGTCCGCAGCGATAAGGAGCGAGGAACAACAACCCCCTCCGTGCCATCCGACATCCGGCTTTTCCATACATACACGCCGTAAATCATCGTACAGAAATAGTAAGCATTGATCATCACCTCGCCGTAGAAACGCTGCTCCCAACATAGATAAGTGTAGGTCAGGACTTGTCCGAAACCAAAGAGATAAGTTCCTATTTTCCTTTGCGCCGCCATACAAACGGAGCAAACTCCCAAACAACCGCTCACCAACGACAACCATGAGTCATGGGGCATCAGGAAATAGGTCACCACTTGGATTAGTAATCCTATCGCCAAAAAAGATATATCAGCTATTCCCTTTCGTCCTTTCATTTTTCATTCTTTTTCGTCATCGTCGTCGGTTTGGAGAGTTCTCGGGGTTTGGAATCCGTCTGCCCTACGGCGGTATAATCCCATAGTTCTTCAAAATCCCAGTTACTCTTGGTCTGTATCTTCTCGGGGAAATAAAAGAGGCGTTCGGGTTGGCGTTTCTCGCTCCAACTGCCTGTTGTCCATTCGCCGTCACCGTTCTCATCGATATACATCCGCAGGTAATAGGTATCGGGTTTGAGGTATTGGAAGAGTGTACCATCCTCTCGGGCGGGCATTTCTCTCAGTATCTTGTCTTGTGCACTGATGACCTGTATGCGCGCATGCGGAACGAACGGCTGTAACGTCACTTTAATCGAGGAATAATCCTCGGGGGTTTTCATCGTTAAGGAGTAATGTTCGGGCTTATTGGGTACTCCGTATAAGTCATGGAGCGCGGCGCTATCAATGCGCAGTTCGTACTCTTTGCCCGGTTTCCATTTAGCGATCACGGTTAACTGCATAGGCAGCGTATCAAATGGTTCGAGCGTGAAGGGCACGCTTTTATAGACCGAGTCTTTTTTCTCGAAGAGATGGATCGAATCGGCAGCTATACGCGCGAGAGGGGTTGTGCAGAAGAGACGGAGAGTATCGTTGAGTTCGAAGCCGCTCTTGGCATTGGATTTGAGTTCCAGACGTTTCTTTCGCGCTTTCCGTGCTTGTGCTTTGAGAGCCTTCGGGGATAATTTGGGCGAACGCCATATAGCGCGTATCGTGTCGGTGACCCATTCGGGTTGGTACAGACTATCCGTAGCCCGATAGCGGACCTCGAGATACAAAGAGTCCTGATGGATCGAGAAACTGTCGGCAAGCCAGATCGTCACGGAGTCCGCTTTGGGGGAATACTGCACATGAAACCGCACGCTGTCGTTTAGAGCACGGAAGGATGGCAGAGAGTCGGGAGAGGAAGAGAAAGATATCCGGACGGTTTGCTGCTGATCGCGGTTGGAGCGCTGGAGATAGAGACGTTTCTGTTTCTCGCGGAAGATCCATAGCACCAAGTCGGCAGGCCCGTAATCATAGCCGACGAGGCTGTCCCTTCCCAGCGAATCGGTGTGGTAATGAGGTTTGACCTCCGGCGTTATGATTCCCTCGCCGAAAGCAAGCGCCTCGCCTAAAGTCAGACGATAATCGCGTCCTATATCGTCCACGGCATAGAGACGGTAGTCACCGGCATGCATGTTCGCGATCCGGAATGCACCCGTCGAATCAGTCTTGGCAATACGCAAGAAAGGAAACGAGACGAAAGCGCTGTCATCGAGATTATTATGGATTCCTACGATGATATCTCTTACGGGATTAAGGCTTTCTGCGTCAAAGACCCTTCCCCTCACCTCCAGCGTATCAATTTCATCACCCGTAGCGAACGAATAAGTGTAGTTACGAAGGGGATTACGCTCGGTAAAATCGCATACAGCGTTGCCGAAATCGAGGGTATAGGTAGTGTTCTCCAGAAGGGAATCCGTGAAATGCACCATCAGTTTTTTGCCACGTGCTTTGACCTCGGGCGGGTTCTGCTGCGGGGGGGACATCAGCAGCTGCTGCGAGACGTTATCCAACTGCAGATACTCATTGAAAGAGACTTCAATACGTTTGCCCGTAAAACGAACACTTCCGTTCTCAGGCAACGCCGACACCTCGCGGGGAGGCTCCTCATCTTTCGGTCCACCCTGCGGACCTATCCCGCGATTGGCACAAGCAGCGAAGATCGCAGCACAAAGGAAAAAGAATATCTGTTTTTTCATCGAATCATCAATTTTGCGGGTACAAAAGTACTACAAATTTTGCATATATGCAAGAAAAAAAGAGAAAAAGCGCTCAAACGGGCGCTTTTTCCATTTTTTGTAATTGACGATTGGACGATTGACGCGGTAGCCCACCGATATAATCATATCCAGATTGTAAAAATCAATGGATCGTGCAACCATTCTATTGCCCTCTTGACAAACTACTCTAATTTTTTGAGCAGTCGCCGGTGGCTGCCAAATCTATTTTTCTTTGTCTTTCTTCTGCTTTTTCAGTCTGTCTTCGAGTATAGTGCGCTGGACGATTTGTTCAATTTGATAGGTAGCTACACCCAACGGACGATCGAGACCGCGGAAAGCCCATTCAACAGTGGTCTTATCCGCTTCACGACAAATGAGCAGACCGATAGTCGGTTTGTCATCGTCAGCTTTGAGTAACTCATCTGCGGCAGAGACATAAAAATTGAGTTTACCCACGTACTCAGGTATAAACTTAACCGATTTGAGTTCCACAACAACATAGCACTTGAGGCGCGTATGGTAGAAAATCAAGTCCGGAACAAAGGTACTTCCGTCAGGCATTACCAGTTCCATTTGCCGACCAACATAAGCGAAACCTTGACCGAGCTCGAGTAAGAACTGGGTGATATTCTTCACTAAAGCCTCCTCTAAATCGTCCTCGCTATGATCTTGTTTGAGATTCAAGAATCCGAGTTGATACGGACTCTTCATCACCTCTTGTGCCAATTTCTGTTGCGGCAAGGTCATCGTATCAGAGAAATTCGTGAGCGCACTACTATGACGCGAAAAGAGATCGGTCTTTAATTCATGCTCCAAATCTGCCAAACTCCAATTGTTTGCGATGGTTTGATTAATATAGAAGAAGGACTCGTTCAAAGACCGGCATTTGGAGAAAAGAGCAACATGGTGTTTCCATGGAACCAAAGCGAATTTGTCAGGCATCTCTAATTCGTCACTATGTCGGTGACGATTTGAAACGGCAAATTCGTCACTAAGTTGTTGACGATTTGTAACTTGCTCAAAATAAAACAGATACCACCGTTTCATATACTTGAGATTCGTAACGGAAAAGCCCAATTCTCCCGGGAATATTTTCTTCAAATCAAGACTCAGTTGATTGAAGAATCCGCTGCCCCATTGACTTTCTGCTTTGAGGGCAACGATATCGCGACCAAGCGACCAATAGAACTCCAACATGGAGTGGTTCACTTGCACGGCGGCCTTAATCTGGCTTCTCTGGTAACGTTGCTTGAGTTCACCAAGCCATTCCACGTACTTGCCATCGGCGATGATGCCATCGCGTTTCACAAATTCCGGTTTGCTCTTTTCGATATCTGCCATATTACTCTAATTAATCTTTTCATTTTGTGTTTTTACACAAAACGCTGCAAAGGTACTAAAAAAATCTGGATTATGCAAATTTATTTGCAGAAATATGCAGAAATAGGCACCAAAAATAACAAACACGAAAAAAGCGACAGGATTTTTATAGCTTTTTGTAACTGATTGATTATCAGCGCCTCGAAGCGGGAGCAATTGTTCGCGACAAGACCCATCCCCGTTTCATGGAACTTTACCATCTTTGGCGCGCCCAGCTCACGACCGACGCACCCTGCTAGCAGTTCCCGAACTTCGTGAGGGCGGTATTAGCAAACGAAAAGAGAGAGGATATCGTTAATTTATAAAAAGTAGCATAGCGGCAAACCAATGCCGCTATGCCAAAAGTGGTTTCTTCGGAATCTGTCTCTTTTTTATGCCCGTAACTCACTGATATTTCGTCAAATACGTCATATATTCGGGACTTTTTCCTTGATCGGTAACGGGAGAATCTCTAAGCAGGAAGCTATTTTGCTACGGTCCAAGAGGGCGTGTGAGGATTCGCAACGGTACCGAGTTGGATGTCGTTTCGGAAGGGGAAGGTGGATGTAGCGTCGAAGATGCGCTTCTGGTCCGGAGAATAGAAACGCAATTGGACGTTGCCGCCTTGCTCCGAAGCAGGCGAGATGTAGAGCCAATAGAGTTTTAAGT
Source organism: uncultured Bacteroidales bacterium (assembly GCA_900319005.1). Classification (GTDB taxonomy): domain Bacteria; phylum Bacteroidota; class Bacteroidia; order Bacteroidales; family Paludibacteraceae; genus Colicola. Next base: position 35,551 of record ONMV01000014.1, read on the forward strand.
CCGCATCGTATGTAGCGATCGCGCAGCAGTCGTTGCCGATAAAAGCAGCGAGCGTGCCGGATTGGGATGCGAAAGACACTTTGACGACGGCCGTCATGGACGACGTCATATCATTATCAACTGTTACGGCCCAATTGGGGTTCTCGGTTGTACCGGGAACGGTAGGATCTACGGGCTCGTTGTTCTTGTCTTTGCAGCCTGTTAGAGTACAGAATACAGCGCACAGAATACAGACTGATAATGCTCTTAGCAAATTACAATTTCTTACCTGTGATATCATATTTCTCATTGTTTCGGATTATTACTACATGGTTATTTTCGATGAATTTATAAGGAGCGGTTACGGTTGACGGGTTACCGGTTTCGGGAACCAGTTTAACAGGAGCTTTGATCGTTCCATGATGACTATCAGCCTTATAACTAATCCGCTCACCTCTAACCGCTAACCGTTCACCGTTACACTCAAACCTCAGTTCGCCTACCTGATCGCTCTGGATCGTAATGAAGTACAGCGAGTCGATCGGCTCTGCTACGCCCGCAAGTTCATCGCCTACGAATACTTCTAATCGATAATCGCTAATCGCTAATCCTTCCACTCTTGCTATCATCGTCATGTTGGTCGCAGCGTGGGGGTTGGTAAACAGACCTGCTTCGCCAGACAAACCCTTAGCACTGACAGACCGCTTCCAGGTGTGACCCGGACCGCTTGCGCTGTTAGACTGGCGGTAGAACTTGATCTCCTTGCTGCCAAGTCCCAGACGTCGGAAGAGGTATCCTTCTCCCGGCCGGAGGGAGGTAAGGTCTCCTTCCCATTTC
>ONMV01000009.1 GCA_900319005.1 uncultured Bacteroidales bacterium
AACCGTAATAGTGCAGGTAGCGGTTTTGTCATCGGTGGTGTCATCGGTGCCGTTGGTGGCGGTGGCGGTGATGGTAGCGGTGCCGGCGGCTACGGCGGTCACTACGCCGTCAGCTACGGTAGCTACGGTTGGGTCGCTGGAGGTCCAAGTCACGGTCTTGTCCGTTGCGTCGTCAGGAAGAACTGTTGCGGTGAGTGTCAGTGTTTCGCCGCCTACGGTCAGCGAGGCTGCGGTCTCAGAGAGGGTCACGCCGGTGACGTTGACGGTGGTGGGATTCTCATAGCCATACACCTCAATCTTTTTTATACCTTTAGACGTCCATGCCAGAATGGGTGTGCCATTTACTTTCGGAGTCTTATCCTCTTCTGTTGTTTCTACTACAAAGGGAGCTTCGCTGTCTGTAGCAGTACGGTTTTGGTCGTCGTAGAATATGCATTTGGTGATGGTATATCCTTCGGCAGCATTGACGGTTGCCGACCAACCGTATCCCCACCATCCCCAGTTAGCGGTGTATGCTGAGGATCCATATGCAGTATAACTGAATGAAACGGTTGCCACGTTCGCCGTACTGTAGCTGGCTTGCTCTTTGGCTGTTGCTGTAATTGTGGTCAGCAGCGTTTCCGTCTGTGCGCAGGGCGAGAATGGAAAATAGTTTAATTTTCTTCATTGTTTTGTTGCTTTAAATTGTTAATATTGTTAATTATTTGTTAATTAAACGACAAAGCGACAAGTGCACAAAGCACCTGCCGCCTATACATTGGTTTTATCTGTTTGATATGCTACCTTTTGTGAGCGCGTCGCGCGCCACATACATACATACATACATACATACATACATACATACATACATACATACATACATACATACATGTGCCGCCGCGCTTGCCATAAAGAAGTTATATGTGAGGATTTGATCCAAAATCATGTTTAAAAAGCGAGTAATTAGACTCATTTATCAAAAATCCGTTGCAAAGGTACACAAAAAATCTGAATCCTGCAAATATTTCTATGAAATTTTTCAAATTTTCTGATTTTAATTATTCGGCTTATTTTGCACCACGAAATAAACGCCATCAGGGCGCGGCGGAGTAAAAACAATCATCCCCATCACGCGGGTGACAGGGATGATGAGGGAGAGAACGTCTGTTTATTCGTTCAGGCAGTCTCTGTCTAATAGAAAATCAAATACTCCTATCCGTAAGACTCCTTCATCATTGTAAAATAACTTTACAGCATATTTTGGTGATTAATCACTGAAATCCGCTGCAAAAGTACTGCTTTTTCATGAAAAAGCATTCGCAAATCGTACAATTCGACTCTCAAATCGTACAAATCTGCTTTTGGGGATAAAAAAACTGCACCCCCGAAGGAGTGCAGCGGAAAAATGAGAGCGTTTTTACAGCCGTTGAAGCCAGATGGCCATAAAGCGTTCGTAAACAATATATCCGTTTTCTGCCGGATAGATATATTCGTTATCGTTTAGAAAATCGATAGCCCTTTTTACACTACTTGAAGCAGAAAGGTTATATTTCTTGATAAAAGCTTGTGATGTAGGAGACGAAACCACTTTTTCATGCGCAATGGCTTTGAGCACTTGTGCCTGATTGGTAGTCAGGAGCGCGTACAAGCGACGAAAATCATCTTCCTCCCGCTGGATAATATAGTCGATACATTGTTTCACATCGTCATCTGTGATCTCGGTCAACCGAAGTTCAAAAAGGCGATTCAGCACTTTTTGGATATATCCTGTATAGCCGCTAACCATGGTGTAGATGGTATGAAAGACCTCTTCGGAGAGTGAGCTGTGAATCGTCCGGAGCCATTTGTTAGCAAATTCGTAGTAGGCCGCTTCGGGAATAACATCCAAAGTCAGCTTATCGGTACTACGGAAGAAAGGCCGTTTGGGAGAAGTAAACATCTCCGACATAAGGTGTTGTTTGCTGCCCGAGAAAATAAACCGTATATTCGGGCATTGTTGTACGTGCGTACGGAGCAAAGCCTCAATACCTTTTTGCGGATATTCGGTTATTTGTTGGAACTCGTCGAAGGCAATATAACATTCCTGTCCTGATTTGCGGATGTAGGCAAAGATCTCGTCCAGAGTGACAGACGCATTATCGGCAACCAAATCGATTCCTAATTTAGGATTGCCTGTTAATGGATCCGCAGAGAAGTATAGCCGGCAACTTTTGAAAAAACTGACCACGTAGTTCTCCATCTTCTGCAAAGGGGTATCCAACTGTCCGATTACCGCCTTGCCGAAAGCGATTACGAAATCGTCCAGCGTGTTTGTGGAAAACAAATCCACGTAAAAGCATTTGATGGCGGGATTTGTTTGCTCCAAGCGGTGGAATACATGTTGAATGAGACCGGTTTTACCGATACGCCGAGGACTCCGTAAGGTAATATTTCTGCCATTACGCAGGGCAGAAATCAGTTCTTGAGTCTCTTTCTCACGGTCGCAGAAATACTCTTTTCCTGCGTATCCGAACAATACAAAAGGGTTATGTAATGCGCTCATAATAAAGTGGTTATTTGTTGCGCAATTTGCGTTTCACAATTTGCGTTTCACGATTTGCGCTGCAAAATTACTAAAAAAAATGCATATGTGCAAATATAAATGTACTTTTTCTGCATTTTTTATAAAAAAACTGCACCCCAAAAGGAGTGCAGCGATAAAATGAATGCGACAAACTATTACAGTTGTGTTTTTCAGGAATGAGTAAGGTTCATTTTAGAACGAGTACCGTACACCGAGGTTGAGCGTCCAGTCGAAGGTATGGAAGGCACCTATGTTTCCCATCCCGTCATTCCCCAGGATGCATCCGTAACCGGGTCGGAAGTCGAAGGAGAAAGCGATAGGGGCATTCTTCATCTTGGCTTCTATACCTGCGGCAGCACCAAAACCGATTACACCGGAACCTCCTTCGAGGTAACCACCTTTGATCTGACCGCCTACAAAATAATCCAGACGGATACCCTGCCCTTCGGCGCACTGAGCCTGATAAGCCAAGACGAGGTTGTCCACTGCACCTATGGTAGACATCCTGCCCCCATTTCCGGCTGCGGCAAAACTACCCAAGTAACCGAACTCCTCAATGATCGTGAAATGGTCGGTGATCATGTCTTTGAGCTGTACGCCGATACCCGAGCCGGCAACCATACCGATACTCATGTTGTACGCTTTTTTCGACTTCGCAGTTTTCTTACTGTTGTCCGCAGCATAGACGCTGCCTGTGGCTACCATAGCAGCCATCAAAATAATAAAGATCTTTTTCATAAATTTAATAGTTTTTTAGTGTGTTACTAATCAAACTCCGCCGCAAAGGTACTGCTTTTTTTATGAAAAAGCATTCGCAAATCGTACAATTCGACTCTCAAATCGTACAAATCTTCCTTTTTTCGTCCCAATTAGTCCCAATTGGTCAAAAAAAGTCAAAAAGAAACAAAAAACGGTCGCCACAAACGTGACGACCGAAAAGGGGGGTTAGTATAAAAATCCGAATAGCCAAAGAGGAATGCGATTCTTGTAACCGGTTTCTGTGTTGTCTATAGCCAAGAAGGAGTCCGGCACATCTTTGATTTGTTCGAAGGTTTTATTAGCACCTCCGACTTCAAACAAGTATTTGTTACCCACCAGAAAATCGCCTTTTGCCGGGTAACAAACAGGTACAACTTCAGACACTTGATTCAAGAAGAACGTCTCGCGCACTGTTCCAATTTCTATATTTGCGCCCAGCGCGTACATGAGGTTGGTGTTGTGCAGAAAGATCTTATCCGGGCGGCTGAGTGTCTTCAGGTTCTTTGTTTTGTCGGTAAGTAGTATCAACAAGTCAGCACGCCCCAAAGCATAGAGCATTTTTAATCCCTGATTCCGGTCTGTCTCCAGTTGGCCGTAAAGCGAGTTCATGGTAGGCATCTGCGGAACACTCTGCGCCAAGACCATCAGCATCTTTTTAGTTTTCTCGATAGTAGCAACTGTCACATCATCTATGAGCGGATAGTCCCGTTCCAACACTTGGTTCACTACATGTTGCAGACGGATCTCATAGCCTGCTTGCACGGCTTTATAAAACGGATAATATCCATGTTGCAAATAAGCATTGAAATGCGGTTGAATGCTACCCAATTTCTCTTTGACCTCGAATGAAATAGCCACGTGGCGTTGGATGATATCCTCTAAACTGTATATTGGAAAGTCAGCAACTCCTTCGAAGTGTAAGTATTCGCGGAATGAAAGTCCCGGTAAATGATAGTCCATCAATCTGCGCGACAGGTCGCCTTCACCTGCTTCTAATTGCAGCATAGACGAACCCGTATAAGCGATATGCAGGTCTGCATATTCATCAATCAGATTCTTGATAGCTGTTTGCCAGTGCGGGTAGTGATGAACTTCGTCCAAAAACAAATATCTACCACCTTGCGCGTAGAACCAATCCGTCAGGTCTTTCAACGAATAGGTCTTGAACCACAAATTGTCCAGCGACGCATACAATGTATCGTCCACATTGGGAAAAGTTTGCCGAATGTGTTGTAACAGGATAGTGGTCTTTCCTACACCTTTCGCTCCTTTGATTTCAATCAGCCTGTCTTCCCAATTAATGGTGTCCATAAGCGGTCTTATGTAGTCCAAAGTAACGGTAGAAAGAAAATTGTGATACGTTTTAATGATGGGTTGTACGTCTTGCTGTTCCATAGTAAAAATCGTTTTGCGCCGCAAAGGTACAACTTTTTTATGATATATGCAAGTGTTTTGCACAAAAAAGTGTTTGCAAACACTAATTTTTACCAAATTTTAGTGTTTAGAGATACTAAAATAGGAACGAATCATGGTTTTTGTATTCATAAAAGTGTTTACAAACACTATTTTTTACCAAATTTTAGTGTTTGGAGATACTAATGCTTGCCTACTACCGCATCGGGCTTGCTGTAACCGTCAGCGTCACATTCACCGCCTGCACAAAAAGTGCTTATTGGAGATTGTTATGGCGGTATTGGAGGGGTGTTTCGCCGGTGATTTCCTTGAAGACGCGGTAGAAAGTTTGGTCGGAAGAGAAACCGCTTGACGTCATGGCATCCATGATAGCCTCTTTATCGGTGCCATAGCAGGAATCGCGGAGTATCTGTTGTGCGTGCTCCACGCGGTAGCGCGCAATATATTGGGAGAAACTAAGTCCCGTGCGGCGGTTGATACATTCGTCTCTTTATTCAGTTCTCCTTCTTTGAAAATATTGTTAATGTGCAAACTGATATTTATTTCATTAAAACGCTCCCTTATCGCAAAATGTTCATTTCTCTCGTTACCCTTGCAAAACAGACTTATTTTGCGGAAATGTCTTCCAAAATTTGCATATGTCAGAAAAAAGTCGTAACTTTGCAGCCGCAAAGTAAATGGATGTCCAATGCACAGCTATAGATGAATATAAAAAACGATCAATAAATAACCAAAATATTCAAAATGATGAAAAAGAATTTTACCTTATTCGTATGCGCTCTGATGAGCGTAGCTATGTGGGCCTCTTCGGCGGCTGATTTGAAACCAATTAATCGTAATTGGAGTTTTATTGCGGATAATATCACCAATTCGGGAACTACTCAGCCGACAGCCGAAACGCTGTATGAAGGTGATTTTATCTTCATTCCTACAGCGAACTCGGTCTCTGCTTCCAAAGGGCAAAATACGATTAATGGGAACAAGTGTTATAACAGCCTTCGAATTAAACTTGTTCAGGATCGTCTAGCTTTTGCCGTTTACGATGCATGTACGATCACGTTCTATACGGAGAACCACAAAGAGAGAGGCCTGTTGGTAAGCACTATGGACAATAACACAGATACGACCAAAGCGTTGGCAAAACAACCGGTATCCACGCCGGTATGGAAAACTACTCTTCCTGCGGCAGGAACGTATTATCTGACTTCGTATGGAAAAGACTTCTTTCTTGGCGGTTTTACCGTTGAATTTGAAGGAGGCGGTGAGGCTGTAACGGAATATACCGTTTCGTATGTGAATACCACCGGAGAGGTTCTTGGAACAGAAACAGTAGCGGTAGGCGGTACATTAGACGCATTCAAGTATGGAGAGGCAGATGTTACCGTGCCGGAAGGAAAGGCTTTCCGCGGATGGTTTACTTCAGCAGCTGTTGGTGCTACCAAGTTCGAACTCGGCTCCAAGGTAGATAATGATTTGCGTATCTATGCCCAAGCTACGGATATAGAGGTGGCTAAAACAGGTAAGTTCTATATTTATGATTTGACCAAACCGTTTTATCAGGAGGATCATGAGTGCGTTTCAATCACCGGAGCTGCCTATAATGAGGCATCCAAAGGATGGTTATGTGAAGCCAATGCAATCGTGAATATTCCTCTTGGCTCGAATATAGCCTACGTTAGCTTTAACGATGCTGAGGCAGAACCCTATAGCGACAATAACACATTGACGTTCTCATTTTCGGAAGGAGCAGTTCTTAAGACAATCCGTGTTTATTATGTGACTGAAGAGGTGAAAAAAGACCAAGAGACGGGCTATTACATTCCGGCGGCAAATGACGGCGCAGCATTGATATATCTAATGTCGGCTCTAAATGAGGGCGATAAGATTTTCTTGCCGAACGGAATATATGATTTAGGGGAGACTTGTTTGACAACTATCAATAAGAATAATGTATCTATTATCGGTCAGTCGATGGAGGGAACAATTATCAAGAACGCGCCGGATGCATCGTTAGAGAGTATAGACAATACAGCGACGATCAAGATCAATAAGAATGTATCGGGAACATACCTTCAGGATCTGACCATCCAGAATGCACTTGATTACTATAAGTTTGACAATGGACGCGCAGTTTGCTTGTGGGATCAGGGAACGAAGACAGTATGCAAGAACGTACGTCTGCTGAGTTATCAAGATACCTATTACAGCAACCTGAGCGGAGCTGTGAAGTATTTAGAGGATTGCGAGATTCACGGAACAGTGGACTTCATTTGCGGCGATGGTAGCGTTTATTTTAAGAACAACCTCCTTTACGCGGAGAAACGTAAAAAAAATGGTGGCGGCAACGATGCTTTGACCGCAAACAATGGTCCTGCTACGGATAAAGGTTATGTATTTGAGGGTTGTACGGTGAAGAGTGAATGTCCGGTAGTGAGCTTCGGCCGTGCGTGGAACAATACACCGCAATGTACATTCCTGAATACGAAGATTGATTACAGCGCAGGTTCGTTCGTATTCCAGAATGATGAAATCCAGCGCTGGACAAAAGAGTTAATGAGTAAAGAGACCGGATGGCCTATCTTTGGTGAGTACAACACGCGTACGACAGAAGGTGAGTTACTGACACCGGAAAGCAATATTGTAACTTTCCAGCAGAAATCACCGTTGACAGGAACACAAGATATACAAACCGTTCTGACGGAAGAGGAGGCAGCTAAGTTTACGATTGAGTACACACTGGGTGGATGGGCTGCAACGGCAAAGGCTGAGGCAGCGCAAGCAGAGGCAGAGACGGAGGCTTCGCAGTTGGATCCGGACGGAATATACCTCATTGAGTCAGAGGGCGAGTTCCAAGCTATTATCAAGGGTAGCGAGTTCATGGATAAGTTCGCACTCTATGACGGAAAAGTATATACTATCCGTAAGGCGAACGCTCGCGGCGGTTTTGGACCGAAAGCCGGTGAAGCTCCGCAAGGCATCGAGGAAACAGTTAGCCATGAGATGCCGAAAGTAATGAAGATCATCCGTGACGGACAGGTATATATTGTACGCGACGGTAAGAGCTTCAATGTGATGGGCGCCGAGATTAAATAATGCGAAGCCGTATTGAACATTAGAAAAAGAAAAAGGTATAAATGGATTGGTTTAGTAATTTATTTTTTGGAACAGGGATAGCACATTCGATATTTGTGCTATCCTTGGCTATAGCAGCGGGTATCTTTTTAGGTGCCAAATTGAAAATCAAAGGAATCACGCTTGGTATCACGTGGATTTTGTTCTGCGCGATTGCTTGCAGTCATTTTGGAATGACCTTGGATCCGTTAGTGGAGTCATTTGCCAAGGATCTTGGTCTCATTCTTTTCGTCTATTCGATAGGTTTGCAGGTCGGTCCGGGTTTCTTCTCTTCGTTCGGCAAAGGCGGTTTGAGTCTGAATATGTTATCGGCAAGCATTGTGTTTTTAGGCTGTTTGACGACCTATGTTATTCATGTGTTGAGCGGAGTGGATATAGCAACGATGACGGGTGTTCTCTTCGGCGCCGTGACCAATACGCCGGGTTTAGGTGCCGCTCAGCAGGCCTATCAGGATCTGACGGGCGTTTCGAATCCCGATATAGCATCGGGCTACGCGATGGCTTATCCTTTGGGTGTGGTTGGTATCATCTTTTCGATGCTGTTTATCCGCTGGATATTCCGCGTTAAGTTGGAAAAGGAGGAAGATCAGGTCAAAGCCGAGAAAGGTGAGGAACAGCAGATAGCCTCGTTTGATATGAAACTGACCAATCCTCAGATAGATGGTATTCGCGTACGTGACCTGAAACTGCTGACGCATGTGAATATAGTAGTGAGCCGTTTGCTGGACGTGAACGGCAATGAGTTCATGCCGGATGCCGATACTATCCTGCATGTAGGTGACAGGGTGCGTTTTGTAGGCGATGCCAAGAACGAACGTACCATCATGTTATTGGGCGAGCGAACCGAAGTGGCATGGGAGGAAAAAGAAAAAGATATCCATCTGGTGAACCGTCACATCATCGTCACGAAACCGAAGATGAATGGTCGCCGTATAGGGGAACTGAAGGTTCGTGCGGCATATCAGATTACGATTACGCGTATTCGTCGCGCGGGAATTGAACTGTTAGCTACACCGGATCTGATTCTTCAGTTAGGCGACCGTTTGACGGTAGTGGGCGAACAAGAGGCGGTAGATAAAGTAGCCAAAGTATTCGGTAATTCCACGAAGAAACTGGATGCACCGAATCTGGCATCACTCTTCTTCGGAATCATCTTAGGCGTTACATTGGGTTCACTTCCTTTTGCCTTGCCGGGGTTGAGTCAGCCGTTTAAGTTAGGTATCGCGGGCGGTTCTCTCATCGTAGCGATCCTGATGGGTGCATTTGGTACCAAATGGCATATGGTGACTTATACCACCTCGTCTGCTAATCTCATGATCCGCGAGATCGGAATAGCGCTCTTCTTGGCGTCCGTTGGATTCGGAGCTGGGAAGAGTTTTATCCCAACCTTATTGGAGGGAGGATATGTATGGATCGGTTATGGTGTGTTGATCACCTTACTGCCGCTGCTGATCATCGGAATAATAGGCCGTCAGTGGTTGAAGTTGGATTACTTCACGCTGATGGGTCTGATAGCCGGTTCGACCACCGATCCTCCGGCATTGGCTTATGCTACCTCTCAGAGTTCTCAGAACGATCGAGCCGCTGTAGCTTATTCGACGGTATATCCGTTGACGATGTTCCTGCGGGTGCTGACAGGGCAGTTGATGATATTACTCTTTTTATAACGCTATTACGTAATACGTAATTCCGGAATGAAGACCACAAACAGAGAAATACTCCGCCTCGCAATACCGAGTATATTGGCAAATATAACAATCCCGTTGGTAGGGCTTGTCGATACGGCTGTTGTGGGACATCTGGGCGATGCAGCAGTGATAGGCGGCATTGCTATCGGAACAATGCTCTTTGACTTGCTGTACTGGAACTTCGGTTTTCTGCGTGTCGGTACCAGCGGACTGACCGCACAGGCGTATGGGAAAGGACGAAGGACGAAGGACGAAGGAGGAAGGACAAAGGACGAAGGAGGAAGGACAAGGGTGCCTGCTGAATGTCAGAAAATACTGACGCAGAGTATGACCTTGGCGTTGATGGCTACGCTGTTTGTATGGCTCATTCAATGGTTCTTTGTGACAGCTGTGCTGGCGATTGTGCCTTGTTCGTCCGAGGCGTCATTAGTGGCACGGGAGTATTTCTTCATCCGGATATGGGCAGCCCCGGCAACGTTGAGTCTGTTTGCCTTAAAAGGTTGGTTCATCGGCATGCAGGATACGAAGAGCCCGATGGCGGTGGATATCCTTGTTAACGTGGTGAATATGGCGGCGAGTTATGGATTGGCGGTTTATACACCATTAGGTATCGCCGGTGTGGCTTGGGGTACGCTGTTGGCTCAATACAGCGGACTGGTGCTGGCCGGAGTGATCTTGTTAATCCGTTATAATAGTATGAGGTTATTCCGTGATTTGGAAGCATGGAAAGCAGCTATGCGATGGACCGAGATCAAACGAATGATGGCACTCAACGGAAATCTGTTTGTCCGCTCGCTGTGTTTCATGGTGGTGTACGTGGGTTTCACGTCACTCGCGAGCCGTTACGGCGATACTGAGTTGGCAGTAAGCAGTATATTGATGAAGTTCTTTATGTTCTTCTCCTTCTTTGTGGACGGTTTTGCTTATGCGGGGGAAGCCTTAGTGGGGAAAGCGTTTGGAGAAGTACAAAGTGACAAAGTACAAAGCACAAAGGAGATCAATGCGATCGTGAAGTCGCTTTTCCGGTGGAGTTTGGGAGTAGGGCTGTTTTTTACAGCTGTTTACGCGCTTTGGGGCGAGGGTTTTATCCAAATGATGACGAGCGACAAGGAGGTTCTGGAGGCTTCGAGACGGTATATGGGATGGTTGATTGCAATGCCGATCGTGAGTGCTTTGGCGTTCATGTGGGACGGTGTGTATGTGGGTGCAACCGCCGGTAAACAGATACGGGACGCTATGATCTGGGCGGCGGTGGCGTTTGTAGCGGTCTATGTCGTTACGTATAGTTGGGGAGGTGTACAAGCTTTATATATGGCGTATTTTGCCCACTTGATAGCCAGAGTGGTGTATCTGACCAAAGAATGGAAATACTGATTTTTGACAGGATGGAAGCATGTACTGAAACGGCAGTGCAAGAAATGCTCGCTCAGGTGAGTACACAGCGTCGCGAACAGGCGCTGAAATACAAGCATTTGCAGGGTCAGTTCTGTTGTCTGAAGAGTTGGTTGATGCTCCAAGAGTTGAGTGGTGAGAGGATGAGTGGCGAATGGCAATATAATGAACATGGGAAACCCTATATTCCGGATGGTCCGTATTTTAGTATCAGTCATTGCAAGGAAGGAATCGCGGTGGCGATAGATGATCAGCCGATAGGAATTGACATAGAGGGAATACGTCATGCCGACGAAGAGTTGATAGCCAGGGTGATGAATGAGGAAGAACGTGTCGAAATGGATGATCGCATGTTCACACGTCTATGGACTCAGAAAGAGGCTATCGTGAAAGCCGAAGGAGTAGGGATTCAGTCTTTTGAACAGCTTCAAGATGTCAGATGTCAAAATTCCGCATTCAGATGTCAGACCTACGAACAGGAGAAATATATTTATAGTATAGCACATAAATAAACAACTATATGGAAAATTACATTGTTTCTGCGCGAAAGTACAGACCACAGACCTTTGAATCGGTTGTAGGTCAGCAGGCATTGACACAAACGCTTCAGAACGCGATCCGTCAGAACCATCTGGCTCATGCATATCTGTTTTGCGGGCCGCGAGGAGTAGGTAAGACTACCTGCGCACGTATCTTCGCGAAGACCATCAACTGTCAGAATCCTCAAAACGGGTACGATGCCTGCAACGAGTGTGAGTCGTGCAAGGCGTTCAACGAGCAACGATCGTTCAATATTCACGAGTTAGATGCAGCGTCCAATAACTCGGTGGAAGATATCCGTTCACTCATAGACCAAGTGCGTATTCCGCCGCAGATAGGCAAGTACTCGGTGTATATCATCGACGAGGTACATATGCTCTCTGCCGGCGCATTCAATGCGCTGCTCAAGACATTGGAGGAACCGCCTTCATATGCCATCTTTATTCTGGCTACGACCGAGAAGCACAAAGTGCTACCGACGATTCTGAGTCGTTGCCAAGTGTATGATTTCAACCGGATCACCGTTCCGGATACGATTGCTTACTTGCAGAAAGTGGCGTCTAACGAAGGAATCACGGTGAGCGAGGAGGCACTGAATGTAGTGGCGCAAAAAGCAGATGGTGGAATGCGTGACGCCCTGTCGATTTTCGACCAACTGGTAGCCTTCTGTGGCACAAATATTTCCTATGAGCAGACCATTTCGGTACTGAATGTGCTGAATGCGGATTATTATTTCAATCTGGTTGATTATGCCTTGGCGCATGATGTGGCACACGCATTGTTGCTCTTCAATGACGTGCTGAATCATGGATTCGATGCCGGACATTTTGTGACGGGTTTTGCCCAACATCTGCGTGATGTGTTAGTGAGCAAGGATGCGCAGACCGTTCCTCTGTTGGAGACAAGCGAAGCCATCAAACAACGTTATGCCGATCAGGCAAAGCGTTGTACACCGGTATGGCTTTTCCGTGCGTTGGAGATACTAAATACCTGCGACATCAATTACCGTACCGCCCGCAACAAACGTCTGATGGTTGAGTTGGCGCTGGTTAAGTTATGCCAGATAGGCTCGATGATGCCGGAGCAGAATCCCGTTCCAAAGGCGGCACAACCTGTGGCTCCCAAGGCGGCACCTGTTCAAACTGCGGCTCCTAAAGCGGAAGCCCCTACTATGCCGAGTGCCCCTACTATGCCGAGTATCAGTCTGGGATTGGGAAAGAAGAAAGTGGATGTTGTTTCTCCTAACCCTACTCCTGTGAGCAATACCCCTCCTCAGGAAGCGTCTAACCGCCCTTTTACGGCTGACCAACTCCATGACGCGTGGGTTGGTCTGGCCGCAAATCTTCAAGATGAACCGCGTCTGAAAGAGTTGATAGAGAGTTATGCCCCGCGTCTGATTGACGCTCATACCGCAGAGATTCAAATGCCTAATCCATGGCAGATGACGCAGATGAGAAAGGCGTTGCCGGATTTGGCTAAACAACTGCGTGCGACCTTGCATAACGACCAGCTGCAAATCCAATTGGTACAAGCAGAATATACACAGGAACAAATGGCGTTTACCGCAGAGGAGAAATTTAAAGTGATGACCGAACAGAATCCTGCGCTGATGCAACTTAAAGAACGTTTGGACTTACAAATCGATTAAATCGTGATCTCGTGATCTCGAAAATAGTACATCGTACATCATAAATGGCTGACCTTTTGAAATATCTGCCTACCACGCGCAAAGAGACTGATTTGCGGGGATGGGATGAAGTGGACATCGTCTTTTTTACAGGTGATGCCTATATTGACCATCCTTCTTTCGGCGCTGCGGTGTTGGGAAGGGTATTAGAGGCAGCAGGATATAGAGTGGCTATAGTTCCTCAACCGGATTGGCATGGTGACTACCGTGATTTCAAGAAATTCGGTCGTCCGAGGTTGTATTTCGCCGTTTCGGCAGGTTCGATGGATTCGATGGTGAACCATTATACCGCAGCTCGTCGTAAGCGTTCGGACGATGCCTATACACCGGAAGGAAAGGCAGGTGCACGTCCTGATTATTGCACTATCACGTATTGTAAGATTCTCAAACAACTCTATCCTGACGTGCCGGTCGTGATAGGCGGTATAGAGGCTTCAATGCGTCGATTGACCCATTATGACTACTGGCAGGACAAGTTGATGCCCTCCATCTTAGTGGACAGTTGTGCAGACCTGTTGGTATATGGTATGGGCGAACAGGCGATGACGGAGATAGCGGATAGAATTAAAAATGAAAAATTAAAAATTAAAAGTGAAAGTCTGCACACTGTGCCGCAGACGGCATTTCTGACATCTGATAAGACCGAGCTACCGGATGGCGCTATTATGCTGTCGAGCCATGAAGAGGCTTTGCGGGATAAAAGAGCACACGCGGAGAATTTCCGGCTGATGGAGATCGAATCGAACAAGATTCATCAGACGACGTTAGTGCAGCGGGTAGGGAACCAATATGTGGTGGTCAATCCTTCCTATCCTCCGATGACGACCGAACAGCTGGACGCTATTTATGACCTGCCGTACCAATACGCGCCGCATCCTAAATACAAAGACAAACGTATTCCGGCTTACGAGATGATCAAATGGTCGGTGTGCATGCATAGAGGGTGTTTCGGAGGTTGTTCGTTCTGCACCATCTCGGCTCATCAGGGCAAGCAGATAGTGTCGCGATCCAAAGCCTCAATAATGCGCCAGATAGAAAAACTCAGCCAATTGTCCGATTGGCATGGTGTGATTTCCGATTTAGGCGGACCGTCAGCGAATATGTACATGATGCACGGCAAAGACATGTCCCTTTGCGAGAAATGTGCGCGCGCAAGCTGTCTCCAACCGGCTATCTGTAAGAACCTCAATCAGGACTTTGGTCCGTTGCTGGATATATATCGTTCGGTGGATAAACTGCCGTACGTCAAACATGCCTTTGTAGGCTCGGGAATCCGGTATGATTTGATGAACGATGAGTATGCGCGCCAACTGATCACACGCCATGTATCCGGACGACTCAAAGTAGCTCCGGAGCATTGTTCGGATGGTGTGCTGAAAATGATGCGTAAACCGAGTTGGGCAAACTATTTGCGCTTTCGAGAGCTCTTTATGCGCATCAATAAGGAGGCGGGATTGAACCAACAACTCATACCGTATTTTATCTCGTCCCACCCCGGTTGTACGAAACGTGACATGCAGCAATTAGCAGATGAGACGAAACGGATGCACTATCGTCCGGAGCAAGTACAGGACTTTACTCCAACCCCCATGACGCTGTCCACCACGATGTTCTACACCGGCATCAATCCATATAGCCGTGAAAAAGTGTATGTGGCGCGAACGGCTGAAGAGAAAAAACAGCAGAACCAGTATTTCTTCTGGTATAAGAAATAGAGTTGAATTGAACGTTAAGAGTATAGATATATGAAATCTACCATCGGCAAAAGACGTTACCGTATTAATCCGGAAACACTTCAATTGGAGCATATAGAACACGGCTTCCGATATTGGCTCCGTCGTTCCGGAGGTTATATCATCGGAGGTGTGTGTTTAGGAATAATCTTCTTTTATGTATTCCTGTATTTCTTCCCGTCCCCTCGGGAGGCATCGTTGATGCAGCAAAACCGCAATCTCACGGCGCAAATGAATGTGATTGAGGCGCAGGTGGACCAGATGCAGATCGTGCTCTCCGACCTTTCGCAACGTGACGATAATTTATATCGTGCTATTTTGGGTGCAGAACCCATACCTCTCAGCGCTCGTCGGGGGGCTACCCAGGAGATCTCTTATTATGACTCGATTGCCCGCATGACGAATACGCAGTTGGCGGCGGATATACAGCGTAAAGTGGATATTTTGGAGAAAGAATTGTATGTGCAGGCATGTTCGTATGATGAGATTTTGGAGTTGGCTAAGAATCAGGAAACAAAGATGGAAAATATACCGGCTATTCAACCGGTGCTTAATAAGGACCTCAAACGGATGGCGTCCGGTTATGGATGGCGTGTAGATCCTGTCTATCACATCCGTCGTTTCCACGAAGGTATGGATTTCTCGGCACCCGTAGGAACAGATATCTACGCGACTGGAAACGGTACTGTCACTTTTGCCGGTTGGCGTCAAGGGTATGGGCAAACGGTGGAGATTGATCATGGTTTTGGGTATGCAACCTTGTATGCACACTGCCATAAGCTCTTTGCTCGTCCGGGAAAGAAAGTGAAGAGAGGGGATGTGATAGCTCTGGTGGGAAACACCGGTAAGTCCACCGGACCGCACGTACATTATGAGGTGCACTATAATGGTAAACCGGTTGATCCGCGTAATTACTATTTCTATGATCTAAGTCCGGAGGAATATGACATCATGGTGCAGTTGGCGGGAAATATGGGAAACATGATGGATTAAAAAATATCGCGTCTCATCCGAGGCGCGATATATGTTCTAACTCTTTCTCATTCAGAATTTTAATATGTCGTCCGTTGATATCGACGAGTCCTTCTTGGGCAAATTGGCTGAGGGTACGGATGGCATTGCTGGTTGTCATGTTGCTCATGTTCGCCAGATCCTCACGCGGCAGTAACATCGCCAGCGTTTGTCCATCCTGCTCGTATCCGTAATTCTTGAGCAGTAGCAACAAACTCTCCGCTAATCGACCGCGTATATGTTTCTGGGTCAGGTTAACCGTCTGTATCTCGGAAATAGCCAGGTCTTTTGCCATCGTTAGCATGATCTCATAACAGAATGTGCCATTAGAACGAACTAACTGCTGGAACGTATCACGCGGCAGACGATATACCGTACAATCCTCAAATGCATTCGCGCTCGAGTTATACGGTTCATTTGCTATACATGCTCGGTAGCCGAAAATGTCATATGGCTTGAGAAGACGAATAATCTGCTGCCGTTGACCGACTCCCTCTTTATATATGCGCACTTTTCCATGTATCAACATCCACGCATAAGACGATTCGTCACCGGCATGATGGATGATTTCGTTCTTGGCATAATGAACTATTTCCGCTTTCTTGGATACCAAAACGCGCTCTTCTTCCGTCAACGATGTCCAAATGGAACTGAACTCCCAAGGGGACATAATATTCTCTTCTTTTTGTTTCATGCCGCAAAATTACAAAAAAATTTGCATATATCAAAATAATTTCGTAATTTTGCAGACAATTTTAATGTAAATCAGTAATAATCTCAAAAATATGCATGTAAATTACCTTGAGTCGCGTCATATCGGGCTCACATCGGAAGATGAAAAACAGATGTTAAAAGCCGTAGATGCTGCATCTATGGAGGCGCTTGTGCGTGAGACGATGCCTGCGGATATTTTGTTGCCGGAGACGATTGAATTGGAGGAGCCATACTCGGAGCAACGTCAGTTGGAAGCGGCGGATACGCTCTTGTCGCAGAATGTACCGGCTCGTTCGTATATTGGTCGAGGATGGTATGGTACGATTACTCCGGCTGTGATTCGTCGAAACATTTTGGAGAATCCGGTTTGGTACACGAGTTACACGCCCTATCAGGCGGAGGTAAGTCAGGGACGATTGGAAGCATTGTTCGTTTTTCAAACGATGATAAGCGACTTGACGGGGCTGCCCTTGGCTAACTGTTCACTGTTGGATGAGGCTACTTCGGCTGCGGAGGCAGTAACGATGATGCGTAACTTGCGGACACGTGACCAGGTGAAAGCTAACGTGCGCAAAGTATTTGTAGATGAGAAAATATGGCCGAACACCTTATCTGTTCTGCGTACACGCGCGCAGGGACAAAATATAGAGATTGTGACCGGCTCTTATGCAGATTTTGAACCGGACGAAACGTTCTTCGGAGCCTTGGTACAGTGGCCCAATAGTGATGGCGCGATTGAGGATTATGAGGCGTTCATTGAGGATTGTCACGCCGCGGGATTGAAAGTGACGGTGGTTGCTGACCTGATGGCTTTGGCGTTGCTCAAACCATTAGATGCGGATATCGTCTGCGGTACGGCACAGCGGTTCGGATTGCCGATGGGATTCGGTGGTCCGACTGCCGGATATATGGCTACAAGGGAGGAGTTTAAACGCGAGATGCCGGGACGTATTATCGGTTTGAGTAAGGATAAATACGAGCACCCGGCTTTCCGTTTGGCTTTGCAGACACGCGAACAACATATCAAACGCGAGAAAGCGACTTCGAATATCTGTACGGCTGAGGCTTTGTCAGCTATGATGGCGGGAATGTATGGCGTCTATCACGGAGCGGAAGGTATCCGCGAGATAGCGGAGGGTATTCACGGCAAGGCTGTTTATCTGAGCGAAATGCTGCAAGCATATGGTTATGAGCAGGAAAATGCCGAGTTCTTCGATACCCTCAAAATCAGTCTTCATTCAGCCGAAGTCAGCCTTCAGACACTTCGCGAAAAAGCAGAGGAGATGGGGATTAACCTCTATTATGATGCGGATGGATGGGTCGGTCTGTCGGTCGATGAGACAGTGGATATAGATGATATGAACGACCTGATTGAGTTGTTCGCGGAGGCAAGCGGAAACATGCCGCAGTACGAGGAGAGCGAAGAGGCGTTTGATGGCTTGTGGGCAATAGATGAGAGTAGGGTACGCGAAGTGGATTATTTGAAGGCGGAAGTCTTTGTTAAATACCATACCGAGACGGAGTTAATGCGCTATCTGAAGCGTCTGGATAGAAAAGATATCTCCTTGGCAACCTCAATGATTCCGTTGGGCAGTTGTACGATGAAACTCAATCCTGCAGCGGCGATGATACCCGTTACGATGAGTGGCGCAATGAATGTGCATCCTCTGGCTCCGGCTGAGCAAGTTGCCGGTTATGCTACGATCATGGAGGAGTTGAAAGACCAGTTATGCGCTATCACGGGCTTCGATGCTTGTACGCTTCAACCTACCTCTGGAGCAGCAGGAGAATATACCGGTCTGGTGGTAATCCGCGAATATCTGCGCCGTCAGGGACAAGCGAACCGTAATGTGCTCCTTATTCCCGCTTCCGCCCACGGAACGAACCCTGCCTCTTGTGTACAAGCCGGATTCGTGCCATGTGTAGTGAAATGCGATGAAAAGGGGAATACCGACCTCGAGGATTGGAAACAGAAAGCGGAGGAGAATAAAGAGGTGCTGGCGGGTTGTATGATTACTTATCCTTCCACGCATGGTATCTTCGAGCAGGCTATACGCGCGATGATTGCTGCGGTACATGAGAATGGTGGTTATGTCTATATGGATGGCGCAAACATGAACGCTCAGATTGGATGGACTAATCCTGCCTTTATCGGTGCTGATGTATGCCACCTCAACTTGCATAAGTCGTTCGCTTCGCCTCACGGTGGTGGTGGTCCGGGAGCAGGTGCTGTTTGTTGTGTCGCCTCCATGGCGGATTGTTTGCCTACGGAGGATAAGAACCGCGTGTCCGCAGCCTTGTATGGAAATGCCAATATGGCGCTTATCTCGTGGGGTTATATCGCTATGATGGGAGCCGAAGGACTCCGTCATGCTACAGCAGCGGCTATCTTGAGCGCCAACTATATGGCTAAACGATTGAAAGACGCCTATGGTATTGTGTATACGGGTGAAACCGGAAGGGTAGGTCATGAACTGATTCTGGACTGCCGGCAGTTCCACGCTATCGGAATCACCGAGACGGATATTGCCAAACGCTTGATGGACTACGGATATCATGCGCCTACATTGTCCTTCCCCGTTCACGGTACGCTGATGATTGAGCCTACCGAGAGCGAATCACTGGAGGAGATTGATCGTTTCTGCGATGTACTGCTCCAAATCAGGCAGGAGATTGCGGATATCGAGTCCGGAAAGGCGGATAAAACTGATAATGTGCTGATTAATGCCCCGCATCCTGAATACGAAGTAGTTGCTGACGAATGGAACCATCCCTATTCGCGACGTCAGGCTGCTTATCCGACCGATTGGGTGGCTCAAACAAAATTCTGGTGCCCTGTTGGTCGAGTTGATAATGGCTTCGGTGATCGGAACCTCGTTGCTAAATTCTGAAAACTATTCGCTAATCGCTAAACACGAATCGCTAAATGCGTTACAGTCAATTGGTAAATCCACATAACGCGTCGAGTACGTCGAGAGTGAGGACCATTTTTGAATATTTGGTTATCATCATCGGCATCGCTCCGATGGCGTTGATGGTCAACTGGGTACTCCTCCCGCACGCTTTTGTAGGAGGAGGATTGACGGGTATCTGCTCGGTTATCTATTATGTCACGGGGGGGCTCTTCCCCGCGCTCTTCCCTGAATACGGAGGGGCTATCCCGGTTTGGCTGACGACCTTGCTCTTCAATATAATTCTTCTCCTCATCGCTGGGCTTACGGTCGGATGGAGGTTCTGTATCAGGACGATGGTCGGTGTTCTGGCAATCACTTTTTGGTATAGAGTGATACCAATCCTGCCGCAACCGATCATCTCCGATCCTTGGGTAGGAGCTATCATCGGAGGTTTTGTCTTCGGGCTCTCGTTAGGATGCGTGCTTGCGGCTAATGGATCTTCCGGAGGAACAGATATTGTGGCGATGATTGTCAATCACTATCATAATATTTCCTTGGGAAATATCATGCTGGTGTGCGATGTGATGATTATTGCTTCGGCGTTCTTCCTGCCCCTTCCCGAGGGGATGCTGGAAGAGGGAGCCAACCCCACTTATCTTCAGATTAAGCGTGTGTTGTATGGTGTTGCGATGACGATCTCCTATACCGTTGCGGTGGATTGGCTCATGGCACGGCTTCACCGTTCCGTCCATTTCCTCATCTATTCCTCCAAGTATGACGAGATAGCTACGGCTATCAATACCACAGTTAACCGAGGGGTAACGGTACTCGACGGAACCGGATGGTATTCAAAAAAACCGGTCAAGGTCATCTCAGTGTTGGTTCGCAAACCCGAGAGCTCGTTGGTCTTCAGTCTCATACATGATATTGACCCCAATGCACTTGTCTCTATAGCGGATGTAGGGGGTGTCTTTGGCTCAGGCTTTGATAAAATTAAGGTAAAATAGCATTTTTTTGCAATTTTACTTGCATATATCAAAAAAAAGCAGTAATTTTGCACGCTTTTTTGCTAAATGGTACATGGTAAATGACCAAATAGTAATTGAGGAGAGTTGTCTGAGTGGTCGAAAGAGCCGCACTCGAAATGCGGTATACGCATTACGTCGTATCGGGGGTTCGAATCCCTCACTCTCCGCAAGGTTTGAAAAATCAAGGGTTGTGAGTGATTGAAGATTTGTTGCCGTAACGTGGCTGTAACACAAATTTGAAAATTGTCCGGAAGAAGCATGTTTCCGGGGGTTCGAATCCCTCACTCTCCGCAAGGCACGATATTTGCAGTTTTTATACTACAAATTCTGTGCCAAAGTGTAACAACATCGTAACATTGATTTTTCTTGGTGGTTCGTAGAATTGCCAAGAAAAAAAAATGTCTTCATTTCTGTTTCAAAATTTGGTAAGTTTCCGTCCTCCAAGGTTGTTGAATAACGCCTTGGGGTGGCATATCGAGTATTATATTCTTGATCCCGTGTCCGGGAAGCTGATTCGTAAGCGCTTTCGTTTGAATGAGTTGCGTAAGCAATGTAGCTCTGGAGCGGAATTCAAACAGAAAGCGAACCAGGTTCTTCAGGAGTTAACTAACAAGTTAGTGACCGGATGGAGCCCGCAGGGCGAAGTTCAGTCGGGTCGCTATTACGGATCATTGTTTCAGGCGTTCGCTCGTTTCCTTGAAGTCAAGTCGCGGGAACTCCGGCCGGACACTATGCGTACGTATAAGGGTATCATCAAGATTATGCAAGACTGGATGGTCAAGGACATCGTTTGTATTGAGTTTGACCGGAATCAGGCATTGTCTTTTATGGACTACTGTTATACGGAGCGGAGAGTGTCTGCTACGACATATAATACGTATCTGAAACTTTGTCGTGTTATCTTCTCGTGGCTGCTTGACAACCTGTATATCAAAGATAATCCGTTCTCCTATATCAAGAAGAAGCGGGCGGACGAGAAGTTCCGAGTGGTTATTCCGGAAGCCGATAGGCGACGGATAGCTCGGTACTTCGAAGAGCGGAATCTCGGCTACCTGTTCGTGTGTAGCTTCGTGTTCTATTCATTGATACGTCCGACGGAACTCACGCGCTTGCGCGTACGCGATATAGATAAGGAGAACGGATATATTCATTTGCCGGATACGGCTACCAAGTGCCATCGTAGTCGGTTTACCGCGATTGATCCAGCGATAGCAGCGCGATTGAGCGCGTATATCGAAGGGCACGATGGCGCGGAATATGTTTTCGCTCGTTCATTCGCTCCAGGAGCCAAAGGCTTGAAGAAGAAGCAGTATCTCGTTATGTGGGAGCGCATGCGCGATGATCTTCATCTTCCGGATGAGTATCAGTTATACTCATTACGAGATAGTGGTATTCGTGCGAAGCTCGATAATGGCATGGACCCGGCGGTTGTGATGCACGCAGCCGGACATCACAATCTTGCCGAGACCACTAAGTATGCTATTAAAGCGAATAGAGAGGAACTTGCAATGATAGTTGCTCAGTCACCCTCTTTTTAATACACGTCCTGGAGAAGCATGCCGTCGATTTCCTTGATACGTTTTGGTTCGTATAGAATTGGCATGATTAAAGCCTTTCTTTCATCAGAGAAGTACACTCCTGCTTTATCGGGTGAGATAACGCTGATTTGTCCGTCTGTCGCTTTGAGGAACGAGTGCAGCAGGTGGATTTCAAAGTACGTATCTTTGATCCGGTAGATACAAGTGGGTGCGTGACGATAACGTGCGTAGCCGTTGAGTTTGCACCAGGCTTTGTGCTTGGTCACAAGCGAAGCGATTTCGTCGATATCGATTACGAATTTTTCATATTCATCGATATTCTCTGGGAATACTTTTTCGTAGCTTGGGAAACGTCCGTCGATGAACTTTCCGTATTTGTCTACTGGTCGTTTACCTTTCCACATTTCGTCTCCTTTTTCTTTGTCGACCAGGTTCTCGTCAAACGAAGCGCGGTCCACTACAAGTACGTGTGCGTTTGTGGCGGCTGCGACTTTGTTGATAGGATCATGGTATATACCATTGAGTACCGGGCGGAGTTCATCGTTCGCAACGTATTCCCAAAGGTCAAATTTGCCTTTAGGCTTAGCTGTGTGGTCGACGATGGTTTCTTGAATGAGGGTTTGAATGTGCTTTACCAGAGTTACGATTTCTTCTGCTGAGTAATCGCTTGGTCTTGCTTTGAGCCGTCCGAGTTGTTCGTAGGCTTCTTCGAGTTTTTTGTAATTGGATGCCATAATTATAAAATTTTGATTGTTTAACAAAAGTCTTCGGGTGTGAAGTGGTTGGGGACAACTTCTTTGTCCCCGGCTACGACCATGTAGTGAATGTTATCGAGGTCGTAATTTAGAGTGCATGATACATAAACGTCGTAGTCGTTTTGTACCGGAACGGAGTGGATTATGTCCACTTCTGCACTCGAATAATTGAGGATGATGATGGTGACGGTTTTCATAATGTGTACTCCTTTCCGTTTTCCAAAAATTGGATGTCGTTACTATGAATGTAGTCGATAGTAGCCGTATCCTTGTAGTAGTCGATAGTCATATCGTATATCTCTTCGCAGACTGCGATAATAACGTCGGCTACATAGGATGAGTAGGATTTCTGATAGTTGGGTTTATAGCCCAGGCATTTGGTACGGAATACGTGATTGAAGTTATCGTCTCTAAACTCATCCTGTATGCGTTGTTGCAGTTCCCGGAAGAGTTCTTCGTCGGTCTTGTTGTAGTCCCGGTCAATCTCTTGGTGCCATCTGCAGTAGAAGCCTTGCGAGGATTGCTCGACGCATACTTTGCATTGGGCAAGATTGAGGAACCATTGTTCAGACTCGTTTTCCAGTTCCCAGTCGAAGTCCGAATAGTCTATAGCAGCTCTTTGTTTGAGTGCGTTGATTGCCTTTGATTTGGCTACCTCGGAGAGTTCATCAAAGGAATAGAGTACATGGGTGACAGTTTTCATAATTGATACATTTTACGGTGACAGGCACGTTTGATGACTCGTAGTTGGTAGCCTATCGATACCAGTTCGTTATACAAGTCTTTATATTCTTCCGGCTTTGCCGGTTTTGTGCAATAGACAACGTATTCCCATCTGCAAGAATGGTGTTGTCCTATATGGGCATAGCCCATGATTTCGTAGTTGCGCAGCCATGATATATAGGGAAAGACGGCGTAAATGCTGCCGTCTTTCTCTTTTCGGAACATGACTTCTGTAATTTCATTGCCAGGGCCATTCATATACGTGTAGATTTTCGTTGATGATAAACCTGCGACCACATTCGCAATAGATCATTTTGTCTGTGATACGCGTTACTTTGCGGACTACGGTATCGTGTCCGCGTGGGTCAAGGTCTCCGTGCAGGTCATATTTGCGACCTACTTGTACCTCTGATACGTGAATTTCTTTGAGTTGTCCCATAACAGATAGGATTTAGTGGTTATTCGAATCGTGTGATCTTTTTGTCTTTGGAACTGAATTTCAGATAGAATTCGTTGCAACCGTTGTACAGCTTGTAAGTAAGGTTGCCGTAATCGTCTTCTTCGCAATGAAGTGTATCTCCATCACACATAAAGGTTGGAAGCCATTCGAAGAAATCTTCGATGGTCTTAACTTCGGATTCTTTCATAATTTTACCAATTTAGCATGGGTTTTGTACCCATTATTTTTTCCATGTTTAGATAGTGTTTCGGAGATACTTGCATAAGTACTCCGTCGAAGCAGATAAGATACCGGCATTTTCTTTTATGCGGTAATCGATACCAAAAGTGTTTCATGTCAAAATGAGTTATAGGATTCGATCGTTCCTGCAAATCTGCCGTTCCAAGTGGCTTCAATGCGGTATCCGATATTCATTAGTTTTCGTCGACAGTAGGCTATAGCGTCTTTGCGCCG
This sequence comes from uncultured Bacteroidales bacterium, assembly GCA_900319005.1. Classification (GTDB taxonomy): domain Bacteria; phylum Bacteroidota; class Bacteroidia; order Bacteroidales; family Paludibacteraceae; genus Colicola. Next base: position 24,463 of record ONMV01000009.1, read on the forward strand.
GGAGAAATTTTCGCCGACGTAGCCTGCGTGCCGGCGATATATCCAGTAATGATAAGCCATAGGTTTTAATCTTTAGGTTTTGATTGATCCCAGTTTTCTTTGAGGTATCGGCGTGGATGGTTTTGTTTCATCCAGTCGTAGAAATCGCCGAGGTCTGTGACTTCGGCGGTAGAGAGCCATTCCGAGCTATTGGCGCGTATAGCGCCGTAACTTGTGCGTCCATCTTTGTGAATCTTATGCCATTCGAATTGGCACTTACCCGTTTTGGGGTTTTGGTAGTTTTCATTGAGCAGATGGATGTTTTTCTCGCCCTCGAATTGAAATACGTGGTAGCGAGGTAGGTTGATCAGTTTCATAAGATAGATAATTATGCAGCGCCGGTGATTAGCCGACGCTGCTTGTTATACTTAGGTTCTGCACACACAGATGGTCGTATCGAGGTATCCTCTCGTTATGAAGTCGTATTCTTCGGAGGTACCGTCCCATCCGTTTAGGATGTTTGCCCAGCCGTCTGTGTCGAGCACGTATTGTGCCCAATCGTCGAGGCTGTCGGTAGTGGTTCCGGCTTTGATTGCCTCTATCCACATACTTTTGTCATCAGTCAGACGAGACATGGCGAGTTCTTCGAGTTCTTCTTCGGTACCGGCGTAGTAGTCGTTCCCTTGAACTTTGTAGCAGTGTTCCTGATACTCATCTTCCTCGATATCGAGTATTTCCGCGACCTCGAGCTTGCAATGGCGTGCCAATGCAAGATAGACACAGGCTTCGTCCCCGGTTGTACCGAGATTTTCTTGGATATACTCGAGGATGCGGCTTTCATCGTCGTCTTCGTCGACTTCGAGTTCGGTAAGCTCGTAGAGCGCCATGCGGCGGCTCTGTTCCTCGGCTTCGATGTCTGCGATGATTTTGTCGAGTTCCTCTTTGGGGTATGGCCGGAAGAGCCAGTCCGTTCCGAACTCGTAGCCGCGATCGTTAAGAAGACCGATGAAGCGCAGGTAGCGCTTTTGGATATCCCATCGTTCCGTTCCACATTTCTTCTGTGTGTCAAGTTTGCCTTCGATTTTTTCCAAGGCTTCCATTTGTTTGCGCGTTCCTGCGCGCATGGAATTGAGATGGTAGGTATTCCAGAAGTCAATGATCTTCTTTTGTGTGGGAGTCGGTACGATTTGTGTATCGCATTGTCCGCAGTGACCGGCTACGTCTCCGCGTATGGAGAATGTTCCGCCATCGGTTACCGGTTCAAGGGTTTCCCAGTCGCGGACAACGTGATTACCTTTTTCTCTGTCTTCACAGCTGATTTCGAGTACCACTTTCTGTTTAGCGGCATCGACGAATTCTACAGTACGTTTCATAGGTCTTTGAGTTTTATGTGTTTGATTTCGATTAGTTTGTCTCGTTTGTTGAGTTTCAGTTTCCATCGAACGTATTCGGGTATCTGAAATTCATAACATTGCATATTGAATATGCTGAAATCGGTATCGCGTACCGCAAGGATTTGTGATACGCGATTGCCGTTGATATTCATCCAGTGTTTGAGCACTGCATATTTGACTGTTGCCATATTATTTCCAGTTTAGAGGGTTTTGTAATGGCGCGTCACCGGAAACGTGCGTGTACGTGTAGGTGATGCGTTTGTCATTCTGTTTGAGGTTGATGTCGAGTGCTTCGTTGATACCCTCGACCGCTTCGCGAAGGACTGCATTTTCGCTACTGGTGCCCCAGGACATCTTTTCGTAGATGACGATCGGTGTCATGTGGTGATTCGCTTTTTTCTGAATAACGGCTTTCCATGCGTAGTAAGGATTGCCGTAAATATCGCGGTTTCGTCCGCGACCTTCAATCTTGATGGACTGGATAAGACTTGATTTCATATACGTATATGTTTTAATGGGTTATTTCCAAGGAATTTTTGCAAGTTCGTCTTTTTCGTTGATTACGAAGTTTGCTACATCTCTGACGGCATTCAGCCACATAAACCACACGTAGGAAAGCGTGTATCGGTCAATGTCGTAATACCCGGAGGCTGCAAAGATTTCCACGATTTCGGGATTGGACGTGAATACTAATGCGGACTGCGCAATGTTGTAGTCCCTTTCACTGAAGTAGTGTTCTTTGCAGTACTGTAACTGCTCGACGCATTGCTCGAGTGTGTCCCATCTCTCCACGAATAGTTGGAGGATGGTGTTGAAGAGCCGTTCCTCTTTGTTGGAATCGGTGTACTTTGGAATGAATTTTTGTTGGATCATAATCGTTAATTTTTATGAAAATAATAATTATAGTGTCTAAAACCTGCAAAAATTTTGTAAACTTGTAAACTTGTAAACAAGATTTTGTAAATGCCTTATTTATAAGCACTTATTGTTTTACAAAAGTCTTGCAAATTTTGTACACGGATTTGTACGCATTTGTAAAGATGAGCGAAGCGTATTATTCGCAAAAGTCTTCTATCTGCAAAGCAGATAGAGTTATCCTTTTTTCACATTGCGGTACAACAACGCATAGGGGCGCTAAAGCAAGGGGAAGCTTCGTTTTTTCGTTAAGAAAAATACTACCCGGAAGAATGTAGGGAAAAAATGAAGTACCTTGCCATGCGCACCATGTGTTGTACCTTTGCAATGCGAAAAGAGAAGAACGTAAGACTACAGCCTACCCGTAAGGGTAGTGTTACGCCGTTGCGTTGACCGCTGCCATTTGTACTTGGTCCTGCGAGAATAGAAACAGGATCGGGCAGTAGGAACTGCCATCCGGTCGTTGTCGGGGTTTATCCCAGAAGTGGTAGGCATGTTCGCCTTTGCGTACTTGGAAATTCTGCTGATTCCATTCATCGAAGGTTTGCAGTTTCTTTCCTACCAGTTCGTAGTATTCACGAAGCAGGCCGTTGATGGTGTAATCATCGCGGTTCTGCGATTGTGCTTGCTCGACCAGACCGTTGGATATCTGTTTGAGATCAGACCGGTAGTCTTTGAGCATGGCAATGATTTTGTTCTGTTGTGTTGCGTTCATAGAGTGTTCTTTTGGGGTTGTTGCATAGGTTTCTTACCTCTTGTTTCGTAGAGGTGCAGTTTGATGAGTCGGGTACCGTTCTCGATGGTGTGGTAGTTAGGATTGAAAGCCAAGTCACGTGCGGCTTCAACGGCTTCATCGAGGGTTGTCTTTTCGTCATCGAATTCGAAGACGGCCAATGTGTCAACGGCAATATAAAATTGTTGTTTCATACTGAAAGTTAACTTATAGGTTAATTTTATTCATATCAATTCTTTGTGGTTAATTTAACTATTTGCGTAGTTATTTTAACTATTAGGGTAGTTGATTTAACTATACCAGTCATAGTGAGCCGGATCGGCTTCCATGATGGCGAGGTTTTCTGTGCGAATGTATTCATTGATGTCCGCTCCGTCATACAGACAGGACACGAAGGTGTAGGCTTCGTCGATTATATCGTCAGCCTCGTCTTCGGACTTGCCGTCTGTGTCGGTCAAGTCCTGATGGAGCCGTCCGACTTCTTCGGTTGCCAGGCAGTTCTTGTATTCGTCATGGTCTACTATCCATGCGACGGTGGCTATCAATGCCCATTCGGGCGAAGATGCCCAAGCGAGGAAGCCGGAGAGGGTGTAACCGGAACCGGTCCACAGCTTGACGATATAGCGTTTGCAGGTGCTGTTTTCAGCAAAATCACTGCGTTTATTTACGAGGGGGCAGTCGCCCCTCTCGTAAACAAGTCTTCCATTTTCCATTTGCATAATGTCCTCCTTTCTATTGCTGGCGGTATTTTGTCCTCAGTATATAGTGCATCAGTTTCTCCCTGTTGCCTATAGACAGTTCAAACCAAAAGCCAAGGTCGCCTGCAAGGGTTCCCTCGTTATTGCGTTTGGAAACGAGTTTGTGCCAAAAGTGCTCACCGAGTACGTTTCCGAAGCAGGCTATCAGCCGCTCCTTGCTGCTTTGGTTGCACATCCAGAAGCAGTATCTGCTTACCATGGTAGCTGCTTTGACTGCTTCCTGGGTTGGTGTTTCATTGAAAGTTTCAATGGTGGGTCTGTATTCTTCTAACATAATGCTGTAATTTTTGATTGTTAAGCTGCTTTTTTGAATTTATATTTAGCCGGATGCAGGATATCGTTCAGCCGGCTTTGCAGAACCTGCTCGATGGCATCGTATTGCTTTGGACGTGAGTTCTGCAGTCCTCTGATCTGAATTATCTTCTGCTCTTTGGTATTGACTTCGATGGTCGCTATGCGTTCATCGTTAGCGGTTCTGCATACAAGTATCAGTGAATCTTTGTACTTGTAGTAGTTGCCCACGCAGTGGTGCATATGAATGCCTTCTTCGACCATTTCCATCGGCGTATAGATAGGGCGGATGATGAAATCGTTCGTCGGTATGTATATACTGAAGAAGCGTTTGTGCTCCTTGACGTATTTGTCCAGATACCGTTTCGCGGTTTCGATGAGTTTCTTGTTTTCTTCCGCCTTATCTTTGGCTTGTTTCAGCCCATAGAGCCGGTCATGCCATATTTGAATATCTTCGGGGCACAGATATTTCGGAGAGCGCATGTCGTATTTGAGTTCCCTCATGAATTTCAGTATATCTTTATAGATACTCCAATCTTGTATATTGAGGTGATTTCGGAATACGGCGATGCGTATCTGTGCCGCGAATAATCTCATATCGGCGATGGAAATCTGCTCTGCGAGGTTGACCAGATTCTGTTTGACGAGTGTTTCGAAGTACGGATGCGTGTTCATCTTCTCGACGAGTCCGACTTTGGATTCTACTTTCTTGAACTCGCCCAGGTCTGCTTTTGTCATCATCTTTTTATCGATGAGTTCCTTGAACCAAGGCGCAAGGGAGATAACCTGGAATTCGTCTATTTCGTAGTTGATCCATTCGGATTTATTGTTCGCGCGTACGTACACGTCTGACCACTCGGACAGGGGATTGTACTTGCGGTTTGGCATGAAGCTCGTATTGTGCGCGATGGTTACGCGCGCGCCTGAGGGATGATACCATATTTGGTAGTTGTCGGGAACGATCTTATAGGTCGCCATCTGACCCTTGTGCGGCATCATCTGCACGAAGTTCATCCGGATAACCTGCCAATCGCCTTTGCGTTGGTATTGTGCAAAGTACCCGACCCATGCTTTGTAGTCCATGTTACTGATGGATGTGAGCTTGCGGTGGCAATGCGGACAACGGGCATTGGGTTTGGGAGAATAGTAGTTGTAGTACCCTTTCTCCTTTTTGTCCGCTAATTTGAGGACAGGTCCGCAATCGCCGCCGCAATGCGTGCAGGTTACCCGGTCTCCGTGTAGAATGCCGGGTGTATAGTAGTTCCGGATGACGCGCTCGCGATCAATGGTAACCGGTCGAAGCGTTTTGTATTTGGCAAAGGCTTCTTTTTGCAGTTTGGTAAGTGCCATGATAATATACTTTTAAGGTTATTGAATTATTTTCAGTTCTTCTTCCGAAGCTTCCTCGATTTCTTCGCCTTCTTCGGCTTGGGTTTCCGGTTGTTCTGCCGGTTGCTCGTAAACGAGTTCACCGACGGCCTCCGGGTCCGGTTCGGGTTCTGCTGCAGGCGTTTCTATGTGAACGGGTGCAGCAGCCTTTGCCGGGGTTTTCTGTGCCTCGATTGCTTTGTCGAGGATAGCTTGCTTGGGGAATACCATTTTAAGGTAAGGATTCTCTTCCTTGGCAAAGGGATTTTCGGGACGGTAGCCGAAGAGGTCTTCGGGATGTTCGTTATCCCATTTGTCGATCTTCGCATTCTGCTTTTGTTCCCATTCATCGATCTTTGCCTTGTTTTCGGCTTCCCATTGTTCTTTCTCTGCCTGTAATGCAGCGATATCCACTTTGGGAGTCGGTACGGAAGTCTTGACGGTAGCCGTGGCTGCTTTCTCTTCTTTCTTAATGGTATCATCGATGAAGTACTTCGCAGCCCATTTGAATACCTGGAACGATGTCGCGCAGCCCAAGGTCTTGCCGGTGTTGTTTTTCCGGATCAACTGCTCGATATAACTCCAGCAGTCTTTAACGGTCTTACCCATCGGGTTCTTGGGGTACTTGGCGGCGAGTTCCGGGTTATTGGCTCTCTGTCCGTCGAGCCATATACGGATCATATCCTCGGGTGTTTTGCCTTCGGTGATTACTTTGGCTTCTAACTCTTGTGCGCCGAGGAAGGTCATGGCACTTTCGAATTGTTCAACAGTTACATTTTCAAGAACTCTTGTAATTTCTTCTGGTTTCATAATTTTAAGAATTTGATTGTTAATACTGTTTTGATTATTACTCTTTTATACGAATGCTGTTTGTCCTCTTCTTGCAGAGAGGTAATCAGTTGTACACTTGAAATCAACGATTTCGGAATAGATACTGGTATCCCAGTCGGATACGCGCGGTTGAACTGCTACGGGTTCGCAGTACATTTCATAAAGATAACTTGCCATTGTAATAAGAATTTTAATGGGTTTGTTGTTATGTAGGAAGGAACGAAACCTACGTAAACTAAGTATGCCTGAAAGGCATAGAGGTGTCCTTTTTTCACATTGCGGTACAACAACGCATAGGGGCGCTAAAGCAAGGGGAAGCTTCGTTTTTTCGTTAAGAAAAATACTACCCGGAAGAATGTAGGCGAAAAGAGAACGCCAAAGAAGTCAGAGGACCTGTAGAGGGAAAGCGTATGGGGCAAAAAAAAGAGCGACCGGTTAGGGTCGCCCTTTGTTGTAACCGTTTAGGGTTACTTTCCTACGCGCGGGTAGTTTTTCTTGTGGCTTTGCGCATACGCCTTACGTTCGGCTTTGGAGCCGTACGCTTTGGTTTTCATGCGCTCCAACGCCTCTTGCTTACGCACTTTGGCTTTTACTACTTCTTCTGCGGTCATCGAAGCCTTGCGGTAGGGCTTGAAGGTGTTGGTTTTTCCGTCCAGGTACTCCGCTTTGTTGTAAGCGATCTCGCCGAAGACGTCTTTTGCGATCTGCAGGTCGTAGCCGCTGTAGCGGTACAGAGCCAGGGCAGGATTACCTCCGCGATAGATGAGGCGCGCTACGAAGTAGTGGCGGCGTGTCTTGCCGTTCTGGCGTTTGCCGGACAGGTTCGAGTAGCCGAGTACGTAGGTAGCTTGGTTACCATACTGGTCGTTGAGGTTGACGTGTTTCTTGGCGATGATGAAAGCGTTGCCCTTGGGCAGCGTGACCATGCGCTCGGGAACGGCTTGATACATCTTGCCGTTAGAGGTCAGACGATACGGATTACCGATTACGCGACCGTTTTTGTCCTTCTTCGTGTTGTCGTAAGGAACTTTCTTGAATGTCTTTGCTGTAGGCATAGTTCAAAAATTTTTTGGGTTTGTAATTATTGTTAACAATGCTCCATATGGAGTTTTTTATACGATCATGAGTTTGATTGTTTCTCTGTTTTCCATGGCGTTAATATATTCGCCTTCCCATTTGGCTGTGCCATCAAGTTTGAGACTTTTTCTGAAATATCCGGCGTCTTCTAAGGCTTGATAGCGAAGCGTAAAGGCATATAACGCATCTTCGTGGGATTGGAAGCGTTTGGTTTTAGTTTTGTTATACGTAACATCTTCTTCTATCAGCGCCCAGTTGCGGTAGCCTTCGTCCGGAATGGCAATCGGAGCGGAAAGCCCGGGTTTCGATTTTGTCGTCTTCTTTGAAGGCGTTTTCTTCGAAGCTTTTGCCGTTTCGGAGACGCGGATTTCTTTCATACCGGTCTTTCTGAGTGTGATACCTTGGTTGAATACCTCTTCGCACATGGCGTTCCAGCTGGTGATTTTTACAGGGTTAACGTGTTTGCCCGGCAAAAATGCCTTGTAGCCTTTGTTAAGGATGGCTTGTACGTATTTGTGCAGCGCTTCGCAGGTGCGGAATACGCGGTAGTTTTTCCAGTTGCCGACGGCTATGGTGACGTGCAGCGGTTGTTCGTTTTGTTTTTGCTGTGTCATATTATTGTCTTGATTTGAATTTTTCTTTATCTGCCTTGGTCAGTTGCAAGGTGCATTGGTTTTCGATGGCCTCTGAGACGTAATATCTGCCGTATAAGCGCTCTTTGACCGTTTGGAGATTGTCCACATCTTCGAGGTTGTAAAGAAGCGCCTTGGCGCGTAATTTTGGGTTGTACCAATCGCGGTGCAGGTTGTCACAATCGGCTTTGTATTCTTCGGTCGTACGACGGATGCCGAGCAGGTGTTCGACTACGCATAAGCGATAGGAGGGAGTTATGGGCTTGCGTTTGCCAAGGGTTACTTCCTTAATGTACGTTTGATACGTAATCGCCGGTACGTTTTTAAGGACTCCCGGATGACGCATGTTGTAGTCGAACGTAGCCTGCAGCATATCTTTTTCAGGAACTACTTTCCGTACTACGCTGAGCAAGTTTACGCAGCGATAGCGATCTTTCATTCGGAGGTGAAACATCCGCTCTAACTGCCCGGCATCCGGACCATAGAAGTAGATGGTTTTAACTCCTTCGAAGAGTTTGGTGAGCCATGTCCGGTTTAGTCGGTCAGCTCCTTTTATTGCTGGCTTATAGAATACTTTACCGTTGTACTCGTAATCGTTCTGATTATAGAGCCATCCTTGGTGCCAATGGTCGTACTGATAGCCGAGCAGATAGAATTTCTGCGGATTGGTATCAAAGTGCCATTCGCCGTCTATGTAGATGCAACGATCATGTAGAAGCCATGCAAGCCCGGAGGGTTTGTTGATCTTCGGTTCAGTCAGCATTAGTCCTCTTTTTGTGGACTGGTCTCTGTCTATCTCCCATTGGGTGATAGCATGAGTGCGCGGTCTTCCCCGGCGCTGACGTTCATCTACTATGTAAGGTGTTTGCGGCATTATGCTTCGTATTTATGGTACTTCTTCTCGTGCATACGCTTGTAGATGTAACCTACAATGACTGCTGCAAGTACGGCTTCGATGAGGATCATCACGCCGGTTGATTTGATTTGTTGAAGAAACATGTTCATTTTTTGTACTCTTTAAGGGTTTATGCGCAGAGTTTGGTGTCTACTATGCTCCACCATTCTGGTTTTGTGATTTTAATGATCCACCATTGCTTGGCGTATAAGAAAAAGCTTTGGTTGTACATTTTTGAGCGTGGTTCTATTGCCATACAGGTTTGTATAGTACCGCCATGGTATTCGTCATAGTAGAGTTTGTAGCCCATCTTGTATTGATAGAATGGTACAACTACTGCTATGAGGGCTATGGCTGCTATAGCGATTATAACTGTTTTGGTGATCTTTTTCATATTTTGTCCTCTTTAGTGGTTAATACTTATACGTTACTTTGTGGCAGATATGCGCCATGTTCTGCTCGATAACTTTTACTTCCTGGGTGTCTTCTACCCCGGTTACCATGGTCATGTGAAGACCACCGGAAGAGCACGGTGTAATGTGGCTCTTACGGCAAACGGTAGTGCAGTGGAACTTTGGGTATTGTCCTTCGACAATGAAGCTTTCCTTGCTTACTACTTCTTTTTTGTTTCTCTTGATGAAGTAAAATTCGTCGCCTTCGTGGAGGTGGCGTAGTAATGTTACGGGCGTTTTCATATCAGTCTTTCTTATAAGCATATCGTTTGCAGAAGTTCGTGGCTTCCGAAGGAGTCATGACTTCTTTCTGTAAATATTTCACGCAATACAGGGCGAGCGAGTAGGCATTGGGTGCTTGCAGCCAAGCCGGTCTGCTCTTTTTAAGTGAGCGTAGCCACTTCTGAGCGGTTTTGTCCCCTTTGGTGGCAGCTCGTTCGTCCATGGATTCCAAGCGTTTTTCGGCGAGTTCGAGTTCGGATGCAGGCATTTGCAGGTACTCCCGGTATAGTTTCTCTATCTCGATATGGTCCCAGTTGATCTTTTTGCCGGTAAACTCGGGTGTGTAGGTATCATCTTGGGCAATCGAGCGCACTTGTGCGAATGACTTGCCGATTTTCTTGGTCGGTTTCCAACTCTCCCATCCTTCAACTGGAACCGATTTGACGCGTTCTGTTTGGTTGTAGAAGAGAACGACGTAGGCGTTCGTACCATTGTCTACCTTGACCGTTTTGGTGTACCTGCCGTCGATGACGAGCCGGTCTTGCGAGTTGACGAACGTACGGATATCGCCTTGGAATTTGTCCGCTTTCATGGCTTTGCGCGTGTCGCGCACAAAGTCCTGCGGATTATCGTTGGTGTAGATATTCTCGGTAACGGTATAGGTTTGTTCGAGTGTGAAGACAACGGACTTCTTGCCGGTATAGCGAGAGGTGATCTTGATCTTTTTGTCCTCTTTTTTGTGTTTGAAGTTCCCTATATAGATTAAGCCTTTGTTGGTTTCTCTCTCGCTGAAACGGCCTTTGTAGCCGGCTTTCGTCCAGGCTTCCGTATGTTCCTGTACCCATTTGGCGGCGCTGCCGGCCGGACGGATAGTCCGAGTGGCGGTGACGGTGGATTCTTTGATACAGAAAGTCGTAGTCTCTTTTGTTCTCTGATGGGCGATGGCGGATACATTGGTGTATTTGAGTACGCGACGACCGTAGCGGAATTCCGCAGAGAGGAACGTGCGGTGGTCTTTCGGGCTGACTTTTATCGATACCGTATAGGTACCCTTTACGCCGCGTTTTGCGAGGTTGTCGTTCAGTTCCTTTCCGAGCCCTTGGAAGTAGGCTATCGGTTTTGTTATGCGCAACCGGCAGTTGTTAGGCTGGCGGTCGGAGAGCACACCGGCGAATGTATCCTGCATAAGCACGATACATTGGCGGCACTCAGAAAGAGTTATATGTTTTACATTGTTAGGCATATTATATTTTGTCTATGATAATCGTTCCTTTTTCTTTTCTTCCTTGTGGTGTTATGCGCCAGTAGCTGTGATTCCCGTTGCTGTCTTTGCCCGGATGTATCTCAAAGGGTTTGAGGTATCTTCCGAAGTAGTTCTGAATGAGGTCCAAGGCGTGCTCGTAGAGATAGCGCATACTCGCTTCGGACCGATGGTTCGCTTCGAGGGTGCGGATCAGGTCGTTGGTGCGTTTGTCCTTGATATTTACAACGAGTTTGTATGCCATGGCGTGTCTTGTTTTTGTCGTGTTCTTTACATCAGCCGGAATGCTTTGTAGCAGTCTTCCATAAGGGGCTCAGAGCCGTTTTCGACAATAGCCATAGCATACACGAGTTTGGTCATGTGCTCTTGGTTGGTGTAGTCGATGACGAACTCTTTTGACGTAAAGAGTTCCGGCCAGGTATTGATAACGCGTGAAGCGTAGCGCACAGGGTTGTTTCCGTCACCCCAGGGTGCCCAGCGGTTGATGATTTTCTCGATGGTGTTGCAGCCGTACTTGCGAATGTAGGTGCGGATGCAGCACATGGCTGCGCGGAAGCCGTATGCCATATTCTGGAATTGGCAGAAGGATCCGTCGGTGGACGGTTTGATTTCACCTTTCCAGTTGTTGCCGGAAATACGGATGTTGAGCGGATTGTTGTTACGATAGCCGCGTACTTTGGTATCGTAAGCAGGATTCGGTTGTTCCATATAGTCTATTGTTATAGGTGTTGCATGTTCAATGTCTTCTTCCACGTAGTGGCGGAAGCGGCGTATCTTAAAGTACAGAATCGTTCCGCCGATAGCTGCGAGCAGCGCACAGCAGAGGATCGATGTATGTAAGTTAGTCCAGCGGAATTTCATCGGGTAATACGGTTTCTATTATTGGTTCTATTGTCGGTTCTATTGTTATATCATTTGTAGTACCGTTTGTAGTCATCTTGTAGTGTTTGTAGTACTTGTAGATGAGGTAGCCGATACCTGCAGCAAGGACGATGATGAGGATCGTCATCAGGACCTTGCGTTTGCGGTTGGTGACGGAAGCAAGGGCATTCGATGCTTCTTTATAGGAGCCGTACCAGGTTATTTTGTCCTCTGCTTTCACCCATCCTTTGTCGGTGTGTGCCCACTGTGCGCCGTAGAGGTCCGGCATAAGCGTCTCGTTGGTAACGAGCGCTACGAGTCGTGACGAGGTTTTTTTGCCGGTATCTGCGAAGCGATAGCGCGCTTTACCGTCTTTGTCGCCGCCGTTTTCCATTTTGCAAAGAATGGTTCCGGCCGGAATGTCTATGACGCCGTATGTGGTATTATTTTTTTTCATCTTTCTTCTCTTCGTCGAGGTTGATACCGAGCGGCGCAAGGACGTGTTCGTCGATGATGCCGGTGATACCTTTGTCTTTAAGGGTTTTGCTCCACCATGCACGGATGTACTTCAGGTAAGAAGACTGTTGAGGAGCGTATCGGGTAGTCAGTCCTGCTCCGTTGGTCTCAGCTATGACTTTTCCCGCTTCCCAATCTTTTTTGGGGAGCGAGTAAATGAGGTAGAGCACGTAGGCGATTACCAGATATTTGATGATGGTTTTGGTTTTGGGTTTAGTCATAACTTAACAAGTATCATTAGGAGCAGGATGACTGCCGTTATACCTATCCATAAGCACCGTTGCGGGCTGTGAGGCTTCATGGGTTTGCCGGTGGTTTGTTCGACCACTTCGTATGCGAAGTCTTCGCAGTTGTTGTTCATCCAGTCGAAGCGTTTGTCGTCTTTTTGCATGATACTTATCGGGTCGAAGGTATAGCGTATCGGGTACTCTTCTTGGCTGATGATATGTCTGCCTTTCATGAAAGTGCCGTAATCGACGATTTCGACGCCGCTGGTAGAGCGGTGTATGATCACCGGGTTTCCTTCCGTGTCGTAGAACTTAATCGCTCTGTGGAAGACGAAGGGAGGAAAGCCGATGGCATTTGTGGTGATGAGTGTTATGTTTTGTTGTTGTTTCATGCTTCTTTGTTGGGTGTGATTACGATTTCGGGCAATTCGCCGCCGTCGTAGGTGATTTCGTCCTCTTTGTCAGCAATGACTTTGCCGAAGGTTTTCCAATAGGAGCTGCAGAAGTCGAGGTACGTGGGCGTAGTCTCGTCCTTGACTTCAAAGAGTGACGGATGCTCTGCTTTGTACTTTTTCCATTGTTTCAATGGGAGAGTGAAGTACAATAAGAGCATGGTGATGCCGCCGAGTCCGATGGCGAAGCTTATTTTTGTGATAGCTTTCATTGTTGTTTGATTTTGATTTGTTTAACAAGCTTGTATATGGCTGGGCTGACGAGGACGAGGACGGCAGCGGCGAGGGCGATATAGATGATCCATTTTTGGATTTTGTCTACATCTTCGGAAGTACCTTTGAAGGACTTGCCGAGAAGGGTCTCGAGCCATCCTCCGCCTCGGTACCATAACTTGCCGTCTTGCTCGAATATCAAGTCGGTGCATTCAGCGCCGTTATCGAGGAAGTAACGGGTGCGTCCGGTGCCTTTGTCTTCCTTTACCCACCATACCTTTATTTGTTTGCCACCGTTGGAAGCGGTGGTATACACGTGGTAGTAATATAAGCAGTCAGCTTTCGTCATAGCGGTTTCGCGAATTTCACCAATGCCCAGGCTCCTATGGCAATAATGGCTAATATCAATGCCAATGCGCCCGTAAAGGCAAGTCCTTTTTCCCACCATCGCATTTTGAACACTTCAACCGGTCTGTCCTTGTAAGCGGTAACGTAGTGCATTTGCGTGATTGTATCTACGCGCACGATAGTATCCGGTTTGGCGGTGGATGCGAGTGAGAATGTACCGTCGCCGTTGGCGGAGAGGGCGGCTTCGGAGCGACCGGTGGCTACGATGACCATAGGTAAGGAACTGTCTGTGGCCTTGGCGGTCGTGTCCGAAGCTGCCTTTGCTATCGAATCCATGGCAATGATATCCGATAGGGTGATGGTTGTGGCGTTGGTTTCCATCGGACGGATGACGGTATCATGCACGTAGATTGTATCTACGTATTGCAGTTCCGGATGACGTTCGAGGAAACGCGCCAGGCGCTTCTCCGCAGCACAGCTGCAGAGGAGCACGGCGATCGATAATATGGCAAGGAGTTTTTTCATTGCTGATTAGTTGTAGTCGGGTTCGTAGCCGGCGGCGATGAGTGCTTCAAAAGTCCGTTTGGAGATTTTGTAGCGCTCGCAGTCGGTGTGGCTCTTACCAACGTTCATTTCGTACAGACATGCGGTTTCATCTTCGTGGTCTTCGAGGTTCTCGGAGTCGGCGAGGATATATACGTAGTCTGACTTTTTGGCGAGTGCCAAGGCTTCCTTGGTGGATATTTCCGCTACGGAAGCGTAGTCCGACGTGTCGGGCTCGTCGTACGGGTTCTTGTTGGTTTCCGGTTTTTTGTTCTCTTTTAAGGTCTTGACCGATTTCTCTTTTTTCCAGCCGATGTAGTACCAGATACCCAGTACTGCGGCGATTATAATCAGGTAGTGATAAGCTTTCATAGGTGTGGTTATTTAATATACGGATATGGGTCGTTTGATATTGCTCGCATTTTCTTGGGTGCCTCGCGGTTGGTCCAGTGACGGTCTATTTCGAATATAAGTCCCGTTCCGGTCTCTTTTACGAAGCCGTTCAGCCATAGTTCGTATGTGCCGCTTGCGGCAGTCGCATTGAATTGCGTAGCGACGGAATCGTTGACGGCTTTGAGTGCAGCGATTTCTTTGGTGTTGCCGTTTTCTAATACCTCGGCTTTGGTGGTAACTTTCCCGAAGGAAATAGTGTCGCCTACTTGTAAGGCGATGGAGGCTGTGCCGTCCATAGCGTAAGAACCTTCGGGGAAGGAAACTTCGAATTGGCCGTCACCATTGCCGGTGAGTTTTACTCCGTAGGCAATGCCGAACTGCGTGTGGCACGAGCAGAGTGCGAAGCACGCGATGATTGCAAAGATGATCTTTTTCATACTTATTCTTGTTTTGGGTTGTTTTTGTTGTTTCTGTAGGTTCTATACTTGTATGTGTAGTCCACTCCGAAGAGTGCGCCTGCGAAGGATAATGCTTCACCGAAGCCGACGAGTACAGAGTTGTGAATCTCTCCTGTAGGGCTTACCCAGAAGCCGCAGAAGATGAGCACGAGCCCTGCGAGGGTTACGAGGCATGCAATGATCAGTTGGATGGTTAATTTATCTTTCATTGTCAGTTCAATTTTTACACATACGGTTTCATTTCTTTCTCTTTATATCATTGATTATTGCGTTGCGGTCCACTTCGCTGTAAATTTGTGTGGTTTGCAGTTTGGTATGACCGAGTAGTTTTTGAATAGTCGTTAGTTGAACGCCTCTTTGTCCCAGTAGCGTAGCGAATGTGTGTCGGCTGCTATGGAAAGTGATTTTAGCGTCAGCGTCAATTCGGTCGAGTATTCCGCGAAGTACTTTGTTAACGGCTGAGTTGCTTGCAAGTGAAGTAGTCAGTTTGTTGATTTGATTGTCATATTTTTCAAGTATGACCATCATTTTTCCGTCAAAGAGTTCTGCTATAGGGATTTCAACGATGAAGCCTGTCTTGACCATTTTCTTGGTTAGCCATCCATCTTTGATGTGTTCCGGGCGTAGCGAGATTATATCTGAAAAGCGTAGTCCGGTATAGCAGCCGATAAGGAATGCGTCTCTGATTTTGTCCTCGTTTCCTTTTAGGTTGAGCCTTTCGAGTTTCGTCACTTCCTCTTTGGTTAGGAAGCCTTTTTTCGATACCATTTGTTGGATGCGGAATCGATCGAAAGGATTAACCGTGATAAAGTCGCGCTTGCGCGCTTCGTTGAGTACGGCTCGTAGAAGGCGTAGTCGGCTGATGCGCGTATTGTGCGCGATGCCGCTTTCTCGTAGCCATTTGTCGTACGAAACGATAAACTGATAGTCAATATCAGTGATTAGTATTCCTTTGCGGAATTTCTCCAGGTTGTTAAAGAGCGTTTGGTAGTTGAGTTTGGTGAGGTTTTTACGTTCACTTTGTTCTACCACTTCCGTTCCGAAGTCTGCCAGTTTTGCTGCCGGCGATATATGCGTCCGGACAGCTTCTTTGAGCATGGGTAGATTTACTTCAACTCCCTTCTTAATGTATTCCAGTTCTACGCGTTCGATATCTTGTATCATTATGTAGAGCGCGTAGTTGATGGATTGTTCGTTTGGTGTGTTTACAATCGTACCGTGATCAAAGTTTTCCGGCTTGACGTAGGTATGTGTTGTAAAGTATATTCTGCGTTTTTGTTGTGTGCATTCGATTTCCAAAAGTCCTTCGCCTGATTTGTTTAGCCTATGGCTTCTGTTGTAGACGATTCGATAACGTATTTTATGTATCATGGCGTATTGGGCTTTTGGTTAGTTTGTCCTCTTTATTCGTTTTTGAGCTTTAGAATAATTCGGGAACAACTAATTATTTTCAGTACGTTTTTTACTTGTAAATCACTGTATTTGTGATAGTTACGTAGTAAGTTAAAAGAGCGAAGATTATAATTATTTGCATATTGTTGCGCGTATATGGCAATAATATGCAAATAATCAAATCAATTAGGCGTTGTCAGCGGGATTCCAAATGGCTAATGTACCATCGGTTTTGAGGGCTGCGATTTGCGTGTAAGATACGTTCTGGGTGAAGGCTATAGTGAGTTTATTATTCTCGTCTGATCCCTTTGTACCGTTGAGTATCTGGGCATAGCGTACATAGTCGGAATCGGTGCTGCCGCCTGTTACATCAAGGAATTGAATACCTTCGAAAGCCGTGATATATTGGCAGTTGTTCCCGAACGTGTTGGCTCCGCAGTTGTTCCCGAACGTATTGTAGTTACAATCGTTCCCGAATGTGTTGTTTTTACAACCGTTCCCGAACGTGTTATTGTAGCAACTGTTCCCGAATGTGTTGTTGAAGCAGTTGTTCCCGAATGTGTTATTCTGGAAGTAGTTCCCGAATGTGTTGTTGTAGCAGTAGTTCCCGAATGTGTTGTATCGGAAGTAGTTCCCGAATGTGTTATTCTGGAAGTAGTTCCCGAACGTGTTGGTTCCGCAGTTGTTCCCGAATGTGTTGTTGTTGCAACTGTTCCCGAATGTGTTGTTGTAACAATCGTTCCCGAATGTGTTACTTTCACAACCGTTCCCGAATGTATTGCGATAGCAGTTGTTCCCGAATGTATTGTATTGGCAATTGTTCCCGAATGTGTTGTACCAATAATTGTTCCCGAATGTGTTATATGTGCATTCGGATTCGAATACGTTAGCGTAGCAGTAGTTCGTGGTGTAGTTCCAGCTTTCTCCCTCTTCATCGTAGTAGCAATAGCTCATGCTATTAGCGAAGACGATGTTGTTGAGAACTTGTCTTCCTTTGTAGTACTGGTCATCTACTACGTATTCGTAATAGGCGCTCTTGATGATGTTGTTTTTGCAGTAATCGGCGTAGTCGGTACCGCAATCATCATCAAGTTGTGCCTGGATGCACTCTGGAGAGAGACGGAACGGATGGGCGGACATGTCGTAATGATCGCCCGGAGTGGATCCGTCTTCGGAAGAAATTCCGTCAAAGGTATAATACCATCCGGAGTTGTCTTCATCGATTGTGTATTCGGTTCCTTGTACGTCTTGGGGTATCCAGTTGCCGTAGATGTCCTTGTTAGCCATGTGGCGGTTGCCGTTATCGGCATAAACAAGGGCTTCTTTAAGGCTACTGAGGGCGTCAGCAGTAAGCGAAGTGCTGCTGATGTCCGTGATAGCCCAACGTTTGAACTGGATGTTCTTGAAATCGTATGGGCAGTCGTTATTGTGTTCGTCGATGAGACGATAGATAACGCCTTTGCCGTTATCAGCGTCAGCCCAGTTGTATTTGGTCGTATCGTTGTTGATATCGTACCATACTTGCCATTTGTCGAGTTCTACATCGGCGAAGTACGTATCGCCTGCATGCGGTAACGCTGCAGCTTTAGCGAACAGTTTGTTCGTCGAGAGCGCTTGTAAGAGCAGATCGAACGGATGTCCGGCAGAACGGAACTGAGCCGTTTCGCGTTCATCGACGGCTGTCGTTACGAAGTCCGTCATGCGATAGAAGGCACCCGGAACGAGGGCGTTCTGAGCAATGAGGGCAACGAGTTGCGCGTATGTCTTTTCTTCATAAACGAGCGATTTAGCCGCTTGATCGATAAGTTCGTTAACGGCTGCATTTGTCGCGTTTTTGTCGGCAGCAGTAATAGGCATGCCGTTTGTGAAGTTGGTTCTTAAGTGTTGCATATGTTTAATTATTGATAGATTGCGTTGCCGTATACGCTTGCTCCAAATACTCCATCGATGAAGTATGGTCTTTCGGTACCTAAGTACAGATCAATGGTCGTAGATCCATCGTCTGTGGTTATTTGGTAGAAAGTTTTGCTGTCTTTCTTTTCAAGTTCGACATACTCATCATAAGTAAGTTTTTGGAGTTTAGGAAGAGTGGAAACTATATAGTTAATAAAGTTTCTGATATCTTCAACTTCTTTTTCCGTGAAGTCGTTTTCACGGAATTTGTTGAGTATTCGGTCATATTTTGAGATTGGCTTTTGCATTACAACCGGTATTTATAGGTGTAACTTGCGTAGTTAGCGGCAATGAAATTGAAAGCATTGCTGCCGTTCGGGTATTTGGTATTGAGTTGGACGGTATTTTCATCTACTTGAACTTGTTCATAGAAGATGATGGACCATACTCGTTGTTGCTCGACCGGGAGAGCATTTTCAGAATGGTCTACCTTAGTAGGGTCGAGCTTACAAATGTAGGAGTTCACTCCGACATTGATAACGATGTCAGCATTGAGTATCGATGCTCCTTCTGCTCCATAGATCATGATTTTGTCCTCCTGTTAAAACGTGTAGGTGATACCTTTGGTGGCAAGGATTTCCTGGACGTGTGCCAGTTCTTTGAGAGAGAGTTCCTTGTTCATCCATTCACCGAGCGTATGTCCTTCGTATACGCTGAAAGCGTTGACGAGGGAGAGCACGTCGCTACGGCTATTCATTTGCTCGAATACCGCATAAACTGCGTCCTCATCGGTTCCCCAGCCGTAAGAGCCGAAGGCTGCTTTGAGTTTGGCTACGAGGTTGTTCATCTCGGTCTTCGGAACGGAGACTTCTTGGGTGACGATCTCTTTCTCGTTGATATGTTCTTGTTGGGCGGCAGTGAGTTCGTCACTGAGGAAGCCCTTGGCGATCTTGTAGATTGCCACAATAACGATAACAACGAGTAATACGAGAAGGGCGTAGCCTCCGTATTTCATGAGTTTGTTGGAGTCGATATCTACTTTTCCGATTTTCATATCAGTGATTGATTTTGAGCCGGTGCAGTCCGTAGTTGGTTGCGCCAACTACGGCTGTAACGATGATGGCGAAGAAAATGAGTTTCACGAGTGTCTGAGTCTCTACGCGGATATTTACGGAGATACCTTGCTCGAGAACGGCGCCTAAGCCCAGCATATCGGACGTGGCTTTGTTGAGTTGTTTCTTCGTCTTCATAGTGTTTAATGTTTAATGCACAGGCATACGATTTTGATGATGATGATTACTACGAGCAACGCGCGGATTTGCTCCAGGAGCTGGATGGTTGCGTCGTCTGCTTCCGTGTAAACGGGAACGGTCTCGATGACTTTGTCCTCTTCCTCCGGATCACCGTCGAAGCGGCGAATCGGGGTCTTGACATTTTTAATCGGGGTGTCCCCGTAGGTTGTAAAGATACGATGTCTCATATTCGTAACGGATTGATGGTTTTACTTTTTCATCTTGGCTGCAATCTTCGGTGCAAAGTAGATGACGGCAGCGGCTACGATGGCGGCTACGAGAGCACCTAAGATATAGGTCTTGTACTTGGTGAAGAAACTTACTTCGATGGCATAGTCATCGGGATTGAGTGCAACGCCTTTGTCGGCTGCTGCTTCGCTTTTGGTACGGTAGTACTTACCGGATTGGGATTTCCAGAAAGTAGAGGGCTGTCCTTCTTTGGCGGAAACGTGGACTGCGATAGGAGTGTAGGAAGTGGCTTTGTTCATATTACTTGTTTTTTGAGTGGTTTACTATCAGTACTACGACGAGTGCGATGAGTGCGAGGCCTATGATGGCGTAGAAGCCGTTGTTGGTTTCGCGGTCGTCGTTTCGGTTGTCGGCGAGGTACCAGTATGTCTGTGCTGTTCGTGCGGCGTTGTTGTTGCGTGTGGTGCCTATGGTGGTTACCATATTGAATGCTCCGGTAAAGATGCTGGTGATGGCATCAATAACATACGTTGCGCCACCGGTAAGGATACCTGCCGCAAGGCCGGTACCTTCTTTGATAGCGGTATTGGTAACGCTGCCGGCAACTTGCGCATTCACTTGGGCATTGGTTTGTCCGGTGCCCGTAGTGGTGGCGGTTGTACCGTTGTTTTGGGTAGTGCCGCTTGCTTTGTATACAGGTCGAATCATAGCTTAGTTGTTTTTGTTCTTGATGACGATGTAGGCAACGATGCCTGCGATAGCGATAAACATGATGGCGTTGGTTGAGTTGGTTTGGGTGACCATCGACGCCATAGTCTTGGTGTTGTTGTTGATGGCAGTACCGGTCTCATTGATTTCGGCTGCTGCTGCATACATCTCGTCGGAGGTCGTGGAACCACTTGCTTTGTGTACTACGATTTGTTTTTTGAGAGGTTTCATAGGTTTTTAATCTTTGAGCAGGAACAGTGCAGCGATGCCGAGCATCATGTACACCATTGTGCGGTTATTATCGGAGTTGGTTTCTTTTTGTTCGATGATATGGATAGCCTGGGCTGTTTGAGTGCCTGCGGCATTGATGACTTGTGCGTAGCT
This sequence comes from uncultured Bacteroidales bacterium, assembly GCA_900319005.1. Classification (GTDB taxonomy): domain Bacteria; phylum Bacteroidota; class Bacteroidia; order Bacteroidales; family Paludibacteraceae; genus Colicola. Next base: position 45,140 of record ONMV01000009.1, read on the forward strand.
CTCGCCTTGTGCTTTGATTTCGTCGGCTTTGGAGCTACCGGAGCTTTTGCTCAGTTTGCGGTTTTTGATCGGATGGGCTTTGTCCCATGCCATGGCGCGTTTGATAAGGTTATCAATGCGCATGCGGTGTCCGGTTCGGTTTGGGTCGAGGATAGTCTCGAGCGTTTCGATCATCTGTTTCATGGAACGCGGCTCTGTGCCTACGAGTTTGTCGAAGGCATAGTTATCGGCTTCCTCTTCGATGTCGGTGTCGAGTGCGAGGTGTCCGATTTCGTGGAGTCGTACGAAGTTCTGCTGGAAGCGCGTAAGTTTGAACCACAGTTTCGGGTTGATGAAGAGTGTGGCATTGTCGCGATCCACGGCTGCAGGCGTATCGTACATCTCACCGTCGGACTTGTATATGGTATGTTTGATAATTTGTTCCATAGGGTGTTGTTTATCAGGAAGGGCCCGCTCACCGATGGTGGGCGAGCCCTTTTCTGATTTTGTCGTCTTCTTATTGGCGTTTGGTGAGTGCGACTACGAAGATCACTACGACGAGTAGGATGCCGATGCCGCCCAAAATCCAATAGAGGGTTGTTTTCTGCGAAGCCTCTTCGCGCAGTCTCTCTTCGCGTTCCATCTGTGCGAGTGCGAGATTCGCATTCGTACCGTTGGTCGCGTTGGCAATGTCGTCAACGGAGTTGATGGCGGTGCCGAAGAGACCGGCGATGGCGTTAAACCATTGGAGACCTTGCTGTGACTTCTGTTCAGCAGTCAGTGGGGTACCGGTAGTGGTTGTACCCGTTGCGGTACCTGTGCCTGCTGCGCCTTTCGCTTGACCGGCAGCCTTGCTGAGCTTGGCTTGGGCCAAGAGGATGGCTTTTGCCTTCGGGCTCTTGCCCGCTTGTTTCGCCAGTTTGCCGAAGGGAACTGCGAAGGCTTTGCCTTCTTTGTCGAGAACCTGCATGCAGAGTTCGGGAGTCGGCGTGCCGTCATAACCGAACTTCTTCAAGAGGTTTCCGACTTTCTCAGCACCCATGACATCGATGACGAAAGCGAATATGGCTTTTTCTCTGGTCATAGCTTTAGTGGTGTTAGGCGATTAGCAACCGATTACTGCGCAAGCAGCGTCCTGCAGCAGTTGACCTGCACTCAGGCGAGCGCCCAGCGTAAGGCTGATATCGAGCGAGCGACCCGGAGCGAGCGTTACCACCATGACGTGGTTGCGGTCGAGCTGGAAGTGCTTGAGGTCGTTGATCAACACCAAGGTCTTGTTGCTGTTAGCCGGATCAAGGTACTGCGACGGCTTGATTTCCTCTGCACCGAAGTTACGTACAGCGTTGAACTCAGCGATCTCGATCGGCTCGAAGAACTGTGCTTCGTTGTCGGTCTGCAGCTGGATGCCGCTGATGCGTTGCGGAGCGTGGCTGAATTCATCCTGTATGAATGCCAAGTTCGGGCAGGTACATTTTACATAATGGTTGTCGGGTGTCGAGGTATCGCTCTCATCCACAGTCAGGACAGTGCCCTCAACTGCGATAGCGTCAACCTGCAGACCAGCAACGGCTGCGATAGCCTCTTTGGTCGACAGAGCGCCTGGGAAGACAGCGATGCGCTTGCTCGTAGAGCAGTCGCTCGAAAGTTTGATACGAACGCTTGCGTTCATCATCGACTCGTCGAAGATCATCGCCAGCGCGGATTCGCCGGATGCTTTTGCAGCGATACGGTTAGCCTTGCTACGCAGGCTTGCTGCTACACCGTTAAAGCGATCAGAAATAGAATGCTTCATTGTTGTAATGTTTTTGTTAGTTAATAAATGGATAGTTTTTGTTGTTGGGTTGGGTTATTCGCCCTTGGGCTCTTCGGTCGGAGTTTCAGTCTCTTCGTCTTTCTTCTTGGAGAAAGCGATATAACAAACTACGCCGAGAACGGCTACTACGAGCAGGGCAACGACCCATGTCTGTGATAAGAAGTTTTTCATACTTGTTGGGTTTTGGTGGTGTGTATGTTGTTAGTTGTTTTTGTCGGCATTTCTCTCAGGATCTCCGACGTATTGTCGGTAGTATCTGATTTGGCTCTCCGGGTCTTGATCCTACAAATCAAGTTAATACCCTCTTAGTTTTTTGTCTTTTTTGTTTCGTTATTCTTTGAGGCGGGTTAGTATCTGATGAGGGAGTGTGACAATGGCAAAGCTCGTATTGGTTAACTCCCTGGTCCCCGAATTAAGAAAAGAAATTTCTAACAAAAGAACCGTATTTATGTCTTGTTAAAGAACGTACGATATTGAAATCGACGGCAAAATTACACCATTTTTACAAAATGGGCACCCAATTCTCTCTAATACTCCCTGATTATCGCCAATTATCTCCAATTATCCCGAATTGAAAAGTGAAAAGGCCCCGTCCTCGCGACGAAGCCTTTTCCGGAATGATTGAGATTTATTCTTTTAAGTACCATGAAAACAGACCTTCAGGGTCATATGTCTATATTGTAGTTTTCCACCACGTATAGTACGCCCTTGGGGTTGAGCTTGTGAGCGGTGGGTTTGTTCCCCAGGGCTTCGAGTGCAGCGCGGTGGACGGGGTTACGTAGGAACTTCTTGAAGTCATCTACGCTGGCCCCGGACGCGCGTTGAAGCTCGGACTTATACATAGGTGGATAACATTTTGCCATATCAGAGGTAGTATTGAGGATGTTTGTTACATACATGCGTACCTCTTACTATACGCTCGTGCGTGTGATGGCATTCGAGTATGATGGGTTTGCCGTCGTACTGCGAGTAGAGGTATTCTTTATCGGTGATCCAATGCTTGTAGGGACAGTTGTCGCAGGAAGCATCTGGATTGATTTTCTTTTTGGGTCTTATCAGTGCCATAGTATTACAGTTTGAACCATTCGTAGGCGTAGGGGTTATGGACGGAGGCTTTGTTGACCTTGGCTTGCATTTTGCGTACTACATCGATACAGCGTATATCGGAGGCTCTTCGGTCGAGGTTGTCTTCGGTGCGGAAGAGGATGTAGTCCGTTGCAAAGGTAAAGAAGACCGGCGGAACTTCGCGGAAGCCGTGTGCTACCGCGAAGACGTCGATCATATTTTGTCGTGTTCCTAACAGGAGCGAGTGTATCTTTTCGTCCAGGTTGGCTTTGAAGTACCCTCTGCAGTCGTCGAAGACGATGATGCCACGGCGGAAGGAGTTGAGGTGTTCGAGCGTGTAACGCGGACGGAAGACATGACGTTGAATGCCGGTAAAGAAGAGGTTGGCGGCACGAAGGTCGGCAAGCTCCGGGTACAGTTCGACGCCGTTGGCATCAGTTTCGCACCACTCATTCATGTACGGAGTGATGACGAGTGTTTTCTGACCCGATTGGGCCAGGATGCGATGTAGCAGCGTAGTCTTGCCGGTACCCGGCGCTCCGATGATGAGTGTGCGTTTGGTTTGGCGGTATGGGTTGTTATTCTCCGTCATTTTTCTTCTTCGGCTCTTTGAGTTGTTCGCGGATGGAGCGGAGCGCTTTGCGTTCCGATTCGATCTGTGAGTATGCTTCGGAGAGTTTGAGTCGTTCCTCTTCAAGTGCTTTGCGTGTCTTCTCTATCTCTTCGCGTTCTTTGTTGATGGCGCGACGGTCGAGGGCATACGGTACTTTGGCGCCGTAGATGGTGGCAAGGCAGAAGAATATCTGCCATGGCAGCGGTATCTCGGTGCCTTTCTCTTTGCAGAACTTGGTGAAGAGATTTTCGAGGTTTTTGCGTTGTTCGCGACCGGCACGGAAGTCGTCTTGTTTCTCCTTGGACAGATAGGCAAGTCCCATGGAAGCGCCTTCGTCGATAGTCGTTACGATGAACTGTGCCGTGTTGCGCGCTGTCTCGTTGGAAATCTCTTCTTCGTTCTCGGGGTCATTCTCGAGTTCCGCGAGTTCTTCCGGTGTGGGTCCTTCGGGAGCGTTCTTTTCCTCCTTATTGAGCGCAAATTCCTCCATAAAAGCGTCTAATTGTTCCGAAGGTGCCAGTTCGCCGGTAGCGAAGCGGTATGTTTCATTCGGATTCTCGTCAGCCGCTTGGGGGTCTAAGTTCTCTTGATTTATAAGTAAGTCTTCAAGCATTGGGCATTTTGTTTAAGATGGTCTGAATGGCGTCGCTCAGCGGAATGGATTTGATGATGCGTAATACGCGATCATCTTCCGACAGGGCTACGATAGCAATGTTGTAGTCTGCTTTTGTCGTGTTCCTCTTCGGAGTAAGGAGATAGCATATCTGGACTTCGCCGTCCTCTTTTTTGAGAAGAGGGCGGTTTTCGTCCAGCAGCGTGTCGAGGAATTCGGCAAGCATTTGCGGAGCTTTCTCTTTTATGGCTCCGAAGTTCGAAAGCAGGGATAGCAGATTCATATCAGTCGATGCCGAGTGCGGCTTTTACCATACGGATTGTGGTTAATCTCGGATCAACGTCTTGGGCGATGTCCGTAATGTCCTTATCATCCATTACCGGCCAATAGAACCAGTTTGTCAGACGTTGTATGGTGTATTTGTTGAACATATCGCCGAGGATCATCTGCGGAGTGACGGTGAGTCCGTCTTTGCGTTTAGCGGTTAAGCGGCTCGCTGTCTCTTCCAGCATTTTGGCGGTGATGGTGGGGAAGTAGTGCAGGATATCGCCCTCGGGGTAGAGGTTGTGTTGCGGCTGTGCCACTTCTGCGCGCTCGGTATTGAGGTACGCGTCGCGTGCCTCATCGAGTCTCTGATTGAGTTCGTTAACCTGCTTTTCGAGTTCATGCTTGGCGTCGTTGAGACCTTTGATGAGCTTGCGGTTGTCTTTGACTTCGTCTTCGGCTTTGGTAGCCCGGGCGGTCATTTCTTGCAGTTTGGTTTGCAGTTCCTGTATTTTGGCAGACTGGTCTGCATTGGAACTTTCCTGCTCCATGTCAGATATCTGCTTTTGGAGTGCGGTAACCTGCTGCTCTGAGGCTGCAATGAGCTCGTCTTTGGAAGATAATTGCTGCTTTAATGCAGTAATTTCCTGCTTTTGCTGCTCTGAATGAGAACTTGCTGCAGTCACATAGCTGCTTTTTTCTTCCAGAGCGACTGTGAGTTTGCGCTGCAGTTCAGCCAGTTCTTTTTTGAGTTCTGTGTTGGCTTGCAGCAGTTGGGTATTGTCCGCATTACCGGGTTTGCTTTCATACGCATCGAGTAATGCCGTCAGCGTGTCATTGTCCGCTTTGCCGATGAGTGCCAGGCGCTCGCGGTTGGCGGCAGTGATTAGCTGGAACGGAACGAGAGTAGGCTCGTTCGGGTCTTTTTTGCGGCGGTCGCGCTTGGCAGGTTCAGCTGCTGGCGCTTGCTGCGCGGTTTCAGGATTGTTCTGTTGTCCTTGCTCCGGAGCGGCTGTGCCGTTTGCCGGATTGATGTCTTCTTTTGCCATATTGATTCGATTTTGGGAGAGTGATTACTTCTTTACGATGGAAGGATGCTTGCTTTGTTGCTGCTTTTTTGCCTTGGCTTCCATGTCTTTATAGGCTTGGGAAGTCCAGAGCACTTTGTTACAATGCTTCTTTTCGAGGAAAGAAACGATGTAATTGAGCAGCAGTGTGGCTATCATTCCCCAGCTTAAAGCAGTATTGAGGATGTAACCGAGAATGTTAGATACTTTCACGATGTGCGCAGACATCATGAAAATCAGGTTCAGTACGCCGGTGATCACACAGCCGATCAGGTACGTTTTCAGAATTGGGTCCATGAGATAATTGTATTTTTATAGTGTTAGTTTCAAAATTTGCTGCAAAGATAACACATTTTTGTGATATATGCAAATTATTTTACACATTTTTGTGATATTTCTGCATTTTTTCAGTATTTTAGTACGTATTGCAGCAATTTTGGAACGATTTCCGGCAATTTTAGAACGGATTTCTAAAAAAATCAGCATCTTTTGGAAATTCTCTGGAATAATACAGAAATCGACTCAAAAAAGCAGTTTACAACTTATTTTTTAATTTGTAAGGCTTTTGTAAACTTTTGTAAATGTCGTAAATCCTTTATTTTCAATACTTTATAGTATTTTTCAAATTACCTTTACAGGTTTACAAAATTTTTGAGTAATATAAATAAAAAAAATATAAGAAGAAAGAGGGGGTCCCGGAGCAGGTCGGCGGAGGGAGGACGGAGTGGAGGATGCAGCAAAAAGCAGGGCGCCCGGTGGGACACCCTGCTTGAAGCATGATTCGACTCTGATTTGTAACGGATCATTGTGGATAGATAACATTACCATCGGCTGCTGACGGCGCTGCAGCAGGCTCTTGTGCGGCTTGCTGCGAGTTATCAAGGACACATTGGATTATGTCCAGTTTCCATGCAGTGAGCGTCGTGAAGTAGCGACCGTTGTTCTCACGGCTGGCGATGTCGAACGTGACCTCCACGGTGTCGCCGGGGTTGAGTGCGTCGAGTAGTTTGCAGTTAGCACCCTTGAATGTCAGGGCGATTTCTTTGGGGTACTGTTCTTCGGTCTCCACGATAAGGTCACGGGAGTAATACGTTTCACCGGTTTTGGGTGATTGGAACGAGGTCATCGGAAGGACCTTCTTTACTTTTTCTTTGATTTTCATAATCGTACTTGTTTTATTGGTTAGAATTGATTTTGTCGAGTATTTCGTCGGCAGAATGGAAGATGTCGTTAGCATCAGTCCATACAACGACGTCTCTGAGAGTCATTTTACAATGGTAGCTCATGGCGATTTGGTTGTCAGCCGAGAAGTAGTAGTCGCAGTTGACGTAGACCATGAATTGACCATTTTTGAATGTTGCAATGAATCCGGAGAAGTTCTTGTCGCCTCTTCCGGCGTTTGATCTTAAACATGCTACGAACTGACCCTCCTGGGGGAGTTCTTTAGCGGTTTCATGCCATGTAATTTCTTTCATAACAAATGATTTTTGATTGTTAATACTATTGTTCATTGAACGGATTGAGTGCGCTTTTAGAGATGGCTTCTTTGAGTTCGTCGGCATTGTTCATGTGACAGACGAAGTCGTTGATTTTGAACAAGCCGGTTACGAACTGACGGAAGAAGAGTGCGATTTGTTCGTTATATGCAATCTCGGGCATATTGTCCTCTTTTACGCGCCAGTTGGTGCTGCCGGTTCCCATGCCTATTAGTTCTCGAAGCCATTTGCCGTTTTCTTCCAGGTCGTTGGAATCTACGTATGTGTAGTAGGTCTTGGTAGTTCCGTCTGCGTATTGGTTGGTTATTTTGCGTCTGAGTAATACTATTATAGACAGGTTGTAGTCACCAAATCGGGAGCCGTTTCTCTCTTCTGTTCCGCCGAAGAAGACGGCTTGACCGTTTCTTTCGATGAATTGAAGGTTTGGATCATTTCTGACGCCGTGAGGGAAATATTGTCCGTCGTAGGTCTTTACATAGCAGCAGGCAGAACCTATCAAATACTTAATCATGATAGTGTTTTCGATTTCCTTGAATTCGACAAGTGGTCTGATGACCTCTTGGATTCTTACTTCGAGACTGGCGAGGGAATCGGTATAGCACGTACCGGAGGAGTCGAAGTCGCTTGGCATCATATTGATGGCTTTTAGCTGGTTTCTTATGTCATCCGGAAGGGTGGCATAGAATTTGCCTTGCGAGTTCACCTTGATATCGATATTGAAATCGATAAGCGTTTTACGCGTTTTGGAATCTGTTCTAAAGATTCGAGTTGTTTTAATTTTTGCCATAATTATTCGATTTTTGGGTTGATTTTGTTATATATTATACTAAAGTATAATAAAAATTGAATTTTTTTGCGAAAAAATTTGCATATGTCGTGGATTTTTTGTACCTTTGCATCGTAATTGGGAATTATCCACCTTTTTTATTCTTTACAGAGGGAAGTTTGGCCCCCGGACGTACCCGATAGGATGCGCCCGAGGCTGATAATGAATACTTGTTCGTTGTCAGGTGCTCCCCATTCGGTTTTGCCGTAGCCGGTCCGCAGGTTCAGGAACTCTACCAGCATGGTAGTAGGTGATCCTTGGCCGCGGTGAAAGCGGATGGCGTCGTATTTTATGGGGCGGCACAATGGGTATTGTCCTTTGTTCCATCGGCATATTGAGCATGCTTTGTTGGCGCAAGTGATACCGCCTTTTTTGAAGCCGTCCATGAGGCGTTTTTGATAGAAGGGTTTCATTTCTCGGTACTCTTCTTTCTTTCGTCCTGAAAGGATTTCATCGTACCAATGATGGGTTAGAGATAGATCGAGGATTTTCATAATGATATTTATTTATACATAGGTATTTTAATCCAGTCTTTGTCGTGATAGTGGCAGTAGGTTTTGTTATCCCAGCCGTTATTGTACTGACATTTGTCGCAATAGGTTTTGCGTTTAAGCGGACAGTTTGGCGCTATCACGTGGAATTTTAATAGTTTTGTAGCCATGGTCGTTCTGTTTTACTTTTTCATAAATAATACCCAGTGGGTTCTTTGTTGCTTGCCCGAGCGATGACCGAGTATCGGTTTTTCATCAGTGAGGGCGAGAATTTTGGAGATAGGGATGTCTGTGTCGTTCCATTTGAATATCAAGAAGCCTTCGTGTTTGAGTACTCTAAAGCACTCTGCGAAACCTTTACGAAGGACTTCTTGCCAGTCTTTATGGAGCCATCCGTATTTTTGCATTTGATAGCCGGTTGGGACTTTGTCTTCTTTTTCCAGGATGAGGTGAGGCGGGTCAAAAATGACCATGCTGAAACTCTCGTCCGGAAATTGCATGTTTGTGAAGTCGCCCTTGATGTCCGGATGGATGGAGTACACACGTCCATCTACCAAGTTTATGCCCGTGTCACGGATATCTTGGAAGAGGACGCGTGGATCCTTTTTGTTGAAGTAGAACATCCGGCCGGCGCAGCATGCGTCGAGTATTGGTTTGTTGATTTCGATAGTTTTCATGTGGTTAATCTTTGCAAAGTTCATGAACGATTTGGTGTAAGTGATAACTTATTGTGCGGAACTGATCACTACCTCCGGCATCATTTTTTAAGGGGTTTGCCCATAGGTCTGAGTACTCGAGGCATTCGCAGATTTTTGCGAAGAATTCCGGATGTATATCTTTTTGAGGTTTCATGATAGTATGTTTGTGCAAAAGTTTAACATCAGCGCTATAAGGATCAAATATAGCGCTTGGGCGATATCTTCGAGTCTTTTTTTCATATTTATTCGTTGCTTGGTAATGGTTTTTGATATGGGACTTGTTTATTTTGTCCTCTCTTTTGAGAAGGACTGCATACATAGCCGAGGGCGAAGCCCACGATGAATGTAATGAGTGTGAAGAATGCGATTTCCATAATGACGTAATTTTTAAGTTAGTGGAATAAATTATAATCTTTCGATACGAAGACCGGTTCGCCGTTTTCGAAGGTTTCTCGGTTAAGTTTCGTATATTCGAACATACTGTCTTTGAGATAGACTTTGAAGCCGAGTTTTTTATCAAACATATTCGAGATTGCTTCGCCCGTGAGAAGTGCGGCGTAGAGGGAGATCATAAATAGTTTTACCTCTCTCGGCGTGTAGTTCTTTTGTCCGGTTAGCAAGCCTATTTTATAGAGATTGCATATATCTGTTGTTTGACCAATTATCTCTGCGGTTTCCTTGAGTGAGATTATCGGTTCGATGGAAGCGAAAGTCTTGAAGCCATAATTGTGGAGTGTTCTCATGGCTTCTATGCGTTTTAGTGTAGGGCTTGCGCCTGGTTCGAGTTCGTCATGGCCGGTAAGCGTGAAGCCGAAGGCGATGCGCGTTTTATACCAGTCATGAACGAACCATTCTCCGGGTATATGGTCGATGAAGTCTGCCCGCTTCGTCAGAATCTTGCAAGGTACGCCGTAAGATACGGCATAAGAAACAGCGTCGAATGTTAGTTGGCGCGTTTCTTTGAGGAGCGGGTCTGACGTAAACGTGAAGAATAGTCCGTGCTTTCTTAGGTCGGGTAGATATTTTTGAAGTTCCGACCGGAATATCCGGAGTGCGTCGCGTTCATCTTTGAAGCACTTTTTAAGTGTGGCTTTTGCCTTTCCCATGGCGTGCGCGAGGACTCCGCGTTTGCAGTAGCAATACGTACAGTCATTCGAGCAGCCTACGTAGAAGTTGCAAGCATACTTGGCGTATTCGCCTGCCTTGCCTTTGGGCATGTAGATTGCTTTGGTATTCATGGTTGTATCATTTTGAGATTGATGAGTTTTCTTTTGGCATTTTGAATGTTAAGAGCCTGTAGGTAAAAGCATTGCTCTTTTATGATTACTCTAATTCCTGTGAGGCTTTTTGTATACTCTGCAGGTTTGATTTCTTTGGTGAGTCGATTAAACTCGTATAGAGTTAAACCTTTAATGCGTTTTTGCTTTCCAATATACTTCATAATTTGTCCTCTTATTTAAGAAAGTGAATGATGGTCGAGACGAGAATGATCGTCCCGGCCATCATGGTTAATAATAATTGTTCTGGTGTCATAACATTTGTATGTTTTCGTTAAGTGATGTACTGTTGACGGACTTGATATAGATCAATTCCCAGGTCTTGTTGACGTTCCGGTAAGTTGTGTTAGCCATATAACGTCCGTCTTTTTGCTTGAACAAGTGACCATCGGGATTGAGTTCTTCGAGGTCATCGCAGTACTCGATATAGCATTTGATAGCCTGCAGCCATCCGTTTTTACCTTTCTTCTCTTCCCGGCGCTCGATGGAGTTGCAATAGTCTTCATAAGCAGCCTGTCGAATGACCGGCGCGTCAATGAAGCGTCCTTTGCGGTCGAAGAATTCTCTCGCCCATACCAGGAACGGCTCACCCATCTTGTTCCGGAGAATTCGTTTATTGATGGACTCCATCGGGGGACGGATGGCCGGTACGTTCTGTGCTAAGCAGCTCAGATAGTATTGTAGGCAATCGATGAAGAAGTTAATATCGGCGTTATACTCGTCTTCGGTATAGTCATCTCCGAAAAGTTCTCCGAGTTCTTGGTTCACTCTTTTGTCCTCTTTGTAGTCGGTATCGCTCGACATGACGTGATAATAGTCCGAGAATGCTACGAAGAGTATTCGGGCCATTGTGGATGCGTCATTGTTCGGTATCGGGAAGTTAGAGGTAAATACAATGTTCGGTGCATCTTCGTATTTGAGCTCGAAGGACTTTTCGTTCTTCGGGTTTACCGTTATAGAACCGGTAATCATTGTATAGAATGTATCGAAATCGAAGCCCTTGCGAGCGTCATCGATGACGAGTATATCGGTCTTCTTGCTTACACGATCCATGAAGTGGTTGTTATCGGTAAGTTTGCTCTCACGTCCAGGCAGCGTGACGAGTTCGGCAAGGCCGAGTTTCTCGAAGCATTGAAACATCAGACTTTTACCGCTTCGTCCGTTAGATACACCCTCTGAGTTGTTTTTCCACTCCATAGCCCATATCGCCTTGGCGGATGAGGCTATTTTGTACTGGTGCATCAGGTAGCCGATCACGTATAACTTGTTTAGGAGTGAGAGCGCCTGGTGGTACCATGCGTCTTCTATCTTCTGCAGTCGCGGACCGTATATGTTGAACTGGTTGGCTTCTGCGTAGGCCTTTTGGTCTTTGGCGCGTTCTTCCGGGTCTTTGATCCCGGAGTCGAACTTTTCAAGTTCTTCGCGCCAGTAAAGACGGCTGGCATTGATGAGATAGCGCATGACCTTGGACGGGTTATTCTCGAGATTGACTTTGATAGTCGATTCTTCCCAGTCGAAGGTAAAAGACGGTTTGAGTCTTTTGAAGCGGTGTGGGATGATTTTGTTATCCCATACATACTTGTTATTGTTCGGTCTGTATGTAATGGTGATACCGCTGTCTTCGGGTGCAGCCGTCTTTTCCATGTTGTTCTGCACTGTGCAGCACACGTTTTGGAAGAAGAGCGTGCGTCCATCTTTCGATGAAGCCTCGAAGTCGATGTCGATAGGGTCGAGATCGTCGAAGAGGTTTTTGGAGGTCTTTCGGGAGTTGATATAGGTTTCCAGGACGGTATTGTCGGCTTGGAGTTCCCGTAAGGACCGGCGAACGAAGTCTCGGATTTGCGAGGCTTCGTACTCTGTTACGGTGTACCCGGAGATTCGGATGTACTTTGTTTCCTTGGTAATATCGTCCTTGTACTTATGGAAGCCGTTAATGCGCAGGAAGTAGAGAAGACTGAGACTATTCATTTCAATCTTGTTGTTTTTGGGATTGATAGACCAGAACTTGGCGCATTGTGCCATGTTCAAGATCTTCTCGAATTCCGAACGTGCAGGGCGTAGCTCGATGAAGTCGCGCAAGTCCTTGCACGGGCGCATACGCGAATCCTTATATTGTTTGAGCCATGACGGCAATTCTACTGTGTACAGGTCGATATACTCGCGTGCGAGTTCAAGACCTTTCTCTGTGCCGGTATCGTCGCTATCAGGTACATTGTAGATTTTGTCTGCGAGTTTGCGAAGCGACATCATATCGTCGTTATTCTTCTTCGCAGATTCCGAGTTGAACCATATAGGAACGTATCCCATGCCGGCAAGGCACATAGCATCGCGTTCGCCGGAGCAGATGATGATCTTATCGAGTACATAGCTGAAATCTCGCTCGGCAAGTCCCCAGTTCTCGGGTTTTGCTCTGCCGTCGTTATCGAGTTCCTTTTTGTAGCGCTGTACTCTTTTGTCCAGTTCTGCTTTGGCTTCTTCGAGTCCGAAAATGTAATTGAGCGGCTTTTGTCCGATCGAGAAGAAGCGAAAGGCCTTGTTGGTCTCGAAGGGTTTGTATATCTTTTGGAAACTGCCGCATTCGTGCATAAAGATGGGATAGTCCTCTGTGGAGGTAAAGGTGGTCACGCGTAAGCAACCTTTCTTTTGGTCAAATTTGCAGATGGAATACCATGCAAGTGCGTAGTACTTGTATTTTTCCATTGTTTCTTTCTTGACCACCGGTCCCATGACTGCGAGTTCTGCGGCAGTAATTTCGCGCTTTTCAAACTTGACGTCGCCATCTTTCTCATCCGGATTGGCATCACGGGTAGAGATTTTGGGTTTATTGACGGACTCTTTGAGGGAGTAGTCCACTCCGTAGAGTTCTGCCAATTTATGGATGGCTTCTGAGAAGAAACGTATGTTGTTCTCGTGCATGAAAGCGTCGATTGCATTAAAAGTAGTATCGTCACCGAAATCTTTTACGATCCAGTAACGTTCCTTTCCGTTTTCAATGAGTTTGAATGAGGCGCTTGCTGTTTTTTCGTTGCGAAGTTTGATATATCCTTTGCCGTTTTTTTGCGCAAATATCTCTCGGGCTTCCGGATATAGGTCTTCAAATATTCTTCGCCCTCCGTCCGTTGCTTCAAGGACGGCTGATTTTAAGTCTATCATAAGATGAAGCTTTTTATAATTTTTTCTATGGTACTTACTGCTTCCGGTACATTGACGTCGTTGTCTAAGCATCGGATGAATATCTCTCCTTTTGCACAGATAGCCGGTAGGAGTTCATAACAGTAGTTGTAGGCGTGATGAAGTTTTACTCCTAAACAATGTATATTTGTCTTCTTCTCCCGGTCTTCAATTAGGTCTTTTAGTATCAGAATGTTTTCTTGGTCATTGGCAATGACATTGACCGAATAAATAAATTCTCCTTTCGATTTGTCGAAGTTGACATCGATTGTTAGTAACTTAGTCATAGATGGGATTGATTTCAAAACGTGTGAGCACGTTGTTGATGGCACATTGGCAGAAGCGGTTAGGAACCGATTTGCCGTTTATCCAAGAAGACCACAGTGCCCGATCTTTGTGTTCGTTTCTCTGCATGTGGCATTCTTTGAAGATTTCATCTTTGATTTGTTCGTACTTTTCGACGTTGATTTCGCCTGCTATAAGTACGTTTCTTAGTTGGTTTTTCTTTACTTCGTTCATATTGGCATAGTATTTGTTTTTACATTATCAAATTGATTGACGGTGCAAAATTAACACAAATTTGTGATATATGCAAATTTTTTTGAATAATTTTTTCAAAAATAACACAATTTATCTAAAATTTTTTAATTAACTTTGCAGTATGGTTGAGATTCTTAAAAACATTGAAGCCGTCCGTAAGGAAAGGCGTGTAAAACAAGAGCTTATTGCAAAAGAGCTCGGAGTTACCCAATCGGCATATTCTAATTATGTCAATCGAAACATGGATATTCCCTTTAGCAGATTATCACAGATTGCTAATATTTTGGGTGTCGATGTAGTTGATATTATCAAGTATCCGGAGCATTTTGTTCCGGAATCTGCGCAGCGAGGTTGCGAGCAATGCGCAGAGAAGGATAAGATTATTTCCCAGATGAGCAATTATATAGAGTTGCTGCAGGGAAAGGTCGTAATGGTTAAGAAAAAATAATGAGTGCTATGGTTGGAGAAGCGATGGATCATATGGCGAAGTATCTTCGGTATGGTAAGAAGGATGTGTATAGTCCCGTGATAACGAAGTTTGAATGGGACGGTCACGATAATGCGTACTGGGCTTTCTATGGCAAGGAAATTGCTTTTGGGTATAGTTCCCGAAGAATGCTCTTTGCGGTATGTGGTCGCTCTTTCGATGACGTGCTTGATAAGTTTGTCAAGTTATATATGGATTATGAAGCGGAGGGCTATATTCGCGATAAGCGTTGGTATGGCCCTGCGCCTCATACTTTTAATTTCGCTGATAATAAGTGCGACCATAGTCTGATTGAGTGATGGATTACTTTAAGCGTTTTGACGATATAGATAAGGTGCTTGTATATAAGAGGGAAGTATATGTCCCCATCATTTACAAGCACGATGATGTGTTCGAAAGTAGCTCTGTGTGGGTGATGTATGCGAAGCGCAATGCACAATCGTTTGGTAGGAAAGTCCTGTTTGCTGTTAATGCCGGTTGTTTGGAACGTGGGCTTGCAAAGTTCGTAACCTTGTACGATGAGTATTGCGCAAGTAAAGTAATAGTTGAAGGTCAATGGAACGGCAAGGAGCCGTATGTTATAGATTTCGATATAAAAGCGTAACAAAAGTGTAACAAGTGTTACGCAAATGTAACAAGAATTATAAACATAAAACCACTGTAGAAAAAGGTGTTGGGACAGGCGAATGTAGCCGGGGGTTCGAATCCCCCACTCTCCGCCAGAGCCTGATAATAAAGGCTTAGCATGAAAGTGGTAGTTGTGAGGTGTTACAGACTTGTAACAAAAGTTTGGATCATCATCGAGGATTATGTGTTCTCGGGGGTTCGAATCCCTCACTCTCCGCAAAGCGAAGAGCTCGGGAAATCGGGTGATTTGCAGAAACGATAAACGGAAGTCTTTGGGCTTCCGTTTATTATTGGGCGATAGGTCTGACATAGAGAGCTCGCTCTTATATGGCAGACATAGCGGACAATAATAGCAGACACATCGTGTCGTTTAGTTTTAGCAAATCATTCGGTTTCCCGTGCTCTCGCTTTGCCCAGGATGCCGCCGGCAGGCATTAGGGTTTTCGAGGTGGGCGGCATAGCCGCTCGGTGCCCTCGAATCCCTCACTCTCCTATGTTATATAAAAGGAAATGCGTTAATTCGGTTTGGCACGTTATTTGTAGGATTTGAGGTAAATTAAATTTGACGTATTATGAAACATCTTTTATCATTTTGTCTGGTGGTTTTGCTGAGTGTAGTGCCCGGTCAGGCATGCATTAAGAAGGCTCCTTCTTTGACATCGCCTCTTACGATAATTGTGATGGACACCACGCAGGCTTTGTTGGCAAATGCAGAAATTCGTGTGGGCAAAACAGTCTATCGTACCTCATGGGACGGACGTGTACGCTTGGAACCGGATCAGTTGAAAGGAGTCTCTAAATTATTGATTTCTTGCGATAATCATGACTCGAAAAAGCTTGTCCTCTCTGATGCAATTTCTCCTGTATCTGAGGTTCGGTTGGTGCCCAAAAAGCAGAAAAAGCCCAATGATCATGCGGTTCTCTTAGGTGGTGTTCGGTCTCGTCGTGGAATAGATGAGGTGATGTATAGAACCTCCGCGATGGGTGTAAAGGCAGATTATGCCGTTATGAATTCTGCTGCTCTGCCGGAGGCTGCCAAAGAGGTAATGCCCCTTCCGATGCCCGGACATAGCGAGCAGGTTGTTGCCGGTAAACTGACTGCGGGTGAGGTCAATGATTTTGCCAAGTGGTATTTCTGGCCAAGCATAATCGACGGCAGCCATCAACGTTTCGTTGATACATGGAAGATTTCGCCTCGTCACCGTTATACGGTACAGGTTATGAACCGGAACGGTTATCCCTTAGCTTCTCGTGCTGTGAGCCTTTTGGATAATAGTGGTAATACGCTCTTTCAGGCGGTTACGGATAACACCGGAAAAGCGGAACTGTGGTATCAGTTGCTCGGCAGTCAGCTTTGTGGCAAGCATGTGGATTTCCAAATCCGTGTAGATGATCAGACGCAGGTTGCGAAACAATGGGTGGAAGGCGGAAATACCTTTGTTATGGATGAAGAATGCGGCGAATCTCAAATGTCCACTCTCACATCTCCCAATTCCAATGACGTAGATGTGATGTTTGTCTTCGATGCCACCGGCTCGATGGGCGACGAACTGCGTTACCTGTGTGCGGAGATGAAAGATGTCATTGCACGATCGAAAGAGGCGACTGGCGGACTTTCCATCCGTACCGGAGCTGTGGTTTATCGGGATCATGGGGATGATTACGTAACGCGTATCTCACGTCTGACGGATGATATAACGACTACGCAGACTTTTATTGACAAACAGGAGGCGCAAGGAGGTGGAGATTATCCCGAGGCGGTTCCGGAAGCGCTCATGGCAGCGATGAATAGCGCCGGATGGAATGAGTACGCACGTGCGCGCATCGCGTTCCTTATTTTAGATGCTCCCGCTCATCAGGATTCCGCTACGATTGCTTTGTTGCATGAGCAGGTTCTCAATGCCGCTGCGTTGGGCGTACGGATAGTGCCTGTCGTTTGTAGCGGTATAGGAGAGAGTGGGGAATATCTGATGCGATCCATCGCTTTGGCTACCAACGGCACCTCGTTCTTCCTCACGGACGATTCTGGTATCGGTCATACGCATCTCAAACCGACTACCGACACTCTCACCGTCGAGCACCTCAACGATATGATGGTACGTACCATAGTGGAGTTTAGCACGATGCCGAGTTGTCTCAATGACCCTATAAATGACCAAATGGTAAATGGCCAAATGGTAAATGACTTTATTCCTAATCCATTCGAAACGAGCGACTTGGAGAGCGGAGAGGTGACAGTTCCTTATGGTGAAGGAATACTCTATATAGTTGATATATCCGGTAAGTTAATACGGATTGTGGAAGGTTCGTTTGATAGCTACCAATTACCGATAACCAATCATCAATTACCGATTGGCATCTATTTCATCAAGGCATATATTAATGGTCAATGGTACACCCGGAAGATCCTTGTACATTAGAAAATTTTCTAAAAACGATAAAAAATAATGGCATATGCTTGCATATGTCATTTTTTTGTTGTACCTTTGCAGCCGCAAAGGTTAATTAATTATATGGCAACGACAAGACAAGAGCTCATAGAAGAGCTCAAAGGCCTGCTTGAGCAGGATGTAATGGCTGTTAAGGAGCAAGTAGATCACATCAAAACCCAGTTCTATACCGCGGCTCAAGAACCCGCGGAAGAACTCGCGGCTGAGGAAAACGAAACGCCACAGCAGGATCCCTTAGAGGAGCAGTTCAAACAATTATTGGCGCAGTATAAAGCGAAACGTGCGGAGGTAGCAGCTGTTGTAGCTAAAGAGCAGGCTGATAACTTGGCGCGCAAGCAAGCTATCCTCGAGAAGATGAAGACGCTCGCGGAGGGTGAAACCGATGGAGTGATGGCTAACTTGCAGAGTATGCGCGATTTACAGGCGGAATGGAAGACCATCGGTGATGTACCGGCTCCGAATGTACAGGAGTTGCGCAAGGCTTATCAGCGCTATCAAGAGCAGTTCTACGACTTGGTGAAAATCAATATCGAGCTGCGTGACCTCGATTTCAAGAAGAATCTGGAAATGAAGACGTTGCTGTGCGAAGCCGCTGAACGTCTGCAGAATAATGAGAATATAGTTGAAGCAAGCCGTGCGCTCCAACAACTGCATGATGAGTGGGCGGAGATCGGTCCTGTGGCACGTGAGTTGCGTGAGGACCTTTGGAACCGATTCAAAGAGGCATCGACCATCATCAATAAGAAGCATCAAGCATATTTTGATGAACTCCATGCCAAGGAGCAGGAGAACTTGGAGCGCAAACGTGCTATCATTGAGCAGCTGAAGGCGATCAACGAACCGCTGGTGAACGGACAACCCATCAATGCTAAAGAATGGGAGGAGAGAACGGAGAAGATCCAGGCTTTGCAGAACGAATGGCGTACGATCGGCTTTGCTCCTAAGAAATTCAATCAGTCCGTCTATGACGAGTATCGCGCTGAATGCGATCGTTTCTTCCATGAGAAGACGGCTTATTTCAAGGAGATAAGAGATGCATTCAATGGAAACCTCAAGCGCAAACGTTCGCTCATTGAGCAAGCCAAAGCTATCGTTGAGGAGGCTAAAGCAAAGACCGAGAGTGGAGAGCTGACACGCGATAAATGGGCGGAGATGACTTCCGATATGCAGGCTCTGCAGGCTGAATGGAAGACGGTTGGAACTGTCGCACGCAGATATTCGAACGAGGTGTGGAATCAGTTCTCTGAGACCTGCGATGCTTTCTTTAATATCAAGCGCGAAGCGGCTAAAGAGGAGCGCATTAAGGCGAAAGGGGAACGAGTAGCCAAAGCTGTGAAGGCGGCTACAAACCAAGGGGCTGACGGATTACGCAGAATGCGTGACCGCTTGCAGCAGGAGATCAAAACAGCGGAGAATAACATCCTCTTCTTCACCGCTAAATCCAAAACCGCTAACAAGCTCGTTGACAGCATGCAGAAGAAGATCGACGAACTCAAGAAGCAGTTGGAGGATATTCAACAGAAATTAGATGCCGAAGAATAATGGCAGTTTTAATTGATTATACGAATGTAGAGATACGTCAGGCAGACCAGATTGTGCTGCATGACGTAAATCTGCATGTGGAGAACGGCGAGATGATTTATCTGCTGGGCAAAGTAGGTAGCGGTAAATCCAGTCTGATGAAGACGATTTACGGTGCGCTGCCTATTACGGCAGGCCAAGCAAAAGTGCTGGATTATGATTTAACGAAGATACCTCGTCGTAAGTTGCCTTATCTGCGTCGCCGTTTGGGAATCATTTTTCAGGATTATAAATTGCTTACCGACCGTACTGTGGCGGATAATTTGCTCTTTGTGCTACGTGCAACCGGATGGAAGGACAAACGGCTGATGGAAGCACATGTGAAAGAAGTGCTCGGTCAGGTTGGCATGGATACAAAGGCTTATAAGAAACCCTATGAATTATCCGGAGGAGAGCAGCAGCGTGTGGTGATTGCGCGTGCGCTTCTCAATTATCCGGAAATGATTCTGGCGGATGAACCTACCGGTAACTTGGATAGCGAGACAGGGCAGGAGATCATGGATCTGCTGTACTCGATTTCGCAGGCTGGTATCACCATCCTGATGTCAACCCATAATCGCTTTTGGCCGGAATTGTACCCGGGTAAGAAATGGGTGTTTGCGGATGGTCTGATCAAAGAAGGTGTGTAAGCAAAGGAGCAAAGAAATGAAAGAGATCAACGAGATACAAGATGAGATCATTGAGGAGTTCGAGGCGTTCGATGATTGGTTGGATCGCTATCAACTCATCATTGATTATGCCAATGAGCTGAAGAAGAACCCGATGCCCGAGGAGGAGAAAATCGACCGTAACAAGATTGACGGCTGTCAGTCCACCGTTTGGTTCACCTGCTCTTTTGAGGACGGCAAACTTTGGCTAAAAGGTGACTCAGATGCATTGTTAGTGAAAGGCATCGTAGCATTGCTCTTAACCGTATTGAGCGGACATACACCGAATGAAATAGTTGATGCAGATTTGTATTTCATTGACCGCATCGGGTTGCGTGAGCACCTCAGTCCTACGCGCAGTAACGGCGTTGCCGCTATGTTGAAGCAAATAAAACTATATGCGCTCGCGTATAAATCGAAATAAAGCGTCGGCTATCCGTTCATCGGACTGCTCATCGCAGATTTCTACATCGAAAATATGATGCGCTTGGCTGTAGAACGGCTCACGCGCTTCGAGTTGGGGAGCTATAAAAGAGAGTAGCTCCTTTTCTGTACGTCCTTGAAGTACCGGTCGTTCACTCAAATCTGTCAGGCTGAGTCGTTTAGCTAAATGCTCGGGCTTCCACCGAATATAAATACTGGTACCTAATTCCCGCAGACAATCCATATTATCCTCCCAGCAAGGATAGCCACCTCCGGTAGCATAGATAACATGTTCATAAGGCACTTGGTCTGCCAAATCCTCAACAACATATTTCTCTTTCTTGCGAAAATCTTCGATGCCGAACGTACGGATATACTCTGCGGTGGTATATCCATGAATCTGAGCGAAAGCATCGTCCAAATCCACAAAATGCCAGCCGAGTTTCTCTGCCAGCAGTCTTCCTGCGGTCGTTTTGCCCGCTCCCATGTAGCCTACAAGGTAGATTGGTAGTTCCATGTGTCATTGTCGGTCCAGATAATCCGACCGTTCTCAATATGTGCAAGAGGGAAAATCGAAGGAGTAGGGGACTGAGGAGCGCTCAGTAACTTACCCTCCTTATTATATATACGCGCGCACGAAGAACACTGCGGTGCGCAAGCAGTCAGCACGATGAGCACGGAGTCCGTCGTCTCATATACCTCCATCGTCGTGCTGTCGGTTAGAACATAGCGGGTGTAGGGACCATCGGTCTCTGCTACGTACGGATGACCAATCATCTGTAGTACGCTATATAGAAATGGAATGAATAAGAGCAACCGCATAAGCAGCAATTCCTTCTTCACGGCCTACGAAGCCGAGATGTTCTGTTGTAGTAGCTTTGATACTGACTTGATTTAATTCTACCCCCATCACTTCCGCCAGACAAGCCTGCATCGCTTCGATATGCGGATTCAGTTTAGGAGCTTGAGCGCAGATAGTGATGTCGCAGTTTCCTAACCCGTATCCGGCTTTCTGAATCAGCTCCATTGTGCGGCGAAGGAGAATCTTGGAGTCTATACCTTCGTATTCGTTGCCTTTCGTGTCCGGGAAATGATAACCGATGTCCCGCAATGCAGCTGCTCCTAATAGGGCATCGCAGAGGGCATGAATCACCACATCGGCATCCGAATGACCGAGTAAACCGCGTTCGTAGGGTACCTCAATTCCCCCTAACCACAACTTGCGGTTAGGGGCGAATTGATGTACATCATATCCAAAGCCGATTCTCATTAATTCCTTCATTCGTTAACTCGTTAACCTGTTATTTCTTTCTGTTGTTAACAAGGTCCTTGATTCCGTAGAGGTCGAAACCAAGCGTGAAACGCATGGTGTTATTGAGCGGGTTAGACGATGCCAACGCTGCGCAATAAGAGATATCCAGCGTTACGATAGAGAGGTGGAATCCGGCACCGAGAGTAACGTAGTTACGGTTTCCTTTGTAGAAGTTCTCGTAGCTATAACCGATACGTGCAAAGAACTGCTTGTTGTAACTATACTCGATACCTGCACCCCAGCGTACCTCTTTGAACTCCTCGGCAGCACCGCCCGGAGCATCGTTGAACGACTGGAACCAACCCTTTGCCGAGTTGATAGCCGAATAAGCCTGTGTGCTCATTTGCCATGTATCAAGGTTGGAAGGATCAATAGGCGTACCATCATCATTCCACAATTCCGGATGAGCAGCTGTCTCACGGTTTGTATAGGTTGACTTACGGCTGGGGACTAACAGTTTATTAGCCTCGACATTGAAGGTAAGGAAGTTATACTTGTCGCAAGGCAACTCGTAACCTACACCGATATTCATGCTGGTAGGAATAAAATTGCTGATGTCATCCGAATAGGAGATCTTACCACCAAGGTTCTTGAGGGTGAAACCTAAACTGAAATGACTGGTTCCCATCGGTAACTCAATCGGTTGACGATAGTAGATACCCAGGTCAGCAGCCATCGTCCATCCGGCATGAATGTTTTCCTGTGTTTGCGCACGGCCGTTGTTAAGATCCGAATAGAGGAAACGCAATGCTACGGACATAGATACATACTCATGCAACTTACGGAAATAACTGAGGTCCAATGCCCATTCATTCGGACGAACCGTACCTCTGTCCACATTGTCTGCGTCCATCAGTTGGACATCACCCATTGAGAAATAGGTGAACGAAGCACCGATACCGCCTCCGAGGTCACCGAAGTTGTAGAATCCGGCGAGATAAGCGAGGTCGATATCGCCTACCAACGAACGAAGCCAAGGTGTGTAGTTAGCGGTAATACCGCCTTTCGAGTACATGTAAGCGTACTTGGCGGGGTTCCAATACTGTGAGTTAAAATCCGCCTCCGTAGCTACACCGAGGTCACCCATACCGGCAGCGCGACCATCCGGTGCAATGGACATAGAAGGCATAGCTGTGATCAGCGGGTTCATCGTGTCATCGGCAGCCTTGACGCTCATCGTAAAGCACAGCACGGCTGCGAGAGAAATAAGAATTTTTTTCATTTGTGTTTAAAATATAATTTTTTGTTAGTATTCCAGTGGACTGGTTTACCAGTTGACTAGTAGACCGGTTAATCTTTTTCAAGCGATATGCTTCATAGGCTTATTTGGTTACAATGATTTTGCCCGCAGCGGTACTGGTACCACTGGTGGGGGATTTTATTTTGACATTATAGATATAGATACCTGCTCCGAGGTTCATTTGTGCTAAGTTGATGGTCACTTGGTCGGGGTTTCCTTGTGTTTGCCGCCAGATCAGTTGTCCCGCGGTGTTGTACAGATATACCTCGGTACTGATTAACTCATCCGGCTGGTCGTATTGAACAATGAAGTTCACTACGCTCTGTGCGCGAGCCGGGTTGGGGTAGGTCGTCACAGAGTAGATAGAGGGATCGATTCCGGCTTCTACGACAAAGTTCAGACTCTGCGTACTGCTGTTATTGAGCAAATCCCATGAGCGGAAGACCAGACTGTGAGGTCCGTTTGCCAGTTTCTCCATCCGGTAGCTTACCTGACCCTCCGTATAACTGTTATCCGCTGCTGTGAAGTATTCGTTGAGGATATAGGTCTGTTTGGCGTCATCATCCACGATGAGAAGAAGGTCGTGTCCTATACCCGCTCCCGCCGTATTGATACCGCTGGAGTCCGCCAAGTCGGCGTAGAACCGCGGGGTGGCATACGTCTTTCCTCCGTCCACGAATGCAGGAGTGTTGAGATAAATCTTCATCTCCGGTCCTGTCGTGTCGGTTGTGAGAATAGAACCCGTTCCGCCGATAATGAAGTCCTCGAAGTGACCTACGCCCTCTGCGGTCTCCAGACTGTCTGCGGTCTTGGCATAATAAACTATTCGGCCGTTACCAAAGTTATACCGGATATCTCGGGGAACCATGAATGTATAGGCGAATCGTCCTTCTTTGACAGCCGTCGAGCCGGAGAAGAGCGTATTCGGGTAATCCAGATAATTAACAACGCGCGGTTCGTCTCCGTAATCATCATTATCGCGTGTCGGGATCACTTGTATCTTATCGTAAATAGTGATATTCACGGTTCCTTCAAAATCGCTTACCACAACGCTGTCCTCGTCAATGATTTGTCCCTCTACGTGCTGCACGCTCAAGGCATTGAGTGTGTCGATCTTCGTGGTGGTCTGTACGAAATAATCGGTGGGGTAGTTCAGCCTTAAAGCGGGGTCGCCGAGCAGTACGTAAGGCAGTTTGTTGGTGTCGCTGCCCAATCTGTTCTTTCCTTTGCGGATAGCTTCGCCTAAGGTAGCCTCATAATGGAAAGTGGTCTTATGCGCAAAGAGTTCCGCGCAGACATTGCGGTTGAGGTTATTGTTCTGCGATGCATAAACGGTACGCGTAGCGGCTAATATACCCACAGCTCCGCCGTTCGGGTTGAGCACAGCTGACTCGGCGGCACAGCGCTTACCGGTGTCAAACTCCGCGTAGTTACAGGTTGCAAAGAGCCAGAAAGCCAGATTGGTATTATGCATCGTCTCTACGTCACGCAGGGTCAGAATAGCTTCGCTGGTGATGTTGTTATAACCTCCATGACCCGAATAATCGAAGAACAAGCAGCCGTTCTTGAGTAAGTTATCCAATCGGTTCTTGGCTTGCGGATAACTCTCTCCACTGGCATTAGTTTCCTGAGGATATGCATCAAGGAAAATCTTATGTACCACAAAATCCGGGTTCGCCAGACGAATCATCTCCGCGCTTATCTCCGAGGTCTCGGTATGTGTGCCCGCTTCGCCGTCGTCGGCTAAATATACGAGTTGGTTCTTCCATTTGCCCGGATTCGAGTTCGTCATATATGCGATGATCTTATCTACCGTTGTGCGTGCTTCTTGCACGGTGTTGACCGGAAGACGTCCCACGCCGATGTCCATCGTTGCGCTGGCATCCGACTCGCCCTCTTTGTCATCGAGGAACGCAAAGTAGTCATCCGAAGCATAGGCATTTACCTCGTTGGTTGAGTTCTTTGCTTCGTAGCATAAGAGCAGGTTGGTGCCCGATGTGGTCAGCAGTTTGCGATTGTCGAACGTGCCATGACCCATCAGGAGAAGCCAGCGAGGTGCCGCAATGCCGTTTCCGTCCGCACGGTCGTAAAGCATTTTCATCAACCATCGGTAGGCCGTTGCATCCGGCGTGCCGGAGGAGAACTCGTTATATACCTGTTGGTCGGTCACTACTGCCCATGTGATTCCCTCTTTCTCTTCGTGAGCTTTGGCTAAATCTGCACTCACTTCCTCGTAGCCCTCCGGGCAGATGATCACATAGTCGATGTTCTTCAGACGATGCAGGTTCTGGTTCTTTACCGTGCCGATCACGGTAGCGGAAACCCATTTGTTGCCTTTGGTGTTCACCGCTACGTACTCATGCACGCCGTCTTCCTGCGTACCGGTCCATTGTAACTCATCGTTGGTGAACGTGGTGGACATGCGGGTAATAGCGCCTAAGTTGGTAATGTCCCATACTTGCGTCGCTTCGTCCGCTCCACTCAAGTGAAAACGTACCGGAGTGGAGGACTTGAAGTTCACGTCCGTACGGATGGGCATCCAACTGCCCGTCATCGTGAGCGTACTCGGGGTAGTCAGCTCGATATAGTTCAACCATCCTAATGCACCCGAAGTGCTGCACGTATAGGTCAACTGAATCTCCTGTTTGCCGGCGGTTGAAGGAGCGGTTGTGTTGATATATCCTACTTCTCCGAAAGAGTAGTTGTCTTTCTTTTTCGCAATGTTAGCCGTTCCGTTTTTGCCGTTGTACGCGCTGCGGAAATAGGAGGTCACAGGAGCAAATCCGGCTACGTCGATGTACGCGCGGCTGGTCTGATCCTCAATCGCGTTGGGAGTGGAGAAGGTAAACGTACGTTTCTGACCCGTATTGAACTGCTCGCCGTAAAACTCACGTCCGCCTCCTGATACACCCGAACGGTCGATGAGGTTAACGGAGTCTTTCTCATGTACTTGGTAATGAAGATAACTCGTCACCTCCGTCGGAGTACCGCTGATAGCGGGTTGCTCGGTCGGAGCCAAAGGCTCACCTACGTTATCCGTCAGGAAATAGTACCCGTAATCGGAATAGGTATTACGTGTATGCGTAAAGCGCGCCGGAGAAACGGCTGTGTTGTAAATCCAACTGATCGGACCCTGTACCCAAAAGAGAATGTAATCATTGCCTACGAATACCGGTACTTGTGGCAGGTCGTCAATCTTCGCTTTGCGAAAATCCTGCGCTAACATACCACCTCCGAATCCGTAAACGCGAACTTGCGAGGGGTCAATACCCGCATTGCGTAGTTCCGCAAAGCTCATACGACAGACACCGGATTCGCTCACACGAATCTTCACCCAGTGACCTTCACTCAGTACGGATTGATCTACATAACTATGGATGCCTGCGCTCATCGAGACGCTCAACATCAGTACCAATACTATGGATAGAATTTTTCTCATTTGATTTTGCAGTATAATTTATCTTCTCCGTCAATAGTGACGCGTATTATTTCTTCTTTTTGTACCAACCTCGGTGCTTGCTTGGCTTGGATATAAATGAGGTCTCCCTGCCGGATGGTCATCACGCGGCTTGCTTCCACGATCGCCTCTTCGGGTGAGAGGATGAGTTCGCTCATTAACTCTTTCATTCCTTCACTCTTTACCTCCGTCCATTCTCCAATAGCCAGCGAGTAGTCAAAAGTGAGGGCTTGGGTCCACGGCTTGCCTTGTTGTTGGGCTTCACGGGCTTTGTCCATCGCAATGAAGTCTGCCCCTGGGGAAACGGCATCGTAGTATCGATCCGCAAACTTAGGTGCTATCTCTTTGCCCAAACGGCTCACACGAAGGATCAAACAGGGCGTCATTCCTATCTCGCTTGCCCCTTCCGGCATGAAGAATGGTTTGCGCCCGTTGAGCAAACAACTGTCGCCTTTCAGCACCATCTCAGCACTGCCGTTATGATATATAAAGCCTATTATTTTCACAAACCCTACAAAAAGCGCACAAAGTTACTACTTTTTTTGCATATATGCAAATATTTTACGAAAAAGTTAACTTTTTCTTAAAATTAGACCGGCTTCGCCTGAAGGACAATAGACCGCAGGCTCTGCCTGCTGAAGGACAATAGACTAAATTGTCCATTGTCCATCGTCCTATTTCGCACGAATGAACAACTGTACCGGTGTGCCGGTGAAGTCCCACCACTCGCGTAACTTGTTCTCGAGGAAGCGGCGGTACGGTTCTTTCACGTATTGCGGCAGGTTGGCAAAGAACACAAAGGTCGGAATCTGCGTGTTCGGTAACTGGGTGCAGTATTTGATCTTGATGTATTTGCCTTTCCAAGCGGGTGGGGGATAGTTCTCGATGAGCGGCAGGAATTTCTCGTTCAGCTGTGCGGTCGGCACTTTCTTGTTTTTGTTCTCGTACACCTGAATAGCCGTCTCCACTACTTTGAAGATACGCTGTTTGGTCAGCGCCGAAGTGAAGATGATCGGGAAGTCCGTAAACGGCGCAATTCGTTCGCGGATAGCAGCCTCATATGCTTTGATATCGGCGTTGGTCTTGCTTTCTATCAAATCCCATTTGTTGATACAAACGACGAGACCCTTCTTGTTCTTTTGGATCAGCGAGTAGATATTCAGGTCCTGCGCCTCAATGCCGCGCGTCGCATCGATCATGAGGATACATACGTCGCTGTTTTCAATCGCACGGATCGAACGAACCACCGAGTAGTACTCTTGGTCTTCGGTTACTTTCGCTTTCTTGCGGATTCCCGCGGTATCCACCAAGTAAAAGTCCTTGCCGAACTTGTTATACCGCGTATAAATGGAATCGCGTGTGGTGCCGGGAATATCCGTCACGATCGTTCGTTCCTCGCCGATGAACGCATTCAGGATACTGGATTTGCCGGCGTTCGGACGACCCACTATCGCAAAACGCGGCAACTCGTCCAACTCCTCATCGCTGTTATCCTCTTTGCGGAAACGGCTCACCACTTCGTCCAAGAGATCGCCCGTTCCCAGACCGTTCTCGGCAGACACGATGAAGGGTTCGCCTAAGCCCAGTTTGTAAAACTCCGCTGCTCCGTATTGGTTCTCGAAGGTATCTACTTTGTTGACCGCCAGAATGGTCGGTTTCTTTGCTTGTCGGAGCAGGTGTGCCACTTCGGTGTCAAACTCCGTCACACCTTGGTTCACATCTACTACCAGCAGCACGACATCCGCCTCGCGGATCGCTAAATCCACTTGGCGGTTGATCTCGGACTCGAAGGTGTCGTCGCTGTTCACGACCCATCCTCCGGTGTCGATCACCGAGAACTCACGTCCGCACCACTCGGCTTTGCCGTACTGACGGTCACGCGTCGTGCCGGCGGTGTTCATCACTATCGCCCGACGAGTACCTGTCAGGCGGTTAAACAGGGTCGATTTCCCGACGTTGGGACGACCCACTATCGCTACAATATTTGCCATAGTAATTTTTAATTTTTAATTCGTAATTTTTAATTTACTTGCATCCTCCGCAGTCACCGCATCCGTCTCCGCAATCACCGCAGGAATTGCCTTTTTTCTTATGGCAGCCACCTCCGCAGCAACCATGTTTGGGATGACGGATAGCGTCTAACTCGGCGGGAGTAGCTTCGCGCAACTCTAATATTTTGCCTTTGAAATGCAGATCCTCGCCTGCATACGGGTGATTGAGGTCGATGGTCACTTGGTCCTCGGTTATCTCGCAAACCTGCGCCTTGACGATCTGTCCGTCAGTCGTGTTCATCGGAACGATTGCACCTACATAAACGCGCTCTTCGTCGAACTCGCCGTCTCCGTTGAAGAACATCTTCTTCGGCAGGTCCATGAGCCCTTCTTGGAGGTACTCGCCGTAAGCGTCTTTGGCTGCAAGCACGAAATCGAACGTCTCGCCGGCTTCTTTGCCTGCCATTTGTGCCTCAAACGCGGGAAGCATCATCCCTTCTCCTTGACACCATACTAACGGAGCTTGTTCTGTGGCTTGCTCCATCAACTCTTCTTTGCCTCCTTCGCCGTTGATATACAACTCGTAAGTGGCTTTTACTACTGTTTGATTTTCAATTTTCATATTCATTTTTTCATTAATTTTCCTTCGTCCTTTCCTTCCTCCTTCTTCCTTTCAATTTTCATTTTTCATCACCACCAATTGATCCTCGTGTCGTTGGTTCCGAATTTATCATATTTGAGGTCTGCCAAGATAGACGCATTGACGCCTATATGGAAGCTGTAACTCCTAAACGGACCGATCGGGTTGATGCTTGCGCTCATACTCCAGCAATGCAGGTCACGGCTGACGTTGAAATTACAACTCGTCACCTGTTTGTAATCGAAGTCATAACTCATGCTGGCACTCACTTTCCAACCTTTTCCGAGGCCTAATGAACCGCTCAGACTCAAGTTGTGGGTGAAGACCATCTTGTAGTACATCTTCGAATAATCGAACTCCGATCCCGGGGCGTAAGCCAACGAGTAATAAACCGACACGCTCCAAGGGAATTCCGTCCGGACATACCCGTCATCTATTTGCTCTTTCTTGCTGCCGCCTAATTTCGCGTTCTTGTACCGTCCGTCTTCGCTTCGTTCGATGGGTTCCAGATTGACCTCTTCATCCTCCTCCGCTTCTTCGGCTTGACGTGCTCGGCGACGATCGTCGATTGCGGTCAGTTTGTCTTTCCATCGCTTGAGTGTATTGTTATCCAGCGTGTAATTGAAACTCCATCGCAAACCGCTCCAATGGGGGAAACGACCATGGTGCCAATACTGCTTGTTCGTTCGTCTGGGTGAACCGTTGATGATCTCGTACATGTACGGGTCAAGGCTCGTCGAGAGGTTCACACTGTAGTTGTTCAGGTATGGAAATTTCAACCGCAGGTTCACTTGGAAAAGACTCCAGTTCATCGAATCGACGGCAAAGTTATAACCTCCGTCCACGCTGAAGTTATCAATCAGACTCACCACCTTGAACGGCACTTTGCCGGTGGTGTCGTTACGGTTGACGATCTTCATCTCCAAGTTGTTTGACACGCCGAAACTCATCGTCGCGGACATCCCTCGCGGTGCGTTGCCGTACATACCTGTCGGGTAGCGGTTATAGATCACCTCCTGTCCGTTTCCATCCGTGTACCGACCGTAATAACCCCACATCGGTTTCTCGAAATCCGGGTGATAACTGATACTCATGTGCGGTTTGATGACGTGACGGAATTTCTCCACACGACTTTTCGGAAACAACCGCTTGAGGGGCGTGAAGAATCCGTAAATAGTGGTACTCAGACTGAGACTGGTGTTAAAATCGAATACGTTGTAAAAACCGCTCGTTGTGTCCATCTGTAGCTGGTTCTCGATGCTGTTCCAGTTACGGTCCACACGCTGGAAATACATTCGGTCCTTGAGGCTGATACTCGGCGTGATACTCAGGTATTTGAACAGCATGAAACTGGCACTGATGGGGATCGAATGTTGCATTCCTACCCGCCAGTCACGGGAGAATTGCGTACGGGCGTACTCTTTCTCTTTCATGTCGCTGCGTGTCTGCACGATGCCGCTCATGGAGTAACTCATCTTGATTTTCTCGTACCATTTCTCCTTGCCCACGGCAATTTTCCCTTTGCGTTTGAGAGCCAACGCGCGAGCATCCTTGAACGGATAAACGCTACTCATGTTGATTGAAATCTGCGGTGCGGTAAGGGTCAGCGTCGAGTCTCTCGTACGCTGCGTGATACCCGCCGTGAGACTCATGCTCCACGGACTGTCGGGGAAACGTTGGGTATAGTTGATCGTACTGCTTTTGGTGTTCTCTGAATAAGCGGAGGAGTTGTAGTAATTATTGATGTTACTGCGGCTATATCCGCTCGTCGAGAAATTGACGCTCGCTGAGAACGTACAATAGGGGTTGAACTTAGAATCCTGCGAATGGGTCCATTGGAGCTGGAAGTTACGCATCGCCGAATAATCCGGCATACCTTTTTCGCTCGTCACGTCGTTACGATAACTGATGTTGAGACTTCCCGAGAAATGATACCGCCATATATATTTGCTTTGCGCCCGGATTGCCCATGTACCTTTGGTGTAGATATCGCCCGTCACCTCGAGGTCCATGTAATCGTTGATTGCAAAGTAATAACCTAAGTTCTGCAAATACAGTCCTCTGCTGTAGTCATCGCCGTAAGAGGGCATGATCAAACCGCTTGAGTACTGCTTCGTGATGGGGAAGAATCCGAACGGAATAGCCAAAGGCAGCGGTACTTCGCCCACCACCATGTATGCCGGTCCGGTAGCAATGTAATCGCCCGGTTTGACTTTCGCTTTGGTCATCTTCAGGTAGAAATGCGGATGGTCGTGGTCGTCGCAGGTCGTGTACTGACCTCCTGCCATCATCATCTCGTCGCCTTCGGTCTTCTTCGTCCGGTCGGCTATGACGTAACCCTCGCCCTGTTGGGTCACCACATGACGGATGTAACCCTTCTTCGTCTTGATGTTATAGGTTATCTGGTTCGTCTCGTATTGGTCTTTTTCATCTTTGAACACCGGTTTGCCCACCCATTCATACTGCGTACTGTCATAGACGCCTTGCGCATAAATAGTGCTGCTGTCGAGGTTCATGCGGATATACTCACTTGTGAGCTCCATGTTGTCGTACCGCAACTCACCTTTGCCGTGCAGGTACGCATTGCCGTTATGATGCATGATCATGGAGTCGTTCGATTGGTAATACACCGGCGCCGTCAACTCACTCTTCTTCGTCTCTTCCGTCCTTGTACTGTCCGCTCTTAGCTCTGTACTATCCGCTCTTAGCTCTGTACTGTCCACTCTTAGCTCTGTACTCTGTACGTGTTCATCTGCCTGCGCTGCAGAAAAGCAGAGTAGGAGAGTTGTCGTCAAAACGGACATTATTATATGTCTTTCGCGTACGCGCACAATAACCCAAAATAAAAAACGGCTGCAAAAGTACTAAAAAAAAATCATATATGCAAGGAAAAAAGAGAAAAAGCGACTTTGCGGGGCGCTTTTTCTTATTTTTGTGTGAAAGTGTGATTCGTGTGAAAGTAAAAAGAAGCGACCCATTTGGATCACTTCCTTTTTCCATGTATCCGTCAATATAGGCGGATTTTCTACAGCTTCTTCGACGCGTCGTAGCTCTCTACGGTCTTGGTCTGGATGATTACCGAGGTGTCGCCTTTCTGCCATGCCTCGCTTCGCGTGGTCACCGTGCGTGTCACGTTGCAGCTCTGCAACC
>ONMV01000011.1 GCA_900319005.1 uncultured Bacteroidales bacterium
GGATTCGTTCGTAGCAGCTTATCCTAAGAAGAGTGGTTACACCACTAAGACATTCCTTAACACCACTAGTGGTGTGCGCCAGTTTATCTCCTCACTTCCTAAGGACTGCCATTGCGTAATGGAAGCTACCGGCAACTACAGCATGCTTCTCCTTTATTTGCTCCAGCAGGCTAACATTACCGTTAGCATGGAGAATCCGCAGAAGATTAAGCATTTCGCTCGTGCTATGCTCTCCACTACTAAGACAGACGAGATTGATGCTAAACTGATTGCTATGTATGGCGAGAAGATGGAGCCAGCGCCCTATAAGATTCCATCAGAGAGTATCATTCTGCTTAAGCAGAAACGTACTGTCCTTAGGCAACTTAAGAAGCAACTTACTGCAATGATCAATCTGCAGCACTCTCTATCCGTCCTGCCTAAACAAGACCCTACTGCTAAAGTTGCTACAGAGCAAACCATTAAGTTTCTCCGTAAGCAGATCTCCAAATTAGAGGATGAGATTACTAATCTATCTAATAAAGAGTTTAAACGCCAAATGGAGTTGCTCACTTCCATTAAAGGTATTGGCGAAAATATCGCTTCTGCACTTATAATGGCTACAGGAGGTTTTACGTACTTTAGTAGTGCTAAACAGATTTCTCGGTTCCTGGGATTATGTCCCACTTACCAGCAATCAGGTACGTCAGTCAATGTCAAAGGTCACATTAATCGCAATGGCGATACACATTTGCGAAGCCTTATGTATGTCGTCGCATTTTCATCTATTAGAAGCAATACTGCCTGTAAAGAAACTTACGAGAGATTGCGATCAAGGGGTAAATCTGGTAGAGTCGCAATTATTGCCATTGCTAACAAACTTATCCGACAAGCATTTGCTGTTGTTACCAACAATCGACCCTATATAGATGGATATGTATCATCATTAGCCTAAAAAATCATTTTTTTGTCAATTTTTTAATATAGTTCGTTTAATGGCAACTACCTGCGGTGCGGAACGTGAACGCATTTTTTCAATACGTTCACTCACATTTATTTGCGTATATCGGAAAATTGTTGTACCTTTGCACTCGTAAATGTAAACAACACCACAATGACACTCTTAGAAGCCATCCAAGCCCGCCACTCTGTGCGGCAGTACATAGACAAACCGATAGAAGCGGACAAACTGCAATCACTACGTGATACTATCGACCTCTGCAACCGCGAAGGCGGTACACATCTTCAGCTAGTAACAGACGAGCCGCTTGCTTTCAGTAAAAGCAACGCCCCTATGTATGGTAAGTTTACGAATGTGCGCAATTATATTGCAGTCGTCGCACCCAAAGTCAACCAAGGCAGCGAACTCGCTGGCTATTATGGTGAAAGGGTAGTGCTCCATGCGCAAACGCTCGGACTAAACACCTGTTGGGTAGGCTTAACTTTCAAGAATATCAAAACTGCCTATACTATCGCACCCGGCGAAGAACTGAAAGCGGTCATTTCATTGGGCTACGGTGCTACACAAGGCGTGCAACACCCACAAAAGAAAACGATCGACGACGTAACAATCAATAAAACGAACCAACCCTTACCAGAATGGTTTGTCAAAGGAGTAGAATCGGCACTCTTAGCGCCCACCGCTGTTAATCAACAGAAGTTCGCCTTTACTCTTAACGCAGACCTAAGTGTACAAACCCAAACTAAATTCTCCCTCATAGGCTATACCCATCTTGATCTTGGTATCGTCAAGTGTCATTTTGAACTCGCCTCCGGTCATAAGCTCTAACCCTATACCCGCGCGACCTTTAATCCACTAACCCTTAACCCTCTAACCCCTATTACTCTCGCGCTCCCTGCGGTCGCTCGAAAAAAGAAAGACCTATAGACCTTTTTTGAGAGAGACCATATCTTTTCTGCCCCGGTAGGGATAACCTGCGTTTGCCTCCCCGTGTATGCCTCATCGGTGGCGGAGTGGCGCTATGGGGTGCGGTGTGCGCCATGCGGTGTGTGGGCTGTGCGCGCCTGCGGCGCGCGGGAGGGACAGAGCGCGTGGCATGAATCCGGATGCTTTCCATTTCTACCTCGATACCTTCAAGAACGGCATGCCTCCTCATGGCGGCTTCGCCATCGGTCTCGAGCGTATCACGGCTTGCTTCCTCGGCATCGCCAACGTCAAAGAATGCTCGATGTTCCCGAGAGACATCAACCGCGTAGCACCTTAATAGAGAATCCGCCAAGTTGGCGGATTTTTTATTTCCTCCCCGCGCGCTGCTGACCCTTACAATGTACAAAGGTTCTTCGTGACGGAGGTACCGAACACAGGACATTGTGGGCAGATGTCGGCAGAGCCGATGTCGGAATTAAATCCCGACGCAATGGACCAAGAAAGGAGCGGCGTTTCCTATCCTCCATATATGGCGGATACGGGGTTATTATTTTGCGGATCTCGTGGAGACAGTCCGTATATGTTGTGTTAATCCTGTGTTAATGCTGTGTTAATCCTGTGTTGGAAACACGTGATTAAAAAGCGAGAGAAAGGGTATATAAAAAATTCGATATATGCAAGAGAAAAGTGCGTTTTTTGAGGCAATTCTGCAAAAGTGGTAGATATTCGGCTAATTTATGTTTGCGTATCTCAAAAAAAAACAGTAATTTTGCAGCAAAATTGAGATAATAAATTCATTAACGCAAATAAATGAAACAAAATAACTATGCAAAACTTTGATTATCAGACACCGACACGCCTTATTTTTGGTGAAGGCGTAGTAGAGAAACTGCAGAAAGTAATGAGCGGTTTCGGCAAGAAAATACTCCTGACTTACGGCGGAGGCAGTATAAAGAAAATACCGGCTTTCAGAGGTAAAGCAGGCAGTTTGTATGAGTATGTGCGGGAGACGCTGAAGGATTTTGAGGTGGTGGAACTGAGCGGTATTCAGCCGAATCCGAAATATGATCCTTCGGTATTGGAAGGTGTGCGGTTGTGCAAGGAGCACAAGGTGGATGTGATTCTTTCGGTCGGCGGCGGAAGTGTGCTGGATTGCTCGAAAGCGATTGCAGCAGGTGCTTGTTATGATGGTGATCCATGGGATTTGATTTCGTACAAAGTGAAAGCACAGGCTGCTCTGCCGATAGTGGATATTATCACGTTAGCGGCTACGGGAAGCGAGTACGACTGCGGCGGAGTTATTTCCAGAACGGAGACGAACGACAAAATCGGTTATATGGATCGGCACTTGTTCCCTGCCGTTTCGTTCTTGGATCCGACATATACGTTCTCGGTCAGCCGGAAACAGACGGCCGCCGGTATTGCGGACGCGATGAACCACACCATGGAGCAGTATTTTGTGGAGGACGCGACGTTGCTGAATGACGGTTTCTGCGAGTCGATGTTGCGCTCGCTTATGGCGAACGGACGCAAGTGTATTGAGAACCCCGAGGATTACAAGGCGCGCGCAGAGATGATGCTCGCTTGTACGTATGGTTGCAACGGTATTTTGGCGCTCGGTAACAGCGAGAGCGGATGGCCATGTCACGGAATTGAGCACGCTTTGAGCGCGTATTACGATATTACGCACGGCGAGGGTTTGGCGATTATCACTCCGCGGTGGATGAAGCATATCCTGAACGAGCGCACTTTGCCGCGGTTCGTGAAATACGGCGTGAATGTGTTCGGAATTGACGCTTCGTTGGACGAATGGACGATTGCGAACAAGGCGATTGAGGCGACTTATGCGTTCTTTGAGTCGATCGGCATTCCGATGCACCTGCGCGAAGTGGGAATCGACGATAGCCGGTTGGACGAGATGGCACATCATATCGCTGTGAATGAGGGACTTGAGAATGCTTATGCGGCTCTGACAGAGAAGGACATCAAAGAGATTCTGGTGGCAAGTTTGTAAGAACAAAACATCACACATAAAACATAACACAGAATACATTATGAACGTATTGATTCTTCAGGCTTCGCCGAGAGCGAAGGGTAACACCGCTTGGATGGCGGAGGAGTACAAAAACGCAGCCGAGGCTGCAGGTCATAACGTGACGCTCGTCAATGTGGCGCACAAACATATCGCAGGCTGTCTGGCGTGCGAGTACTGCCACGGCAAGGGCAACGGTGCGTGCATCCAGAAAGACGACATGCAGGAACTCTATCCGCTGATGGCAGAGGCGGAAGTGCTGGTTTTGGCTGCTCCGATCTATTATTTCACGCTTTGCGCGCAGATCCAGGCGCCTATTCAACGAATGTACTGCGTTAACGCGCCGGCTAAAGTAAAGAAGATGGCGTTGCTCTGTTCGTCTTATTCGCCGGGTGTGTATGATGGCGCGACGGCTGAATTCCGCGACATCTGCAACTACTGGCATGCCGAGAATATGGGCATTGTAACTGCTAAAATCGACGAGCAAAAGACAGACGCTACTAAACAAAAGATTGTTGAGTTGGTAGCGAAACTATGAGAAAATTCATGACCCTTGCTTTGGCAGCTTTGCTGGTTGCATGCAGTCCAAAGCAGCAGACAGAAACAAAAGATATGAATCAACTTTCGTTTACAACGGAGCAGGCAGCGTGGATGAGTGCCATCGCTTGCGATGAGGCAAAGGGCGATTTGATGGCATTGGAGTCGGCTATTCATAACGGGTTAGAGGCGGAATTGACGGTTAGCCAGATCAAGGAAGCACTCTCGCAACTCTATGCTTATACGGGTTTTCCGCGGAGTCTGAATGCTTTGGGCGTGTTGCAGCGTGTTATCGGAGATCGTCAAGCGAAAGGTGTGAAGGTTATTATGGGTGAGGATGCAAGTCCGCTTGGCGAAGATTACGATGCACTTAAAGAAGGTACGCGCGTGCAGACGCAGTTGGTGGGCAAGGCTTTTGAGTATGAGTTTGCAGAAGCGACGGATTATTACCTGAAAGCGCATTTGTTCGGAGATATTTTTGCCCGCGATAACTTGACGTACGCTGACCGTGAGTTGGTGACCGTTTCTGCGTTGAGTGGTCTCGAAGGCGTGGAGCCGCAACTGAAAGCACACATCGCCGGAGCACGCAATATGGGTGTGACCGAAGAGCAGTTACAAGATATCGTAGTGGCTCTTGCCGCAAATGGTCTTTTGAACGAAGCAGGGCGCTTGGCAGGATTACTTCAAACGGAGTGGCCGCAAGGCAAATCGAATGATGCTTACGCGCAGTATTTCACAGGACAGAGTTTCTTGCAACCGTATTTCGGCGGTGTGGCGAATGTGACGTTCGAACCGCGTTGCCGCAACAACTGGCATGTTCACCACGGAGCGGTACAAGTGCTAATCTGCGTGAGCGGCAAGGGTTGGTATCAGGAGTGGAACAAGCCTGCTGTTCCGCTTACACCGGGAACCGTGATTGCTATTCCTGAAGGCGTCAAACACTGGCATGGAGCCGCTGAGGACTCGTGGATGCAGCATTTGGCGATTCATACCCAAGAGCAACCGGACGCTACGAACGAATGGCTCGAACCCGTTAATGACACACAATACAATTCTGTACAATAATGAGAAAGTTATTCACCCTTATGCTTGCAGCCCTCGCGTTAGCTGCTTGCACAAATTCAAATGACAAAATGAATAATTGTGAAAATAACACATGGGACAAAGTATTCCCGCTTAGTGAGAAAGTAAACCACAAAAAGGTATCCTTTAAGACCCAGTACGGCTTTACGTTGGTTGGAGATTTATACCAACCGAAGGGACTAAGTGACCCATACGGCGAAGCAGATCGTTCGACCGAAGGGAGATTAGAAGTACCAAGTACCAAATACGCCGCTATCGCGGTGTCGGGTCCTTTTGGCGCAACCAAAGAGCAGAGTTCGGGTCTGTATGCGATGAAGATGGCGGAACGCGGGTTTGTGGCTTTGGCTTTTGATCCTTCTTTTACAGGCGAGAGTTCGGGTGAACCCCGTAGAACGGCTTCGCCGGATATCAATACCGAGGACTTCATGGCAGCGGTGGATTTCCTTTCCAAACTGCCCGAAGTGGATGCTAATCGCATCGGTATCATCGGTATATGCGGATGGGGTGGTATTGCGCTTAATGCGGCGGCAGCGGATACGCGAATCAAAGCGACGGTGGCTTCAACGATGTACGACATGACGCGCGTCAGCGGTAACGGGTATTTCGATTCCGCTGACACCGAAGAGGCACGTCACGAAGCGCGTGTGGCACTCGCCGCACAACGTCTTGCAGACCCTGCTGCTATGGCAGGAGGCGTGATAGACCCACTGCCGGACGATGCACCGCAGGCAGTTCGTCAAGGACTACCACGATTACTACAAGACCGCCCGTGGCTACCATGCGCGTAGCGGTAACTCGAATGACGGTTGGCGTGTCATCGGCACGCAGGCTTATGCCAACAGCCGTTTCCTGTATTATATCAACGAGATCCGTTCGGCGGTTCTGATCATGCACGGCGAGAACGCCCACAGCCGTTATTTCGGCGAAGCGGTGTACCATTACATGGTGGACGGCAAAGCAGACGGCTACAAAACCGTGGTCGCTCCGAATCCGTGTCCTGAGAACAAAGAGCTGCTTATCATTCCGGACGCTTCGCATTGCGATCTCTATGATGGCGGTTATACCGAACCGGCAGGCAAAGGCGAACCCAAGAACCTCATCCCGTGGGATAAGTTGGCTGAGTTCTTTGAGAAAAATCTAAAGTAAGAAGGCTCAAAGGGAGGTTATAGTTTCGCCTGAATGCTCACTTTTGCCCAAGCGCCGGGTTGGAGGATTCCGCCGTAGTCGTAATAGCGCGTATGGGTGATATTTGTACACTCGGCAGCGACACGCAGGTAGCGGTTCTGCCAATAGATAGAACCATCCAATAACCATACGGGCTGATAGTTCTGCACAGCCCCTTCGGCATTGTTGAACTGACCTTCTCGTTTCTGAAAGCGCACCGTCCAGGAAGCGCCAAAACCTTTGTAGATACCATGCTCCAGACGGATAGACAGTTTATGACTCAGGTAATCGAGATAGCGTGAACCCGTCTCTTTGAGGTCCAAGTTCAGATAGGTGTATGCGTAATCGACCGCCACACAACGCAGCCATTCGTTAAGCCGGTATGCGATAGAAAGTTCTATGCCTGTAGCATCCACACGTTGCTGATTCTGTGCGTGATACGGTCGTTTCGTATCTTCCGGCACATACACCCAGTCGATGATGTCTCTTCCCCATCGGTAGTACCAATCGGCGGACAAAGTGAGCATGCCTTTGTCCGATTTGTCATTTGAGATTTGAGATTTGACATTTCCTAATTTCCATTCTCCTTTGTAGCCGACTGAGAGGAGCCATGCTTTTTCGGGATTGAGGTTGCGGTTACCCAGTTGGTTTCCGGCGTTATAATAGAGATCGGTGAACGTGGGCATGCGCAGCGAGCGGTTGGCATTCAGATAAACGGTTCCGCCTTTTTTGAAGTCATAGCCGATGTTTGCTCCTCCACCCAGATGGTGTCCGAATTGGGAGTTGTATGTGCCGTTGATGCCGATGGAAGCGGCTAAACCTGCATAATAGAAGCTTTGTTCGGCATAGTAGTTTGTATGGAAACGATTACCTCCTTTGACCAGATCCAATACGCGAACTTGGGATAGCGGAAAACCTTCTACATTCGGTACTTGTCCGTTTGGATTGATGGTGTCACCAAGGTTCGTAGAGTGCATGTTTTCATTACGGATACTGATTCCGAAGGATGTGGTTCCCACACGCGAAGCATAATGGGCAGCCAGCGCGGCGGAAGCGGTCTGCGCGAAGTGAAAATTACCGTACAGTCGCTGTCCGCGATGCCATTCGTAGCGGTCGTAGTTAGCGCGATAAGCCGCTTGAGCGTCTAAGCGCCATGCCCCCCAGCGATGTGCGTACTTGGCGGACGCAAAAGCTGTACGCGTGGCGTCAAACTGGTCTTGCGACCCAAAACCATAACCCATTCCCAACCCTGCATCTTTCCATTGCGCACCGGCCTGCACATCGAGTTCTCTCCATCGTGTCTGGAAATAGAGGTTCACCAGTTGAAAATCCGAGTTACGGCATGCAATGGCTTCTTTCTCCGTGGGTTGTGGTGCCAGATAACCTTCCGCCCGCGAGTAATCCGCCGCAATGTTGAATTGTGCCTCTTTGTGTGCCACGGATGCCGCCACCTGCGGATGAAACCAACCGTTCATGCCCCCGTCCAGACGTAAAATAGTTTGAGAGGTTGTACCTCTGTTTGAAGTTGTTTGCGCTTCGCTGTTAGAAACAGTTTGTTTCGTGACGATATTGATTGCTCCGGAGAAGGCTCCGTGCAGATGTGCCGAGGTGCCTTGCAACACTTCGATGCGCTCAATCATCGCCGGTGTAATCGGCAGGTTCAGCGCATAATGCCCCGTATGGAAGTCGCTCATACTCACGCCGTTGAGCAACACAAGGACTTGGTCGAACGTGCCGCCGCGCATACTGATGTCGGCCTGTGCACCGTTAGCTCCCCGTGTCCGCACATCCAGCCCCGGCAGGTATTGCAGGATATCCGCCACGGTCTGTATCGGCAACGCCTCTATCTCGGCGTGCGATACCTGTGTGATAAGACGGAAGGCTTCCGAATGAACTTCAGCTTTCTGAGAAACGACCAACACCTCCTGAAGACTAAGTTGCCGGTCGGTTAAGGGGATGGAATCCGCCGTTCCCGATGAATTTTCCGCCATGGTCGGTATGCAGAACAAGCCGCAGAGGGCAACTGCTACGCTCTTACCATGCTTGAGCATCTCCAGATCGGTCATATAACCCGCCACGTGTCCGATAGTCACCTCGCGGTGAAGTGAACGGAAAGCGGCGTACGCCTTGTGGCAGAACCGACGGAAACGGATTCCTGTTTTGAATGAATAATTTTTGAACATTTGAATAGGTGCTTTTTGTAAAAAGCGCGCAAAGTTACAAAAAATAATTGAAAATTGAAAATAAAAAACAGAAAATTTGCATAATTCATGTTTTTTTTGTACTTTTGCATTCTCAAAGTATAAATTATGGAATCGTATACTCATCGTTATTCACTTACCGCAGCGGATATAGACACGCGTTACCGGATGACGCCGAGTGCCGTGTTGTTGTATTATCAGGATTGTTGGGCGCGCTATATGGCTTGTCTGCATCTGGCGGCATTTGATATCGTTAAGCAACACCGCATATGGGTCATTACAGAGTTCAACGCG
Source organism: uncultured Bacteroidales bacterium (assembly GCA_900319005.1). Lineage (GTDB taxonomy): Bacteria > Bacteroidota > Bacteroidia > Bacteroidales > Paludibacteraceae > Colicola. The sequence continues at coordinate 9,179 of ONMV01000011.1, forward strand.
TGGTTTGAGGATCAGACGGCTCTTTGGTCGGACGATATCGACGTGACCGTATGGAATAGCGAAGTGGGTACGCTGCGGCTTTATGCAGAGTTCCGTGTGAAGCGGTCGGATGGGGTAGAGATTGCGCATGGATACGGTTGTTGGACGCTGTTGGATACCGAGGCGCATCGTTTGGCTCCGACGACGCCTTTCCAGCCCCAGATCCCTGTGATGCCGGAAATGACTTCGGAGACCCATCGGAAACGTCGATTTATGACGGAAGGTATTCATCTGCAACAGGTTGAGCACCGCGTCAATCCGATTAACCTTGATTTCAACGGACATGTCAACAACCGCACATACCTCTCGATTGCTATGCAATCAGCGGATGAGGCATTTATGGATACGTATGCGATTCGGTGTTTGACTATTCATTGGCTGAAGGAGACTTTCCTCGGCGATACGCTCACCTGCCGTCTGACCTTGCTGCCAAACGAAACAGCAGAAACGAGGTACCATTACCTGCAGACAATCGCGCGAAACGATGCCGAGACCGCGGCTCAGGTCTATTCTGAATGGAAACCACGCACGGAGCAGACTGACGTCTCGACTCATGCTCCGAGAAAATGATTGTCAATGATCTGATGCCGGCCTATATAGTTAATTCAAGAAATTAATCGCTTATATGAAAACGACTTTAAATCTTCGAATTCGCTCTCTTTCGGGCGATTTTCTCTTTTTTTATTTGCATATCTCGCAAAAAAGCCGTACCTTTGTGCCCGATTATGATAAACAAACAATACGATAGCGACGATCTAAAAGAAGCGCTCAATGTCCTCCGTTCCGGAGGTATCATTGTCTATCCGACCGATACCGTCTGGGGGATTGGATGCGATGCAACCAATCCACAGGCGGTCAAACGCATCTATGACCTCAAACAGCGGGAGGATTCCAAATCTATGCTTGTCCTTCTTGACTCCGCTGCCAAGCTCGATTACTATGTCGATGTTCCCGATGCCGCGGAAAGGCTTTTGGGAGTACTGAATACAGAACGCTTCCCTGACGGAACAAACCTCCATTCACAAGAGGTCTCCGCCAAGCCCTTGACCATTATCTATCCCCATGCCCGCAACTTGGCGCAGAACCTCATTGCCCAAGATGGATCGGTCGGTATTAGAATCACGAACGAGACTTTCAGCAAGGAGCTATGCGCGCGACTGAAACGACCGATCGTGTCCACCAGTGCGAACATCAGCGGGCAGCCAACCGCCCGTTTCTTTCATGAAATAGATGAGAGAATCTTGAACGGAGCGGACTACGTCTGCCGTTTCCGAAGAGACGATCAGACCCCTCACGCACCCAGCAGCATAATCAAAGTGAACGCTGATAACTCTTTTATTATCATCCGACAATAAATTGTACCTTGTACTTTGTCCCTTTGTACTTTAACTTATGACTTTACGGCGTAAACAGCAATTAGGATATATCTTGGCTGACCTCATCAGTAGCGAACTGGTGTGGTTGTGCTTCTTGGGATTCCGGTGGATTGTATATGAAGGACGTGCCGAATGGGTAGGAGAGGTTTTGGTGCCCGCTTTTGATTTCTGGCACCCTCTCTTGGTCTATCCTCTCGTCTGCCTGATGGTTTATTATCTCTCCGGATATTACCTGCGACCCTTCCAGAAACCTCTTTGGAGAGAGTTCTTGAGAACATTTGTTTCCTCCGCTATCATCGCGTTGTTTTTCTTTTTTATCATCATCATTGATGATTACGTCGAGGATTACAATCGTTATCTGGTCTCTTTGGGCGTCCTCTTCGGACTACAGTTTGTGTTGAGTTATATACCTCGTCTCACTATCACGCTGCTCTCCCGACGAAGGGGAATACTGAGGACGCTGACGATTCACTCTATGGAGGAGGCTAAATCTCTGAATGCCGGCGAACAGGATGAGATCATCCTCGATTTGCCCGAGGGCTATACCGATCGGGAGTTATATGCCATTATTGCCTGTCTTTACCCCCTCTCCTGCGAGATCAGTATGGTTCCCCGCGTGTATGATATGCTTACCGGAGCGGCGCGTATCGATCATCTGAACAGACCCTCTCTCATTCGTATTACCGAGCAGGCTATGAGCGATGCCGAGATATGTATCAAACGAGCCTTCGATGTGGTTGTTTCCGCTTTGGGCTTGGTTTTGCTCGCACCGCTCTTTGCTCTCTTTGCTTTACTAATCAAATGTTCTTCCAAAGGTCCGGTTTTCTATTCTCAGGAACGCATCGGGCTTTACGGAATACCCTTCAAGATATACAAGTTCCGCACAATGATAACCGGCGCCGAATCGGATGGGATTCCCCATCTGACGCAGGGAAACGATCCGCGTATTACGCCTCTCGGGCGATGGCTACGAAAATACCGGCTGGATGAGTTACCGCAGTTATGGAATATCCTTCTCGGCGAGATGTCTATCGTCGGTCCACGTCCCGAGAGACCCTATTTCATCGAACAAATCATGAAAGAGGCGCCATACTACTGTCTCCTTTACAAAGTCAGACCCGGACTGACCAGCTGGGGACCTATACGAGTCGGATACACCGATACAATGGAGAAAATGATTGAACGGCTGAACTGCGATGTAGTCTATGTAGAGAATATGTCGCTGCTGCTGGATATGAAAATATTATTCTTTACTGTAGGAGTTATTATTCATGGAAAAGGACAATAAACTGACGTACGACGAGGCGCTCGTTCGCGCAGAACAACTTATTGAACAACTCGAAAAAAAAGAGGCGCTTAGTATGGATGAATACAAGCGCCTCGCCTTAGAAGTCTCTACATTGCTTAAGCAATGCAAAGACGAGATTTCGAAAATGGCTACAAGCCTAAACTCTCTTTGATTGCCGGTACACGTGCTTCCGCTTCTGCGGTGCAACGCTCGTAGTCTGCTCCGGTGAAGGGTTTGCCGATCTCGGTCTTAACCGGAATCTCGAAGTAGAACTTTATCTTCGGCTCTGTTCCTGACGGACGAACGGAAACCTTCAAACCGCCTTCCGTGAAGTACTGCAGTACGTTACTCGTCGCGTTCAACGCCATTTCGAATTTCTCATTTTCCCATTTACCATTGACCAATTTCTTCTGCTCCAGGGTCTTGTAGTCCTTGATGAGGCATACTTTCTCGCCTGCAATCTCCATTGGCGGGTTCTCACGGTAGTTCTTCATCATTGCCTGGATCTCCTCGGCACCTGTCTTACCCGGACGTACAACATTGATCGTGGTCTCACGTTGGAAACCGTAGTCGGCGTAGATCTTGAGCAGGTAATCATAGAGGGTCATGCCGTTATCCTTTGCGTACGCAGCGATCTCGCAGATGAGGCAGATAGCCGAAGGCGAACATTTGTCGCGTACAGCATCGTACGGCAGGAAGCCGAAGCTCTCCTCACCACCACCGATATATTTGCGTTTGCCTTCCCACATACGGATACGGTTGGCAATCCATTTGAAGCCTGTGTATTCGTCGGTGAGGGTGACACCCTGTGCGTCCGCAATCTTACGGATGAGCTCGGAGGTCACGATGGTCTTGACGATATACATATCGTCGCGGAACTTACCCAGACGCTTCATGTTGTTGATGATGTAGTAGTGGAACATGATGTTGGTCTGGTTACCGTTGATGATGACCCACTCGCCTTTGTCATTACGGCAAACTATGGCGATACGGTCCGCGTCCGGGTCGGAAGCGATAACCAGATCGGCACCAAGCTTGGTGCCTAACTTCATACCGAGGGTCATAGCTTCAGCGTTCTCCGGGTTCGGGGAAACGACAGTCGGGAAATTACCATCGATCACCATCTGCTCGGGCACTACGTGGATGTTCTGGAATCCCCATGAACGCAGACACATCGGTACAATCTGACGTCCGGCTCCGTGCATCGGCGTATAGACGATGTTGAGATCTTTCTGACGGTTGATCGACTCCTGGTCAATGAGTACGTCATGAACTGCCATCATGTAATCGTAGTCCATTTCGCCGCCGATGATCTCGATGAGGTCTTTGTTCGCCTCCCATTTGACATCCTCCATGCGCACTTTGTTCACCTCGTCAATGATACCTTGGTCATGCGGCTGAAGCACCTGCGAGCCATCCTCCCAGTATGCTTTGTAACCATTGTACTCTTTGGGGTTGTGCGAAGCGGTTACGTTCACACCGCCCTGACATTTGAGGTGACGGATAGCGAAGGAAACCTCCGGTGTCGGACGAAGCGACTCAAAGAGATAGACCTTGATACCGTTAGCAGAGAAGATATTCGCTACCGTCTCAGCAAACATACGTCCGTTATTACGGCAGTCATGCCCTACAACGACGGCTACCCGTCCGTTCTGTACATTCTGGAAGCCACCCTGTTTCTGCACTTTGAGCAGATAGTTAGCGTAACCCTGGGTAGCCATGGCTACGATATACTTATTCATTCGGTTCGTACCCGGTCCCATAATACCGCGGAGACCACCGGTACCAAATTCGAGGGTGCGATAGAAAGCGTCGATGAGCTCGGTCTTGTCCTCTGCTTCCATCATGGCTTTCACTTGTGCGCGAGTTTCCGCGTCAAAAGGTTCCTTGGCCCAAACCTCAGCAACCTCCATAACTTTTTTCAATTCTTCGTTCATGGTGATTAATGTTAAATTGTTATTTATTGTTAATTATCAATTATCAACTATTCTTTGACTTTATAAATAGCGTCCAAGTTTCGCACAAATCCGTCAAAATCAAGGCCGTAGCCAATGACGAACTCATCGGTTATCTCATGTCCGATATAATCCGGTTTGGCATCGTCGTACTCTAATTTATTGGGTTTGAAGAGCATTGTAGCTACTTTGACCGAGTTAGCGCCCTGTGCCCGCAAATGCGCTTTCAGCTGATGAATGGTCAGACCGGAATCTACCACGTCCTCCACGATAATCACATCGCGGTTTTCCACCACTTGCTGCAAGGGTACGATGAACTCCAACTGCCCCGTAGAAGACATGCCCCAATAGGAACTGACACGAATGAACGTCACTTCGCAACGTACCCCCTTGAGCGCGCGCATCAAGTCCGCCGCAAAGACAAAAGCACCGTTTAAAATAACTACAAAGAGCGGTTCTTTGTCGTGATAATCGTTACTGATGCGATCTGCTACTTGAGACACATCTTTCGCTATTTGTTGAGGGGTTAACCACTCTTCAAAATGATAACCTTGTTCGTCAATCGTCCTCATAATGTTGAAATAAGAAATCATTATACGGGTAACGCTTTACGTGGATCGCTTTTATACGATCGTACATTAACTTACGTAAAGTGTCTATGTTTTCTTTGTTTTTTGCGGAAATGAAGATGCAGTCCTCTCCGAGCCGTGCCATCCACGTCTTCTGCAGATCCTCTAAGGAATAATTCTCCCGTTGAAACGGTGTGAGATCATCTTCCTCTTTCGGGGTGTAAGTAAAATTATCTATCTTATTGAACACCACAATTTGCGGGATAGGGACCCCTCCCGGTTTCGACTCAAGGGAGGAGACGCGCTCCCATGGATTGCGCTCCTTCTTGCTCTCCCTCTCTTGTGGAGAGGGTTGGGGTGAGGTTATTTCCCTAATCGTCTGTTCCACCACTTCGTATTGTTCTTCGAAATTAGGGTGACTGATATCTACCACGTGGATTAGCAGATCTGCCTCGCGTACTTCGTCTAAGGTCGATTTGAACGATTCCACCAGGTGGTGAGGCAGTTTGCGAATGAACCCGACGGTGTCGGAGAGCAGGAAAGGCAGGTTTTCAATCGTCACTTTGCGAACCGTCGTGTCCAGCGTTGCGAAGAGTTTGTTCTCTGCGAACACATCGGATTTGGAAAGGAGGTTCATCAGTGTCGATTTGCCGACGTTCGTATAACCGACGAGTGCCACGCGTACCATCTTTCCTCGATGTTGGCGTTGGGTGGCCATCTGTTTGTCGATGGTCTTGAGTTGTTCCCGTAACAAAGCAATACGCTGTCCGATGACACGCTTATCCGCCTCAATCTGGGTCTCACCCATACCGCGGTTCGTGCCTCCACCGCCTCGTTGACGATCCAAGTGACTCCACATCCTCGTCAGACGTGGCAACATGTATTGCAGATGTGCCATCTCAACCTGCGTTTTCGCATAACTCGTCTGCGCACGTTGCAGGAAAATCTCCAAAATAAGGATTGTGCGGTCGATCACACGCACGTCCGGCTTGCCCTTGTGGTTCAGCGCTTTCTCTATGTTTCGAATCTGTCTCGGACTCAACTCATCGTCAAAGATCACCACATCGATGACGGTCTCCCTCCCTTGAGGGAAGGACAGGGGAGAGGTTTGAATAAACTGGTCAATCTCCTCTAACTTTCCTTCCCCAACGTACGTAGCCGTATTAGGCTGATCCAAGCGCTGAGTAAACCGTTTGGCGGGCACAATACCATGCGTGTCGGCGAGGAATGCCAACTCGTCGAGGTATTCTTTTGTGCGGTCTTCCGGCTGGCTCGGAGTGATCAGTCCGACCAACACCGCGTGTTCAATATAGGGCTTGATTTCAATCATGACAATTCGGCTACAAAGTTACAGCTTTTTTATGATATGTGCAAATAAAAAGAAAAAAAGTGACACAAAAAAGTCACTTTTTCTCTTTTTTTTACGTAATTTACGTAAGGTAGATTACTTACGAATACCGAGTTCTTTGATGATAGCACGATAACGCTCAATGTCTTTTGCCTTCAGGTAATCCAACATGCGACGACGCTTACCAACAAGTGAAGTCAGTGCGCGCTCGGTACCGAAGTCCTTGCGGTTTTCCTTCAGGTGCTCGGTCAAGTGATTGATACGGAAGGTGAATAAAGCGATTTGGCTCTCAGCAGAACCGGTGTTCTTAGCGTCGTTGCCGTATTTAGCGAACAACTCTGCTTTCTTCTCAGAAGTTAAATACATAAATCATTTACGATTTGTTCATTTACCATTTGGTCATTTTTCATTCGACCATTGGGCAAATGCGAGTTAAACAATGTCGGCTAAAGGAGTATCGCGTGGATAACAACTTCGCCGGATTTACTGCTTTTTCGCAAAAAAGCGTGCAAAAGTACTGCTTTTTTTTGAATTGACCAAATATTTTGACAAAAATCTGCTAATTTATTTACTTTTTTAGTTGGAAAGGGAATGAACCGATCATGTTTCCATCGCAAAAGAAGTCTATTGTATAGAATCCATCAACAGCTTTCCCCAGCGCTTGATAGCACGTACCTTCATATGCTTCGCCTGTATATTCGATTTGTTGCGTCAGCGAGTACGGTATCTCGTCGCTCTCGAAAGCAAAGAGGTGTTCTTCATCCTCTCCTATCAGATTACCATTCGGATCCATAACCCGTACATACAGATCTTTGAGTCCCGGCGTGCAGGTGATGTTTTTCGCTATTATGAAGTCAAACTGCAGTTTGCGTAGATGACTCACCATGCGCGTTTTGTGGTCGTTCTTATTGAGCATCGTCACTGTGCAGGCTGTGACCTCCATCATCGATGCGCGAGTGACCGTCTCAGCCAATTGAGAATTGACAATTTCCAATTGAGAATTCTGCTCTTTGACTTGCTGGTTCTCCGCTCTATATTGTTGGTTTTCTGCTGTTAATCTGGCATTTGTGGCATTGAGCGAATCGATCTGGCGTACATAATCTTTCATGACCGTGCGGACGGTAGCTAACTCTTTTTTTAGCTCTGCAATCTTCCGTGCATTGGATGCCTTGGTATGACGCAATTCTTCGAGTAAGTCCTGTACGCGTTGTTGCTCTCTGCTCAGCAGATCTTGCAGCGAGTCGTTTCGGATATCCATCTGTTGATACCCGTCGAACTGAATGGCTAAATCCTCGTACTCCTCTTGCAGTTCCTCTTTTTCAATCGTCATCTGTTCTAAAATCTCGTTCAGTTCGTTACGCTGCGTCATGTTCCATGCCACTAAACCGACAATAACCGCCACTAACAGGACGATGAGAAACCATATTTGTTTGTTTTTTTGCTCTGTCATAATAACGTAATCACTTTCTCTAATTGGTTGCTACGGCTTCCTTTAAGCAAAACAGTGTAACCGATGATCGGTTCTTGTCTGAGGAAGGCGCACAACGCTTCTACGTTCTCAAAAATCGGGTAAGGAGCTGTTGTCTCTTTATATTCCTCACCCACTAATAATACCTTATCCGCTTTGCGTTCCAGCAGCATGTTGACGATGTTCTGATGCTCCTGTGCACTATATTCTCCTAATTCGCGCATCGCTCCAAGGATGTAACAATTTCCTTTGAAGGCATTGATAGCAGCCTGCATAGAAGTCGGATTGGCGTTATAGGCATCAATCACCAGGGTGTTCTTTTCTGTCTGCATCAACTGAGAACGGTTATTGGAGGGTATATACGCGCGGATGGCAGCTAAACCCCTTGTTTCCGCAACACCGAAATACAACCCCACGCGAAGTGCCGCAGAGACGTTCTCGGCATTGTAGTTGCCTACTAAATGAGTACCTTCCGGCATCGTGCCCGTAGAATAATTGACAATTGACAATTGACAGTTGACAATTTGTTTTTTTGCTTCTTCTAACATCTTATCCAGATAATGGTTGTCTTCGTTGAGGAAGACAGTACCCTTATGGGCGACGAGGTAATCGTACAACTCCCGTTTAGTAGTTTGCACGCCTTCGAAAGAGCCGAAACCCTGTAGATGCGCTTTTCCGACGTTGGTAATAAGACCGAAATTAGGTTCCGCAATCTCCACGAGCTCTTTGATGTCTCCCGGATGGCTGGCTCCCATTTCTACGATAGCCATCTCATGCGCGCGCGTTATATTTAATAAGGTGAGCGGCACTCCGAGGCTGTTATTCAGGTTGCCTTGCGTGTAATAGATATTGTATTTCGTTTTTAGCACCGCGGCGCAAAGTTCCTTGGTTGTCGTCTTGCCGTTAGTGCCGGTGATGGCTAAGATGGGCAGCCCTAATTCGCGACGCCAAGCGCGCGCAAGATCTTGTACTTCCGCAAGAGCGTTTTCTCCGCAGATGACGTACTCTGCTCCTTGCGCTTTTGCTTGCTCTACGAAATCGTTACCATCGAAATGCTCCCCTTTTAGTGCAACAAAGATAGAGCCGGAAGTGACCTTCCGGCTATCTGTTGTAACTTGGAGCGCTTCTTTATTTTTTATTAGGAAGTTCCAATCCATAGTTTTTCTTTTTGTCCTCAATCTTCAATGCAAGACTCAGCAGAAAAGCCAGAACACCGAATGATGCAAAGACACACATCGGTACGAGGTATCCGTTGGTCGCCACGCGCAGTTTACCAATCAGCAGCGGCACGAGGCACAAACCAATATTTTGTACCCAGAAAATCAAACAATAAGCCGAACCTAACACTTTCTCATCTATGATCTTAGGCACAGAGGGCCACATCGATGCCGGAACGAGCGAGAAACTCACACCAAGAACCAGGATGGTAACAAGCGCTAAAGTCTTGCTCGGATAAGCCGGCAGCACAAAGGCGAAGACGCAATGACAAGCAATCATGATTACTGCTCCGAGCAACATCATCGAAGCACCTTTTCCTTTGTAGTCAATGAACGCGCCAAGGAATGGCGTTAGAACCATCGCTAAGATCGGGAACCACTTGAAGAGCCCTGCAGCCTCGGCATTGGAGATCGAAAGTGTCTCTTCGAGGAAGTTAGTTGCAAAACGCTGGAATGGGAAGATGGCAGAATAGTAGAGCACGCAGAGGAGCGCTACAATCCAGAACATCTTCGATTGGAAGATCTGACCCAGATCCGATACATGGAACTCATCCTCCGGATCTTTCTCCGCCGTTGCTTCACCGATAGCTACGAGTTGGTTGTCAAACTTTGTATCCATAATCGTGAAGACGAAGAAATTGAGCAAGCCGATTACCAAAAGGAGTGAAGCGAAGAGAAGGGGAGCCGTTACGGAGTTTGTGCCGTCTATAGCGAATTTCTCACTAAGCATCGGAGCGAGCCACATTGCGCCAAAGACGCCGAGACGTGCTATCGCCATCTCCAGACCCATTGCGAGCGCCATTTCTTTGCCTTTGAACCATTTGGCGAGGATCTTACTAACCGTTGTGCCAGCCATCTCGCAACCACAACCGAAAATCATGAAACCGAACAAAGCCAACTTAGCGCTACCGGGCATCGAAGGCCACCACGCGTTGAGCCATTCGACCGTGTTGGCATCTGTCCATGAGATGCCCCAGTACTTGATAGCTGCTCCGATGACCATTAGACTTGCACTGAGCAGCCCCGTAAAACGGACGCCCATCTTATCGAGGATGATACCTGCCAGAATGAGGAATCCGAAGACGTTCAGCAGATATTCTCCTGCTGCGTATGTGCCGAAGACACCTTGGTCCCAACCGATGGTATCGTTCAAAAGGGAAGCCAGAGGGGAGAGAATGTCCACGAACATGTACGCGAAGAACATCATTGATGCCACGAGTACCAACACCGTCCACCGCGCAGCTGCACTATCGCGAAGTGTTTGTTGAATTGCTTTTACCATACTTATAGGAATATGAATTTTTCTTTTTTAGCCATTCCGCTTTCTTCTTTTCGTACTCGGCGTAATGGCTTTCCAAATAGCCGTCAGCCATAAATAAATGTACAAAGTGTCAATGTACGATGTACAATTTTACTTAATACCCAATTCTTTCTTAACAGCTGGAGTGGCATCGGTAGCATCGGTACCGATATGAACCATTGCTGCGGAGTCGAAAATATAGGTGTATCCCTCGCGCTCACCAACAGCTTTGATAGCTTTGGACATTTTCTCATGTACCGGAGCCAACAGTTCTTGTTGTTTTTTCTGAATATCCTGCTCTGCGGTCTGATAGAAAAGCTGGATACGTTGCTGCATCTCCTGCAATTCCTGCTGACGAATCTGCTTAACAGCGTCCGCCATAGTAGCTTCTTGGGATTGATAATCTTGCAGTTTCTTCTGGAACTCCTCCTGCATCGAAGTCAATTGGGACTCGTACTGGGCGTTTACCGTATCCATTTTCAGTTTCACTTGCGCCACTTCCGGCATCTGAGCAAAGAGCTCTTGCGTGTTAATGTGACCGAATTTCTGAGCGCTGGCAAGCATCGGCAAAGCCAGCATGATTGTAATAATAATTTTTTTCATTGTAGTATTTTTTTATTCGTTATTTCGTTATTAGGGGTGGGATTTATTTTGCACCCAGTTTCTGGAGAATCTGGTCAGAAACATCCAGTTTGGAGGACATATAAATCAAAGCCGGGTCGGCAGAACGGTCCTTGACAATATCAATGCGTTTCTCGTTTGCCAAATCCTGAATAGCCGTGTATATTTCGTCCTGGATAGGGCGGATGAGAGCTTCGCGTTTCTTGTATAACTCGCCTTCCTGTCCGAAATACTTGCGTTTGAGTTCCAATACTTCTTGCTCTTTCTGCACAATCTCCTGTTCTCTTTTGGTGCGCATCGTCTCGGAGAGGAATATCTGCTCCGTTTGATAATTGGTTGCCATCACACGTGCTTCCTGCTGCGCTGCGTCCACTTCTTTCTGCCAGCGTTTGGAGAGCATCGTTAACTGTTCGTTTGCTTGCTCGTATTGCGGCAGATTCTTCAGGATATATTGCATATCAATATATGCTACCGATTGATCCTTAGCAAAAGCTGTGCCAAAGCTCATCACAGCTGCCATTACTATTAAGATTGTCCTTTTCATTTTCTTATTTTATTATTGTTACATTTCTTGTCCAAGCACGAAGTGGAACTGACTACCGCTGTAGTTTCTGCTTCCGTTAATTTCATCGAATCCCCAACCCCAGTCTATACCGAGCAGACCGAACATCGGCAGGAAGAAGCGGACACCCACACCGGCAGAACGCTTGAGATCGAATGGGTTATACTCCTCTATGTTCGCGAAGCAGTTACCGGCCTCCAAGAAACCGAGTACCCATATGGTGGCATTCTGCTCCAGCGTAATAGGATATCTCATCTCGATGGTAAACTTATTGTACAAATATCCCATGTTGCGTCCTGTATAGGCATCGTACGGAGTGAGTGAGCCTGCTGCGTAACCACGCATGGATATATATTCGGTTTGATAACCTCCCGTGTATCCAGCCATTCCGTCACCACCCATTGTATAGGTTTCTACAGGCGATTTCTTGTATTTGTTGTAGTGCCCGAGATAACCAAATTCCGCACGGGTCATGAGTACCAGTTTGCTGTCCCGGGTAAGGGGAGTAAACACTTTTCCCTTGAACGTCCATTTATGATACTCAATAAGGTGGTATTTCTCTTCCGGTGTCAGGGTGGAGTAGTCTTTTTTTTCAAAGAGCGACCAAGGCGGTGTCAGTTTGACACCTAAGCTGAACTGCGAACCGCGACGCGTATAAATCGGGTTGTCGATAGACGAACGACTGATTTGCAGGTTCAGCGCCAAGTTGTGCATGGTACCATTAGCCACTTGCATGTAAGCCCAATCACGCATCCAGAAGAGCGTATAGCTCAGCTCGGTATAGAACATGAAATAATCATCCGGCCAACGGAGACGTTTACCATAACCGAGTGCAAAACCGAACTGGCGAATGAACTTGCCTTTATCCGCCTCTGCCTCCGCTATCTGCTGGTAATAATTCGAGTTGCCGGAATAGTAGTAATAATCCGAATAGGAGTTATAGAGGTTTTGGTATGCCCGTTGGTAACGGCTGGAATAACCTGTTTGGTTATAGAAGAAGAAGCTGGCACTGAGGCTGTTAGGACGCTTTCCGCCTAACCAAGGCTCAAGGAAAGACAGCGAAACCGATGTCGAGTAGATACCATTCGTACGCAAGTTGATGGAGAAAGTCTGACCTTCACCTTGCGGCACGATACGATAGGATTTTTTATTGAAGAGGTTCTGGATGGCGAAGTTGGTGAACTTGAAGCCGATCGAGCCGGTAATACCAGTAGCTCCCCAACCGAGGGAGAACTCCACTTGGTCGCTGGACTTAGTCTCCAGATTATAAGTGATATCCACCGTTCCGTTCTCGGGATCGGGTTGAATATCCGGAACCAATTTCTCTTGGTCGAAATGCCCCATCTGCGCCAACTCACGCAACGAACGCATAATATCCGATTGGGAGTATAGTTGTCCCGGTTTTGTATATAACTCACGTCGAACTACGTGCTCGTAAACACGCGTGTTGCCGACAATCTTGATATTATTGATGGTCGCCGGTTTGCCTTCGTATAAGCGCATTTCGAAATCGATGGAGTCATTCTCCACATTCACCTCAACGGGTTCTACGTTAAAGAAGAGATAACCGCGGTCTGTGTACAGTTTGCTGACGGCATCGTCGTCGGTCTGCAAGCGCTCGTTGAGCGTCTTCAGGTTATATACATCTCCCGGTTTGACGCCTAACGTTGCGTCCAGATATTCATAGGGATAGATGGTGTTTCCGACCCATTTGATGGAGCGGATGTAGTATTTATCCCCCTCGCTGATGGTCATATAGACGTCAACGCGGTTCTTCTTCGTTGGGCTCGGAACCACGGAGTCCGCTACGATATAAGCGTCACGATAACCCACTTCGTTATATTTATCAATCACCGCTTGTTTGTCTTTCTCGTACTCTGCATCTACGAATTTCTTCGTGCGGAACATGTTGATAATATGGTTATCATTCGTCTTTTTCATCGCCTTGTTAATCTGTAGGTGACTCAAGGCTTTGTTTCCGGTGATATAGATTTTTCCTACTTTGGTCTTGGCTTTCTTGTCTACTGCTACTAAAACGCGCACGTAGCCTTTATGGTCAGGGTCGGGTTTCTGGACAATATGTATCTCGGCATTGTGGAATCCTTTGTCGGCGAGGAATTTCTTAATAACCGTCTTGGCATGATCCTCCACGTTCGGCGTCATTTGTGCGCCCGGACGGATACCTGCTTTAATCTCTACATCCTCCCGCTCGCTTTTCTTGAGACCCTCGTACTTGACTTCGCTGATACGGGGACGCTGCGCCAGTTCGATGACTAACCAGATTTTATTGCCCTCTATCTTCTTCGCTTTGATTTTGACGTTAGAGAAAAGACCTTGTTTCCAGAACCTTTTGATGGCTTTGGTGATCTGCGGACCCGGTACGTCAACTTTATCTCCGACAGCCAAACCGGAGAATCCAATCAGCACGAAATCCTCGTAGTTATCAGCGCCTTCTACTTCGATACCGGCAATCTCGTAGGTTTTACTCGACAAACCGTACTCGATGTCCTGCGCGAAAACACCGATGCTGAAGAGCAAAAAGAATATGATATTAATGAATCTGTTCACTTGTTTTTCCAAATCTACGTTCTCTCTTCTGATAATCTACAATGGCTTTGTAGAACTCTTCTTCTGTGAACTCCGGCCATAAGCAATCCGTGAAATACAGCTCGCTGTATGCCAGTTGCCAAAGCAGGAAATTGCTGATACGATACTCACCGCTGGTACGAATGAGGAGATCCGGATCCGGCATCTCGCGGGTGGTCATGAGGCTGCTTACGAGCTGTTCATTCACATCCTCGGCACGCAGTTCTCCTGCTTGTGCACGACGAACGGCAGTACGCATTGCCTCCGTGATTTCCCATCGGGAGGAATAGCTAAGTGCTATCACCATCGTCAGTCCCGTGTTTTGGTTTGTCTGCTCAATGCAACTGAGGAATTTCTGTTTCGTACCTTCCGGTAAGCGCTCGATATCACCGATTGTCTGCAGACGAACATTGTTGTTCATGAGCGTCGGGGTCTCTTTCACAATCGTATCAACCAACAAGGTCATTAAAGCATCTACTTCCTCCTTGGGTCTGTTCCAGTTCTCCGTGGAGAAGGTGTAAAGCGTCAGATACTCAATGCCCAACTTGGTTGCTGCTACGGTGATGTTATGCACGGTTTCTACCCCTTGCTTATGCCCGAACATACGTGCCAGACCTTGTTTCTTTGCCCATCGGCCGTTACCATCCATAATGATGGCGATGTGGCGCGGCAGGGACGATTTGTCTATTTGTTCTTTATAATCCATTGTCTTTAAAAATTACATATCCGGCATACTTTCTTGGCCTTGGCGAACTCAAAAACAAGCCCGACCGTAAACATCCCTGTCAGGTCGCAGTTCATCCAATTCCAGCCGTTGAGCTGATGCTTGTTATCCAACGCATCGCGGCTCTCCAAGTTATCCGCCATGTATATATTATGCTGCCATGCAATATTCATGCCAATGAAGCGATGAAACTTCCATTTGAATCCGATTCCCAGTGGGATATATGCTGTTGCATGTGTTCCGCGGGATAAAGCCGCCTTGTCTCCGATGCCGTACATGCCTGCGCCGATACCTAAGAAAATATACGGGGTGTAAGGGCGGATACGCTTGTCGTATTTATTGGAAGTGCCGAAACGGAAAAAATTGAACTCCGCCATTACGTCCACGTTGATCATCTGGTTCTGCCAACGGGTGTCCAGCTTATGGCCGCGTATGTCAAAATCACTGCCGGCAATGCGCTGCCCCGACACTTTCGCCTGAATAGCCCAGCGCTTGGTGAATTTATACCGGAAATGAATGCCGTACGCCTCGCGGATGTTCGTGAAAATATGCGGCGCGGCATCTCCAACATAATACCCGAATCCTCCCTGTACACCTAATTCGCACAAGTACGGCTGGTCCGTACTGAGCACTTGCGCACGTGTTTCTACGCTTGCACACGCAAGCACTAACACGCTCGTTATTATATAGATGTACCGCTTCATTCTTCTCCTGCGCACACGCGCATAATAATTCATATTACAAAATCGGGCGCAAAGGTACAAAAAAAAATGGATATATGCAAATAAATCTGCACTTTTGATGCAGATTTATCGATTATCGTGTCCGTTTGGATTAATTGGATTTGTACATGAAGTGCTTTTTAGAATTATTTCGCCAACCGGCATTGTATTCCTGACGAACATAAAAAGAGAAATAATCGGTTCATGGTATTTAATTTTTTATGAGTAAGCGAAAAGCGTCCGTCACTTTCTTAACCGGCACAATCTCAATAGAGTAGCGCCCTGTCTCTACCTTTTGCTCGGCAGGGATGAGGATGCGACGGAAACCTAATTTCTGGGCTTCGGAGATACGTTGTTCGATGCGGTTGACCGGGCGAATCTCTCCTGCCAAACCCACTTCTCCGCAAAGGCATGTACCTGCGTCCAAGGCGATGTCCATATTACTGCTCAGAACGGCAGCCAGAACCGCCAGATCAATAGCAGGGTCTTGCACTTTGAGGCCACCTGCTATATTGAGGAAGACATCTTTTTGGAGCAGTTTGAAACCCACGCGTTTCTCCAAGACAGCCAATAACATGTTTAGTCGCCGTCCGTCAAACCCGGTAGAGGAGCGCTGCGGCGTACCATAAGCGGCAGAGGAGACGAGTGCTTGTACTTCGATAAGGAACGGTCTTACCCCTTCGACTGCTGCGGCGATAGCGATGCCGCTCAAGCCTTCTCGAGCTGTAGAGAGCAGTAATTCCGAGGGATTAGTCACTTCCCTCAGACCATCCTGCCGCATCTCATAGATTCCGATCTCGGACGTTGAGCCGAACCGGTTCTTCTGCGCACGCAGAATACGGTACATATATTGCTGGTCGCCCTCGAATTGCAGCACGGTGTCCACGATGTGTTCCAATACTTTAGGCCCCGCCAGCGAACCTTCTTTGTTAATATGTCCGATTATGATGAACGGTATATTGCGCGTTTTGGCAAACTCCAAAATTCGAGCAGCACACTCGCGTACTTGCGTGAGGCTGCCGATGGAGGCTTCAACTACCTCTGTGCCAATTGTTTGGATGGAGTCAATGACTACTATCTCGGGTTCCAGTTCTTTTACCTGCTCCAAGATGCGCTCTAACGACGTCTCGGAAGAAATGTATAAATTTTCCGCATTGCCGGCTAAGCGTTCGGCGCGCAGTTTGAGTTGGCGTACGGACTCCTCTCCGGAAGCGTAGAAGGTCTTTCGCTCGCCTTGTTGCATGAGCACTTGGAGCGCGAGGGTTGATTTGCCGATACCGGGTTCACCGCCCAAGAGCACAAGACTTCCCGGAACCAGACCTCCTCCTAAGACACGATTAAACTCGCCGTTAAACATGTCAATCCGCATCTCGTTGGTAGCGACAACGTCTTGCAGACGCTTCGGCTGACTCGTCTTTGAAATCTGACGGCTGACGGCTGAATGCTGATGGCTTTCAATCACCTCCTCTTCATACGTGCCCCATTCGCCGCAGATAGGACAGCGTCCTAACATCTGCGGAGCTTTAGCACCGCAGGACGAACAGACATATTGGATAGTTGACTTTGCCATTTTTTACATCGTGCATAGATGCGCGATTAGAGAGTTATAACGTCGTTTTCCTCTGCAAGGATAGTGTTATCGAAGATGGGTTTGGCCTCTTGCAAGAAGAGATTATGGTCTTCAACCCGTGCGGAATAATGACCCAAAATCAGTTTTTTTGCCTTTGCCATCTTGGCTATCGTAGCCGCTTCGGCTGCCGTAGAGTGTTTGACCTCTTTGCTTCGGGCTCCGTGTTCCTGCAAGAAAGTGGATTCGTGATAAAGCGTATCCACATCTTCGATGATAGGAATGATTTTCTCGCTGTACTGGGTGTCCGAACAATAGGCGTAACGCTTGTGGGTCTCATGGCTGAATGAACCGTCTTCGTTCTTCACCCGATGGGTCTCCTTGAAGAGAAAACCGCAGGTGGGTACACCATGTTTGAGAGGAATAGTTTCCACGGAAACAGTGCGATCCTCAAAAATGACCTCATGCTTGCGCGGATTGATAGGATGAAAAATGATGTCGTATAACCGATCGTTCGCGTGGTACTCCAGAAGCGGCTTGAGTAGTTTCTCCAAATCCGGATGAGCGTAAATATGCATGGGCTGCGTACGTTTGAGCATGCCCAGCGTGGTAAGCAACCCGATCAGACCGAAACAGTGGTCTCCATGTAGGTGCGAAATGAAGATGTTATACAGTCTGGAGGTGTGTACCCCCAGTTTCTGCATCGTCAGGATGACCCCTTCGCCGCAATCAACGAGAAAGGACTTGTCGCACAACTCCACCAACTGCGCCGAAGGCGAGGTGGTCCTCGTCGGCTTGGCACTTCCGCATCCTAATATGGTTACTTTTCCTTCGCTCAAAATCTTCAAATTGTTAAATCTTAAAATCTTCAATTTGTGCAAGTTTGGCAAGAACTCGATCGCCCAATTCGCTCTTTGTTTTGATATGTTCCAGCACAGCTTTTACGAATGAGTTGGACTCGAAATTACCGCGTACCTCTTCGAAATCCGCTTCGGCTTGTTCGCGGTCTCCGTCCACGCCAAAACCGGTTTGGCTGTTGAGATCGAACTCCTTTCGTGCATCGTTATACACCATTTTGTCCAATTCGACTACCGCCTCTTTCCATTCCTCAACCGTTTTGCGCAGTTGTTCCAGCGTCACTTGTTCTACGGAGCAACCCCAAACCTGCTCTAATTTTTCACACGCCCAAGTCCATTCGTACGAGTAGTAGTTGGCGTGCATCTCTATGAGACGTTTCTGGATATCGGTTAGGCTGAGTGCCCCTTTCTCGATGTCGTCCAACAGACGTTTTACTTCGTTCTTCGGCGCAATCAAACCCGCCATATCCACCCAATCTCCGGCTCCGATTGTACTATCCGGCCGTAACACGGAACGGATGTCGTCTATCGTGTGCCATTCTTTCTTTTCTAACCTGCTAATCAGGCTGTTACCGAGAAATTTCTGAATGCCGATAGTGTATAGCTCCCGCCCGTGACGAAGCGAACTGTTCCTGATCTTGCAGTTTCGATAACCGTACACTTCTGTGTTTTCTCCTCCTAAAGCTTGCAATTCGTTCAGTACTTCCCTGCCGCGCCACATTTTCTGCACGGTATATGGGCTTAGAAGGTTGAAATTGATCTGGTCTAACTTATTCGGATCTTTTCGGTTGTCACGTTTCGGCCATTTCTGTGCATCGCGGATCGTACCTACGGTACGCAGGTTCGCTCCGGGCACCAGATAACTCTCCGAGTTGTTCTCTATCAGATACGAGAAAGGTAGCTCTGAAGTGTCCGCATGGTGGGTGTGACGTCCCATGACGAGACTGAAAGCACCTACTTTGGAGGGCCAGAGTAGATAACTGTCGCTGGTTGTTTTGGCACCTCGTTCGGCAATGCCCTGATGAATCGGACCGAGTTTGTACATGTGGTTCGACTGGTTGGAACCCGAGCCGGCATTCAGGAACGAGAACATACCTGCGATGAGGAGTGTTGATTTATGGTGGGTCACGGTGTACGGTCCTGCGAAGATTGCGCACGCTTCTCCGTGCATTCCTTGACAGTTGCTAAAGAAGAGACTTTCGCCCGCCGAGTAGTGCTTGTCGAAGATACAGCCTTGCCCAACAAAGCACTTGTCCACCAAGGTCGAGTCGCCTATTTCAACACCCGAAGCAATAATGAAATCGGTACATTTGACGCCGCTACCCAAGCGAATAGGAGCCGCTTCATTCGAATTGAGAGTACCGTTTTTCAGACGACTCACGCCGTTCAGTTCCGCATAATCGCCGATGCGGACATTCTTTATACTGCCGCAGTTCAGGATTCGTACATGATCGCCGATAAAGCCGTGGTCCGAAGCCTGCGCCTCCGCGTACGCATCTATTTGCCGCTCCAACTCATGAATCATCGCCGGACGATGACGATAAAGCGTCAGAATATACGCCAAACTGGCGCTCAATTCGTTGAAAATAGGTATCTCGCGACCACCGCCTTCGTTCATCACCGGTACGCGTACGCCGTTGCCGAACGTGGAACGGCGATCCACTAGGATTGCGTTCACATTCTCAATGCAGGTGTGCGCTCCGATATGATAATTGGCGATGTAATTATGGATGTTGTATAGGTGTGCATCGTCGCCTACCTCGCAGTTGTGCAAGGTGGCATTGTAGATTCCTGAGTGAATCGTCAGTCCTCCGGGCAACTCTATCTCGCATCCGAAAACACCCAGTTGGTTGTGTCCGGAGAAAGTGGTGTTGCGCACGTATCTGGCATCGAATGCTTCGGCTACCTCCACGTCCGCCCAGTTACGGGCACTACATCCCTGTGCCTCCATCTGCGCGATCTCTTGTCGCGATAATTTTCTATACATAATCGGTCTATGCTCTATCAGCGTAGCGGTCTATATTCTATCAGGCCGCAGGCCGGTCTCTTTAATCGTTCAGCAACATCGGCATAAGCAGCATCAGTACGTCTTCGTTCTCCTGGTTCTCAGCCGGAAGGATGAGGCCTGCGCGTGCCGGATCTGCCAGTTTCAACTGTACTTCTGTGCTCTCAATCGAGCTCAGCAGGTCGATTAGGAACGGCGCCTTGAAACCGATGGCCATCGGTGTGCCGTTGTAATCGCAACTGATGGTTTCTTCTGCGCTGGTCGAGAAATCGATGTCCTGTGCGGAGATTTTGATTTGGTTCTCGCTGAGCGCCAGACGAAGCTGTGCGGTACCGTTGTTAGCGAAGACAGCTACACGCTTGCAAGCGTTGATAATCGTCTGACGGTCAACGGTTACCACGTTTTGGTTACCCTGTGGAATAACGGCGTTGTAGTTCGGGAAACGACCCTCGATCTGACGGCAAACGATGATTGTGCTGCCAAACTCAAAACGGGCGTTCTTGGCGCCAAACGTAACTTTTACTTCGTTCTCCTCTTTCGCCAATAGGTTCTTCAGCAGCCCTGCGGGTTTCTTGGGCAGAATGAAACTTGCCTCTGCGCCGGCAGCTACGCTGGTGTTCGTATAACGAACCAAACGGTGTGCGTCGGTTGCTACCATCGTCACTTTGTCTGCTGCGATGTCGAAGAATATACCGTTCATAACGGGACGCAAGTCGTCGTCCGCCGTGCAGAAAATGGTCTTCTCAATTGCACTCTGCAGTACGTTTGCCGGCAATGCGATCTGACGTGCTTCTGCTTCTGCGGCAGGCATCTCCGGATACTCGTTGCCGTTAACGCCAACGAACGAATAGGTACCGTTCTGGCTTATCATGTTGACTGCGAAATTATTCTCGTCAATGGTGAATGCCAGCGGTTGCTCACTGAACTCCTTGAGGGTCTCCAACAGCAACTTGGCTGCCGAAGCTACTTTGCCGTTTCCTTCTGCGCCCTCCACCTCGATACTTGTGCGGATGGTCGTCTCGCCGTCCGAGGCGGTTAACATCAACTCGTTACCAACCAAATCAAACAGCACGTCGTCCAGAATAGGCAGCGCGTTCTTGTTGTTAATCACACGGCTTACAGCCTGCAATTGAGAAAAGAGTTTCGAACTCGATACATTGAATTTCATATACGTATAGTTTTAATATTTTTTACAATTTTATTGTAATTGTTAACAAATAGCGTGCAAAGATACACTTTTTTTTGCACATATGCAAATTTTTTTGTAATTTTGCAGCGGATTATGGCAAAAATAGGTGTTTTTGATAGCGGATACGGTGGTCTGACCATTCTGGATGCCATCCGTCGCGAGCTTCCCGAGTATGATTATGTCTATCTTGGGGACAATGCCCGTGCACCTTATGGTACGCACTCGTTCGATGTCATCTATCGGTACACCCTTCAGGCCGTTCAATATCTCATCAACAAAAACTGTGCCTTAATCATTCTGGCGTGCAATACCGCCTCTGCGAAAGCGCTGAGAACCATTCAGCAGCATGACCTGCCGTTAATAAATGATCAAAGGGTAAATGACCAAAGGGTAAATGTCTTGGGCGTCATTCGTCCGACGGTAGAAGCGGTGCCGGCTATCACCAAAAATGGACATGTCGGCATTCTTGCCACTCCGGCTACCGTCTCCTCTGAGAGTTATGTGCTGGAGTTGGAGAAAATCTCACATAGTGAAGCTCCCTCCCTTGAGGGGAGGGCGGGGGGAAAGGTTTGTCCGCTTGTCATTACTCAACAAGCCTGCCCGCTCTGGGTGCCGCTCATCGAGGCTGGCGAACATAACGGACCGGGCACCAAGTATTTCATCGGCAAGTACCTGCGTGAGATACTCGCCAAAGATCCGCAGATTGACACCCTCGTGCTCGGTTGTACCCACTATCCGCTCATGAAAGAGCAAATCGACAACTGGCTCGAGTTTCGTCATGAACTGGATGAGTCGGAATTCCCTCTTCCGGTGAATTCACCAAGGGTGACTACTATTGCACAAGGCGAACTCGAAGCCAAGTCTCTCGCGGATTATCTGCATCGTCACCCCGAGTACCGAGACCAACTCTCCACTAACGGGACATGCTCCTATCTGACTACAGAAAATGCGGACCGCTTCTCGCAATCCGCATCTCAATTTATCGGTTCACCTGTTCAGGCGGAGCACATAGCGCTTTCCTAATGGTGAATTATCCGATACTCCCCTCTAAACTTACTTGCAGCAGTTTCTGGGCTTCGACGGCAAACTCCATGGGCAGTTTGTCCATCACCTCTTTGGCGTAGCCGTTAACGATGAGACCGACTGCGTCTTCGAGGGAAATACCCCGCTGCTGGCAGTAGAAGAGCTGGTCTTCATTGATCTTGGAGGTTGTTGCCTCGTGCTCCACTGTCGCCGTAGGGTTGGAGATGATCATGTCCGGAAAAGTGTGCGCGCCGCATTTATCGCCCAACAACAAACTGTCGCATTGGCTGTAATTGCGGGCGTTTTCGGCATGAATGCCCATCTTGACGAGTCCGCGGTACGCGTTCTGGCTATGCCCGGCGGAGATACCCTTGGAGACGATACGAGAACGGGTGTTTTTGCCGATGTGGATCATCTTTGTGCCCGTATCCGCCTGTTGGTAGTTATTGGTGAGCGCCACCGAGTAGAACTCGGCGGTGGAGTTATCCCCTTTTAATATACAACTCGGATATTTCCATGTAATTGCACTTCCGGTCTCGACTTGCGTCCAACTCAACCGCGCATTCTCATGAGTAATACCTCGCTTCGTGACGAAATTATAGATACCTCCTTTCCCGTTTTTGTCACCGGGATACCAGTTCTGGACGGTCGAATATTTGACTTCGGCGTCCTTATGAACGATGATCTCAACAATCGCTGCGTGAAGTTGGTTTTCATCGCGCATAGGCGCTGTACATCCCTCTAAATAAGACAGATAAGCGCCTTCGTCTGCTACCAGCAAAGTCCGCTCAAACTGACCCGTCTTACCGGCATTGATGCGGAAATAGGTGCTCAGTTCCATCGGGCAGCGGACGCCTTTGGGTACATACACAAACGAACCGTCACTGAACACTGCAGAGTTAAGCGCCGCGTAGAAATTATCGGTCGGAGGGACCACACTTCCCAAGTATTTCTTGACCAAGTCCGGGTATTCCTTTACCGCCTCGCTGATCGAACAGAAAATGATACCCTTCTCCGCCAAGGTCTCCCTAAACGTCGTCTTCACGCTCACGCTGTCCATGACTGCATCGACCGCCATGTTTCCCGCGAGTGCTGCCCGTTCCTCCAAAGGAATACCAAGTTTGTCGAAGGTCTTCATAATCTCAGCGTCGATCTCTTCCTCCCTTCCTTTTAGGGAAGGGTCGGGGTTAGGCTCCTTCTTCGTTTTGGGAGCAGCATAGTATGAGATAGCTTGAAAATCGATATTGGGAATATTCAAGTGCGCCCAGGTGGGGACAGACATGGTCTGCCATTTGCGGAAAGCTTTCAATCTGAACTCAAGCAACCATTCTGGCTCGTGCTTCTTCGCGGAAATAAGCCGAACGATATCTTCGTTCAGACCCGCAGGTACAATCTCCGTCTCTACATCCGTCGTGAAGCCGTACTTGTACTCCTGCGAAGTGATATCTTGAATAAGGGAATCCAATTCTTAATGTTTAATTCTTAATTTTTAATTCAAAAAGAGCCACCCTTGGTCGGGCGGCTCTCTGAGGCCGGTAGCGGAGTCAAACCGCTCTAAACGGTTTTGCAGACCGCTGACTAAGTCGCTCATCCAACCGGCCAAAACTTTACCAATTGGCCATTTATGATGTACCATTTAGCAAAAGCGGGTGCAAAGGTACAATATTTTTTTGAAATGACCAAATTTTTAGGCAAAAAAATGCAAATATGCGTTAAAAAAGGCTCAAATCGGCTTCGGAGATGGTTCCTTTCGGGCGTTTTTTGCCCCGTGAAGGCGTTTTCGGGGTCTCCTTTGTACATTGTACATCTCCCCTTAGTACCTTATCTATGATCTCACGGGTTTGATCATCGGTCCATTGACATTTATTGATAATCCAATCGAGATAACTTTTGTCGATGCGCATCATCGATTCGATGGATTCGCCTTTGTGGGCACCCTGTGTGAGGTAGTAGTAACTGCCTTTCTTGGTGAGCCATCGGTCGAAACAGATGAACCCGAACTCATCGCGTTGTGCCCATTTCCAGCCGTGTGCGGTTATCTGAGCTTTAAATACCTCTATCGTTGCCATGACGTCATCGAGCGAGTTATGGGCTCCTTCAAAAGGATGGCCGTAGTATCGGGTGTATGCCGCGGTGAGGTTGTTGCGTACTTTCTCGCCGTTCTCATCTACCATCCCGGCTGTGTGAATACGCTCCAGTAGCAACGCGTCGTACCATGTACGTCCTTCAAAAGAGAACTCCAAACCAAGTCGCTTGAGGTTATAATGGAGAATGGGCGCGTCATAACCGTTTCCATTATAGGAGAGGAAATCGCAGCCTTTGGTAAACGCTATGAAATCGTTGTAAACGCTTCTCAGACTCACTCCGTTCTCCAGCAGGAACGGCTTACTGATATGATGCACCGCCTCGGCTTCGGCTGGAATAGTGAACTCGCCTTCCGGGAGGATATACCAATCGCGTTGGTCTATAACCGACCAATCGGAAGTCTCTATTTTCACCAGAGAGAGCTGGATAATATGCTCTTTCTGTACATCGAGACCGGTCGTCTCTGTGTCAAAACAAACTAATTGCATAAATCGTCCTTATTTTCCTTCGTACATACATCGTACATCGTACATTTGTCCTTCGTACATGGGAATTATTCTACGTAGAGAACAAGTCCTTTCAAGTATTCCCCTTCGGGGTGGTAGATATTGATTGGGTGATCTTGGGGTTGATGGAGCTGGTGAAGAATCCGCACTTTGCGTCCCACTTGCGCGGCAGCAGAGAAGACAGCCAAACGGAATGCCTCTTTATCCACAGCCTGCGAACAGGAGAATGTAAACAAGATACCTCCCGGGCGAATCATCTCAATCGCTTTCGCATTGATCCGCTGATAGCCCCTTAACGCATTCTTCACCGCATCCCGATGTTTTGCAAAAGCCGGCGGATCAAGAATAATCAGGTCAAAAGTGCGACCTTCGGACTTCTGCTTGCTCAGGTACTCAAACGCGTCGGCTGCAACGGCTTTGTGGTTCGTTGCTTCAGGAAAATTCTTCGCCACATTGATGTTCACGAGATCAATCGCTTTCTGGCTCACATCGACCGAATCCACGGATTTAGCCCCGCCTCGCAAGGCGTACAGAGAGAAACCTCCGGTGTAGCAGAACATATTCAACACGTCCTTATCCTTGGCGTAGCGCTCCACAAGCGCGCGGTTCTCCCGCTGGTCAATGAAGAAACCTGTCTTCTGGCCTCTCAACCAGTCGATGCGGAACTGAAGCCCGTTCTCTATACTCCAAAACTCGTCCTTTGTACATTGTACATCGTCATTTTGTACTTTAATCCATCCCGTCTTCTCTCCCTCAATCGGCGCCTTGAAGGGCAGGGTGTCATCGCTCTTATAATAGATGTTTTTAACTTGCGGCACTTCCGCCAGAATCGCTTCTGCTATCTCTTTCCGACTCACATGCATGCCTACCGAATGTGCCTGAATAACAGCGGTTTCTGCATAAACGTCCACAATCAGACCCGGTAGAAAATCTCCCTCTCCATGGACAAGGCGGAAAGTGTTGTTCTCCTTTGTGCCTTGTACATTAGCTAAACCAAGGGTTTGGCGTACTTTATATGCCGCGCGGATACGTTCTACCCAGAAGTCTTTGGGTAACTCTTCTACGCCGAACGCAAGAATCCGCACGGCGATAGAACCTATTTGCCAATGACCGACGCCTAATGGCTCTTTCGAAGCGGAGTACACCGCTACGATCTCGCCTTCTTCAGGCGCATCGCTTTGATGCTTGGCATCTAACTCTACGCGAGCGATAGCTCCGCTGAACACCCAGGGATGAAAACGCTTGAGCGACTCCTCTTTATGTGGTTTTAAATATACAGTCGTCATCCTTTCAACTTTCAACTTTCAATTTTCAACTTTCAACTATTCCACTCCGTGTGTGAGGTTATGGTAGGCGTGGAGCGAGAGGTTGTCGCTCACGTGCTTGAAACTATGCAGGTTCTTGAAACCGAGCGCAGCGATGAAAGCCAACTCCATGTCGAAGACGCAGTCTTTGTAGTCCGAAGCCAGCACAAAATCGCAGTTGGTGTAGCAGGGAGCCTGAAGGCAATTTGAGATGTGAGATGTGAGATGTGAGATTTTGAGTTCGGGCTCCGGGTACGTCACATTGGGGTGATTTAGCCGCGCTTCGGTTACTTCAACCCAGGTGCCCAAATCGAAGTTCGCACTACCAGCATAGCCGATGTTATAGAGTTCGGCTTCGCGGTCGAGGTTTTGCAACGAACGGATGATATTGATTGCTCCCACACCGGTGTAGATGATCTCGGCGTCGGCGAGGTCCAAACCCAGTTTTTCCTTCACCTGGGCTATCAATCCGTACTCGCCTTCTTCTGCCATAATGATATATTTTGCCATATTGAATTGAATTTGGCTGCAAAGGTACAAAAAAAATCTCATATACGCAAGTGTATACGAGATTTTTCTTTGTTGCGGAGGGCGGGATCGAACCACCGACCTTCAGGTTATGAGCCTGACGAGCTACCACTGCTCTACTCCGCGATATAACACCATTTTTTTCAAATGGGGCTGCAAAAGTACTGCTTTTTTTTGATATACGCAAATTTTTTGCAGATTTTTTTGCATATATACGTATTTTTTTGTAATTTTGCGCCATTATTCGACATCAATTATGAGAAAACATTTATTTTTTGCGTTGTTTTTATGCTCGCTGACGGTTGCTGTTCGTGCGGTGGAGCGTGTTTCTTTAGAAACCCTTCAGTCCGATTGGTCCAAATACACCAACCGGATGGTACAAGTGACTACGCCGCTTATTGTTTGCGGTAGTTTCTATGACTCACTCGTCCTTGCACCTGAGAGGCTCTATTGTCCGGAAGAGCGGGCGGTGGGGCTCGCCGATGGTGACAGTACGGCTTATTGGCAGATCGTGGAATCCAATCGTGCGAACTCGATCGTGATTCATTGCCGCAACCAATATTATAAGGTCCGCACGGGTGATCGCGTGCGCACATTCAAGGCGCGCGTGACGAGTGATCGGCATTTCGTAACGGGGCAAGGCGTCAAGACCTCTCATGCTCCGCTCGATAAACTGCCCAAGCCCCGCAAGAACGAACTCCGCATCGTAGGTGCGAATATAGAGAATTACTTCGCAGACCTTGGCGGTTATGCTCATAAGCGCACTACTCCTGCCCAACAGGCGCTCCAGACGCGCAAACTTGTCTCCGCGCTATGCGCCATGCATGCCGACCTCTTCGCTTTCTGCGAGATGCAGGTGGGCGACAAAGCACCGAAGATGTTGTTGGCGGAGCTGAATAAGCATGGCCATTATGCGTATGTTACCATGCCGATGGATAATATGGACCGGATTGGTTGTTGTTTTGTGTATAACACCGACCGGATTCAGCCTTACGAATCGCCCCTCTCGGCATACCATGACTCGACCAGCCATTACTACGCGAGGATGTTTGCGCAGGGATTTGAGGATCGTGCTTCCGGCGAGCGATTCATCGTCTCGCTCAACCATCTCAAATCCAAACGTCCCGGACGTACGCAGTATAGTACCAACCTCAAACGGATGGAGAACACCGACTCCTTGCTCGCGATGTTACCGCAAGCAATCACCTTGTACGGCGATTCGGATATTCTGCTTCTCGGCGATTATAACTGCTATACGCAGGAGCAACCTATTCAGACAATCGTTCGTGCGGGTTATGAAGACCAGATAAACCGTTTCTGCCCGGATAACTATTCCTATGTCTATAAGGGCGAGATTGGCTATCTCGACCGCTGTTTTGCCAATCCCTCGATGGCAAAGTATATCGTGCGTGTGCGTCCTTGGCACGTCAATGCTGATTGGTATTACCAGCATGGCGCTTTCAAACAGAAAGATACCTCCATGCATCGCTACTCCGACCACGAGCCGATTATCGTAGATGTGAAGTTCAAATGATCGTGATTACGTGATTACGAAAATCGTCCAATCGTCAATCAAAAAACGGGCAGTTATTGAAACTGTCCGTTTTTTGTGACCCCGCTGGGGCTCAAACCCAGAACCTTCAGAACCGGAATCTGACACTCTATTCAATTGAGCTACGGGGCCCGGAGCGTCCTCCCGACGGAACGGGAGAATCGGCTTCCGCCTAAGAGGGTAATTCCTCCAACTATCAATTATCAACTATCAATTCTCAATTCTCAATCTCTCCTTCCTCCCATGAAAATGAGGATGTAGTAGATCAGTGTAGCGAGTGAGCTGAGGGCTGCTACTACGTATGTATAAGCAGCGCTGCGGAGGGCGTCGGACGCCATCGCAATGGTCTCTCTTCTGGTAAGACCCGACTCTTCCAACCAGTTCACTGCTCTGCGGCTGGCGTCGATCTCTACTGGCAGCGTCACAAAGGCGAAGAGGGTGGTGGTGGCAAACAGTACTATACCCACCAGCATCAGCGTCGGAAAAGTCTCTATTGTCAGCATGCCGATCAGCAGTATCCACGTCATCCATTTGCTGGAGAATGATACGACAGGTACCAGAGCCGACCGCATCTTCAGCGGCGCATATGCCATCGCGTGTTGCACTGCGTGACCGCACTCGTGTGCCGCTACTGCTGCTGCGGCTATATTAGCGCCGTTATAAACCGCCTCCGACAGATTAACCGTCTTCGTAGCTGGGTTGTAATGGTCGGTCAATTGGCCGCTGATACAGGTCACTTTGACATCGTCAATACCGTTCTCACGCAGCATCTTGAGCGCTACGTCCCTTCCGGTCATCGGTAAACTCTCCTTGCTGTATTTCTCGAACTTGCGCTCCAGCGACGAAGAAACGATCCAACTCGCAATCGCGATGACGATGAATAATATCCAATAGATCGATATACTGCTCATTTTTCAGTTTGTATTTTCGGTTTGCGGCAGTGCTTACATTCGCCGTAGATCAGCAGGGTATAGCGCTGCATGTCAAAATTTATATATTTGCGCACCCGTATAAGGTGGTCGATGGCTTTGTCTTTAATCTCCGAGACGCGTCCGCATTTGCTGCATTGTATCTGCATGTATGTCTGCTTCCCGGGGATCACTTCGTATTGTGTGGCGCTTTTTCCCCGCTGCCTGTCTATGGCATGCAGGATCTGCGCGGTGATGAATAACTCCAGCGAGTTATACACGGTTGCTACAGATATGCGTTCCGCCGCGCAGGCTTTTGCCAGTTGTTCCGCGGTGAATAAAGGAGGCAGCATACATGCCTGCTCTAAAACCATCTCCCGAACACGTGACTTACGCATGTTGCGTGCGCTGATGTATTCGTTCAATTTGAGTAGTGCCGCTTCGTATGTCTTTTGTCCTTTCACAGCGGTTTGATATATGCCCTATGGCGCTTATGTTGCTTATGGTCGAACTGCATAAAGAACGACAGCACTTTGGTGTTGGTCTCCAGCATACTGGTGGTCTCCAGCGTGTGGATGCCGTATTGATTGATAAGCGGTATCTGGTCTTGCAGGAAGAGCGCATTGATGCCCTTGTCCTGATAGTCCGGCCTAACGGCGATGAGCAGGAAACTGAATCGCTCCATCTTTTTCGCCTTCAGCGCTTTGATGAGGTGATACCATCCGAAGGGGAATAGTTTGCCTCCGCTCTTGCGTAGCGCCGGCGCTATATCCGGCATACCCAATCCGACGCCCACCAGCTCCTCTTTCTCATTCACAACCAGCGTCACGAAATCGAAGTTCAGGAACTGGAAGTACATATCTTTGTAGTAGTTCTTCTGCTTGTCGGTCATGGGCTGGAAATTGTAGAGCTTCTGATAAGCTGCATCAATCACGTCCATGTACTCGATACCGAATCGTTTTACCAACTCGCGTGAGTTCTTCACTTTGACGATCTTAACATGATAGCGTTGCTTCACCATCTCAGCCAAACGGTCGATACGCTCCGGCACGTCTTTGGGAGGGAAAACCTGTAACTCTATCCAGTCCGCCTCTTTGACCAGTCCATAGGCATCGATGTGGTTCACGTAATACGGATAATTATAGAGTGAAGCCATCACAGCCGGATATTCATATCCCTCCAACAGCAAGCCCTCATGGTCAAAATCCGTGAATCCGACCGGACCATTCAAGGCGTCCATGCCTCTCTCTTTGCCCCATGCTACAACGGTATCCAGCAATGCTTTGCTGACTTCTTTATCGTCTATAAAATCGAACCATCCGAAGCGCACATGCTTGAATCCCCATTTCTCGTTCGCGCGGCGGTTGATGATGCCGGCTATGCGTCCCACGGGTTTTCCTTCTCGGTAAGCCATCCATAATTGGTAATCGCATACCTCCAAAGCCGGATTCTTCTCTGCATCAAAGCAGTTCATCTCGTCGAAGAACAACGGCGGGCAGTAATACGGACAATCCGCATACAAGTCATTAGCGAACTGAATGAACTGTCTCAGTTCCCGTTTGGTGTGTATTTCGCGAATCTCAACTGCCATTTTATGTGTGGTTTATTTATCCCCGATTAAAATGCTAGTGCAACGATATTTTAATCGGAAAGGAGGAAGCGCGATAATTACACGAATTACGTAGTAATGAAGTTATTAATCGCCGCTTCCGACGTGGAGCATAGGGGAGTCGACAATTGCCTTATGGCAATAATCGTGCCCTTTAGGGCTAAGAACCTGGGTTTGAATCCCCTTCTCATGATCCCTAAAAGGCGTCCTTTACGCCTTTTGTGGAGCATAGGGGAGTCGAACCCCTGACCTCAACATTGCGAACGTTGCGCTCTACCAACTGAGCTAATACCCCGTGGAGCTAACGGGAGTCGAACCCGTGTCCAAACAAGGAATACTTGTGCTTTCTACACGCTTATCTTGGCCTTCGTTTTCGTTCGGCAGCAAGACCCAAGCCACCAACCGCCGACTTATCTGCTAAGATTTCGAAACCGCATCGCAGCCTGCGATCTCTATTCTGTGAATTTCCGCACCGCTATATCCATTGAGCCCACAGACTCGGCTTGGAGCGATGTCTCGTTCAGGCGCCTTGCACCCGAAATAAGGCTAATCTACTATACTTCGATTAGGCAGCGAGAGCATACTCATAGTTGCCAGTTATATTTTGAAGCGATATTAACGAGCGTTGCTTCATTGCTCGGCGTGCTTACACAACCATTCTACCTGCTGTCAAAACCAGATAGCCCCAAAATGGACTGCAAAATTACTGCTTTTTTTTGAATTGTGCAAATTTTTGAGGTCTTTTTTTGCGTATGTCATTTTTTTTCTGTAATTTTGCACACAAATTATATTACATATGAAACGAATTATCCTTTTATTGGTTTTGGCAGTCTTTCTGATGACTGCATGTACTGAAAGTAACCCCTACCTGCAAACGGCGGAGTCGGTTGCGCTGTCCGAGATGAAGCATAACCCCGAGATGTGGACCTGCGATGGAGCCCCCAAACCCAAATGGGAGTACACGCCGACACTCATGGCGCGCGCGTTCCTTGAGTTATATGCGCGTACGGGCGACACGGCTTATCTCAACCATGTGCAGCGGTTTGCCGACCTCTTCATCGGCGAAGATGGTTCGATTCTCACCTATAAGCAAAGCCTCTATAACATGGATCGCATCCAGGGCGGTAATTTCCTTATCATGCTCAATGCCATCAATCCACAACCCCGATACAGCATCGCTATCGAGACGCTGCGTGACCAGCTGCGCGAGCAGCCCCGTACGGAGGAAGGCGGGTTCTGGCATAAGCAGATTTATCCCCACCAGATGTGGCTTGACGGACTCTTTACCGGCACTACTTTCTATGCCCGCTATGCGGCGTGGAAACCCGAACCCGAAGCTTGGTCGGATATAGCTAACCAGTTCCTCGTGGTCGATAAGCACACGCTCAAGGCGAACGGACTCAACCATCACGGTTGGGACCAGAGCCGCCAGATGGGGTGGAGTGACTCCATTACCGGTTGCAGTCCTGAGACATGGGGACGCGCGGAAGGATGGTATGTCATGGCGCTATGCGATGTGCTCGAACTGATGCCGGCGGACCAACCCGAACGTCCGGCGTTGGAGGCTATCCTCAACCGCGTCATGGGAGCCCTGCTGACTGTGCAGGATCCCGAGACCCATCTATGGTATCAAGTGCCCGACCGTGCCGGAGAAGAAGGCAATTACTTGGAATCCACTTGCTCCGCGATGTACTGCTTTGCGATGGCGAAAGGCGTACGGCTCGGCATCCTGCCCGAGGAGTATAAAAATGAAGCCATCCAAGTCATGGACGGCCTCAAGACCTATAAACTGCGCACTAATGAAGATGGTACTCTTTCGCTGATCGATTGTTGTGCGGTAGCGGGTTTGGGCGGTAATCCCTATCGGGATGGCACCTATTCCTATTATGTGAACGAGCGTATCCGTGAGGATGACCCCAAAGGAGTGGCACCTCTTATTCTGGCTGCGCTCGAACTGTCCCAACTCTAAAAAACTCTCTTCTTCGGAGCCTCGTTTCCTACTTTGGGTCCGGTGGAAGAACCCGCTAATGCGATGGGCGTCATGACTCTTTCGGCAGTCATTACGTCCATCTTCATTTCCGGCGTTATATATCTCTTTAACTCTTTCATTTCTCTAAATCCTAAATCCTAAACCCTAAACTATTTCATCCTTCCCGTCACATCGTACATCCGTCCGTCCCGGAGGATATATACATGTCCGTCAATAATCACCTTGGTACATTGTACTTTGTCACTTTGTACTTCGTCCACTCCTGTCGGCATCTTCGCTTGCAGCAGCAGGCCGTATCCTTCGGTTGTACCTTGTGCCAACTCGATTTCGTAGGGGCTCTCGTTGAGGTTACAGATGATCTTTCCCTCGTGCGTCAGGAAGACATCCGCTTCGCTTGCTGCCTGCATTGCAATCAAGTATCGGCCTGCTGCGGGAGCACGAAACGTAAGCGGGTAAGTGGCCTGACCGTTCACTAATGGGAAAGCCGCCGCGCATAACTGCGTACCATAAGCCGGAACCCATATCTGCGCACATCGCGCATCGCCCATACTCATCTTCGCTACATCGCGCCCGATCTCGTAACTGTCACTATCCTCCTCGCCGGCGCGCAGAAAGAGTCGGTCCTCTTCTTCTCCGGCTTCGTTCATTAACCGCACAACATACGTCTTCTGCTCCATCGCGCTTAAAGCGCGCGCGGGCGCCAGCGCTATGCTGCCGATGTCATCTCTCGTGACAGTGATAGCGCTTCCGTCCGATTGGTAGAAGAACGCGCTGCCCAACATCAGCTTCACGTCATCGCTGGCGCGCAGTTTGAATGCGTTAGCTTCGTGGTCAAGGAATTGCAAATCCAAAGAACCTATATGCGATTTGCCTAAATAGGGATTACCCAATCCGTTCCAACCGGCATGATCCGGGTTCGTAGAAGGAAACTCCTGCGTCGTCATCTGACTCGAACCGTTGACCACGTCGTTATAGAGCGCGGCTTCGGCTTGTTTCTTAAATCGCAGTGTCTTATAATCGGTGTCTCCAACGGAGATGATATAGAGCACACCGGGTTGCAGTACGCCGCTATGTTTCTTCCAAGCGTATTGCCCTTGCGCACGGATGTCTCCGTGGTAAGCCATAATCGTATAGCCCGTTTCGAGAGCCAGTTTGGAGTCCTGGAAATAAACGCCGTCGGTGGCACTCACCTCAAAAGGAACAGAGAAAGCGTACCATCCGTACGAAGCCTGTTCGGCGGGAGTTAACTCCAATTCAAAGAATACATCTCCGGTGGTGGTGATATGAGGGTTGGTGATCTCGGCGCATTTGCCGTTGCTGTCTCCAGATCCGGAAGCTGAGCCTAAAGCGCTCTTGATCGTCAGATCTTTGACTGTCAGCTCAGCCTCTCCTCCTATGGTTCCGCCTGCTTCGATGGTCAGACTCTCCATC
This sequence comes from uncultured Bacteroidales bacterium, assembly GCA_900319005.1. Lineage (GTDB taxonomy): Bacteria > Bacteroidota > Bacteroidia > Bacteroidales > Paludibacteraceae > Colicola. Next base: position 43,508 of record ONMV01000011.1, read on the forward strand.
TCTGTAGGCTCATCAATATTCATCGTCTCTCCGTCAGTTATCGTCGCTTCTCCACTCTTCGTGTACGTGAAAACTACATCATCGATGATCAGATCTTCGTCACTACTGGAAGCGCCAGCCTTCGATAGCATGATTCTGATATAGTAATCGGTGTTCGGCGAAGAATTCGGAATGTCGTATGAAAAATAATAGGGAGTTGTGCTTAAAAATATACTCACCTGATTTGTAAACGGAGTCCAATCATTTCCGTTAGAAGAAAGCGCCCCGTTGCTCCACGTCGTCCATTTTGTACCATCCGTAGAGTAGGATACGTTCATATAAATGATGCTCGCAGTGTTTTTTGCTTTGAATGTGATATTCGTCAGTCCTTTTATGGGTGTAGTAGTTCGTGCGTGACCAAATTTAGATGCCTCATTTTTATACCATCTTATCAGGCATGATTTCCCGTTGATTGCGCTTGCGTTTGATATAATATTACCATAATATATCTCCCATCCAATGTTACAATCGCTTTCGGTTGTATTTAAATTTCTTATGGTTGGAATACCATAGGAACCTGTAGATGCTGTTTGGAAGCCTTCTGTTTTAGTCTCTGTTTCGCCCCATGCGTTTGTTAGTCCAAGCGTGAGCATCATAATCAGCGACACTGCTTTCTTGCCCATGCTGCGCATCGCGTTAAAGTGGATATACATTCGTGTAGTGTTTTAATTGTTGTTTTTATTGTTAATGCTGCAAAAGTACTGCTTTTTTCTGACATACGCAAATATTTTTCCATTCTATGGAAATTATTTTATGGAAAAAAATACTCACAGCATTGCTGCTACGCGCGGGATTTTAGCTAACCATGTCAATAACTTGCGGTCTTGACGTGCTGTTTGCATGGTATATTTCGTTTGGATACTCATCAACGCATCTGCCGGAATATCCAATGCCGCTTCAAACATAAGCGCATTTGTCGGTGATAGCGGACGTTTACCGTTCAGCAATTCATTCAGAACCGTATACGACATATCTACTTGACGCGCAAACTCACGTTGCGAGATATGACGTGCTTCCATCTCTTCTTTAATTATTTCTCCCGGATGTACCGGATAAAAAGAATAACCTAACGTTGCCATGACTTATGCTTTATAATGGTTAGTAATGTCTTCTAATTTACAAATAGTTAGCACAGTTTCTCCCGGCTTGGAGTCCATTTGGAAGATTAAACGATAATGATAGTCGATACGCACAGAATACTCTTCATTTCCTATTGCCTCAAAATTTAACGAGTTAAAGCGGAATAAATCCTCCATCCTGCTTACGGCATCTAATATTCCTACTACTCGCACATATTTCCGTACTACTTCCGGTTGATAGCGATGTTGTTTATCGTTTGTCTTGCCGGTATAATACAAGTCACTGAGGTAATCTTTTAGGAACTGTACGTCCATACTATTTGTAAATTTTGTGCAAAGGTACTACAAATTTTTGATATTCGCAAATTTTGTGAATGTTTTTTGAGTTTTTCTTACATTTTTATGGAAAAACAACAAACGGAGCGCCGAAACGCTCCATTTATCTCTAATTCCCTAACTCCTTCACTCGTTCATTCCTTCATTCCTTAGAACACCTTCGTGGAGTCGCTGTTTTGGATGACGGGATTGACGTCCATTCTCCTCTTAGGAGCTGTTCCCGCTTCCGGAGCTGAGTTAGAATTCAGGAGCATTACGCTCATATCCGCCAGCACTGGCTGCACGGTCATTTTTGGTTGTATGTAAGTATATTTTTTCATAATCGTGATATTCTAATTATACATTTGCTACATAGTCCAACTCATTGCGCTTAATCAGCAATGGATAGCGCTCAGGATGACGCAGAGATTCTATTTCCAAATCCACGTCTAACTTCGGCCATTCAATCGCATTGTTGCCGCTCATTCGAACATCCAATACTTCATTGATGGTTGCATCTCTCATCCACGGCACACGATTGTACGATAGGAAGTAATCCTCTCCTTGAACAGAGAGCATTATTCCACGATCGTTAATCATCAATACGTCCGCCAATGTGGAGTTGATATTGTTTTTTAAAGTATTCTGCATAAAGTTCTACTATGCTTTGGATTTTGTTAATCTCATGTTGGCTAAAGTTACCTTTGTAGGCTATTTCTACTTTGGGTTCTAACCAAATCTTCGCTTCTTTGTCTTCCTTAATTATATGAATATGCATTCTTTCTTCCTCATTGGAATATATTTTAAATGCGTACCCTTTCTCTTTAAGGAATATTGGACTCATAGCAAATTTTTAATTCGGCTGCAAAGTTACTACAAAATAATCAAATATACAAATTTTTAGCGATAAAAATTCATTATGCTTGCATAAAGTGGAGTTTTAGCAGTAAAAAGTTGTTATTTGCACGTTAGTGCGAACGTAATTTCGAAGGGTCCCTTTAGGGTAGTTGGTCGAAGTTACTTATTTGAAATATACAAATTTTTAACGATAAAAATTCATTATGCTCGCATAAAGTGGAGTTTTAGCGGTAAAAAGTTGTTATTTGCACGTTAGTGCGAACGTAATTTCGAATCCCCCTCTATCCCCCTCCCATTTGCCGGTCACGTCGTACATCTGTCCGCCGCGGAGGATATATACGTGCTCGTCAATAATCACCTTGGTACATTGTCCTTTGTCACTTTGTACTTCGTCCACTCCCGTCGGCGTCATCGGCATCTTCGCTTGCAGCAGCAGACCGTAACCTTCGTTGTTGCCTTTTGCGAACTCATTGATGTACTCGCCCATCGAGAGATCCCAGATGATCGCACCCTCGTAGGTCAGATACAGGTCGGCATTCTCCATTGCCGGAGCGGCGATGGTGTACTCGCCTGCCTTCGGTGCGTAGAGCGTCAGGTCATAAACAGCCTGGTCGTTTGCCATCGGAGCGTAAACCATACAGAGCTTAGTGTTGTATGCCTTGCCGAAGATCTGTGCTACCTTCGGAGTCGAGGTCATCGTCATCTTCGCGAGATCTTTACCGGTCTCGTACTCGTTGAGCGCATCCTCGGAAGCCGAGATATAGAGTTTGTCGGTGTATTCTTCGTTGCCGAAGGTCACTTTGACATCCTTGATCTCCTTCGCTGCCTGACGAGCCGGAGCGTAATTTGCACTTCCACTGGCTGCAGCGAACGTCATAGTGCCATCTTCAGTAGCTTGGATGAAGAACGGAGTACCTACTATGAAGTTTGTCTCATTCTCATTAAATGCCTCGTAGGTATAACTTGCTGGATTAAGCACTTGCGCTTTGTAAGCCACTTGACCGTACATCAGCGTCGGGTTACCCACACCGTTCCAACCATTGTCATTGCCGCCGGTCGAGCTTGCATATTCATACAACGCTTTCGTGTTGCCGGCTACGATAGCACCGTTAGCCGTCTTCTTGAAGCGGTAGGTCGTGCGCAAACCGTCAACGGTCATGAGGTAGAATGTACCCGGTACCAATACGCCGCGGAACTTCTTCCAACCGTAATTACCTGTTGCACGGATGTCTCCGTGGTAATCCATGATGGCGTAGTTCACTTCGTTCACTAACTTGTTGCCGTCGAGGTCATAGATACCGTTGATTGCATCAACCGGGAACGGAACGGTGAACGCGTGCCATTTCTCCGGATTACCGTTGTCACCGAGCGTAATGTCGATATAAGCATCTTCTTGTGCCTCGAAGTTCGATGCCGTTGCACCGTTCAACTGACCGGACTTACCGCTTGCCATCGTCGTCTCGATAGTGAACGTACCAACCACTGTCAGTTTGTTTGCATCCAAAACAACCTGTCCACCTGCCTCAACGGTCAAGTCGCCGATAGAAGCTGAGGCATCTACTGTCAGTATACCACCTTCGTGGATAACGATGTCAGAGCCTGCTGCATCAGATACATTCACGCTCTCACTATCGTTAATCTCAATCTTCGGAGCCTTGTAGTAAAGAACGACAGGGTTCTGTACACTCGAACTGCTTGCATAGCAAGAGAATACCGGGCTACCATTATTCGGATTATAACGCATTATGTTACGCGTGTTTGTTCCGGTAGCAGTAACTGTTGCTGCTCCTTCTTCACCGATGTTAATTGTCCATATACCATTAGCGTCACTATTCTCTGCTCGTTCGTGTAGATAGTTCTTTGTATCGCTGGATGCATAGAGGTATTTTCCTCCGTTCTCGAACGTATATTTGCCAGCCTCCGGAATGCCCAATGTGAATTTAGCTACGGCATCAGAGATGGTCAATATACCATTGTTCTCCTCGATGGCAGCCGCAGTACGGTTGTTGCTGCCTTGTGCGCCTACTGCGTATGTAGCATCGGTATTGACGATGATATATTCCTTATCGGCTGCCAATTGGCTCGTAGCTGTTACCTTGATCCACTTATCGCTGGACTTACGAGCCCAAGTAGCGGTAACCGTTACATTGAATGCCGGCATTGTGAACTTACCATCCTCGATAACCAAAGTCTGCGTTTCGCTGTTATTATCCACATAAGTAGCTACCCACTGGTCGAAGAAGTAACCTGCGTTGCTCAAGCCACTTGCCGAAGCCAGAGTAACCTCATCGCCCTCATAGTAATCGGTTGCATCCGTCGGCGTAGTACCTTGTGAACCGCTGGTGTTGTAGGTTACGTGGAATGACGGCAGTGCTGCCCATTGTGCGTAGAGCGTAATATCCTCTGTGAAGGTATATTCTTCACCTACCGTATAAGTAGTATTGCCATTCTTCCATCCTTCGAACGTATAACCCGTACGGCTCGGACCTGCAGCAATGACAGCCTTGTTGTTCTCTGCACGCTGTACACTCGGGTTCGGCATATTCGTTACCTCATCCTCTGTGTTCTTGTCGTAAGTTACCTTCGGAACCGGAGCGTAGTACTTGTAGAGAGCAATAGATGATTGAGAATAATCATTGTAGCAAGAGAAGAGAGAACTACTGCTATTATGTTGTAACTTATTATTGGTATTTGTTCCTTGAGCCTCAACCTCTGCAACACCTGCACTTGTGATATCTTCAATAATCCAAGAACTATTGTTGCTTAATGTTGTCTCTGTTTTCAGATGGTTATTGCCCTTACCACCACCTGCCGCATAGATATAACCTTCGTTCACTACATCGTAGAACGCCAGCGTATTTTCTATGTTACCTGCGCGAACCTCAAAGATAGCCGGAGCTGTTGTGTAAGTCAGTCTATGATCATTCTTGCTAATCGACTGCTGAGCGCGGTTATTGTTGTTCTGCGTATTGCTTATAGCCACATTGCTTGCAGCCGCCGCGATGATCACATAGCTACCTGCGGTTACTTCTGCTGCATCGGTTACCAACATCCAGTCGCCGCCATTTGCCCACGGATACGGAGTCCAGTTAGCGGTGAAAGTGATTTCCTTACCACCTATAGCGGCGTCATCGGCTTGGATCTCGTAAGTGTCACCAACTGCATATTCCGCTTCGTTGTACGTCCAGCTTGCCAGAACGTGGTCTGCTTTCACTAACGCGCCCTTGTTCGGCATCGTCACTTCCTGACCCACGTATTTCTTCTCGCTTGCTGGAGCTGTACCCGTAGCATCGCCACCGTCAAAGACAACCGTTGCATATGCGTCTTCCTCTATATCCGCTTCAACCGTTACAGCATAAGCCGGCATATAGAACTGGTTGTTGGTCACAGTAACTGTTGTTTCTGCATCGCCTGTCTTATATACATTCCAACCATTGAAATGATAGTGGTCTGCCACGTTACGGCTCAATGTTACAACATCATTCTCTTGAGCGGAGGTCTTGTCTGCGCTGATCGTGCTACCGCCTGCATTCGCCGGCTGAGTAACCGTAACAGGCATATAAGACTCATCTACTTCATAATAGTACAGCTGATTATTGTCTGTGTAGAACTGACGCGAAGCGCTTACCGTGATCGAAATCGGTCCGGTTACATCTACCGTAGAAATAGCGTCAATAGCTTCGCCATTCAAAGTGGTTGCGAAACCTTCCACCGGAGTAACTGTTACTTGTCCGCCCGGAGCAATACCCACTGCATGCTCAGCATCTGCGCCTCCTACCGGCGATACATTCAGTTGAGCTACTGCGCCCTTAGTCGAAATATCCGTAAGAGCAGTCGGAGCAATATAATGGGTTGTTACCTCATTCTCTGTGCGAGCCACCAAAATACCCGTTACATCACAAGCTGTTGCTGTCAACGGCAGATTAGCAGAACCCAAGAAGTGAATTGCGTCGTACAATTGACCGCTATTTGCAGAACCATCTTGCAATGCTACTTTATCGCTAGATGTTGCTTGTGCTTGGAAGTAAACATTAGATACCTTAATTAAGTTACCTGCGTAACTGCTCCATGCACCTGCGAAATCCAAGTTGTTGACAGCTTGTACTGTTGGCAATGTACCTTCCGAAGTAGCTACGTTCTCTACATCAGCTACCGTAATCATCGGAAGACCATAGTATGTAGAGCGTGTACCTTGTACATATCCATCCAATTCAGAACCAACAGCCCAAGGATCATTTGCGTTTGGACGCTTGATAACCATCGCTGCTGTACCGTCTTGAATGTAGGAATAAGAACCTGTAACACCTATTACAATCGCGTTTGCGCTTTCTTTATTAATAATCACGCGTGCCGTTGCTGCCTCTTGAGCATTGGCTGCCTGATAAGCGGCAATCGAGTTATAAACCGGATAGATAGTGTAGGCTGCCTCCGCTACAGGACTGCTATAACCATCCTCGTCAATAGCAATAGCCTTTATGGTCTTGCTGCTGCTTACGGAGAAGGCACCAGTAAATTCTGTGCTTTCATTGCTCGGAACAGATCCATCTTCGGTATAATAGATGGTTACATCATTTGTCTCGCTACTGATTGTTACATTCTGCGCGCCGTAATATGCACCTGCTACCGGATCAAAGGTCGGAGCTGCAACTACATTTGCCGGAGCGGCAAGATAGAGCGAGTGCAGAACCGTAGTCTTTTTAGCCATAGCCAAAGCATTATTGTTGCTACCGGAATACGTTCTGAACGTATTATCATAAACTCGCAGATGCGCCGAGTTTGCATTATATAACCAATCTCCGCTACCTTCTTTCCAATAACTTTCTTCGCTATTTTTCCATGCTAATTTACCGGAAGAAGCAGCCGATGCATACAAATAACCATAGGTTGCGTTATACATCTTGTAGCCGACTACAACTTCTTCTTCGGTTACTGCTTGGAATTCAAGAATACAAGTTCCATCCGGAGCCTCTTCAGCTACTCCTTCGGTGAACGCAAAGGCAGTTGCAGTCTTCTGTCCGTGACCACTACTAATCGTACCATTGAAAGCATAATTATCTGTTGATACAAGCGCATAAGTGCCTTCGGTGACTGTACTAAGATCTGTAATCTTCGTCCAAACGTAACTCTCTGAACTACGCGAGAATACCGGATACAGCGTTATATTGCCCATAGGCGTATATTCGCCTGTTGCAAAGATAACTGCATCTGCATCTTCCTGCTCGGTGGAGTAATAAGTCGTGCTCCAACCTGCAAAGGTATAATCATTATTCTTACACGTACGTGCAGGGAGTTCTACCTTACCGGTTGCTACATTCTCATAGAGAACTACATCTGTGCCGGAATTATCACGTTTCATCAGCGTAACCGCCTTCAGCTGTTTGTAAACCGCGTAAAGCGTAATGTTTTCTTCCGGACGATACAATGCATCGGCTGTTAAACCTTCATCTACCGTTGTTTTATTCTCGGTAGCTGTCCAACCTAAGAATGCATAACCTGTTTCGGCGGTACAAGAAGGCAAGGTTACACCTGCACCTGCGCTCTCTTCTTCCAGTGCGCTCTCTGTACATGCATCGCAGTTCAACGCGCCATTGCTGCCTGCATTAAAGGTTACTGTATAAGCTACAGCCGGAATCTCTTGGAAGATAGCAGCAACCGTTACAGCCTCAGCCGGCATTGTGAATTGGTTGTTTCCGTCAACAGCGATAGCCTCGCCACCTACGGTCTTCGTTACTGTCCATCCGATGAACTGGTAGCCTTCCGTTACGGATGCAACTGCCAATGTGATCGTTTGCTCGTATTGTGCAGTTGTATTGGTACTAACTGCCGCCGCGTCACCCACCTTAACGGTATAAGTTCCGTTCGACGGAGCGGTGTAAGTAACGGCATAGTTAGCTTTGCTGAAGGTAGCGGTTGCCGTCAGCGTTCCTTCGGTGTTAGCAGGAAGAGTGATGACTCCTGCGCTGTAACTTGCGCCGCCTATTCCGCTCAATGCAACACCGGTTAACTCATAACCCGTTGCCGGAGCTGCTACTACATCTACCGTAACATCATTTTCACCCGTCGTCTCAATCTCCGTAATTGCCGAAGCATTCTTGGCAAAAGAGATTGTACCGTTTCCATTTGTCGCAGGACTTAAAGCTACAATATAAGCGTGCGGGCAAGTAGTGTACCACTTCGTCCAAATGGGGGCAACTTTCTGAGTGACAACTACATCGTCAATGTAACCACGTTTTCCACTCTCTCCAATAGTGATCGTTGTTTCTTCAGTTCCTTCGAATTGGAAAGTAAATGTCTTGAATTCTGATGTAAGAGAATCTGTTGTGGATATATTTCGAGTATCATCACCAACTCTAACGTAAATTACTGTTGCGTCACTTCCAAATTGCTTTGCAGAAAGTTGAACTGTAAAGGCATCTGACAAATCCAACTCCTTAGAAGTAATAGAACCTCTGTCATTCGAAGAACCGAATTTTATTGTACTATATGCTCCTTCATATACTTTACCGGTGATTGTGAAATTATCAAGGGAAGTCAAGGCCGTATTGTTGTCAGACGTACGTTCGTTTGTAAACGTTTCATTCAACAACTCATTTGTACCACCCGGAGTTCCTTCTGCAAAGACTGCATAGTAATCTTTGTTGGCAGCCGAAATAGCAGAACCTATATTTGCAAGGCTCGGAGCGGAAATAGTAGAACCACCATCAATTGCTCCTTCTTTCCAACCAACAAAGGTCAGATCCTCGCAATCCGTGAAAGCCGAGAAATCGCTCGGAACTTCATCATAATCCGTATTAGCCACATCTGTCTGCTCATGAACTTTCGTTCCGTTCACAAACCAATTAACCGTATAGGTCTCAAGAACCGTTAAATAAACATCAATAGTCTTATCCGTTGCGCCATCATTACCATCGGAGATAGTAATCGTTCCTGCGTAATCACCAGCTGTGGTTGTATTTGCAGTAAGGGTAATTGTTGTCAATTCAACCGAACCACCTTCTTGCGTCAAACTATAACTGCTGAGCATAAAGGCCTCTTCATCACTAGAAAGTGTAATATTGTTGGATAAGTGGGCTCCTTCAACCGTAAATGTAGTACTGGTCGGAGCGCCTTTCTTAACCTCGTCAAAATCAATCTCATTGGTAGAAACGGTGATTTCAGGAACAATAGTTACGATACCGTCCACCTTAATATCAATAGTACCGGTCGCTTTGCTTGGACTAAGACTAATTGTCAGAACATTGTTTGCAACACTGCAGAACCAATCTTCATCTTTTTCGCCTGCATTTGTTACACTAACATTGGCTTCTATCTCCTCGTCCGTTGTCGGAAGGCGATAGCCTGCAGCAGCAGTAAATTGTATATCAACATCAGCACCTCCATTCGCACAAGTACTAGCCGGCAGATCTGCGACCAGATTTACATGAGTTGAACTATTTGTATAGGTATAACCTATTGTACTAACATTCGTCACCGACTTACCATGTTCTACTCCATCACAGTAGGTGGTCGTATTATTATCTTTTATAGTTGTGATTGTTGCGTAATACTCTGTACAAGGTGTTAATGCATTAGCAGGAACTTCATAGGTGGTTACATTATTGGCAATATTGCCGGAAGTGTGAGCCAAGCCATCATTAGAAGCATTGTAGATTTTAATGATTGAGTGATCAATACCTGTCATGTCAGGATTGTCTCCCCAACTCCAACTTGCTTTCAGTCTTTTCGGATCTGGTGTATCCAACTGGCTCAAAGAAACCGACCC